>NZ_JANYMN010000002.1:0-1057265 GCF_030386235.1 Bacillus sp. B.PNR1
ATCAGGGAGCAAGCTCCCATCTGTCCGCTCGACTTGCATGTATTAGGCACGCCGCCAGCGTTCGTCCTGAGCCAGGATCAAACTCTCCGATAAAAAGTTTGACTGACTACGCACATCGCTGTGCGATTTATAAAAAATGAATTAACAGGTACGTTTTGTCTTGTTTAGTTTTCAAAGAACTTTGTGTGCTTCTCTCGAAGCGACTACTTAATAGTAACATTTTTAGTTAACTAGGTCAACACTTTTTTGAAAAAGTTTTTACTAGTCATGATTGTTACGTTTGCGTCTTTTAAAAGACAACAAAAATGATTATACCATAATTTTTAAGACTGTAAAGAGGAATAAAACAAAAAAGCGCAGCTATTTTAGCTGCGCTTTTTCTCACACTTCTTCTTGTTCTTCTTCATTCTCATCTTCTTCGTTTTTCTCTACTAAGGCCACTGTAGCAACATGTTCTTCTTCTGCCATTCTGATGAGACGCACACCTTGAGTGACACGTCCGGTGATTGAGATATCACTGATGTCCATTCTAATGAGTACGCCGCTGGCTGTAATAATCATTAGATCCTCTTCACCTTTAGTAGCTTTCACTGCTACTAGTTGGCCGTTGTTCTCGGTGATTTTTGCTGTTTTGAGCCCTTTTCCGCCCCGGCTTTGGGTTCTGTACTCTTCAGCCGGAGTCCGTTTTCCGTATCCTTTTTCAGTTACGATAAGGACGTGTGATTCTTCCTCTAATATCTCCATGCCGACAACAACGTCGTCATCTGTCAGGGTGATGCCTTTTACGCCTGCCGCAGTTCTTCCCATCTCCCGGACATCTGTTTCAGGGAAACGGATCAGTAAACCGTTTTTCGTTCCGATGATGATTTGTTTTGTACCATCAGTCAGACGTACACCCATCAGTTCATCATCCTCACGAAGACTCAAAGCGATTAGGCCATTGTTGCGGATATTAGCGAATTGAGACAGCGAAGTTCGTTTTGAAACCCCGTGCTTTGTTGTGAAGAAAAGGTAAAGCTCCGCATTGAATTCCGTGACTGGAATAATCGCGTTGATCCATTCACCCTTTTCTACTTCCAGCAGGTTAATAATCGGGATTCCTTTTGCTGTTCTGCCGTATTCAGGGATTTCATACCCTTTTGCACGATACACTTTTCCCTTGTTTGAGAAGAAGAGAATCGTGTCATGAGTTGACGTAGAGATCAAATGCTCAACGAAATCATCTTCGTTTGTTCCCATTCCTTGTACACCTTTACCGCCTCGTTTTTGACTGCGATAAGTTGATGCAGGAAGACGTTTGATGTACCCGTTGTGTGTCAGAGTGACGACGATATTTTCTCTCTCAATGAGATCTTCATCTTCAATTGTCTCTAGTCCAGAAGTGACGATCTCAGTACGTCTTTCATCGTTAAAACGCTCTTTGATTTCCGTGAGTTCTTCACGAATAATCTCAAGCACTTTATATTCATTTGCCAAGATGTCTTTTAGCTCTGCAATTAATTTAACAAGAGATTGGTATTCTTCTTCGATCTTTTCACGTTCCAGTCCTGTTAAACGCTGGAGCCTCATATCAAGGATCGCTTGTGCTTGCTTCTCTGTCAGTGAGAATTGTTCAATTAAACCTGTTCTCGCAATTTCAGCCGTTTGAGAATTACGGATAAGGGAAATAACTGCATCGAGATGATCCAGAGCAACTCTCAAGCCTTCAAGGATGTGGGCTCTCGCTTCCGCTTTACGCAATTCATAGGCAGTACGGCGTCTAATTACGACTTTTTGGTGGTCAAGGTAATGCTCCAGGCATTGCTTAAGAGTTAAAACTTTCGGCTGACCATCAACAAGTGCAAGCAAGTTGATACCAAAAGATGTCTGTAGAGCAGTTTGTTTGTACAGATTGTTTAGAATGACATTTGCATTAGCATCACGTCTAATTTCAATGACAATTCTCATACCTGTACGATCTGACTCATCACGCAGATCTGTGATGCCCTCTATCTTTTTATCCCTAACGAGATCAGCAATTTTCTCGATTAATTTCGCCTTATTTACTTGGTAAGGCAACTCTGTAACAATAATTCTTTCTTTACCTGAAGATGTTTGTTCGATCTCAGCTTTTGCCCGAATTGTAATAGAGCCTCGGCCAGATTCGTATGCTTTCCGTATACCGCTTCGGCCCAAGATTTGACCCGCAGTCGGGAAATCAGGACCTGGAATGACTTCCATAAGCTCTGGAATTGTAATGTCCGGATTCTCACTGACAGCAAGTACACCGTCAATGATTTCTCCCAGCTGGTGCGGAGGAATGTTTGTTGCCATACCTACCGCAATGCCGGCAGCACCGTTCACGAGCAGATTTGGGAACCTCGAAGGCATAACGACAGGTTCTCTTTCTGAACCGTCATAGTTATCCTGATAATCGATTGTGTCTTTTGTGATGTCTCGAAGAATTTCCATCGAGATTTTAGACATTCTTGCTTCTGTATAACGCATGGCAGCCGCTGAGTCTCCGTCAACAGAACCGAAGTTTCCGTGACCGTCAACGAGCATATAACGGTAGTTGAAATCCTGAGCCATTCTGACCATGGATTCATATACCGCTGAATCACCGTGCGGATGGTATTTCCCGATAACCTCTCCAACGATACGCGCGGATTTTTTATAAGGCTTGTCACTGGTCATGCCCAAATCATTCATTGCATATAAAATCCGTCTATGAACCGGCTTTAAGCCGTCACGAACATCCGGAAGAGCACGGGATACGATAACGCTCATTGCATAATCCAAGAAGGAAGTACGCATTTCCTGACTGATATTTATTTCACGAACTTGTGGTGTGTTTTGTTCACTCATTAAAAAACCTCCCTGAAGTATCACATGAAATATGTGGGAGTAGATTGTCCATTATGACCTTCAATACGATTTCACTATTCTCCATTATATCAATAAACTTATGATTATACACATTAAATTGCTAGAATATATAGGTATTGCAAGCATTGCTGCATCTGATCTTGTTTAGAAAAAAGCCTTATTTCTTATTGGAAATAAGGCTTTTTATGATTAGATGTCAAGATTTTTAACGTATCTCGCATTTGCTTCTATGAAGTTTCGGCGCGGTTCTACTTTGTCGCCCATCAGCATTTCGAATGTCTCATCCGCATCCATTGCATCTTCAAGAGTTACCTGAAGCAGCGTTCTAGAGCTAGGATCCATGGTTGTCTCCCATAGCTGGGTGGCATTCATTTCACCAAGACCTTTGTAACGCTGCAATCCAGGCTTAGGTGTTTGAGGAAGCGTTTTTAACAAGTCTTCAAGCTCCTTGTCATTGTACGCATATTCAACACGTTTCCCCTGTTGAACCTTGTAGAGCGGCGGCTGTGCAATGTACACATAGCCATTTTCGATAATTTGGCGCATATATCTGTAAAAAAACGTTAACAGCAGTGTTCTGATGTGCGCACCGTCAACATCGGCATCTGTCATAATGACAACTTTATGGTAACGGGCTTTCTCTAGGTTGAAATCTTCCCCAATACCTGTGCCAAGTGCTGTAATCATAGAGCGAACTTCGTTGTTAGAAAGGATCTTGTCCAGTCTTGCTTTTTCAACGTTCAAGATCTTACCTCTAAGCGGCAAAATAGCTTGGAAATGTCTGTCCCGTCCTTGTTTAGCAGATCCACCGGCAGAGTCACCCTCTACGATATATAACTCGGAAATGCTCGGATCTTTTGAAGAGCAGTCCGCTAGCTTACCGGGAAGGTTTGAAATTTCCAAAGCGCTCTTGCGGCGTGTAAGTTCACGCGCTTTTTTCGCAGCCATTCTAGCTCTTGCCGCCATTAAACCTTTATCGACAATTTTTTTGGCCGCATCTGGATTTTCCAGCATAAATGTTTCCATTGCCGCAGAAAATAACGTATCAGTGATGGTCCGAGCTTCTGAGTTGCCTAGCTTTGTTTTCGTTTGGCCCTCAAACTGCGGATCAGGGTGTTTGATTGAAATAATCGCGGTCAGCCCTTCTCTTACATCATCTCCGCTTAGGTTGGGGTCATTTTCTTTAATAAGACCTTTTTTTCTGGCATAGTCGTTGATAACACGAGTCAGGCCCGTTTTGAAGCCAGCTTCATGGGTACCGCCTTCGTACGTGTTAATGTTGTTTGTAAACGAGTAAATGTTGCTTGTGTAGCTGTCATTGTATTGTAAAGCCACTTCAACCGTAATGCCGTCCTTTTCGCCTTCAATGTAAATCGGCTCTTCATGGACAACTTCTTTAGAACGGTTTAAATACTCTACATAACTTTTAATTCCGCCTTCGTAATGGTACTCGTTTTTACGCTCTTGCCCTTCACGTTTATCTTCGATCGTGATGTTTACGCCCTTTGTCAAAAAGGCTAATTCACGCACGCGGTTGGCAAGCAGATCATAATCATACTCAGTTGTTTCTGTGAAAATTTCAGGATCCGGGACAAAATGTGTCGTCGTTCCTGTATGATCCGTTTCGCCAATGATTTCAAGGTCTGAAACCGGAACTCCGCGTTTATAGGTTTGGCGATGAATTTTACCGTCACGGTGAACCGTCACATCAAGCTCTGTTGATAGTGCGTTCACGACCGACGCACCTACACCGTGTAATCCTCCGGATACTTTATAGCCGCTTCCGTCAAATTTTCCTCCGGCATGAAGCACCGTCATAATGACTTCTACCGCAGGACGGCCCATTTTTTCATGAATACCGACTGGAATACCGCGGCCATTATCTACAACCGTGATACTGTTGTCTTTTTCGATTTGAATATTGATATCTTTACAATAACCGGCGAGGGCTTCGTCAATACTATTGTCGACAATTTCCCATACCAGGTGGTGAAGGCCTTTGCTGTTTGTCGAGCCGATATACATCCCCGGTCTTTTACGAACAGCTTCCAATCCTTCTAGTACCTGTATCTGATTTTCATCATAACTGTTTTGCTGCTGTTCCATAGCCACGTCATTCACCTACACTTTTCTAAACGATATATTCGTGATAAAAATTTCTAAGAATCTATTTCAAACATAAATTGCGCACGTTTTTTTAATGTGCTGGAAGATAAGGGAGAGTAATATATATTCTGAACCGTGACTACGATAGATTTGGGCGTGCCATTTACGGAAGGCACCACCTTGTGTTTCTGTTTTTTCAGAAATTCTTCAACAATAGGCGACATGTTGGCTTTAAAGTCAAAAATGCCGACAATATCTCGTGTTGAAACCACAAAGTCATCACCTAAATGAATATACAATTGCTCACCTCATTTCTTCACTTCACTAACGCACCATTTTGCACACGGAACATTCCTGCTTGACGTAAGGTTTCGTGATCAATGCCATCAACGCTTGTCGTTGTGACAAACGTTTGTACACGGCCTTGGATCGTATGAAGCAAGTGTGACTGGCGATAATCATCTAGTTCACTCAGTACATCATCCAATAGTAAAATGGGATATTCTCCGATTTCTTCATGGATCAGGTCAATCTCCGCCAGCTTAAGGGACAACGCCGTCGTTCGCTGCTGTCCTTGAGAACCATACGTCTGCACATCGCGTCCGTTCACATAGAAAAGGACATCGTCACGATGAGGCCCTGACAAAGTAACACCGCGCTCGATTTCTTTTTCTCTTAATTTAGAAAACGCTTCTTGATAGCTATCTCCTATTTTCGACAAGTCTACGGGATCTGATACATCAAGAGCTGTATGGTACTTCAAGGTCAGTTCTTCAAGCCCTCTTGAGATGCCTGCATGGACGGGCTGCGCCCATTTTTCGAGCTGTGCTGTAAACTGCAGGCGTTTTACGACGACTTTTGCTGCAACTTCCACAAGCTGATCGGTCAAAACATCGAGCATCGTCCGGTCTGTTTGTTTTCTTGTTTGCAGCTGTTTTAAAAAATGATTCCGCTGGGAAAGGATTTTCTGGTAAAGAGAAAGGTCATGAAGGTAGACGGGAGAAACCTGTCCGATTTCCATGTCAAGAAACCGCCTTCTCACTTGAGGGCTTCCCTTTACAAGATTTAAATCTTCCGGCGCAAACATAATGGTGTTGAGGGCCCCGACATACTGGCTGAGCTTTTGCTGTTCAATATGATTGACCTTGCCCTTTTTACCTTTTTTGGAGATGACGAGCTGCATCGGGATCGCCCCGTTTTGCTTCATCACTCTTCCCTCTATTTTAGCATAGTCTTTGTCCCACCGTATAAGTTCTTTGTCATTTGATGTCCTGTGCGATTTCGCCATAGACAAGACATAGATCGCCTCCATGAGGTTTGTCTTCCCCTGGGCGTTTTCACCGATGATCACATTTACTTTATTTTCAAATTGAAGTTCAGCATGGTCGTAGTTGCGGTAAGATGTCAGTTCTAAGTTCTGGATATACAATCAGTGTCACCCGCTTTAATTGACGACTTGAAATGAACCAAATCCTTCAATCTCTACCACATCTCCAACATACAGCTTTCTGCCTCGGCGGTTGTCCGGCTCGTTGTTCACAAGCACTTCATGCTCGCTTAAAAACCACTTCGCCATACCGCCAGACTGAATCACATCGGCTAATTTTAAGAATTGTCCGAGTGTAATCATCTCTGTATCAATTGAAATCGGATTTGCCATTATATCGACCTCTTTCAAATATCACTAATATCTAATTGTACTAAAAAAAAACGAATTAGGGAAAGGGAAAACTTGTCGGAGCAGTTGCCGAATAGAAAAGCTGCCGACGGGTCGGCAGCAGTGTATCGGATTAATAGGTTCTGACAGGAAGGATAAGCTGTACAATCGTTTCATCATTCGGCGTGCGAATTAAGAAAGGTCTCATTGCACCTGTAAAGCTTACGCGTATTTCTGCTCCTTCAAGCACCTTTAGTGCATCCATCATATATTTTGGACTAAAAGAGATATTTAATTCCTCACCCTCAATTTGATCCGCAACAATTGCTTCCACAACTTTACCGATTTCAGGGGAGTTAGAAGAAATTTCAATGGATTCAGCTGGTTTTGCGGACAGCTTCACCACGTTGTTGCGTCCCTCTCTGGCTAAAAGAGATGCACGATCAATGGCCTGAAGGAATTCTTTTGTGTTCACAATGATTTCTGTTTTGCTGTCTTGCGGAATCAGACTGGTTGTGTCTGGATAATTTCCGTCCAGAAGCCGTGAGAAAAATAAAACGTTTTTCGCTTTAAACAGAACTTGAGTTTCTGTGATCACGATATCTACGAGTTCCTGATTGTCATCCAAAATCTTGCTGAGTTCAGTTAAACTTTTTCCTGGAATCACGACGTTATAAGATCTGTCTTCTGGAATATCAAGTTTCGCTTTTCTTAAAGCAAGACGGTGACTATCCGTTGCGGTGCATAATAATTCACTTTGTTCCACTTTCCAGTTTACACCTGTCAAGATAGGGCGTGTTTCTGAGGTGGACACTGCGAATACTGTTTGTCTGATTAAATTTTTTAACAAATCAGTTGGAATCTGAATCGCATGATGTTCTTCAATCTGCGGCAAGTGAGGATACTCATCAGCATCCAGTCCGTTTAGATTAAATTCGGCTTTACCAGAACGAATAATCGTTAAATACTGATTTTGCACTTCGATTTCTACAGTTGCCATCGGCAGTTTTTTTACAATTTCGCTAAAGAAGCGAGCTTGCAAAACGATGCTTCCGGGCTGTTCGATAGTGACGATTTCTTTATCTCCTTCTTCTTTTGGAATGAAGGATTCAATAGATATATCTGAATCACTTCCTGTAAAGGATACGCCATCATCTGATGCAACAATTTTAATACCAGTCAGAATGGGAATCGTAGTTCTGGATGAAACTGCTTTTAATACATCTTGGACACTTTCAACAAGACGATCTTTTTGAATCGTGAATTTCATTTTTATCCTCCTAACGGATAATGTATTAATATATATATTTTAAAAAAATAGTAGAAGTAATAGTAGGGCCTGTGGATTTGTGGATAAGTTGTGAAAAAGACAGGAAACACAGCCTATCCACATGTGGACAGACTGTGTATGACTTCCGAAAAGTTATTCACACTTTCCCCGATTAATCCCCGGTCCTGCTATTTAAGCAGTTCTTTAATTTCTTTTACATGCTGCTGAAGCTGTTCGTCATCTGCCAGCAGTTTTGAAATTTTTTCATGCGCATGAATAACGGTTGTATGATCCCGTCCTCCAAACTCTTCGCCGATTTTAGGAAGAGAGGAATCAGTCATTTCCCTTGATAAGTACATGGCGATTTGACGCGGAAAAGCTACTGACTTTGTCCGTTTTTTTGCTTTGAAATCCTCGAGTTTAATATTAAATTGCTGGCCTACTACCCTCTGAATTTCTTTAATCGTAATGACTTTCGGTTTTGATGAAGGAATAATATCTTTCAGCGCCTCAGCGGCCAGATCAGCATTAATATCTTTATTAATTAAAGATGAGTAAGCAACAACTCTGATTAATGCGCCTTCCAGCTCCCGAATATTGCTGTCGATTTGATTCGCGATGTAAAGCATAACCTCGTTTGGAATATCGAGGCCCTCTGCTTTGGCCTTTTTTCTTAAAATCGCAATTCTCGTTTCCAGATCAGGCGGCGTGATATCCGTGATCAGGCCCCATTCAAAACGTGAGCGCAATCTGTCCTCGAGTGTCGGAATTTCCTTTGGAGGCCGGTCACTTGAAATGACGATTTGTTTGCTTTCTTCGTGCAATGTGTTAAATGTATGGAAAAATTCTTCCTGGGTTTGTTCTTTCCCCGCTAAAAATTGAATATCATCTATCAAAAGCACATCAACATTTCGATAGCGATTGCGGAAGTCGACGGCTTTATTATCTCGAATAGAGTTGATGAATTCGTTTGTAAATTTCTCAGAAGACAGATAAACCACTTTGGCAGAAGGATTATGATCTATTACATAATGGCCGATCGCATGCATTAAGTGTGTTTTCCCTAAGCCGACGCCCCCATAGATAAATAAAGGGTTGTAAGCTTTCGCGGGTGCTTCCGCTACTGCAAGGGAAGCAGCGTGTGCAAATCGGTTTCCAGATCCGATGACAAAAGTATCAAAAGTATATTTTGGATTGAGCATATTTTGAGGAAAATCAGATGTATCTTCTTTGACCGCCTTTTTGACTTGCGGTTTCGGCATAAAGTCCTCAACATCTTGATTTTGAGGAATGACAAACTTAATGCTCAATTCTTCCCCGGTTAATTCATATATAGTATCTGCAATCAGATGCAAGTATCTGGACTCCAGCCAGTCTCTGGCAAATTCATTGGGAGCCGTGATCGTTAAGGTATCTCCTTGCAGTGAGTGGGCTTTGGTTGACTTCATCCAAGTCTCAAAACTTGGTTTGCTCAACTTTTTTTCGATTTGAGCAAGGGCTTGGTTCCACAGGTCTAATATATTTTCCATCTTCCGGCACGTCCCTCCTTTTCATAGAAAATGGCATCTTTCTCTGTTATAGAACACAAAAAAAGAGCAAATGGCGCTTACCATTCGTACACATTAAATGTTGAAAACATATAATATAGTAGATAAATAGCTTTTCGACAAATTTCACAACTTGTGGACAACCTTCTACACAAGCTGTGTGAAATCAATCCACAACTTATCCACACTTTGTGGATAAAGAGGAAAGGTAAGATTAGTAATCAAGAGTTAAAACACAAATATAATACCAAAATAAACGAGAGCTTGCAATGGTTGTCACAATCTTATCCACAAAGCGGACAACCTGTTGAAAAAATATTGTCCACAGGGGTTGGTAATGTGAAAATGTTGTCGATAACCTTTGTGGATATTAAAAAAAGTCGAAAAAGATATCCACACGCGTGATTTTAGGGGCAAATTGTTTGGATTTGTCTTTTTTTCGTTAAATTAAGGAATCTAAAAAATAAGGTTTCGAAAGTTGAAAAGGTATGGTATCCTATTATGGTTGCAAGAAATAAAAGCACTAGTAAAGTTGACAATGAATAGGTAACGCAAATATAATAAGTAAGACTGTCTTTAACAGCTATTCCTCGAGGGAGGTGTCATAAATGAAAAGAACATTCCAACCGAATAACCGTAAACGCAGCAAAGTTCATGGCTTCAGAAGCCGTATGAGTTCAAAAAACGGTCGTCTAGTTTTAGCACGCCGTCGCCGCAAAGGCAGAAAAGTATTATCAGCTTAGGCCACTGAATAATGTCAGTGGTCTTTTTTCACGTTATGGGAAAAGATAGATGTGATGCGAAATGAACCGGGGCTTGCTTCCTGGTTCAATGCATCTCATTTTCATAATAAATTTTAAAAGTTTCTGCCAGCCAGTATCGGAGTGAGTCATTTGAAGAAGCGAAATCGTTTAAAGAAAAATGAAGATTTTCAAAAAGTGTTTAAACATGGGACATCAGTTGCAAACCGCCAGTTTGTCTTATATACGCTTGATCAGCCTGAAAATGATGAGCTGCGTGTCGGGCTTTCCGTCAGCAAAAAAATTGGCAATGCTGTGATGCGAAATCGGATCAAACGTTTGATTCGGCAGGCCTTTCTTGAAGAGAAAGAGAGACTGAAGGAAAAGGACTATATCATTATTGCCAGAAAACCGGCGAGCCAGCTGACATATGAGGAAACGAAAAAAAGTCTGCAGCATCTATTCAGAAAGTCTTCATTATATAAGAAATCTTCGTCAAAGTAGGCATCACCACTGCTTTCTTACAACTTTTAAAAGCGCTTCCTTTCTGGTTGATCAGAAAAAGACACCATTTAAAACTGAAAGATGCTAAAATACATACAAGTATGCTTTGCAATAAAAGAGTGTAAAGATTAATTATAGGAGGAAATGTTGTTGAAAAGGAGAATAGGGTTGCTATTAAGTATGGTTGGCGTATTCATGCTTTTGGCTGGATGCTCGAGTGTGAAAGAGCCGATCACTGCAGATAGTCCGCATTTCTGGGACAAGTACGTAGTATATCCATTGTCTGAGCTCATTACGTATGTAGCGAAATTGACGGGAGATAACTACGGACTTTCAATTATTCTTGTTACCATTTTAATTCGTTTATTAATTTTACCGCTGATGATTAAGCAGCTGAGAAGTTCGAAAGCGATGCAGGCTTTACAGCCGGAAATGCAAAAGCTGAAAGAAAAATACAGCTCAAAGGATCAAAAAACACAGCAAAAGCTTCAGCAGGAAACAATGGCTTTATTCCAAAAGCATGGTGTTAATCCATTGGCGGGATGTTTCCCGATTTTGATCCAGATGCCGATTTTAATTGGATTCTATCATGCAATCATGAGAACACAGGCGATTTCAGAGCATAGCTTCTTATGGTTTGACTTAGGAGAAAAGGATCCTTTCTATATTCTTCCTATCGTTGCCGGTGTCGCCACATTTGTTCAGCAAAAACTGATGATGGCGGGCAATGCGCAGCAAAATCCGCAAATGGCGATGATGCTTTGGATTATGCCAATTATGATTATCGTATTTGCGATCAACTTCCCGGCGGCTCTTTCTCTTTATTGGGTAGTCGGTAACTTGTTTATGATTGCGCAAACTTTCCTCATTAAAGGGCCTGATATTAAAAAAAATCCTGAGCCGCAAAAAGCCGGAGGAAAGAAAAAGTGAGGAATGTGACTGCTGCAGGGCGAAATGTCGATGAAGCAGTACAGTCCGGATTGCAAGAGCTTGGATTAACGAGGAATAAAGTAGAAATTACTGTTATTGAAGAGGGACACAAAGGGTTTCTCGGTATTTTCGGTAAAAAGCCGGCGATCGTCAAGCTAGTTGAAAAGATTGATCCGATTCAGCAAGCGAAGTCTTATCTTCAAACGATTGCCGAAGCCATTGCCGGAAAGTCTGATGTGACTGTTCAAGAAAGCAAAAAGACAGTGAGATTCCATATAACAGGTGAAAAAACGGCATTGTTGATTGGGAAAAGAGGACAAACCTTAAATGCTCTTGAAACATTGACACAGCTAGTTCTTAACCGTTATCCAGGCCAATATAAAAATGTGACGGTGGATGCAGAAAACTATCGTTTGAAAAGAAAGGAAACGCTGAGCCAGCTGGCCATCAGGCTTGCTGACCAGGTCTTGAAAACGAAAAAAGCAATCCAGCTTGAGCCTATGCCATCCAGTGAAAGAAAAGTTATTCATGATACTCTTTCTGGATATGCAAACCACCAGATCAAAACATATTCAATGGGTGAAGGCGAAAATCGCCATCTCGTTATTTCCCATAAAAAATAGCATAAAACCGAAGTCCGGTAAAAATCGGATTTCGGTTTTTTTGTATGCGAAAAATCTACTTTTCCTAGTAATATCAAGGTTTTGCCGTTTAAGTTTTTTCTTTTTAGGTGTATCCTGTTGATAAAAAGGAAGTTCAGGAAATAAAATTAATTGTTATTCACATGTGGATAAGTTAAAGTAATAAGGGATGAATTTCTATTTCTGTGGATAACACATCTTCCACTTCGAACCAAACTATGTTATCTTTTAGTTTTGGCATAATAAAAATTTTTTTATATAGATGAAACATAAGTAAAGAGAGGTGAACAGCATGGATACAATTGCGGCAATTTCCACACCGATGGGAGAAGGCGCGATTGCGATTGTACGGTTGAGCGGACCAGAAGCCATTCAAATCGCAGATAAAATTTATAAAGGACCGAAGGGGAAAACACTCGGCTCGGTTGAATCACATACGATTCATTATGGTCATATCGTAGACAGACCTTCAGATCGTGTCGTTGAGGAAGTAATGGTATCAGTGTTAAAAGCGCCAAGAACTTTTACACGGGAAGATGTTATCGAGATTAACTGTCACGGGGGAATTGTGACTGTGAACCAAGTGCTTCAGCTCGCATTGAGAGAGGGAGCGAGACTGGCAGAGCCTGGCGAATTTACGAAACGTGCGTTTTTAAACGGGCGAATCGATCTTTCACAGGCGGAAGCGGTTATGGACTTAATCAGAGCGAAAACGGACCGGGCAATGAACGTTGCTATGAATCAAATGGAAGGGCGTCTTTCTGCTTTAGTGCGCCGTTTGCGCAGTGAGATTTTAGAAACCCTGGCTCATGTTGAGGTGAATATCGATTATCCGGAGTATGATGATGTAGAGGAAATGACGCATCAGATTTTAGTTGAAAAGGCAACCGCCGTTAAAAAGGAAATTGAGGCGCTGTTGAGGACTTCTGAGCAAGGAAAAATCTTGCGTGAAGGTCTTTCTACCGTCATTATCGGCCGGCCGAACGTAGGAAAATCATCTCTTCTGAACAGTCTCGTTCATGAGGCAAAAGCCATTGTAACCGATATTCCCGGAACGACACGGGATGTAATTGAGGAATACGTGAATGTAAGAGGCGTCCCACTTCGTCTGGTTGATACAGCAGGTATTCGCGAAACAGAAGACATTGTTGAGCGAATCGGTGTTGAACGTTCTCGCCAGGTTCTGAAGGAAGCGGACCTGATTTTACTTGTTCTTAATAATAGTGAAGAGCTTTCTGAAGAAGATGTAAAACTTTTTGAAGCCGTTGAGGGCATGGATGTTATCGTGATTTTGAATAAGACTGACCTTGAGGCGAAGATTGACACTGAGCGTGTCCGTGAACTTGCCCATGGACGTCCAGTTGTTACGACATCTCTATTAAAAGAGGAAGGCATCAATGATTTGGAAGAAGCGATTCAATCGCTGTTCTATACGGGTGCCATTGAAAGCGGGGATCTGACTTATGTCAGCAACACACGTCACATCTCTATTTTACAGCAAGCAAAACGGGCCATTGAAGATGCGCTTAGCGGCATCGAACAGGATGTCCCGATCGACATGGTGCAAATCGACCTTACAAGATGCTGGGAGCTTTTGGGCGAAATCATCGGAGATTCTGTCCACGAAAGCTTAATTGATCAGCTCTTTTCACAATTCTGTTTAGGAAAATAATAAAAGGAGGAACTAGAATCATGGGGTATGAAGCAGGCCAATACGATGTGATTGTGATTGGCGCCGGGCATGCCGGTGTTGAGGCTGCCCTCGCATCTGCACGTCAAGGCGCCAAAACGCTTGTCTTGACCATCAACCTAGATATGGTTGCATTTATGCCATGTAATCCGTCTGTCGGCGGCCCCGCAAAAGGGATTGTCGTTCGTGAGATTGACGCGCTTGGCGGAGAAATGGGAAGAAACATCGATAAAACGCATATTCAAATGAGAATGCTGAATACAGGAAAAGGTCCTGCGGTTCGTGCATTGCGTGCACAAGCAGACAAATTCCAATATCAGCACGAAATGAAAAATACACTTGAAAAAGAACCAAACTTAACATTGCTGCAAGGAATTGTGGAGCGGCTGATCGTTGAAGACGGCGAATGCCGAGGTGTGGTTACACAAACCGGCGCACATTATCGTGCGAAAGCAGTTGTCATGACGACAGGGACCTATCTAAGAGGACGAATCATTCTTGGCGATCTGTCTTACTCAAGCGGCCCGAATAACCAGCAGCCATCTATTAAGCTTTCTGAGCATTTAGAGGAACTGGGTTTTGACCTTGTTCGTTTTAAAACAGGTACGCCGCCTCGCGTTAAAAGCGACACAATTGATTACAGCAAAACGGAAATTCAGCCTGGTGACGAAGTGCCTCGCGCTTTCTCATATGAAACAGTGGAGTATATCACAGATCAGCTCCCTTGCTGGCTGACATATACAAGCCCTGAGACACATGAGGTTATTGACAGCAACCTGCACCGTTCACCGATGTATTCCGGTATGATCAAAGGTACTGGCCCAAGATATTGCCCGTCCATTGAAGATAAAGTTGTACGATTTAATGATAAACCGCGTCACCAGATCTTCCTTGAGCCGGAAGGCAGAAATACACAGGAAGTCTATGTCCAAGGTTTATCTACTAGTCTTCCAGAAGACGTACAGCAAAGAATGCTTGCAACGATTCCTGGACTTGAAAACGTGCAAATGATGAGAGCCGGCTATGCGATCGAGTATGATGCGATCGTACCGACACAGCTCTGGCCGACACTTGAAACGAAAAAAATCACCAACCTTTACACTGCAGGCCAAATTAACGGAACATCCGGTTATGAAGAAGCCGCGGGACAAGGAATTATGGCGGGCATCAATGCAGGACGAAAAGCGCTTGGAAAAGAAGAAGTGATTCTAAGCCGTTCTGACGCCTACATTGGTGTTCTGATTGATGACCTTGTAACAAAAGGAACTAATGAGCCTTACCGTCTCTTGACATCACGTGCTGAATACAGATTGCTTCTTCGCCATGATAATGCTGATTTGCGCCTGACAGAAATCGGGCACCGCATTGGATTGATTTCTGATGAGCGGTATGCAGCTTTTGAGAAGAAAAAAGCGGCGATCGAAGCGGAGAAAAAACGTCTGTATTCTGTAATTATCAAGCCGTCTCCAGAAAACCAAGAATATATCCGTTCTCTTGGCGGAAGCGAATTGAAAGATGGAGTTCGCGGCACAGACTTGATGAAACGTCCTGAAATGAACTATGAAACAGTCACAAAACTGGCGCCGCCAGAAGTGCCGGTTCCTCAAGACGTGGCAGAACAAGTGGAAATCCAAGTGAAATATGAAGGATATATTGAAAAATCTCTTCAGCAAGTGGAAAAACTGAAGAAGATGGAAAATAAAAAAATTCCGGATCGAATTGATTATGACGCAATCAAAGGGATCGCGACTGAGGCGCGTCAAAAGCTGAAAAATGTGCGCCCTCTGTCTGTTGCCCAAGCTTCCCGCATTTCCGGTGTAAACCCGGCGGACATTTCAATTCTATTGGTGTATTTAGAGCAGGGACGCATTGCGAAGATAGCCGAGTAGAAAGGATGACGGCATGAATATTGAAGAATTCACTTCCGGTTTGGCGGAAAAAGGGATCTCCCTTTCTCCCCGTCAGCTGGAGCAATTTGAGCTGTATTACGACATGCTGGTTGAATGGAATGAAAAAATCAACCTGACTTCAATTACAGAGAAAAAAGAAGTGTATCTGAAGCATTTTTATGACTCCATTACAGCTGCTTTCTATGTCGACTTCAATCAAGTGAACACGATTTGTGATGTCGGAGCGGGAGCGGGTTTTCCGAGTCTGCCGATAAAAATATGTTTTCCGCACCTCAATGTCACAATCGTGGATTCACTGAACAAACGGATTACGTTTTTAGAAAAGTTATCTGAAGCTTTGCAATTGGAGAATACAACATTCTGCCATGACAGAGCTGAAACGTTCGGACAACGGAAAGACGTGCGGGAAAGCTATGATATTGTGACGGCGCGAGCAGTTGCAAGATTATCTGTTTTGAGTGAGCTTTGCTTGCCTCTGGTGAAGAAAAACGGTTTATTTGTTGCTTTAAAAGCGGCATCAGCTGAAGAAGAACTGAATGCAGGCAAAAAAGCAATCACGACGCTTGGAGGAGAACTTGAGAATGTCCATTCCTTTAAGCTGCCTATTGAAGAAAGCGATCGTAATATTATGGTGATACGCAAGATAAAAAATACACCTAAGAAGTATCCAAGAAAACCGGGAACTCCTAATAAATCGCCAATTGAAGGGTAATTTAGACAGCCTGATATGACAATACCATCATATTTTCATCAAAATTGATGGATGTATAGCAGGAAAAACCATGAGAAAATAGAATTATAAAAATGGCAGTTTTTAAAGGTGGTGTAGGTACATGAAGCATTCATTCTCTCGTTTCTTCGGGCTTGGTGAGAAGGAACAGGAGCCGGAGATTGCTGAACATGATACAAACAAAGAAGAGATTCTGGAAATACCGGTAAATGCTATCGTTCCCAACCGTTTTCAGCCACGCACCATTTTCTCAGATGAAAAAATCAAAGAGTTAGCAATGACCATTCATACACACGGCATTATTCAGCCGATTGTTGTTAGGCATACAGAAGAAGAAGGCCAATACGAACTCATTGCAGGTGAAAGACGCTGGAGAGCGGTGCAATCGCTTGAGTGGGAAAAGATTCCGGCGATTATTAAGGATTTTTCCGACACGGAAACCGCTTCTGTGGCGTTAATTGAAAACTTGCAGCGGGAAGAATTGTCTTCTATTGAGGAAGCCCATGCTTATGCTAGGCTGCTTGAGCTGCATGATTTAACACAGGAGGCACTCGCACAGCGTTTAGGAAAAGGGCAGTCTACAATCGCGAATAAGCTCCGGTTATTAAAGCTGCCTCAGCCGGTCCAAGACGCGATTATGGAGAAGAAAATCACCGAGCGTCATGCCAGAGCGCTGATTCCGCTGAAACAGCCTGAGCTCCAAGTCACACTGCTCACAGAGATTATTGAGAAAAGTTTAAATGTAAAGCAGACGGAAGACCGCGTGGTGAAAATGCTGGAGCAAGGCCAGAGAAAGCCAAAGCCGAGACGCAAAGCGTTCAGCAGAGATACAAGAATTGCGATGAACACGATTCGCCAGTCACTATCAATGGTGGAGGACAGTGGTGTAAAATTGAATACGGAAGAAGAAGAATTTGAAGAATATATTCAATTAACGATTCGCATACCAAAATAAAAGCTCTCCTGAAAAGCAGGAGAGCTTTTTATATTCATTGAAAAAGGCAATTAATTACTTTTAGTGAGAATTGTTATATTAGAATTCTTTTCTTTGAGCTTGTGGATAAATTCTTCAGTATTTTGCGGTGAAATCACCGCATGTCCCCATCCTCCCTGATAGTAGACCGTGATGGCATGACGTGAGCCGATAAGACGGAAACCTGACCACAGCTTCTTTTTTTGGATCACTTTATCGATTGTTTCGTAAGGAATTTGATGTTTGATCAGTCCGGCTTTAATGATCAGGTGGTGCTCCTTCAATACATATTTCAAATCAATAAAGCTCCATATGATGAGTCCGTTTAAAAGAGTCAGCAGAATAAAAATGACCCAGCCCGAAACTCTCATATTTCCCAGCACAAAAGGAACAATGGCATCTGCTTGTATCAGTAATATGAGAAACACAATCATCAGCGTAACGGGTACATCTCTCTTTGTTTGATAAACCATTCTCTCACCGTCCTGTTTCCGCGTTCTGTTACTGTGACTTCTTCTTTTTTTCTTTAAGAAATTCCTTTTTTAAGTCAAAAAAACATAGAAATTGTAGAATTTATAAGAGAAAGCATAAAACGTGCTTGAATTTTCAATTATTTCCCTTCTGATTCGGAACAAAATAATGAAAAAAATGAAACGCTTTAATCTTTTTTTGATAGAATAGAAGCAAGATAGTACATGTTCATGTGAAAGTAGGTGACATCGTGGGAAAAATCATAGCAATTACGAACCAAAAAGGCGGGGTCGGCAAAACAACGACGTCTGTCAACCTTGGGGCATGTTTGGCTTACATAGGGAAAAGGGTTCTGCTGGTAGATATTGATCCGCAGGGAAATGCGACAAGCGGATTAGGGATTGAAAAAGCCGATGTAGAGCAGTGTGTGTACGATATTTTAGTAGATGATGCAGATGTTATAGATATTATTAAAGCAACGACAGTCGAGAACTTGGACGTGATCCCTGCGACGATTCAGCTTGCCGGGGCTGAGATCGAGCTGGTTCCTACAATTTCAAGAGAAGTGAGATTGAAGAGAGCACTTGAAGCAGTAAAGCAAAATTATGATTACATTATCATTGATTGTCCGCCATCACTAGGGCTGCTGACGATTAATGCCCTTACTGCCTCGGATTCCGTTGTGATTCCTGTACAGTGCGAATATTATGCCTTGGAGGGGCTCAGCCAGTTATTAAATACAGTACGTCTTGTGCAAAAGCATTTGAATACGGATTTAATGATTGAAGGTGTATTGCTGACAATGCTTGATGCTCGGACAAACCTTGGCATTCAAGTGATTGAAGAGGTTAAAAAGTATTTTAGAGATAAAGTATATAAGACAGTTATTCCGCGTAATGTCCGTCTGAGTGAGGCACCGAGTCACGGAAAACCCATCATTTTATACGATCCGCGGTCAAGAGGTGCGGAAGTATATTTAGATTTAGCAAAGGAAGTGGCTGCGAATGGCTAAAGGCCTTGGAAAAGGGATTAATGCGTTATTTAATCAGGTCGATTTGTCTGAAGAGACAGTTGAAGAAATTAAAATTGCCGATTTACGCCCTAATCCTTATCAGCCAAGAAAACACTTTGATGACGAGGCATTAGCTGAACTTAAAGAATCAGTGCTGCAGCATGGCATTCTTCAGCCGCTTATCGTCAGAAAATCTTTAAAAGGCTATGATATTGTTGCGGGGGAACGGCGTTTTCGGGCAGCAAAGCTGGCGGGTTTAGAGACAGTTCCCGCGATTGTCCGTGAATTATCAGAGGCATTAATGAGGGAAATTGCTTTATTAGAAAACCTTCAGCGCGAAGATTTATCTCCGCTTGAAGAGGCACAGGCATATGACTCTTTGCTGAAACACTTAGATCTCACGCAAGAACAGCTTGCCAAACGTCTTGGGAAAAGCAGACCGCATATTGCGAATCATTTAAGACTGCTGACACTGCCAGAAAATATTCAGCAGCTTATTGCCGAAGGTACGCTTTCTATGGGACATGGGCGCACGCTTCTTGGATTAAAAAACAAAAATAAGCTTGAACCGCTTGTACAAAAAGTTATTGCGGAGCAGCTTAATGTTCGCCAGCTTGAGCAACTGATTCAGCAGTTAAATCAGAATGTTCCACGTGAAACAAAGAAAAAAGAACCTGTGAAAGACGCGGTTCTAAAAGAACGGGAATCCTATCTCCAAAATTATTTTGGAACAACAGTTAATATTAAAAGACAGAAGAAAAAAGGTAAAATCGAAATTGAATTTTTCTCCAATGAAGATCTTGATCGGATTTTAGAGCTTTTGTCTGAACGAGAATCATAAATGAAGAAACCATCTTTCATTCGAAGATGGTTTTTGTTTTATATGCGCCCAGTGAGCCTTTGCAGCGGATTCAGGCGTTCTTGCCTCCACTCTGTCCGATCTGTTAAACTCAATCCTTCCGCGAGAACATTGGCCATATTCATGACCAAGTTGAGTCTTGTGTTTTGCAATACAAAATACTCCATGAAACCGCTCATATTCACGATTCCGTTAATATGAAGATCTCCCACTTCAGGAAGGTCTTTTTGCACACCGGCTCCAGGCTTTAATGGCCCGTCTCCGATTTGAAATGAACCCACACTCTTAACGCGGCCTAAGCATGCATCGACCGCTATAACAAATGGATTTTTATGTAATTTATGAATGTCACTGATTTTATCCTTCATGTTCACAGCATGGACGGGATCAGATAAAGTTCCGTAGACATGGAATCTGGTGAGCCGCATCTGTTTGAGTTTCATTCCTACGAGCGGGCCCAATGAATCACCGGTTGAACGGTCTGTTCCGATACAAACCACGACAATTGGTTTGCCGGCAGCTTTACGTAAGGATGAAGAAAGAATGGTTTGGATTTGCTTTGCTGCAGCTGCATCTGTATGTGAAACGTATTGTTTTACTCGTTCCTGAGAGGAAAAAAGCCCGCCTTTTCGATTCATAGGTTTCACTTCCTTGTTATAGTAGGTAACAGAATTGCTATGGTGTGTGTTTCGTTATGTAAGGTTGTTTACAGTATATCCAGCAGTACGGTTTTTTATGCTTTGTGTATGACACCGGAGATTTTAAAAAAGTAGAGGTTATGATATGAATGGTTAGTGGGTGAATTACAAATATTGTCCCCCATTGCCTCGATCATGATCAAGCTATGGTGGTTAATGAGGTTCATTCCTTCATTCCGCGGCAAAATGATATTTTTTTAGACTGCCTGCATCAGCAGTCTTTTATTATGAGTATTTCGGATGGTAATTTCAGCTTGTGTTCAAATGTCTATGAAAATATGGCATTTTTACCTTCTTTTATTTATATAGTAACAATAACGGAAACAAGCTGATCTTTGTCTATGAGGTGATGATGTTGTGGAGAGCCGGAATGAAGTGGATGCTGCTCATATTAGGGAGCCTGATCGGGGCCGGATATGCGAGCGGTCAGGAGATTTGGCAGTTTTTTGGGGCGGAAAGCGGACTTGCTATTTTGCTGTTTACAATCATGTTCATTTTCTCGTCTTATATTGTGATGAAAATCAGTTTTAAGGTTCAATCCACTCATTTTCTGCCGGTTCTGGAGCATTTAATGGGGCCGTGGCTGGCGAAAATTTATGATGTTCTCATCATTTTTTATTTGTTTTCGACGACTATGGTGATGATTGCCGGAGGCGGTGTGACCCTGCAGATGTACAAGCTTCCTTTCTGGTGGGGAATCGCGCTGATTTGCATCGTGACAGTGTGTTTGTTTTTGTGGGATGTGAAAGGAATATTATCTATAAATAGTATTTTGATTCCTGTGTTAGTAGCGGGCCTTTTATATGCGCTGATCTCCTTTCAGAGCACACATCACCATACGTGGACGATTGATTTGTCTCAGCAGTATAACTGGCCTGCGAGCATAACGTTTACTTCTTTAAACATCCTTTCAGTTGTTGCGATTTTATCCTCTGTTGGGAAAGAGATGAAAGGACTCGGAGAAGCGAAAATCGCAAGTGTGGCAAGCGGTCTCATTTTTGGCGTGATCTCATTTGTTTATAATGAAACGTTAGTGGAGCTGGCGGGCTCCCTTTCTCAGTTTGAAATACCGCTGTTTGCCGTTTTGGAGGGTGCGCCTTATGTCCTTTTTTTATGTATGACGGCGGTGCTGTGTCTGGCCATTTACACGACGACGGTAGCGGGATTGCTGGGGCTGTCCAGCCGGCTGATGGGGTTTGTTCATATGCCGAGATGGTTGATTGTGTTGATTTTGTTAGTGTTAATGGTACCTTTTACTTCTTTAGGATTTTCTGATTTGATCGCGTTTTTGTACCCGATATACGGGATGTTAAATTTGTATTTGTTAGTTTGTCTTCTCTTATATCCTATTTTAAGTAAATGGAAATAAGAGGATGTATTTCTTTTCAGGTATCTTGATTGCTCTTATGATCAGTTTTTTTGTACAATAGATACAGCAGTTTATGAAAAGAGGTGAAGGGTCTTGGCGGATAAAGACTTTGGCCTGAATGATATCGTAGAAATGAAAAAACCGCATCCATGCGGAGCGAACAGCTGGAAAATTATACGCATGGGAATGGATATTCGTATTAAGTGTGAGGGATGCTCTCACAGTGTTATGATTCCGAGAAAAGAATTTGAAAGAAAACTAAAAAAAGTACTAGTCAAGCATGAGGAGCCTACTTCATAAATAGGCCGACACTCATGCTTTTTCATATAGAAGGTAAGGAGAAGACGGCGATGAGCAAAGTGCATCAGTCGGCATGTCCGCTGAATTGTTGGGACAGCTGCGGCTTTTTGGTGACTGTTGAAGACGGAAAGGTAACGAAAGTGGACGGGGATCCAAACCATCCGATTACGGAGGGCAAAATCTGTGGCCGCGGCAGAATGCTTGAGACAAAAACAAATTCGCCTGATCGGCTTCGCTATCCGATGAAAAAACAAAATGGCGAGTTTGTGCGGATTTCTTGGGAGCAGGCACTTGATGAAATTGCCGATAAACTTCGGGAGATCAAGGAAACGTCGGAGACGACTGCTGTTTTGCACAGCCATGATTATGCGAATAATGGTTTGTTAAAAGCGCTTGATCAGCGTTTTTTTAATGGATATGGCGGTGTGACTGAAATCGTCGGAAGCATATGCTGGGGCTCTGGCATCGAGGCGCAAAGCTGGGATTTTGGCCGTTCGTACGGGCACGGCCCGCTTGATATTTACAACAGCAAGCATGTTGTTGTGTGGGGAAGAAATGTATCCAGAACAAATATGCACTTATACCATCACTTGCAGCAGGTGAAAAAGAAGGGCGCCACGATTACGGTGATTGATCCGATCTTCAATCCGACTGCTAAGCTTGCCGACCGCTATATCTCTGTCAAGCCGGGAATGGATGGCTGGCTTGCGGCAGCCGTTTTGAAGGTTCTGATTGAGACGGGAAGAACGGATGAAACGTTTATTTCTGAGCACTCTGTCGGTTTTGATGATGTGAAAGAGCTATTGAAAACTGTTTCTCTGGAAGAGTTTATTGTGAAAACAGAAACTTCTATGGAGGAGCTGGAGTATTTGGCCGGTTTGTATGCAGATGGTCCGGTGTCTACTTTTATGGGGCTAGGCATGCAGCGATATAAAAACGGCGGCGGAACGATTCGCTGGATTGATGCACTCGTTGCGGCAAGCGGAAATGTCGGAATTAAGGGCGGCGGCGCGAATTTCGGAAATGTCCAGATTGGCGAGAGCTTTGCTAAAACAAAGCTGACGCTGCCGGAATTAAAAACAGCATCACGTTCATTCTCAATGATGACGCAGGCTGAAGAAGTGTTGACCGCTGCTGATCCTGCGATTGAGATGATGATTGTGACGTGCGGAAATCCGCTGACTCAGGTGCCGAATACAAACAAAGTCAGACAAGCTTTTGAAAAGGTTCCAATGACGGTAGCCATTGATTCCATTATGACAGATACCGCAAAGCTGTGTGATTATGTTTTGCCGACTGCCACTGTTTTTGAAGAAGAGGATATCTACTATTCCAGTATGTATCACCACTATGTTCAGTACGGAAAAAAACTTGTGGAGCCCCAAGGTGAAGCGAAGTCGGACAGCTGGATCTGGTCAGAGCTTGCAAAACGTCTTGGGTTTGGCGAGCTGTTTGAGCATAGTACTGAAGAATTTCTAGAGATGGGGCTTTCTTCATTGGAAGCAGAAGGTGTGACACTCGAGCGTTTAAAAGAAAAAGGCCACCTCCCTCTCCCGGTCAAGCAGGTTCCGTGGGATGATTATAAGTTTTTGACGCCGAGCGGGAAATTTGAATTTACTTCGTCACTAGCTGAGCAAAAAGGGTTTAGCGGCTTGCTTCAATTAAATGTGCCCGAAGAATCTGTTTTCCATAATGAGGCGTTAGCTGGAAAGTATCCTTATACGCTGTTGTCCATTCACCCGCAGCGTTCCAACCATTCACAGCATGTGCCGTTTGTTGAAAAGCTTCAGCACGTTCAGGTCGATATTTCTCCAGATATAGCGGCTGAGCAGGATCTTCAGGATGGAGACGAGGTTGTCATCTTTAATGACCGCGGACGCTTGAAGGGAACGGTGAAAGTGATGAAGCAGGCTCATGCGAAGACGATTAATATAGATGAAGGCATGTGGGCGGCTTTTGGAGGTTCAGTCAATGCACTGACAAATGATACAAATTCTGATAATGGAATGGGAAGTACGCTTTTTGACTGTTTAGTAGGCTTGAAAAAAGCATAATCAAAGGGATTGGCAGGCTGAAAATGCTTTTTTGTCAGCTTGTCTTTTCCAGTGAACCTCCTTATAATTGCTCTAGGTTCAAAATACGTTCATAAAATGACGGTTTTATATAGAGGAGATGAAAGAATGGCTTTAACAGCTGGAATTGTTGGTTTGCCGAACGTCGGGAAATCAACACTATTTAACGCAATTACACAGGCCGGTGCCGAATCAGCGAACTACCCGTTCTGTACGATTGATCCGAACGTGGGAATTGTAGAAGTACCTGATGATCGTCTGCAAAAGCTGACTGAGCTGGTCAACCCGAAGAAGACTGTGCCGACTGCTTTTGAATTTACTGATATTGCAGGGATTGTAAAAGGCGCATCTAAAGGAGAAGGACTCGGTAACAAATTCCTATCCCATATTCGCCAGGTTGACGCGATTTGCCACGTTGTCCGTGCTTTTTCCGATGACAACATTACACACGTTTCCGGAAAAGTTGATCCGATTGATGACATTGAAACGATCAACCTTGAGCTGATCCTCGCCGATATGGAAACGGTTGAAAAGCGGATTACACGCGTCAGCAAACTTGCGAAACAAAAAGATAAAGACGCTGTATATGAGTTTGAGATTTTATCTAAACTGAAAGAAGCGTTTGAGAGTGAAAAGCCTGCTCGATCTGTAGAATTCACTGAAGAGCAGCAAAAGCTTGTGAAGCAGCTCCATTTACTGACTTCGAAGCCTATTTTGTATGTGGCCAATGTAAGTGAAGATGAAGTGGCTGATCCATCTGGCAATGAAAATGTAGCAAAGATTCGCGAGTACGCTGCCGGCGAAAACGCAGAAGTAATCGTTGTGTGTGCGAAAATCGAATCCGAGATTGCTGAGCTTGAAGGCGAAGAAAAGCAAATGTTCTTGGAAGAGCTGGGCATTCAAGAATCAGGTCTTGATCAGCTGATCAAAGCGTCTTACTCTCTTCTTGGCCTTGCAACATACTTCACGGCGGGAGAGCAGGAAGTCAGAGCTTGGACATTCAAAAAAGGCATGAAAGCCCCTGAGTGTGCAGGAATTATTCATAGTGACTTTGAGCGAGGCTTCATTCGCGCTGAGACAGTTGCTTATGAGGATCTTCTTGCGGGCGGCGGTATGGCAGGAGCCAAAGAAGCAGGAAAAGTCCGCCTCGAAGGGAAAGAATATGTTGTCCAAGACGGAGATGTTATTCATTTCCGATTTAATGTTTAGGATGCAGTTGTAAAGGGACAAGAGCTTTGGTATAATATAAAATTGTGAGTAATAGAATTATTGCTCCTTGCCCATTATGGGCCGCTTAGTCCAAAAGGAGGTGCAAACAGATGAGAAAGTACGAAGTTATGTACATTATCCGCCCAAACATTGACGATGAGTCTAAAAAAGCAGTTATCGAGCGTTTCAACAACGTTCTGACTTCTAACGGTGCGGAGATCACTGGAACAAAGGATTGGGGTAAACGTCGTCTTGCTTACGAAATCAACGATTTCCGCGACGGTTTCTACCAAATCTTAAACGTTCAAGCTGATGCTGCGGCAGTTCAAGAATTTGACCGTCTAGCTAAGATCAGTGACGATATCATTCGCCACATTGTTGTTAAAGAAGAAGAATAAGCAATTTTGAAATATATAATGGTAAAAGGTGGTCTTTCTTATGCTTAACCGAGTTGTATTAGTCGGAAGACTGACAAAAGACCCAGAGCTTCGTTATACGCCAAACGGTGCGGCTGTTGCTACGTTTACTCTTGCTGTGAATCGTACATTTACGAACCAGTCTGGAGAACGTGAGGCCGATTTCATTAATTGTGTCACTTGGAGAAGACAAGCCGAAAACGTTGCAAACTTCTTGAAAAAAGGAAGCCTTGCAGGCGTAGATGGCCGTTTACAAACAAGAAACTATGAAAACCAGCAAGGACAGCGTGTCTTCGTGACAGAGGTCCAAGCTGAAAGTGTTCAATTTCTTGAGCCGAAAAACGGCGGCGGTTCTGGTTCAGGTGGATACAACGAAGGAAACAGCGGCGGAGGCCAGTACTTTGGCGGAGGCCAAAATGATAATCCATTCGGGGGAAATCAAAACAACCAGAGACGCAATCAGGGGAACAGCTTTAATGATGACCCATTTGCCAACGATGGCAAACCGATTGACATCTCGGATGATGATCTTCCATTCTAATGTGATTATCGCCTAAAATGAAAAAGAAAGGAGGGAAATGACAATGGCAGGAGGACGCAGAGGCGGTCGTGCGAAACGCCGTAAAGTGTGTTATTTCACTTCTAACGGCATCACGCACATCGACTACAAAGATGTAGATCTTCTTAAAAAGTTTGTTTCTGAGCGCGGTAAAATTTTACCACGTCGTGTAACTGGAACAAACGCTAAATACCAACGTAAATTGACTGCAGCGATCAAACGCGCACGTCAAATGGCTTTACTTCCATACGTAAGCGGTGAGTAAGCTGATACGTAAAGAGCAAGGACCTTTGGGTTCTTGCTCTTTTTTATAGGGGGATGAAACATGAAGCTGATTTCATGGAATGTAAACGGCCTGCGGGCTGTGATGAGAAAAATGGATTTCCTCTCTTATCTGAAAGAAGAGGATGCAGATATCATATGTCTTCAGGAAACAAAGATACAGGACGGACAGGTTGATCTCCAGCCTGAGGGCTATCATGTGTATTGGAATTATGCAGTGAAAAAAGGATATTCCGGCACAGCTGTTTTTTCTAAGCAAGAGCCGCTGCGTGTCATGTACGGTATCGGAATAGAAGAGCATGACCAAGAAGGCAGAGTGATTACGCTGGAATTTGAAAACGTGTTTGTGATGACCATTTACACGCCCAATTCCAGAAGGGGATTAGAGCGAATCGATTACCGCATGCAATGGGAAGAGGCTCTGTTGTCTTATATTCTTGAATTGGATAAGAAAAAGCCGGTCATTTTATGCGGTGATTTGAATGTGGCTCACCAGGAGATCGATTTAAAAAATCCAAAGGCGAACCGGAAGAACGCTGGATTTTCCGATCAAGAAAGAGGGGCATTCTCTCGTTTATTAGAGGCTGGCTATGTTGACTCCTTCCGTCATGTTTATCCTGATCTTGAAGGCGCTTATTCCTGGTGGTCGTATCGTGCCGGCGCCCGGGACAGAAATATCGGCTGGCGCATTGATTATTTTGTTGTTTCTGAAAGCCTTAAGGAACAGATTGAAGATGCCGGCATATCAAAGGATGTCATGGGTTCCGACCATTGTCCTGTTGAACTTATCATCAATATATGATGAGATAGCAGTAAGGATTTTACACTTACTGCTTTTTTTATATGAAAAAGGAGAAAGAGGATGGCAAATATAAAAGAGATTGCAAGACTGGCAAATGTATCTGTTTCAACTGTTTCGCGTGTATTGAATCATCATCCGTATGTGTCTGTAGAAAAGAGAAAGCTTGTGCATCAAGTCATGAAGGAATTGAATTATACACCAAATCGAACCGCAATCGATCTCATTCGCGGGAAAACCCATACGGTCGGTGTGATTCTGCCTTATAGCGATCATCCCTGTTTTGATAAAATCGTGAACGGAATCACCAAGGCTGCTTTTCAGCAGGAGTATGCAACGACGCTTCTCCCCACCAATTATAACCCCGCTATTGAAATCAAATATTTAGAGCTGTTAAAAACAAAGAAAATTGACGGCCTCATTATTACTTCCCGCGCCAATCATTGGGACAAGATTTTAGCTTATCAGGAATATGGGCCGATCATCGCTTGTGAGGAAACCGGTGACATTGATGTCCCATGTGCGTATAACGACAGAAAAGCTGCTTATGCAGAAAGCTTTCGCTATCTAAAAAGCCGCGGACATGAGAATATCGCTTTTACATGCGTCAGAGAAGTCGACAGGAGCCCAAGCACGGCTGATAAAGCTTCTGCCTATCAATCCGTTTGCGGAAGGCTGGAAGACCGCCATATGCTGTCTGGATGCAATGATATGAATAACGGTGAGCGGGCAGCTGAGCACTTTTATACGAGCGAACGGGTTCCTACTGCTATTTATGCAAACAGTGATGAAGTGGCAGCTGGAATTCATCTATTTGCCCAGAAGAATAATTGGGATGTTGAAATCATAGGTGAGGGAAATACTTCTATCAGCCGTGTTCTTGGATTTCCATCGCTCGATTTGAATCTTGAGCAGCTTGGCACCGCCGCATTTTCTCTTTTTTTGCAGGATGAACCTGTTGATATCAAAATTCAGCATAACTTTGAGAAAAAAGCTTGAACTGAAATGCATTTCATACGTTATAACTTCATTGAAGGTAAAGGAGGAAAAGACATGCGGATTGAACATACAGCGATCTGGGTCAATGATTTAGAGCGAATGAAGTCTTTTTATGAAACGTATTTTAATGGCAAAGCGAATGATTTGTATCATAATGAGAAAAAGGATTTTAAATCTTATTTTATTACGTTTGATTCCGGAGCAAGGCTGGAGATTATGAAAAAAGGGAATGTGACCGATCCGCCTTCACAAACAATGACAGGCTGGGCACACATTGCCTTTTCCGTAGGAAGCCGGGAGAAGGTTGATGAACTGACTGTTCGATTGAAGAAGGACGGTTTCGCAGTAGTAAACGGCCCAAGGACAACGGGAGACGGCTACTATGAAAGTGTGATTGAAGATGATGAAGGAAACTTAATTGAAATTACAATTTAACATCTGGAGTGACTTGAATGCTGAGGACAGAAAAAGAAAAAATGGCAGCCGGCGAATTATACAATCCGGAAGATCAACAACTATTACTAGAACGCAAGCATGCGAGACAGCTGATTAGACAATATAACGAAACACCGGAAGATGATGCAGTGCGGACAGAGCTTTTGAAGGAGCTGCTCGGTTCGGTTGGGGATCAAGTCACGATTCTGCCGACATTTCGCTGTGATTATGGCTATCATATTCATATCGGAGATCACACATTTGTTAATTTTGACTGTGTCATTTTAGATGTGTGTGAGGTGCGTATCGGCCGTCATTGTTTGATTGCGCCAGGTGTACATATCTACACGGCCGGCCATCCTCTCGATCCGATTGAAAGAAAGTCCGGGAAGGAGTTCGGTAAGCCTGTGACAATTGGAGATCAAGTTTGGATCGGAGGCCGGGCAGTGATTAACCCAGGAGTGACAATTGGTGATAATGCGGTGATTGCTTCAGGATCTGTTGTGACTAAGGATGTGCCCGCTAACACTGTTGTAGGCGGAAACCCTGCGAGGATATTGAAGGAATTGTAAAGAGATCAGTGCGGCAGCTCCGCACTGACTTTTTTAAATTTGTTTCGCATTGGTATTAGGGCCGAAGCAGATTAACAGCAAGGAGCATGCGAGCCAGCAGCCGCCTATAAACAAGAAGACGCTGACATAGCCGAGCTGAACGGCAATAAATCCGACAAGCAATGAGCCGAAAATGTTTGAAAAACGGCCCAGACCGTAGGCTAATCCGCTGCCGGACGAGCGGTATTCAGTCGGATAAGGTTCAGATGTATAGGCGTATAAGTTCGAGGTGAAAACCCGTTCTGTGATATTCACGATAAAACCAAACACAATGATCATGATGGGAATAAAAGTCATGCCATATAAGAGCCCTGCGATGGCCGTCAGAAACGCGCTGGCAGCTAAAATCCACTTTCTTTGAAATCTCTCAGAAATCATGGAGCCGAGCAGTGCGCCCAACGGAGCGCCGACAGAATGCAATACGTTATACCACAATGTATTTTCCATGGTGACGCCATTGCTTTTTAGCAGGCTTGGAACCCATGAGGCAAACCCGTAAAACCCAAACGTTTCAAAAATCCATACAGCAGATAAAATAATGGTGATTTTGAGGTTTCTGCCTTTCAATAATCCTGCGTAACCGGCATGCTGTTGAACAGAACTGTTTTCTTTAGGCTGAGCCGGTGCCGGAAGCGGGCCTTTCTCCAGTTCAACCTGCGTCTCAATTCGATTGAGGATCGCGTCAGCCTTCACATATTCACCGCGATTTTCATGCCAGCGAGGTGACTCTTCCAGACGGCGGATGAAGAAAAAATAAATAAGGCCGACGGCACCCCATACAAATACAAGCCTCCATCCCCATGAACCGAGCGGTATGACAAAGGCAGACACAATATTGGTGATCGGGACGCCGATCAATCCAATCATGGCACAAAAAGAAATATATTTTCCACGTACACTTGAAGGGAAAAACTCCGCCAAATAGCTATTCGTAATGACCATGGCTGCTGCGACACCAAATCCGGTGAGAAAACGGAATGTCATTAAAGATGGAATGTCCCATGCCGCAGCATTGCACAGCGATGCGATTGAGAAAACAAAGACAAATAGATTTAAGGCTTTTTTGCGGCCGATTCGATCGGACAGCCGTCCGCCCAGCGAAGCGCCTAAAAACATGCCTAAAAATGAAGCCGCCGTCACGTTGGCAATGGTTGAAAGCGGAATGCCCCAATGCTCGATCAGTGCCGGTGCTACATTGCTGAGGGTAAATAAATCTGCGAGATCAAAGAAATAAACAATGCCGAGAGCGGTTAACACTTGGAAATGAACGCGTGAAATCGGAAGGCGGTCTAAACGATTCGCTGCGTTTGAGAAAGGATGTGCATTCTTCTGATTGAAGATCGTATTCATAAAAAACCCCCTTTTAAAGTAGTAAGAAAAGACTGATAATTCCCCTCTTGGGAATATTATAAGTATCTTGGTTCATTGGCGACAGAGTTCAAATCACTAGATGGGAGAACTAAATTCGCACTTTTTCCGTGCATTTTGCTTAAAAGATTTCCAAAACAGTAGATTCATAGACCAATTTATGCAAATATATAGTAATATTCTCATTGAAAGGAAGAGACATAGAAGGAATGAATTCATTTATCCGTCCTATAGAAGGAAACAATACGTTGTGGAGATATTTTTTCGCTTTTTTGGTGATGGTAGGGTTATATGTATTCGGGAATATAGCTTACCTTTTCGCTATACTGTTCACGGTTATTGTGAATCCCAATATCACGTTTGATTTGGATGAAGCTGTGCTGAGTGATCCTCTCGTTGATATTTATTTGTCCCATGTGATTTATTTATTCGCCATTCCTGGAGTTTGGCTGGCTGTGCGCTTTATTTTGAAGCGGCCCTTCCGAACGGTGATTACACCGAATTCAAAGATGAATTGGCGGAGAATTTCCTTTGGTTTTATGGCTTATTTCTTGCTGATGATCGCCGTACAATTGATTGATTTTGCGATTCATCCAGACAATTATTCAATGCAAGCCTTTGATGCCACGCGGTTTATCTGGCTGCTTGCAGCAGCCCTCATTTTGGTTCCGATTCAGACATCAGCTGAGGAATTGTTTTTCAGGGGATTTTTGCTTCAAGCCTTCGGGAGATTGACGAAAAATCCTCTTATCTTGACATTGATTGTCGGGGGATTGTTTGGCGTATTGCATTTTGCGAATCCAGAAATGAACAATGGAGCTGTCTGGGCAGGAATTGAGTATTTAACATTTGGTTTTGTGTGGACCTATTACACGATTAAAACTGGCAGTATTGAAATCTCACTTGGCGCCCACGCTGCGAATAATATGTTTTTGTGTATGTTTATCACAGAAAAAAACAGTGTGTATGGAGGAATTCCTTCTCTATTTACGGTTACGCGGGGGAACCCAATGTGGGAGGCTTTCTTGACGATTGCGGTCAACCTTGTGTTTGCGGGGATCGCTTTATGGTACCATAAGAAATCAAAAAGTAAGCAGCAAGGGTCTTAATCCTTGCTGCTTATTAACGTTTGGATGGCTTCTTCGATATTCGTTGTCGGTTGCTGGCAGGCAAAGTTTTCACAAATATACACGGTTGTTTTGCCGTCTATGATGCGGTAGTCTGCTGCAAATGGCGCAATGTCTTTGCATTGCTCGGGCTGCTCTGCCACCAGAATGGAGTCGTTGGGCTTAAAGGCTTTTTGGAGCTCCGTTATGATTTGTTTTCTGGCTGGGTCGTCTGCACTGCCAAAAATCACGATTTCTTTTTTAGGCATCAGATGCCTTAACACACTTTGCATAAAGAAAGCGTGGCCGCTCGGATACGCGTCGATATCCGGCTTGAATACAGAAAACATCGTTTCTGCTTTTTCAATCAGTGATAAGTCGCCTGTGACTTGTCCAAGACGCAGCAGCTGAACGGCTGCCACACTGTTTCCGGAAGGCACGGCGCCGTCGTACACTTCTTTTTCCCGTACGATTAAGGCTTCTGCATCATGCCCGGAAAAATAGAATCCGCCATGCTCCTCATCCCAAAATAAGCCGATCATATCGTCTGTCAGTTTCTTCGCTTTTTGTAAATAAGAAAGATCAAACGAAGCTTCATAGAGATCGAGATAGGCCCATAGGAGAAAAGCGTAATCGTCGATAAAGCCTTTGTTTTTCACTTCGTCGTCTCGATACCGGACCATCACACGGCCGTCGATGATTAAATTTTTTTCAATAAATGTAATGGCGTCTTGCGCTAAGCTGAGATATTTCCGTTCCTGGAATACCTTTGCTGCTTTGGCGAGACCCGCGATCATCAGCGCGTTCCATGAGGTCAGCACTTTATCATCGACATGCGGATAGGTTCTTTCTTCGCGTGTCTTCAAGAGCCGTTGTCTTGCGTCCTCAAGCTTGAGGCGGAGCTCTTCTTCAGTTAACCCGGCATCCGCTTTGATTTGTTCCCGCTTTGAGTGAATGAGGTTCGGAATATTTTTGCCTTCAAAGTTTCCTTCTTCAGTGATGTCATACACTTGGCAATACAAAGTTCCGAGTTCGTCTCCAAGCGTTTTTAGAATCTCTTCCCTTGACCATACGTAGTACTTTCCTTCTTCTCCTTCTGTGTCCGCATCTAAAGCGGAGAAAAAGCTTCCGTCTTCATGGGTCATTTCCCGCTGAACGAACGTAATGATCTGCTCACAAATCTCTTTATAGCGGCTATTTTGCGTGACCTGATAGGCTTCGGTATAAGCGGTCAGCAGCAGCGCATTGTCGTAGAGCATTTTTTCAAAGTGGGGAACGAGCCACTCGTCATCGGTTGAATAGCGGGCGAACCCATAGCCGATATGATCGTAAATGCCGCCATTCGCCATGCTGTCCAGCGTTTTCGTCACGTTGTATAGAGCGTTCTCCTGCCCTGTATTGTGATAATAACGCAGCAAATACATCAGCATATGAGGCATCGGAAATTTCGGTGCTTGCCCGAAACCGCCGTAGATCGTGTCAAACCCGCTGGCAAGCTGCTGGAATGTCCGGTGAATTGCTGACTCGCTAAGACCTTCACCAGATTTTGCAGCTGTTTTGGTCTGTAAATGTTTAGCGGCGTTCTCCGCAATATCCTCGACATGCTCGCGGTCGTTCGCAAACGTCTCAGACAGATGCTCAAGCACATCAACAAAACCAGGACGATTGAATTTACTCGTCTTTGGAAAATATGTACCCGCGTAAAACGGCTTCTGATCAGGCGTAATAAACACATTCAGCGGCCAGCCGCCCTGCCCGGTCATCAGCTGGCAGATTCGCATATAAACAGAATCCACATCCGGCCGTTCTTCCCGGTCGACCTTAATCGCCACAAACCGTTCATTGAGAAGACGCGCGATTTCTTCGTCTTCAAAGCTTTCATGGGCCATCACGTGGCACCAATGGCATGTCGAATAACCAATGCTGACAAGAACCGGTTTGTTTTCGCGTTTTGCTTTTTCGAAGGCTTCTTCGCCCCAAGGGAACCAGTCTACGGGATTGTGGGCGTGTTGGAGTAAATAAGGAGACTTCTCAGCGATTAATCTATTGGGTTTACTTTTGTTTGGCATGGGATCACCTGCTTTCTGTAATTAGTTTATATTTAACTTAACACATTTTCTCAAAAATAATCCCTGCTTCTTTATACAGCTGACTGTTCTCTAGTATTGTACTTAGGAATACGTATTACCCCCGAAGCAGTTAAAACGCCTATTATAACTAACACAGCCCCAATAACTTGAAATACCTTTATCGGTGTGCCAATGGCAAATGAAATAATCATCGTTACAACGGGAACAAGGTTGAAAAATAAAGATGTTTTACCTGCCCCAATCTCCTTAATCCCCTGATTCCACCATAGGTAACCCAAAACGCTTGTAAAGAAAGCCATAAAGGCAATTGCCCCCCAAACTCCAATCGGGATGTTCGATAAAGAAACAGGTTTGGATGTAAATAATGAAACTACTATTAAACTAACAGCCCCGATAACCATCGTATAAGTGGTTGTAGATAGCGGAGTGCCATCTTTTACAAACCGCCGTCCAAGTACACCATAAAGTGCCCAACAAACGTTACCTGTAAAGATTATTAAATCTCCGCCTGAAATTGATAAGGTTTTAATGGTTTCGATAGAACCTTGTGTAATGACTAGCAATACACCGATGAATGCAAAGAATATGCCGAGCACTTGTTTTTTTGTCATGTTGTCCTTTAAGATAATTCGAGCGAGAATTGCTGTTAATAAAGGATTCAGCCCCATTATTAATGCTCCGTTAACGGGAGATGTGTATTTCAAACCAATAAAAAACAAGGCGTTAAATCCAAATATTCCTATAATTCCGAGAACAATGTATGAAACGGCGTTTTTCCGTAATTGACTCTTCTTTATACCTTCAGTAAAAATCAAAATGAGGAGCATCACCGCAGCAGCTAAACCGAAACGCCATGCCGCAGAGGACGATGGAGAAAAATATCCTACCGTATATTTTGCAAGATTAAAAGTAGCTCCTGTAAAAATAGAGAAGCCAATTAACATCAGATATATATTTAAATGTTTCATTTGTTTTCCACTTCCTCTTTCAAAATTGAATAATATGTATCCAGTTTTCCTTTTGTAGTAGAAATTACTTCTTCCAGCTCCCTTTTTTTAATCTCCATTTTCTCTAAGTGCTTGGTTAAAATCTCAATACGTTTATTTATAGATGGGGAGAGTTGTGCTGATTTAACATCTGAATTGATTTTTTCCAAAATGCAGCCGTCTTTGACAAACTCATTAATATCCTCCAAAGACATACCTGTTTCCTTTAAACTTTTCAGGAATGTCATGAACTGAATATCAGTCTCTGTATAAAAACGCCTTCCACTGTTTTTTCGTTTTGGTGGGGGAAGTAACCCAATCTTTTCGTAATATCTTAATGTATACGAGCTAATACTAGTCTTCTCAGCAGCTTTACTAATGGAATACAACAAACATCATCCCTCTCTTTTGATTAGAGTTAGTTTACAACTTAGAGTTAACTCTAAGTCAAGTAAATAAAAAAAACCTGCTACCGCATGGTTACGGATTACAGGTTTTAGATAATGAATGACATAAAAGGTAAACTGTATTATTAGAACACATGGTATTATCGTTTAAAATGGCTTCTGTTAATGGAGTTCCGCACGAGTGGATTATCCTAGGCCACGAATGGCAAGTCGAATAACCGATGCTGACGAACGGGTTTGTTTTCGCGTTTTGCTTTTTCGAAGGCTTCTTCTCCCCATGGAACCAGTCAACAGGATTGTGAGCATGTGAAGTAAAATAAGTAGACTTCTCAGCGATTAATCTATTGGGTTTATTGTTAGTGGGCATGGGATCATCTTCTTTCGTTTTTTTATAAATACAAAACTTAGCTGATTTACTTAAAAGAGGGAGAATAAAATATACTATAATGTTTAATTATGTTAATTTGTCCTTTTCAGTCTTCTTTTCTTTTATTACAGGAAAAGATATTTTGGGCTCTGTTAAAATTCGATGTTGATAATTCCATAGTATTAAGGGGAACCCATTATTTAGGATTCCCCTTTAGTTCAATAAGAAAAATAACTGTCGAGTGTTACCTTACAATGTATATTTTGGAGGGAAAGATTTTTTTAGCCATTCCAATGATAAACGATTTGCACAACGCCAGAGGAAAATGTTCTTGTATTCACCATTTTTAAATTTATCCTCTGTTTTACATCAATAAACAACGGTTTTCCTTGTCCCAAAACAACAGGGTGAATAGATAATCTAAATTCATCAACAAGCCCCAAATTTATAAAAGTTGTAATGAGACTCGCTCCACCATATAGCCAGATGTCTTTACCAGGCTTTTTCTTCAATTTATTTACTTCTTCAAGAATATTATCATTTATAAATATGGCTTGATTATCAATCTCATTTTGTGTTCTGGAAAAAACATATTTCTTTTTACTATGAACTAATTTCCAAATTTCCTTTTCTGTATCAGGGTCTTCATTTTTTGGAATATATTGTCCCCATAAATCGTAGCTTTTTCTACCATATAAAATAGTATCAATTTGATTTAAGAAATCAGTAAACCCCATATCAGGGTCCATAATGCACCAATCAACTTCTCCATTTTTCCCTTCAATAAAACCATCTAAAGTAACTGCTAAATCTAAAATTATTCTTCTCTGTTTTAAGTTATTTGTCATAACTATTCATCCTTTTATATAAGAAGTTGGTAGAAATTCTTCTCCCACTCTCGCACCAGATGGACTAAGTTGCGTTTGTGGACAGAGAGAAGAACAATATCCTAAAATGAAAGTGTCCACTAATCTTCGTAGCTTGATTAGCAGGACACTCTCTTTATCTTCACTTGGTTAAATGAAAGCTCTGCTCGATTAAGTAATAAATTTCGCCTGCTGGATCTGTTCGTTCCAAAACAAGTGAAATCCAATGTTCCTTATCCATATGATATCCAGGAAAGATATTTTTGCCATTTCTTAAGCTATCACTTATTTCAGGGGGACATTTTAGATTTAGAATATCTATTTCGTCACGTCCTTCCAAGCCTAATTTTTCCGGGAGAACATTCATAATAAGACCGTACCATTTTTTGTTTGATTCATGTCTCAAAGAAGCATAGTTTGGGTATTTCTCCCACGGATAATCAGGCGATGTGCCGTATTTTTCTTTGACGTGTTTAAAGATGTCTTCTCTTGTTAACATACTCCATTACTCCTTTATTCACTCTCATTTCTTCTTGGAAAAATCAAAGAGCGATCCTTGGTTGTCCTATGGATGCTTCAATAGAGATGTCACCAATGGCAGAAGCTGTTTCTCATCCTTACTAATATAAGTTTTTTTGCTTTGGCGAAGCTTCCTTTTTCCATGGGTACTAGACAACAGGGGTGTGGGCGAGTTTTATTATTAGTGGGCATGGGATCATCTTCTTTTCTCTTGTTTCTGTTCCTTTTTAATGTACCACAAGCCTTTCTGGTGAAATACCTCATTATGATAGTGAAATAGAAAAATCGCTATATAAAAGGTAATGTTAAAGAGTGCACTTTTGGAAGCTGTTATTGAATAGTGTCGAAATGATTTTTCTAAATATTTCTCGATTGGCGGAGATTGATATGATCATGAAAATGACTCATTTGAATATGAAAGATTTTAATAAACCAAACGAACCTTTCGTTGTTTTTGGGAGAATGATACCTGCTTTTGAAAACGGTGTTTGGACATATACTGAGGAACGATTTTCCAAACCTTATTTTAAACAATATGAAGATGATGACATGGATGTTAGTTATGTTGAAGAAGAGGGGAAAGCGGCTTTTTTATATTATCTTGAAAACAACTGCATTGGCCGGATTAAGATCCGTTCTAACTGGAATGGGTATGCACTAATAGAGGACATTGCCGTGGCAAAAGACTATAGAAAAAAAGGTGTTGGAACAGCATTATTACATAAAGCGATTGAGTGGGCAAAGGAGAATCATTTTTGTGGTCTTATGCTTGAAACCCAAGATATTAATGTTTCAGCTTGTCATTTTTATGCCAAACATCACTTTATAATAGGTGCGGTTGATACGATGCTTTATTCCAACTTTCCAACAGCAAATGAAATTGCGATTTTTTGGTACTATAAATTTTAATTGATTATAAAATCTCAACAGTACCAGAGATAAAGAATTGACGAACGAAACGGGGCTTGTTTTGCGTTTCGTTTTTTGGATCGAGAAGAGGTTTCTTAATAACCTCTTCTATTCTTTGATAAGAAATGTCTTTCCACAATAGGCATAAAAACGTGAAGGAGCATTCCTCCCAAACAGACGGTTAATAGGGTTCCGATGCCGATAGGGCCTTTAAAGATGATGGCTAATACTAAGAAAAGAGCGTATACCAATGTTCTTGAAAACAAGATTGTTCTTTTGGTGAGATCTCGGATAATAAGTGTCAAATGATCGATGGGCGTTGATGCAAACTTCGTCTGAAGATAGATGGCTGTTCCAAGACCGATGAGCACCAAACCAATTCCGAAACAAATCAGTTTGCTTAACAACGCGTTTAGATAGATGGTGTTTTTTACAACAAACAACCATAGGTCAATGCCTATTCCAGTAATGAATGCTGTAATCAAGCCCAGCAAAATAGGTTTTTTTCTCGTTAATATAGCGTTGCAGATTAAGAGGATCACAGAAATAAGGACCTCCCAGCTTCCTACGGTAAGACCGATTTCTTTTGACAGACCAACCAAAAGGGCATCGAAGGATGATGTGCCCAGTCCTGATTGTATGGTTAAGGAAATGCCCAAACTTAATATAAGTATGCCTATTCCGTAATACATATATTTCATGTTATATTCCGCGATATTTCTTTTGTCATCAAGACGTGAGGGATGCCGTCCTCCATAAATTCCTGTGAAGAAGTCTGATAGCCCAGTTTTTGATAAAAGCCTGCCGCTTGTGTTTGACCATGCAGCTTATATGAAGTCAGTCCTTTTTCTTTCATGATTTCCTCTAACCCGCTTACGATGATCTTCCCCAATCCGTACTTACGGTAAGGTTTTAGGATGCAGATTCTTTCCAGCTTTGCTGTATGGCCAACGATGCGCGCACGGCCGGTGCCGACAGGCTGATTCTCATGATATACCAAGATATGTTGGCATTGTTCCTGAAGCGTATCAAATTCATCGAACTCATCGGCTTCAGACACATGTTGCTCCTCAATGAAAACGCCTCTTCTAATCTTTAAAGCTTCATGTAAATCCGCTTCAGTTGTTATTCTTTTTATACTCATCTAAATCAATCCTTTTCTGATATTAGTCTGGACTGTCCAGCATGCATGTGGTCTTATAATAGTAAGGTTAAAACAGTTTTGTTGTAATTACAACAAAAATACGTGAGGAGTTTTAGAATGAATGATATTTTGCGTGAAATCGGCATGATAGCAAGAGCGTTGGATTCCATAAGCAATATCGAATTTAAAGATTTGGACTTAACAAGAGGGCAGTATCTCTATCTCGTACGCATATATGAAAATCCGGGAATTATTCAAGAGAAGCTGGCGGAAATGATAAAAGTGGACCGGACAACGGCCGCGCGGGCCATTAAGAAGCTGGAAATGCAGGGATTTATTCAAAAACTGCCAGATGAGCAAAATAAAAAAATAAAAAAATTGTTCCCGACTGAGAAAGGGAAAAAGGTGTATCCCTTGTTAAGAAGAGAAGGAGAACATTCCACGGAAGTCGCTTTGTCTGGTTTTACACATGAGGAAAAGGAAACCATTTCTGCACTCCTTCATAGAGTGAGGAAAAATGTAGAACGTGATTGGGAGTATGTGAAGAAGGGGAACAAAAGGGATTATTAATGTACAAAATGTACCTTATCGACAGAACCAAATATGAGTCCGGGAAGGGCCAATTTCCTGTTTCGATCATTTCACAATGCAAGTTACAAAAACGTGCGTAGTTACATATTGAATTGATTTGTATTACAGTAATGATAGCAAGAAATTTCCAAAGGGAGTGGTTTTGATGAACTTGAGACAACTATCAGAACATGTCTTTCAATGTGAATTTGAGCTTGATGTTCCCCTTCGTGTCCCGGTTCATACTTGGTTTATTAAAGATGGCGATGATGTTTATATTGTTGATACGGGGATAGAACGTTTTGCTGATGCTCAAATTAGGGCAGCGTTAGCGATCGGCAATCCAAAAGCCATTTTGCTTACCCATGGCCACAGTGATCATATCGGAGGTGCATCAAAATGGTTAGAGAGATTTGATCTTCCGATTTATGCCCACCAGAAAGAACTTATATATATCAATGGAGAAGCGCCTTATCCAAACAAAAATGAAGCAGAGAACACAGGGGTAGCCCATATTGTTCAGCCGCTGACAGAGCAAACGCTTGCTCACTTGCCTCTGCAATATGATTTAACACCCGGACATTCCCCGGGGCATGTCGTGTATTATCATAAAATCGATCGTACTCTATTAACGGGCGACCTTTTTATCACGAGTAAGGAGGATTTACACCCACCTATAAGAAGATTCAGTGTTGATATAAATGAGAACATCGATAGCGGCTCAATCATAGATCAAATCAAACCAACGCTCATTTGCTCTTCACATGGCGCAGAAATTCTTTATAACGAAGAATTGTATAAAAACTATGTGGTAAGGTATAGGGATTAATGGAAGTGAAAAACTTAAGCTGAAAATTCTTCAGCATGGTGAAGCCCTCGATCCGATTTACTCACACCTGTTACTCAAAAAGAAAAAATGGCAGCTGCCTGCCGCAGAGGCTTTTGCGGAGCTTGTTTTACATTTGATTCGTTAGAAAAAGGAGTGAGCGTCAGGCTCACCCCTTTTCTAGTTAAACTGCAGCTGTGAGCTTTGGTTTTACAAATTTCATGAAAATCCCTCTTACTAATGGGCCCATAATCAGTAATTGCAACGGATAAGCTAGGATGAAATTTTTCAACACAATCATAAGATAAGTGCTGAAGAGGCTGTCTCCGTTCAGCCCATTTGCCAGAACCGCTGTCACTAAACCGAACACAGACATACAAAGCACCATGCCGATCACCATACAAGTTGACATGGCAAGGATGACATATATTTTTTTAGTCTTGTCGAACGGCATGCTGAATGCAATCTTCTTGGCGAGGGGGCCCACTAACAGTAAATCTAACAGGAGGGCGACCATAAAACCGATGGCCATTTCAAAAACGGTCATCATTGAAAAATCCTGAATGGCTCCGTTAATGATGGCGTTGTAAATCGACATGACGCAGACCATTCCAAAGCACATCATCACGCCAAATATAAGGCCTTCTTTTTTATTTGCTGGCATACAATCATTCCTTCTCTCTATAATCGGTGATTAGTATACCAATGAACCGTTCATGCTCATAAGTGACAAATTTGTGAATAATCTATAGCGCAGAATCGTCCTGTTTTGTCATCAGCACATGCGGAATGCCATCCAGCATAAATTCTTCTGATGCAGTCTGATAGCCTAGCTTTTCATAAAAGCCTGCCGCCTGTGTCTGGCCGTGCAGTTTGAAGGCAGAAAAACCTTGTTCTTTCACAATACGTTCTAATGCACCGACGATTACTTTTCCCAGACCGAATTTGCGGTAAGGCTTCAGAATGCAGATTCGTTCCAGTTTTCCCGCGTGGCCAACGATACGGACGCGTGCAGTGCCAACGGGTACATTCTGATGATAAGCCAGAATGTGCCGGCAGTCACCGTGGAGTGTATCGAACTCATCGAATTCATCCGAAATGGGACAGCCTTGCTCCTCTACAAATACTGTCTTTCTGATTTCAAACGCTGTATGTAAATCTTGTTCTGACGTGATTTTTTTGACCTTCATGCTTGAATCCTCCCTTACTCCGAAAAATGGCTGATGACATATTGTTTAAAGGTCTCAGCAACCGGTGATAAAAATCTGCCTTTTATCCAGGCAATCCCTATGACACGCTGACATTCCGGCCAGCTGACGCGGATTTTGGCGATTTTGCTTTGGTCTAAGCCTTTCAGGTCTGGCAGAATAGATATGCCCAGTCCGGCTGCCACAAAACCTGCGGCAGTGGCGGCTTCTTCTCCTTCAAACATAATGTTCGGCTGTATATCAGCCTTCTCAAACAGCTCATCGACCGTCATTCGAAGCGCGTAGCCTTTTTTCAATAAAATGAACCGTTCCCCGGCAATCTCGGTCAGGGTAATGCTCTCACGATTGGCTAATGGGTGATCAATTGGCACAAATAAAAAGAGCTCTTCACTCCATAGCTTGATCCATTGGATCGGATTTTCAGGCTTAATCGAAGCGAGCAGACAGAGGTCGAGATCACCGGATTTTAATCGTTCAAGCAGCCAATAAGAGTGGTTTTGCTTCAGCTGGAAGGCAATGTTGGGGTATTCCTGCTGAAAGGAGCCGATGAGATCGGGCACGAGCGTAGTGCCTAATGTATGCAAAAAACCGAGAGAGACTACGCCTTGGTCTGGCTTTAATAAAGCTTGGATTTCTTCTTTTCCTTCGGTGTACTCCTTCATCATCGCCTGCACCCGTCGCAAAAAGATGTGTCCGTATTGATTTAAGGTAATGGATCGTCCTTGCCTGTCAAAAAGCGGGACGCCTAAATGATTCTCCAGCCTGGCGATAGAGCGTGAAAGTGCAGGCTGTGTGATGGAGAGGCTTTTTGCGGCTTTCGTCACGTGCTGCATCCGGGCCAGGGTTTGAAAATATTCAAGTTGTTCCCATTCCAATCATCATTCCTCCCTTATTACATATAAGCATCAAAAGAATATTTTATATGCATTATACATCATATATCGACGGTGCTAAGATAAAAGTATAAACAGACTCGAGGATGTTTGAAATCGGAAGAATAAAGGATGGTTTTATATGAATTGCAGTGCTCAACAACATGCGGAGGGGCAGATAAAACCCCAATGACATACATTCAAAAAGGCACACCGGTTTTTCGTAAAATTACGTTTGCTTTCTTCGCCGCAGGCTTCAATACATTTGCGATTCTTTATTGCGTACAGCCGCTCATGGAGGAATTCACGCGGGAATTTCATGTGACGCCTACTGCGGCGAGCCTCTCTTTATCCGTTACCACAATGCTGTTAGCAGTGAGCATGCTTGTCTTTGGCTCATTATCAGAGGTATGGGGTCGCAAGCCGATTATGGGTATTTCCATGCTGGCCGCATCGGTTCTCTGTCTGGCATCGGCCTTCAGTCCGAACTTTCATACGCTGCTCGTATTGCGAACTATTCAAGGCGTTGCGCTCGCAGGCCTTCCGTCAATTGCGATGGCTTATCTTGGAGAAGAAATTGAACCTGGAAGTCTCGGATCAGCGATGGGACTGTATATCAGCGGAAATGCAATCGGCGCCGTTTTTGGAAGGATCGTTTCCGGGCTTCTGAGCGAGTACGTGAATTGGCATATGGCGATGGGATCAATTGGTGTCATTAGTTTGATTGCTAGTGTTATATTTTTTATAAATTTGCCTCCATCCAGGCATTTTACGCCAAGAAAATTGAAGCTCGGGAAGTTGGGAATGTCTCTGATCGGCCACTTGAGAGACCGCAAACTATTCAGCTTATTTCTCATTGGTTTTTTGCTGCTCGGAAGCAATGTTGCATTGTTTAATTACATTGTGTATGTGCTGCTGGGCCCGCCGTACTCGCTTAATAAAGCATTTGCCAGCTGGATCTTTATTGTGATGATTGTAGGCATTTTCAGCTCGTCTTTCATTGGAAGGATGGTTGATCGGTATGGCTATCCGAAAATACTGGTGATGAATATTTTCATTGTCATTGCAGGTGCTTTATTCACGATAAACAGTATGCTGGCAGTGAAAATACTGGGGATTGCCCTCTTTACATTCGGTTTTTTCGGAGGGCATTCAGTTGCCAGCAGCTGGGTGGGCAGGAGAGCTCTTTACAACAAAGCACAGGCTTCATCGCTGTATTTGTTTTTTTATTACGCCGGTTCAAGCGTTTGCGGAACAGTCGGAGGGCTATTCTGGTCTGCTTTTCACTGGCTGGGCGTGGTCGGTATGATCACCTTCATGCTGCTGGCTGCGTTATGGCTGTCGGGATACTTGGCAAAAAGTGTGAAAATGCCGGATAAAAGGAACGAAAAAGGATTGAATTGATGACAGTAAAAAAAGGACCGTAAGCGGGTCCTTTTTTATTTCCAATGGGCAGGGATTCGTAAAGACGGCGGCAGCTTTGTGTTCGAATCACCGTTGGCGGCGTTCACCTGTGCCTGTGTCAGAAAGATGCATCCGGTCAGGTCGGCGCCGCTGAGATCAGCGTCTCTCATATCTGCACCGATAAAGTCTGTCATTCTCAAATCGGCATTTCTCAGATCTGCGGCTATGAGCAGCGCTCCTCTTAGATTTGCTCCTCGCAAATCAAGCCCTTTTAGTTTTGCACCGATCAGGACACTTCCCCGGCTGACTTTTTTCGGGAGTTTTGGATTGCGGGCTTGGGCACGCACCAGCTCACTCGTTTTTAACAGCCATTTATTGACCTCAGCTCGATGCTCGTCCACCTGCAGTGTCAGCAGGCGTTCTTTGCTGAGTCTGGTGAGCTTTTCTATTTTTTCGAAACTGGTTCTCAGTTCAGGGTGAATCGGCTTGGCTATATCTATAGAAAGAGCTTCATGTAAATACCAGAGCATTTCATGCAGCTGCTGCATGATAGGAAAAACGCCAAACATCTCGTTGGCCGTTTCGGGGCTGTTTCGCCAATCCTTTCCCTCATAAGTGATTTGGGATACTTTTTGGCCGGCGCCAAAGCATTCATATGCAGAGCAGCCTCGAAATCCTTTTTCTCTGAGATTTTTATGGATCGAACATTGATAGTTTGATTGTAAGTTGCGGCAAGGCGTGCCTCCGTCTTTGTCAAAAGCAAAATCTGCCGACTTCGCATAAGGCAAGGCGACACAGCACAAGCCAAAACAATACTGGCAATCCGCGCTTAAATCATGATGTATATGGTCATGTAACGTTACTTCCGCAGACAAAATTGTCCACCCCTTCACTTGGGTACTTTGTTAAATATATCTATTTGATTATATAGGAAATAGGGATCCTTTTCATTTTGTTTTTACGGTTTCAGCGTGTCAAACATTGTATAATATATCCAATCATGATGATTGGGGGAATTCATTTGGAACAGCAATTGAAAGACATCATCTCTGCGTGTGATTTGGCAATCCAAAATGAAGATTTTGATACACTGATGAATTACTACTCGGAAGATGCCATTTTAGTTGTGAAGCCTGGCATGATCGCGCGAGGCAAAGAAGAAATCAAAAAAGCGTTTATCACGATCGCGAACTATTTTAATCATCATATTGTGCCGACACAAGGAGAAATGATCATGCTGGAAGCAGGTGACACTGTCCTCGTCCTTTCTCAGACATTGCTTGATTCGGATAAAAAGGACTCCGAGTATGCGATGGAAAGAAGGGCGACCTATGTCTTTAAGAAGAATGCGCAAGGCGAGTGGCTTTGCGTAATCGATAATTCATATGGTACGGATTTAATTGGTCTTTAGCTTACGGACGTGTCCAAGTCAGATACTGCTTGAAAAAGAACCCGAACCAATAATCGATGTAAAACATATTGTAAAGTAATGGACTGAAAAGACATATCAAGGACTGAATAAGATTGAATCATCGACAAGCAGTAAACCAGGTTCAAGTCAGCAACATTAGCGTGATTTCAATTGATACCTCCTCAGGAATATTTATCGGAACCAATTATGCGCATAATTGGTCTTCGCATCGGAAAAACAATTACGGACTCGGATCAATGACCAACTCCCAGGTGTCTCATAATTTTAGCTATGTGATAGATAACGATGAGGTAGATACGCCGATTCATCATGAAAACAGGATTTCCTTTGAAGGGAACTCGGGAGAAAACCAGAATGATATTGATGTTGGAGAAATGAATATTAACGTTCTGGATACATGTGCCGCCATTTCAGTTGGCGAAAACGAACTTACCGGCTGGAGTTCACATAGTAAACGAACGTCCGGCCAGGGAAGGTTATTAGGCACGATTCAAAACACTCAAAACTCGTCATTCGTGATAGATAACGACGAAAATGACTGTCAAATAAATGATTACTTTTAAGAGGCTGCCTTGGTTTGAAAAGGAGGAGGATTTGTTTGGCTATCGGTTTTACACTCGGTGCAATCAATGTGAATTCCCAGCAGACAAATACAGCCATCGCGATTGGAGAAAATCAGTTACCCGGATGGGCTGCGCATCGTAAAGTAAATAACGGAATCGGCTTCTTCGCAGGAAATGTCTTGAACCAGGGGAATGTTTCAACGGTTATTGACCCTGATGGCATGGACGGTGTCATGAATAACCAAAATATATCGCCAAGTGTACAAAATCAAACTCTTTAACGGTGAATAGTTTTCTTTTAGCATACCTCCAAAAAAAGCACATAAGCATAGTTATAGATTCTAAAGATGTATGGCTATGTGCAGGGGGTTTTTATTTATGCCAAAATCTCATTTTTATCCCCGTGTGAAGGAAATGATGGGAAAGGATTTCGCTGAGCTGCTGCGCGAAATTGCTCCCTTTGTCGAACCGAGAGCCGATCTCATAAAAACAAACCACAGATTGACGATAACCATTGATGCAGCTGGTGCACGTGCAGAGGATATGTCAATCAGCCAAAAGAATCGCACACTCATCATTGAAGGAAAGATTACCCCCCAGCCGATGGAAGAGGAACAAGAGTGGATCGCCAGAGAACGGTTTTACGGCCCTTTCAAACGGGAGATCGCCATTCCCGAAGAGTATGATCTGCGTCAGATTCGTGCGAAATTTGAAAGCGGAATAGTAACGGTTACCGTTCCGCACCGCACTAATGAAAAAGGAGAAGAGTGATGACCTCTATCAAATACGGTTCTTTGCGGGTTAACCATCTGAGAAATTCTTCTGGCCTCTTTGTCGGAACAAATGTCCAAAAAGGCAGAAAAAGTGAAACCTTTATCAATGAAGGTTTTGGCGCCATAAAGGGGAAACATAATAAAATCAAAGGAAATGCGGGAGCTGTGGAGAAAAGTTTTTAAAAAGGGATGGCGTATATGAGCATAGATGAGGTCCTAAAAAAGCTTGAAGAATTAGCCCAAAAAGTCAATACGCTTGAACAATCCTCCCAGGAGAAACGCACCCCTTCTGTTTTTGTGAAGATGGATGTACAGGAATTGAATGTAGAGAAGCTGCATTTAGACGATTTAGCGTTTCATCTCGATCACCTGGATGTACAGGAGCTAAGCGGGATGCTGAATCTTGGCAACGTATTCTCTCCTCATGTTCATCAGAAATCCACATCGCAGTCTCGATTAAAGAAAACAAAAAAAGATGATATTGAGGTCAAAATAGACGGAAAACCAGTGCCGTATACCATCAATCAGGGAAAGGATGTTTAACGTGAAACGGTTTTCTCCCTCTTTTTTTATTGGCTCCATTTCCATTGGTACGGTTGAAGGCGCATCATGTGTAAACCTCGGAAACAACCTCCCCAGCGGTTTTGTGAATTATAAAAAACAAAACCAAGGATTCGGCTCCATTTCAGGAGACCATAATGATATCCACGATATTTTAGCGACAATAGAGGAAAACGGCACACAGGATGCTTTTCATTATGAAGGTGGTCTTCAAGGAAAAAACGAGCAGGTGCTCGAACAGATAGAGCAGGAAATGCTAGCTTCGGGGCTTGATATAGAGGAACAGGACGAGGAGAAGGTAAATGGGGACGGGCCGGATTCTTTGATGTAATGGGAGAGCTGCCAACTGGCAGCTCTCTTTTTCATGTTCTATAGTTTAATCCGTTTCACTTCCCCTAATACAAACACATAAAAAACCAAGCCCAGCAACAGCACAAAACCGGCTACCAGAAAGCTGAGCGTAAAGGAGCCTGTCACATCAAACAAATACCCTGTCAGTGATGCAGCAATAATGCCTCCGAACAGGTTGTTTGCGAGGTTCACCATAGAGCTCAGCATGGATACGGAACCGATCGGCGCGAGCTCAGCGGAGATGGACCAGCCAACCGGAGCGGTAGCAGAAATTCCAGCGAGCCCGATGGAAATACAAATAATCGCTACGGTAATATTGTTCGTCAGAATGGAGCCCAAAAAGAAAAAGCCGAAGCTCATCCCGACTATGATTACGGTTCGATACACCTTGGTGTTTGGATAGCCTTTCTTAATAAAATAATCGACGAGCCATCCGCCGACAGCGATTCCAGAAATGGTTGAGATCAGCCACGGCACGGCTGTAAATAAACCGGACGACATGAGATCCATCCCGTATGTATGTTTAAAGAAAGTCGGAAGCCAGGTAAGCAGCAGATTGAATGTATACCCGTACCCTGTAAATCCGATCATTAAGCCCCATACTTTGCGGTTGGTGAAAAGCTTTTTTAAAAGCGGACCCGTTTTGTAAGGGATTTGCTCTGTATTAATGGTGTTGTGTTTTTGAATATAGTTGAGTTCACTTTTGGAAATGCGTTTGTGCCGTTCAGGCTGTTCATAATACTGCCAGAAAAAGATCGTAAACAGCACATTGATGCATCCAATCGTCAAAAAGGCGACACGCCAGTCAAACGTTGTGACAAGAAAGGCGACCAATGGCGCTCCGATGACGTTTGAAAACTTGGCGGCTGAATCGAACAGTGAATTTGCCAATCCCCGCTCACTTGGAGGAAACCATAAAGCGGTTGCCTTAGAGGCAGCAGGGAACGCAGAGGCGCTCGTCAGCCCAATGAGAAACCGGAACAGATACAGCAGCAATTTCCCCTGTAAAAAAGCAAGAAGGATCGTTAAAAAGCTCCATATTGTCATTCCAACCCTTGTGACCCATGCCACCCCAAACCGGTCCAGCAAACTTCCGACAGGCAGCTGCATCAGTGTATAGGAATACGTGTAAATGGAAAATACGATGCCGAGTTCAGTTGCAGTAAGGTGAAACGAATCTTGTATCGCAGGTGCCGCTACAGAGATGGCCACTCGGTCAAAATAATTAAGAATAATAATGCCGCTAAGTAACGAAGATATGTACCATCTGGTATGCCCAGGCCGTTTCACACGCTCTTGACTCATGATGAAAACCTCCTCTTTCATAGCATGATCTCCTGATGGAAAAACCATTCAAATTTTAAATACCACAGCGCGCTTTTATGTAAACGGAAGGAATTTGACTGGAACAGATGGGTGCTTTAGAATGAAAGTAATAAAAATGAACACTCCAAAGGGGAGTAGCTTTCACAGTAAAGTCGTCATTACGGGACAAGATGTCCTCGGCTTTGCTGGCAATCTAATTGTTAGCGAGACCTTTGCCAAATCTGATTTGGTGAAGGTCTTTTTGTTTCGGAACTTCACCAAATTGGTGGAGTTTTTTTCATTTTTATCAAAAAGGGAGAGGAGCGTCAGGATGTCTACGTTGAAAAAGTGGCTGAAGCGTGAGTTGGTGAGGAAAGGGCTGCCGTTAGCGAAAGAGAAATTGATTCCGATCTTAAAAGAAACAGTGAAGAAGAAACGTTGAGGAGGCTGACAATGAAGATTATTTTGACAGTACTTGCCGGAGTGGGTCTTTTGAGTGCAGGCGGATGCGGCATGCTTGATCAGGTGAACGACGGGTTGAACTATACGGGTGAGGCAGCGGGGTATGTGGAGAAGGTGAAGACATTTGCAGAGGAAGCGCCTGAATTGGCTGAGAAAGCTGTAAATGACACCGAGGCGAAAGAAAACCTTGAAGCGCAGCTTGAGTCGATTCAGAAGGCTGCCGCTGATTTTAATGAGTTAGCACCGCCTGATGCCGCAGCGGAGATTCATCAAACCATTCAGGAGCATAACGAAACCTTGCAGAAAAGCGCTGAAGAGGTGTTGAAACAAGTCGAGGAAGGCAAGGTATCACTTGAAGATTTGGAGCAGTCAGATCTGGTCCAAAACGCAAAGCAAATCACTGATGTGATGGGACAGATTGAAAAGCTGGGTGAATAAGAAAAAGCATCCCTACACGGGATGCTTTTTGCTTATTCAGCCATTGCGTCAGTTAAGACAGGAACGACTTGTTTTTTACGGGACACAACGCCTTTTAAGAGAGCTGTGTTGTTTTCTAATGTCACGTTGAACGCTTTTTCCACTTTTGCTGCTTCGTTACCGATTGCAAGGGCAAGTGAATCATTTTCTAAGATATCTGTGATAACAAGAAGGAACAGATCAAGATTCTTCTCAGCCACAACGTTTGAGATCACAGCTTCTAATTCAGCTTGGCGTTTTTTCACATCTTCAATGTCCACTGTGTTTACTTGTGCGATTTCGACTTTCTTGCTGCCGAGTGTAAATTCTTTCGCATCAAGAGAAATGAGCTCTTCCACTGTTTTCTTGCTTAGATCAGCGCCTGCTTTCAGCATGTTCAAGCCGTATTCTTCAGCATCTACGCCAGCGATCTCCGCAAGCTCTTTTGCTGCTGCTACGTCTTGGTCCGTGCAAGTTGGGGATTTGAATAACAGTGAGTCAGAAATGATCGCAGACAGCATCAGGCCGGCAATTTCTTTTTCGATTTTCACGTTATTTTCTTTGTACATTTTGTTTAAGATCGTAGCCGTACAGCCTACAGGCTCAGCACGATAGTAAAGCGGCTCAGCTGTTTCAAAGTTGGCGATGCGGTGATGGTCGATAACCTCTAAAACCTGAACATCTTCAATGTCTTTGATGCTTTGCTGGCGTTCGTTATGGTCAACCAGGATAACGCCGTTTACTTCGTTTGCAGCTGTTTCAACAAGGCGCGGGCTTTCTTGTTTGAAATAGTCAAGCGCGTATTGTGTTTCGCCGTTTACTTGTCCAAGACGGACAGGCTCAGCATTGAAGCCGAGTTTGTTTTTCAAATCAGCATAAGCAATCGCAGAACAAATCGTATCTGTGTCTGGGTTTTGGTGTCCGAAAATAAGTATCTTTTCCATGATAGCTCCTATCCTTTTTTAAGTAGTGTCATCTTTATATAGTTTAACACGTCTTGCTGCAGGTGTAATCATGCAAACCCTTAAAAATTGATGTGAATAAGAAGCATTTTCTTTGAGCTGAGGAGAAAAGCTGTGTAAAATACTGGGTAGCTTAGTTGCAAAATGTAATGTAGTATCAAAAAAGGTACTATTGGAGGGTCATAAATGAGTGAAAAAAAGAATATATACCCGAACAAAGAAGGCTGTCCAGTTGAATTTACGCTAGATGTCATTGGCGGAAAGTGGAAAGGAATTCTTTTTTATCACATGATAGAGGGCAAGAAACGGTTTAATGAGTTTCGGCGAATCTGCCCGAATATTACTCAAAGAATGCTTACTCTTCAGCTGCGGGAGCTGGAAGCGGACGGCATCGTGCATCGTGAGGTTTATCAACAGGTGCCGCCGAAGGTTGAGTATTCTCTGACGGAATTCGGGCGAACACTTGAACCGATTGTTTTGCAAATGAAAGAATGGGGAGAATCCAACAGAGACGTGCTGGAATCTTATCGTACGAACGGCTTGCTGAAGGATCAGCAAAAATAGCAGCAAAGGGAACTCCTTTGCTGCTTGTTTTATTTCATTGAAAGGGCTCTGTTGGCGTTTCTGACGTCATTTTTCAACAGTTCAGAAAGGTTGTAAGACGGATAGTATCCATGCTGATACATGTATCGATAAACTTGGCCGTGCAGCTGGATGGCAGCATTCAGCTGTTTGACCAGTACGTTTCTTAATTGAGGTGTTGCTGTTTCTGTAATGGCGATGGCATAGCTGCGGACAGACGTTTTGGCAAAACCGAGCAGGTCACCGCTGTAAAATGGGTTATCTGCGCGTTCTTCTTCCTCATCCTCTCTGTGCGGAGCCTGTGGAAAGAACGGAAGAAGCTCTCTCAAATTTTGCTCAACGGCCTGAATAGACACGTTATAAAGCTGTTTGAGCTGAGGATCTTTTACTTCTCTTACCATTTTCTTCAGTTTAATAAGTCCGTTTGATTGAAAAGCAACCAGCTCGTGCATTTCTAGTGTTTCATGCCAAGCCAATGTTCTGCGTTCATCCATGTGAAAATTCTCCTTTATCAATCAGATTCCATATCAGCATATGCCCAACGCTCAATGTTGTTCATGATGTTTTGAAGTTTTTAAAAAGGGAAATTCACCTTATATAGGCTACGGGTTGAGAACATGCACAAAGAGGTGAAATTCAATGTGGGACATGATAAAGAACTTTTTCTTGTTTAGCAGCGGCATTCTGCAAGCAACAACTATTTTACTGGTGATCTTAATTTTTATGTATGTCAGAAAAACGAAAAAGAAAAACAAAGAATCTTCTGGCTTTATGGATGATAAACATTAATGGTGATGGGCATTCTTTTCCAAGAATGTCTTTTCCTTTTTTTATGTTTCACATGAAACATTAGCGTCATTTTACTTGCGATTTGGACTTATGTTAAAATATAAAAGTAAAATTTAGAGATGATATAAAAACATTCGGTGCAAAGCGTTTGCAGCGATGAAAAAAGAGCAGTCGTTTATGCTGCTCTTTTCTATTCGTATGTTCAAGATGATACGAGGTGACTAAGTGAAACAAACGAGAGCATTAATGGAAGGTGCTATTTTAATCAGTCTGTTTGCGATCATCACGCTTTTGGTCGTTTATGTTCCTGTGATTGGAATACTGTTTTGGTTGGTTTTACCTCTACCTTTGATTTTATACACATTGAGATATGGGGCAAAATTAGGTTTTTGGATGAGTATTGTAAGTCTTCCCGTTATTTTTATAACTAGTTCAATTACTGGGGTCTTTTTAGCGATTATATCCGCATTTACAGGTGTTGCTTTAGGTTTTTTTCTTAAGAAGAAGGATCCTGCAATTGCGATTTTATCTGGTTCTTTTGTTTCAGTGCTATGTATTATGATGTTTTTTGTGTTAAGTGTTTTATTTATGGATATTAATATCATCGATAGGGCCTTAACACAATCACAGGAAGCGATTGATTCTGCAGAGGATATGATGAGAAATTCAGTTCATTCAGAAGAAATTAATAAAAACTTGAGTATAATGAGAGATCAATTAGACACAGCTCAATACCTATTCCCAACAGCTATTGTGATGCTGGGGGTAATATATGCTTTCCTCAGTTACCTTATCGCTAAGCCGCTCTTAAGGCGATTCTCCCCCGATATTCCTAATCTAAAGCCTTTTAGAGAGTTGAAGTTTCCGCAAAGTGTTGTAGTGCTGTATTTGATAGTTGTCATGCTTTCATTTTTGCCTTTAGAAAAAGGCCAAATGCTGTACTCTATCGCTTTAAATGGGGAGTTTATACTCGGGTTTCTGATTTTTATCCAAGGTTTATCATTTATCTTTTTCTATTGCCATAAGAAACAATATCCGAAGGCTGCGGCTGTGATTGCTGTCGTACTTGGGTTTGTGCATCCGGTATTCATGGCAGTCATTCGCATTTTAGGCGTCTTAGATATGGGCTTTCATATAAGGAATAAGGTGAAGTGAACATGAGTTTTACTCACATGGTGGGGAGTGATAGAAATGCCAAGCTTTTATGAAAAACCGCTGTTTCGGTATCCCATCTATGCATTGATTGCTCTGTCAATCATTACAATCCTCATCAGCTTTTATTTTAACTGGATATTAGGAGCCGTCGAAGTGCTGCTGCTGGCAGTTATTTTGTTTTTTATTAAACGTGCTGATTCTCTTATTCGAAAAGAGATAGATGCTTATATTTCAACGTTATCCTACAGGTTGAAAAAAGTCGGTGAAGAGGCATTGATGGAAATGCCGATCGGAATCATGCTTTTTAATGACCAATATTATATAGAATGGGCAAATCCGTTTCTTTCCTCTTGCTTTAATGAAAGCACTTTAGTGGGGAGATCACTTTACGATACTTGTGAATCGGTGGTACCGCTGATCAAACAAGAGGTGGAATCGGAAACGGTTTCATTGAATGACCGTAAGTTTAGGGTTGTCATCAAACGGGATGAGCGTCTCTTATACTTCTTTGATGTTACAGAACAAATCCAGATTGAAAAGCTATATGAAAACGAAAGAACCGTGCTGGCCTATATTTTCCTTGATAACTATGATGATGTGACACAAGGATTGGATGACCAGACGAGAAGCACGATGAACAGCCAGGTGACATCTCTGCTGAACGCTTGGGCGCAGGAGTACGGGATCTTCTTGAAACGGACGTCTTCAGAACGCTTTATCGCTGTGCTTAATGAACACATCTTAACTGAACTCGAAAATTCGAAGTTTTCGATTCTTGATGAAGTGCGGGAAAAAACCTCATTTGACGGTGTAGCGCTGACGTTAAGCGTCGGTGTCGGGGCTTCAGTCTCTTCCTTGAAAGAACTTGGCGATTTGGCGCAATCCAGCTTGGACTTAGCACTGGGACGCGGCGGAGACCAGGTAGCGATTAAGCTGCCAAACGGCAAGGTGAAGTTTTACGGCGGTAAAACAAACCCAATGGAGAAACGAACAAGGGTGCGGGCCCGCGTCATTTCTCATGCCTTAAAGGAAATCGTCTCTGAAAGCAGCAATGTGATTATCATGGGGCATAAATTCCCCGACATGGATTCTATCGGCGCAGCGATCGGGATTTTAAAGGTGGCACAGGCAAATAACAAAGATGGCTTTATTGTGATTGACCCAAATCAAATCGGATCAAGCGTGCAGCGTTTGATTGAGGAAATCAAAAAATATGAAGAGTTGTGGTCAAGATTTATTACGCCTGAAGAAGCGATGGAAATTTCTAATGATGACACGCTTCTTGTGATCGTTGATACACATAAGCCGTCGCTTGTTATGGAGGAACGGCTGGTCAATAAAATTGAACATATCGTGGTCATCGACCATCACCGCAGGGGTGAGGAGTTTATCAGAGACCCGCTGCTCGTTTATATGGAGCCGTACGCTTCTTCCACAGCAGAATTGGTGACAGAGCTGCTTGAATATCAGCCGAAACGCTTAAAAATCAATATGATTGAAGCAACAGCCCTATTAGCTGGTATAATAGTGGATACAAAGAGCTTTTCTCTCCGCACGGGCTCGCGGACTTTTGATGCGGCTTCTTATTTAAGGGCAAAAGGCGCCGATACGGTGCTGGTGCAGAAGTTCCTGAAAGAAACCGTTGATTCCTATATTAAACGGGCGAAGCTGATCCAGCATACGGTCCTCTATAAAGATAACATTGCGATTGCTTCTCTTCCTGAAAATGAAGAGGAATACTTCGATCAAGTCCTGATTGCGCAGGCTGCCGATTCGCTGCTGTCGATGAGTGAGGTTGAGGCTTCATTTGCGGTGGCGAGACGGGATGAACAAACGGTTTGTATCAGTGCGCGGTCACTTGGCGAGGTAAATGTGCAGATCATCATGGAGGCGCTGGAAGGCGGAGGGCATTTAACAAATGCGGCGACGCAGTTGTCCGGCATTTCAGTTTCTGAAGCGCTGGAACGGCTGAAGCACGCCATAGATGAGTATTTTGAGGGAGGCGTACAGAGATGAAGGTTATTTTCTTACAAGATGTAAAAGGAAAAGGAAAAAAAGGTGAAGTCAAAAACGTAGCAGACGGTTATGCGCATAACTTTCTCATTAAAAAAGGCCTCGCGGTTGAAGCGAACGCGTCAAACATCAGCGCGCTAAACGGACAAAAGCAGAAAGAGAAAAAAGAAGCCATTGCCGAGCTTGAGCAGGCTAAGAGCTTGAAAGAGACATTAGAAAAACTGACTGTTGAACTTAGCGCAAAATCAGGTGAAGGCGGCCGTTTATTTGGTTCAGTGACAAGCAAGCAAATCACTGAACAGCTGCAAAAAGACCATAACATTAAAGTAGATAAGCGGAAGCTTGAACTGCCGGACGGCATTCGTGCATTAGGATACACAAACGTGCCTGTGAAGCTGCATCCTGAGGTGCAGGCAGTGTTAAAGGTACATGTAAAAGAAGAAGCTTAATAGAAAAAGAGGCTTGGATTGATCCAAGCCTCTTTTTTATTCCACGAGATAAAGAGTTTGCTGGCTTTCTCCGCCAGGTCCTCCTCTCATCATGCCTTGCTGAGTGCTGTTTGTGCTGTTGGAGGAACTGCTGTACTCTTCAGACGATATTTCTTTTCCGTTTTTCTTAATCCAGGAAACAAGTTCGCTGTTGCCTGAGTTGTTTTCTGAGAGAAGAAAGTATTTCACTTTGCCTTCTTTGATTAGTTTTTTCAGTTCGGACACAGTCAGAATGGGATCCGTGCCGTTAAACCCACCCATTGCCATAACAGACTCATTTTCGTTAATGATGTATGGCGCAGCCGTTACGGTTGTCAAAGTGGCAAATAAATATTCTTCGCCAGTATTGTGCTTTCTCAGATAGGACAGGAGCCCGCTGTCGACCTCTGAAGAGAACATGTTTCCGCTGTTTGCCGAGCTTTTGAGCTGCGGGCCGGATTCAGGAAGGACGCTGTTGCCTCCGTATAGAAGCGGCGTTGCTGACCAATAGACTGGTGTGAGCAGCAGAATGCACAAGCTGAGGATGGTCAGCTGCTTACTGAACGGATGATTGCGTTTAAGCATCAGAAGTGCAAGGGTGATCCCGAGTCCTAAGAGTCCCAGTACGTACATCCATACACTGCCGATTTGGCTTGTATAAGCACTCAGGATATACACCTGGAACGCGGCTGTGATCAGAACGGCTGCTGGCAGAAGATAGCTGGACCAGTCTTTATTGTTTTGGTATAAGCGGTACATCGAGTGCCAGCCGATTCCAGAAAGCGCGGCAATCGGCGGTGCCAGCATAATCAAGTAATACTGGTGGAAGAATCCCGCGATGCTGAAGAAACCAGCCACAGGAACGAGCCATGCCGTCCAGAATAGCGTTTCTTTCATTTCAGCAGCCTGTCCGCGGCGATCACGATACCAGCTGAAGATTCCGCCTAGCAATCCGATCAATGCGAATGGTAGCATCCAGCTGATTTGACCGGAAAGTGCCGATTGGAAGAGACGGAGCGGTCCAGCATCACCGGTGCCGAACATATTCATGCTTTTTCCGCCGCCACCGCCAGGCCCTCCATTTCCAGGTCCGTTGCCGCCTGTGGGAGGTGTGTCTCCGCCTCCATTGGAAGCGCCGGTTTGTCCGTTAGGCGGCTGAGGCGCTTGTGAATGGTTTCCGAATGATTGATTTCCGTTCTGAGAAAAAGATGAACCGTTACCATTTGGCGCTTGCATGTTGTCTTGATTCTGCATGTTCCCTCCGCCAGCAGCATTCATATCACCCTTTGCCAGGCCCGTAGTTTGCCCAAGCAGTCGCTCGGTGCCGTTGTAGCCAAAGGCCAGTTCTAACACGGAGTTGGTCTGGCTGCTTCCGACATAAGGCCGGCTGGAGGGTGAGATCGAATCCACTGCAACCGCCCATGAGAGGGAGAGGCCTGTGAGAAGGACAAGAGACAGAATCAGAGATCCGATTTTTTTCTTCAGAGCAACCCGGGAAGCAATCAGGTAGAATATCACAAATGCAGGCAAGACCATAAATGCTTGCATCATCTTCATATTAAAGGCGAGCCCAATTAGGGCAAATGCCGTCAGCAGCCAAACCAGTTTGCCTTGTTTTACTGCCTTAAGCAGGCAAGCTGAACCGAGCAATAAGGTAAAGACAAGCATGCTGTCAATATTGTTTGTCCGGCTGACAGCTGCTGCGATAGGGGTCAGTGCCATGACAAGTGCGGCAATGCGGGCCGCTCCAACTCCAAAAGTCGGTTTGATCATTCTATAGAGCAGGAACACGGATCCAACTCCGGCGAGAGCCTGAGGAAGGATCACACTCCACGTGTGAACGCCGAAAATCAGTGCGAAAATCGTTTGAACCCATAACACAACAGGCGGCTTATCCACTGTGACAAATCCGGAAGGGTCAAATGACGCATAGAAGAAATTGTGGAAGCTTTGCGTCATGCTTTTCACAGCAGCCAAATAGTACTGGTTCGCTGTGTCATCCTGCCAAATGTTATACATATTCAGAAAAGCTGCTGTAAGCAAAATAAGAATAAGAGCTGCGTCGAATCGTTTGGTTTTCATCGTTTTTCACCTCTTTATAGTGTCTCATTGTAAAAAACAAATATGAAAAACCTATGAATAAATCATAAATATTCAAAGAAAAAAGCGGAGATATCTTCCCCGCTTTTATGCTGAATTTCTTTGTTTTGCTGACTGAAAAATGTATCGATCTCGTCCGGCTCCCTGTCCGGCTGCTCCCATTACGATCAAGGCAGCAATGAGAAGCACAATCGGCATCGTCCATGAATGCGTCTGGTCAAAGAGATAGCCGACAAAGATTGGCCCGACTGCTGCCAGCAGGTAGCCGAATGACTGAGACATGCCTGACAGCGCAGCGGCCTGCTGGGCATTTTCACTGCGGAGACCAATCAAAGTGAGCGCCAGACTAATGCTGGAGCCTTGCCCGATACCGATAATGATCATCCAGATGGCAAGCAATGTATGGCTGCCGCCCGCTAATAATCCGCAGAGACCGATCAAATAAACTGAGGCCAGCGCTGCAACGATACCGCGCTGCTGTTTCACACGATCAGCTAAAACCGGTGTCAGAAAAGTGGAAGGCAGACTCGCAAATTGCATGAGTGATACCATCCACCCGGCTGTTGCCGTATCAATCCCGTGTGAACGGAGAATTTCAGGAAACCAAGCGATGCTGCTGTAAAATAAAAACGATTGCAGTCCCATAAAGATGGTGACATACCATGCCATTTTGGAAGCCCAAATGGAACTGTTTTGAAGCTTCACTGCCTTGTTTGCTGTATCCCGATGGCGCAGCTGGGGTATCCAGATCAGCAATGCAAGTAAAGCCAGCCCGCCCCATAAGAGAAAGGCCTGTTTCCATCCGCCATCCATCTGGGTCGCTAAAGGAACACTGACACCTGATGCCAACGCAGCGAATATATTCATTGATGTCGTATACAGGCTGATCATGAGCCCTGGCTTTTCAGGGTATTTATGTTTGATTAAGCTTGGCAAAAGTACATTTCCAATCGCGATCCCGACTCCGATTAGTGCCGTTCCGAAAAACAAAGCGGCAGTATAGCCGGTAGAACGAGTCAAAACACCGATCAACAGTACCACGAGACCTAGCCATAAGGTTCGCTCATTTCCGAGGCGCTGTCCGAGCTTAGGTGCAAGCGGAGAAAGAACTGCAAATGAAAGCAGCGGCAGTGCGGTCAAAAACCCGGCTGCCCCATTTGACATGTGCAGCTCTGCCCGGATAGAGCTGATGACCGGACCGACTGAAGTGATCGCGGGCCGTAAGTTAAAGGCGATAAAGATAATGCCGGCGATCAGCCAAAATGATTGGATTTTTTTATTTTGTGGATGTGGCAAAGCAGTTACTCCTTTTTTCTAACATATACATCATATTATCCCGAAACAGGTAAGCAAGTATGTGAATGAAGGCTATGATTTGTCCTCTTTTTGCAATTCAGCCATTTTGGCCAGCAGAATATGCTGAGGCATATGCATGATCTGTTCAAGCGGCAGATTCAAGGACTCTGCAAGCTTTTGTGCAGTTTCAGCAGAAATTTGCAAAGGTCTCACAAAAGATCCCTCCTCTCTTCTGTCCATTGTACAAGAATCAGATGTGAAATGTAAGAAGATGTAACAAAGGAATAGAGCAATCGAAAAATGCCCGTTATAAATGAGGTAAGGAGGGCTCTTATGCACGCACCGTTGTCCTTATTAAAACAAATGCTGAAGGAACACCAAATAGACACTGAAAAAGCTGTCACATTCGAAGAATACTTAGCAGTGAGGCTAAAGCTTCAGGAGCTGATGGGAAAATTTGCTTCGCTCGAGGAGTGGGATCTGTATCAAAAAGCGGCAGATTTGATGATGGACATAGGCATCCAATGGATGAAATAAACCGATAACCGCTAAAAAACCCTCGCTGCAGCGAAGGCTTTCATTCACTAAAATGAGAGTTCCTCTTCCACATTTTTAAACTGGTCATAAATGACAAGCTTTGCCGGACTGTTTTCCTTAGCCACCTGTTTGGCCTTTTCAATAGCGGCGTCTTTAGACGTATACAAAGCTGTCGGCGCCACATTCTCCACCTCAATAAACCAGCCATCCGCATCAACATTCGGTGTAATCGCGTATTTTTTTATCATCTTTCATTCCTCCCTTATGTTTTATTGCATTTTTCCCGCCTTGTTACTGTCCAAAACGATCCAATCTGCTAACTGAAAAAAACAGGAAACAGACAATTTTTCTATTTTTTTTCTGTAGAAATGGTAGAATGGAGGTTGGAGATTTTTTAATGAGAGGACGGTGCTTAGCATGACAGACCTTCTGAATGATCGGCTTCCTCCGCAAAATATAGAAGCCGAACAAGCCGTGTTAGGCGCTATTTTTTTACAGCCGTCTGCTTTAACACTGGCTTCAGAAGTATTGATTCCAGATGATTTTTATAGAATGTCCCACCAAAAAATCTATAATGCGATGCTGGTGCTCGGTGACCGAGGTGAGCCGGTTGATCTGGTGACGGTAACTTCAGAGCTTGCGAACACAGACCTGCTGGAAGAAGTAGGCGGCATTTCATATCTGACAGATATCGCAAACTCGGTGCCGACAGCGGCTAACATAGAATATTACGCGAAAATCGTTGAGGAAAAATCGATTCTTCGCCGATTAATCAGAACCGCGACAACGATTGCTCAAGACGGGTATACCCGTGAAGATGAGGTCGAGGATTTACTCAGTGAAGCGGAAAAAACGATTATGGAAGTGGCACAGCGCAAAAATACGAGTGCCTTCCAAAACATTAAGGACGTCCTTGTTCAAACCTATGATAATATCGAACAGCTTCACAATCGAAAAGGGGATATCACAGGGATTCCAACAGGTTTTACGGAGCTTGACCGGATGACTGCGGGTTTCCAGCGCAACGACTTGATTATTGTGGCTGCCCGTCCGTCAGTGGGGAAAACTGCCTTTGCCTTGAACATCGCACAAAACGTGGCAACAAAGACCGATGAGAGCGTAGCGATTTTCAGTCTTGAGATGGGTGCAGAGCAGCTCGTTATGCGTATGCTCTGTGCCGAGGGAAATATCAATGCCCAGAATCTCCGGACAGGTAACCTGACTGAAGAGGATTGGGGCAAGCTGACGATGGCAATGGGAAGCCTGTCGAACAGCGGAATTTACATCGATGATACACCGGGGATTCGGGTAAGTGAAATCCGCGCCAAGTGCCGCCGCTTGAAGCAGGAAAGCGGGCTTGGCATGATTTTGATCGATTACCTGCAATTGATTCAGGGAAGCGGCCGTTCAAAGGACAACCGTCAGCAGGAAGTATCAGAAATTTCCCGTGAACTGAAGTCGATTGCCAGGGAGCTGCAAGTCCCTGTTATCGCGCTTTCTCAGCTTTCCCGGGGTGTTGAGCAGCGTCAGGATAAACGTCCGATGATGTCTGATATCCGGGAATCAGGAAGTATCGAGCAGGACGCGGATATTGTCGCGTTCCTTTATCGTGATGACTACTATGACAAAGAAACCGAGAATAAAAATATTATCGAAATCATTATCGCTAAACAGCGTAACGGCCCGGTAGGAACCGTGTCTCTTGCGTTCGTAAAAGAATACAACAAATTCGTCAACCTGGAACGGCGTTTTGATGACGCAGGCGTTCCGCCCAGCGCATAAGCCCCAAGAGCTGATCTTGGGGTTTTTTTCGTTCGAAAGGTGGAAGAAAAACCGTCCGCTCAGCGGATGAAAATTTGAAAGCGTTTTAATAAAATGGTGCAAAAAGGAGATGGTATCAATATGGGAAACCGTTTTACATCTTTTCATGCAGCACAAATCCGAATTGCGCGTCCTACAGGCCAGCTTGATGAGATTGTTCGTTTTTACGAAGAGGGACTGGGTTTGAAACGAATAGGAGAATTTTCACAGCATAACGGGTATGACGGTGTCATGTTCGGCCTTCCTCATGCCGATTATCATTTGGAATTCACTCAGTATGAAGGGGAAAGCACTGCCCCCGTTCCCCATCCCGACAGCCTCCTTGTTTTTTATGTGCCGAATGCAGAGGAACTGGCAGCGGTCACCTCAAAGCTAAAGCACATGGGCTATCGAGAGGTTGAATCAGAGAATCCGTACTGGAGCAATGGGGGCGTGACGATAGAGGACCCGGACGGCTGGCGGGTTGTTTTTATGAATTCAAAAGGAATATCAGGCAAGTAATTCTTTTTCATGCTAAAGGATGAAAGTTTCACAAGCTTTTTATGACAAAATGGTGAGAAAACGCTTATAAAACGAATGAAAGCGAACGAATATAGATTTACAATAATTTAATGTTCGGATTTACAATTGACTTTCTGTTTCTTCACTGATAAACTTGATTTGTTTGAATAGAATCGTTTTGAAAGGTTAACGGAGGTGCACGGACATGTCTTCAGTAGTTGTAGTAGGTACGCAATGGGGCGATGAAGGAAAAGGTAAAATCACAGATTTCCTATCAGAAAATGCAGAAGTGATCGCCCGTTATCAAGGCGGAAATAACGCAGGGCATACAATCAAGTTTGACGGAATCACATACAAGCTTCACTTAATCCCATCTGGAATTTTTTATAAGGATAAAACGTGTGTCATCGGAAACGGAATGGTTGTAGATCCGAAAGCATTAGTCACAGAGCTTGCGTATCTTCATGAACGCAACGTCAGTACAGATAACCTGAGAATCAGCAACAGAGCTCACGTCATTCTGCCGTATCATTTGAAATTGGATGAAGTGGAAGAAGAGCGTAAAGGGGCTAACAAGATCGGTACAACGAAAAAAGGAATCGGCCCTGCTTACATGGATAAAGCAGCCCGCATCGGAATTCGCATCGCGGATCTGTTAGACCGTGACGCGTTTGCGGAAAAGCTTGAACGCAATCTCGAGGAAAAAAACCGTCTGCTTGAGAAAATGTACGAGACAGAAGGGTTTAAAATTGAGGATATCTTAGACGAATATTATGAGTACGGCCAGCAGATCAAACAATACGTTTGCGATACATCTGTTGTTTTAAACGATGCTCTTGATGAAGGGCGCCGTGTATTATTTGAAGGCGCACAAGGGGTTATGCTTGATATCGACCAAGGAACATACCCGTTTGTTACGTCATCTAACCCGGTTGCCGGCGGTGTCACGATCGGTTCTGGTGTCGGCCCGACCAAAATTCAGCACGTTGTCGGTGTATCAAAAGCATATACGACTCGTGTCGGAGACGGTCCTTTCCCGACTGAGCTGAAAGATGAAATCGGTGATCAAATCCGTGAAGTCGGACGCGAATATGGAACAACAACAGGCCGCCCGCGCCGCGTCGGCTGGTTTGACAGCGTCGTTGTCCGCCACGCCCGCCGTGTGAGCGGAATTACAGATCTTTCTCTGAACTCAATTGACGTCTTAACAGGAATTGAAACGTTGAAAATCTGTGTGGCGTACCGCTACAAAGGCGAAATCATTGAAGAATTCCCAGCAAGTCTTAAAGCACTTGCTGAATGTGAGCCGGTTTATGAAGAAATGCCAGGCTGGACTGAGGATATTACAGGTGCGAAGAGCTTGAGCGAGCTTCCGGAAAATGCGCGCCATTATCTTGAGCGTGTGTCTCAGCTAACAGGCATTCCTCTTTCTATTTTCTCTGTCGGTCCAGACCGTTCACAAACAAATGTCCTTCGCAGTGTATACCGTGCGAACTAAATAGAATATGCCTGCAAGCCCCTATATCAGGGGCTTGTTTTTTGTTTGAAACCCGCATATAAGTTGGTCTGAGAAAAAAATATGAAAAAAAACCAAAAAAGTTATTGCCACTTCTATTTGTTCGTGATATTATAAATCTCGTTGTTACGGAAACTGCTTCAATAGAGTACGAGATAAGAACTAGATCTAAGTCGTTTGCTCTATAGAAATTCTGACATCTTTAAGAGCCATTAGCTCAGTTGGTAGAGCATCTGACTTTTAATCAGAGGGTCGAAGGTTCGAGTCCTTCATGGCTCACCATTTCGTGAAGGCCCGTTGGTCAAGCGGTTAAGACACCGCCCTTTCACGGCGGTAACACGGGTTCGAATCCCGTACGGGTCATTGATTTACTTTAGCGTTATTGCTAAATTCCTTATTTGTCTGTGAGAGCTGACACGACAGCTCTCCGGGCAATTACTGTAAGGTCCGGTAGTTCAGTTGGTTAGAATGCCTGCCTGTCACGCAGGAGGTCGCGGGTTCGAGTCCCGTCCGGACCGCCATTTTACTTTACTTAGTAGAGAAAAATAAAACATTTGGCTCGGTAGCTCAGTTGGTAGAGCAACGGACTGAAAATCCGTGTGTCGGCGGTTCGATTCCGTCCCGAGCCACTTACCAAACGCATCTGCAATCGTAGGTGCGTTTTTTCTTATAGGAAAAAGGCAAACATGAGGAATGTTATAATAGAAGAAAAAGGGAGAACCGGCCCTAGGGCCGGTTCAAAGAAGAAGACGTCATTGATAAAGACGCACTCCGGTGAGGGGAGGTTTCAATAAAGTTATCTTTTTTAAAAAAAGTTGACCAGCATGACAAAAGATAAACAATGGGCGGATAAAGGTGAAATGTGTGTTTTTTTTCTAAACCTTTATTTTTTTTATCTTTTGCCCTTAAACCGTTATAATAGACAAGGACCCTTTACATGGGCCTTAAGTGATGAAACGAATGTGATATAGATGAAATGAAGTCATTCGGCAGGAGGAAAATCAAAATGATGGATAAAAAGATCCTTGTAGTAGATGATGAAAAACCGATTGCAGATATATTGGAATTTAACTTAAGAAAAGAAGGCTATGAGGTGCACTGTGCCCACGACGGAAACGAAGCCGTTGAAATGGTAGAAGAGCTTCAGCCTGATTTAATTCTTTTAGATATTATGCTCCCTAATAAAGACGGCGTTGAAGTATGCCGTGAAGTCAGAAAGAAATACGATATGCCAATCATTATGCTGACGGCTAAGGATTCAGAAATTGACAAGGTTATCGGACTCGAAATCGGTGCTGATGACTATGTCACAAAACCATTCAGCACACGCGAGCTTCTGGCGCGTGTAAAAGCGAATCTGCGCCGCCAGCTGACAACAGCGCCTGCGGAGGAAGAGCCTTCCTCTAATGAGATTCATATCGGCTCTCTCGTCATCTTCCCTGACGCGTACGTTGTATCAAAACGAGATGAAACAATTGAATTGACTCATCGTGAGTTCGAATTGCTTCATTATTTAGCAAAACATATCGGACAAGTGATGACCCGTGAACATTTGCTTCAAACCGTTTGGGGCTATGATTACTTCGGCGATGTCAGAACGGTTGACGTAACAGTCCGCCGGCTTCGTGAAAAAATTGAGGACAACCCGAGCCATCCAAATTGGATTGTCACACGCCGCGGTGTAGGTTATTACTTGAGAAACCCAGAACAGGACTAATGCCCATATGAATAAGGTTGGTTTTTTTCGGTCGATCCAATTTAAGATTACCTTGATTTATGTGCTTTTGATCATCATTGCTATGCAAATCATTGGTGTGTATTTTGTCAATCAGGTAGAGAAGTCGCTGATCAGCTCTTATGAACAATCGCTGAATCAGCGAATCGACAACCTTTCTTATTATATCGAACAAGAATATAAGAGCGATAACGACAGCACTGTTATAAAGGATGACGTCAGCCGTATCCTGAGTGATTTCACGAAAAGTGATGAGGTTCGGGAAATTAGTTTTGTAGATAAAAGCTATGAAGTGGTCGGGTCTTCAAAGCCGTATGGTGAAGAAGTGGCAGGGAAACAAACGACCGATCTGATTTTTAAGAGGATTTTTTCTACCAAACAGTCGTATTTAAGAAAATATTATGATCCGAAAAGCAAAATCAGAGTTCTTATTTCCGCGAAGCCTGTCATGACTGAAAACCAAGAGGTTGTCGGCGCGATCTATGTTGTCGCGAGTATGGAAGATGTCTTTAATCAAATGAAGACAATCAACACGATTCTGGCGTCCGGCACAGGTTTGGCACTCGTTTTGACGGCTCTTCTCGGTATTTTTCTGGCAAGAACCATTACCCACCCGCTTTCAGATATGCGAAAGCAGGCGATGGAGCTTGCGAAGGGGAATTTCTCAAGGAAGGTTAAAAAGTACGGGCATGATGAAATTGGGCAGCTCGCCACAACATTTAACCACTTAACGAGAGAACTTGAAGATGCTCAGGCGATGACTGAAGGGGAAAGAAGAAAGCTAGCCTCTGTTATTGCCTATATGACAGACGGCGTTATCGCCACAAACCGAAACGGAGCAATTATTCTCCTAAACAGTCCGGCGTTGGAGCTATTGAACGTTTCACGTGAAACAGCTTTAGAAATGCCGATTACAAGCTTGCTGGGGCTTCAAGAGAATTATACTTTTGAAGATTTGGTGGAGCAGCAGGATTCTATGCTGCTTGAAATTGAGCGCGATGATCAATTAACGGTGCTTCGCGTGAATTTCTCTGTGATTCAAAGGGAACACGGCAAAATTGATGGTTTAATCGCTGTCATTTACGATGTAACCGAACAAGAGAAAATGGATCAGGAACGCAGAGAATTCGTTGCGAATGTATCACATGAGCTGCGGACGCCGCTCACGACAATGCGCAGCTATTTAGAAGCGTTAGCTGAAGGCGCGTGGGAAAATAAAGACATTGCTCCGCGCTTCTTGATGGTGACGCAAAATGAAACAGAGCGTATGATCCGGCTTGTCAATGATTTGCTTCAGCTGTCGAAATTTGACAGTAAGGATTATCAATTTAACCGGGAATGGATTCAGATTGTCCGGTTTATGTCGCTTATTATTGACCGTTTTGAAATGACAAAAGAGCAGCATGTGGAGTTTATCCGCAATCTGCCGGACAGAAACCTGTACGTCGAGATTGACCAGGATAAAATTACGCAGGTGCTCGATAATATTATTTCTAACGCATTAAAATACTCACCCGAAGGCGGACATGTCACGTTCTCGATTGATGTCAATGAAGAGGAAGAACTGCTCTATATCAGCGTGAAGGATGAAGGGATCGGCATTCCGAAAAAAGATGTCGAAAAAGTCTTTGACCGCTTCTACAGGGTGGATAAAGCGAGAACGAGAAAGCTTGGCGGCACCGGCCTGGGATTGGCGATTGCCAAGGAAATGGTACAGGCGCACGGTGGAGATATTTGGGCGGACAGCATAGAAGGAAAAGGCACGACGATTACATTTACTCTTCCATATAAAGAGGAACAAGAGGATGATTGGGATGAAGCGTGAAAATATAAAAACGATATTACTTACCGTACTCGTCGTCATCAGTCTTGTTTTCACATGGGGGATATGGACGTTCCAGCCAAACTTTTCTGAAGGCTCATCCTCAACAGAGTCTACTGTGCGTGAGAAACATAAAATCGAAAAAACGACCCAAAAGCTGTCTGAAACGGTAAGGCCGAGAGACATGTTTATCCATGATGACGGCGCTCATTACAAAGTGGATGACAATGCCCTCTATGAAGAAATCTGGTCTGACTTGCCGCATTGGGATGTAAAAGGAATTAAAGATATTTCGGATCAGTATGACAAGTCTGGATTCAAGAGCTGGTTTTATGGTATAGGCGGTTCTGAGGCCAAGCTTGATTTGCAATTCAGCGATACGATCCCGATTGATATTTTCCAAACGCTGTTTAAATGGTCTAATCAGTCGTTTGAATACAGTTCGTTTGATCATATTCTGATCCCATTCAATGAAACAAAAGCGAACAAGAAAATCTATTTGGTGTCTTACAGCAAACAGCTCATTCTTGAAGTGACGGTTGAGTCGGCAAACTACCGGAACATTATGAACGACTTGAAAAACAGGCAATCAAATATGCCGGCGTTCAGTTTGTTCTCCATTGGCTCAAAGAAAGAGTTCTTGCTGCCAAACAAACCGCTTACGATGGACAAAAAAGAATTTGTCACTGAATCGATTAAAACAAATACCTTTAAGCAGGCTTTGTTTAGCGATCCGAGCATCGTAAGGGAAGATTCGAATTACAACAACAGAAATGTACTGACAGATGGGATCAGCCGTTTAGATGTGAATCTTAGCCAGCGCCAGGTGCAATTCCAGCAGCGCAATTTGGTGCAGAGCACATCCTATCAAACGGGAGAATTAATCAAAAAGAGCCAAAAATACCTTGAGGATACCGGAAGCTGGACGGATCACTATCAATTTTTCAGTATCAATGACAGCCAACAGCTGAGCTTCTATATCTTTATGGATCAGCTCCCGGTCATTAACAGCACCACCAAACCTTTCGGAGCGACATCGGCGATTACGGTGCAATGGGCGAATGATGACATTCTCAGCTATAAGCGGCCGAATTACAGTCTCGGAACGAATCCGATTAAAACAAGTGAAACAGAGCTGATGAGCGGCAGCGAAGTGAAGATGCTGCTTTCGAGACAAACCGCTTATGATACGGACAAAATTGATCAGATCTTCCTTGCTTATCAATTGGTATCCACATCAACCAACGATGATCCTCTCGTTGAACTGGAACCGGTTTGGGCGATGAAAGTAAATGGAAAAATTGTGCCGATTACAAAGGACTTATTGAAAAAGGAGGAGGCTAACAGTGGAGTGGAATAAGACAAAATCAATCTTCATCGTTGCCTTCCTCATTTTAGATATTTTCTTAGGCTATCAGTTTTTTCAAAAATGGCAGGCTACCGGCAAGGAATATGAAGTCATTAAAAATGATGTCGAGCACGACATGAGGGCCGATCATATCACGTATGAAGGCTTGAATAAGGAAGCGACAGAAGGCTATCGGATCACAGCAAATCAAAAAGCCTTCACCAAGGAGGAAATTGAGGCGCTGAAGGATCAAAAGCCTTTGATGGACATGCCTAGTGATGATCATAAAGTAACGAGCCTGAAAATGAAGTTTGCAAATCCAATCGCCCTGTCAAAGAAGAATATCGAAGACGATGCGCAGGCACTTGTTTCTTCGAAGATTCAAGATGGCGAAAAATATAAGCTTTGGAAGGTTGATAAATCGAAGAAAGAAATTATTTTCTTCCAAACGTATGAAGGGCATTATATTTACCAAAAGACCGATAATCCCTCTAATATGATCGGGCAAGTGGTATTGCACTTAAACGGTAAAAACGAGGTTGTGTCGTACGACCAGACAACGCTTGAGACCTTCAAGCAAATCCAGAAAGAAAGCTTAATTACTGAAATGGATGCGGTTGAGCTGTTGTACTATCAAAATCAATTAAAAGAATACAGCACTGTGAAGAGCTGTAAATTCGGCTATGTAGCACAATATCCGCTGACAAGTACGCAGGTGCTGGCGCCGGTATGGAGAATTACAGTCGAGTACGATAAAAAAGTGAACGGCGAGAAAAAGACAGTACAAGAGTATTTTACTGTGAATGCTTTGGAGAGTACGATTTTAGATACAGATCAATGAAAATAATGGAGTGAGACAGACATGAGCTTGCAATTTAGCGTACTTGCGAGCGGGAGTACGGGAAATGCGTTTTACCTTGAAACAGAGGATCACGCATTTTTAGTGGACGCCGGTTTGAGCGGGAAAGCCATGGACGGGCTGATGGCGCAGATCGGGCGTAAGCTGGATGATGTAGACGGCATTTTTGTGACGCATGAGCATAGTGACCATATTAAGGGCCTTGGTGTGGTCGCCAGAAAGTACAAGCTTCCGATCTATGCGAATGAGAAGACTTGGAAAGCGATGGAGAATCAAATCGGGAAAATTGACACCGATCAAAAGTTTGTATTTCCGATGGAATCAGTCAAATCGTTCGGCGGACTTGATGTTGAATCGTTTGGCGTTTCCCACGATGCGGCCGAGCCGATGTTTTATGTGTTCCATTATAACGGCCGAAAGCTCGCATTAATGACAGATACGGGATATGTCAGCGACCGGATGAAAGGCATTATCCGTTCTGCGAATGTGTTTGTGTTTGAAAGCAATCATGATGTCGGCATGCTGCAAATGGGAAGATACCCGTGGAGCATTAAGCGGCGGATTTTAAGTGACGTCGGCCACGTTTCAAATGAAGATGCTGCCCTGGCGATGACGGATGTCATTGGCGATGAGACGTCCCGTATTTACCTGGCGCACTTAAGCCAGGACAACAACATGAAGGAGCTGGCAAGGATGTCTGTGCAGCAGACATTGGCTTCTAAAGGATTTGTGACGGGTGAGACATTTGACTTATATGACACCGATCCGAAGAAGGCCACTCCGCTTTGCGCTGTATAATTTTTCTATGTAAATCATGACTATTCTAGGAGTTTCTAACCCACAATATAACCATATTAACGTTCTTGGAAAGGATGGAATATGGTGGATTACGAACGTGAGGAAGAACATACTACTCCTGAACAGCCAAAGAGAAGCAAAAAAGGATATTTTCTTTCAAGTCTGATTGGCGTGATTGTCGGTGCCGTATTAATGGCGTTTATCATGCCGTACCTTTCAAATGAAGGGCTAGATACAGGCGCTTTAGATCAGCAGCAGAACAACAACGGCCGGGAATCAATCAGGACGGTGAATGTCAGTGTCAACAATACGGTCACCAAGATTGTCAGCAATGTGTCGCCCGCCGTTGTCGGTGTTGTGAACATCCAAAAATCAGATATACGGGGAGAGAGCGGCGAGGCTGGGAGCGGCTCTGGCGTCATCTATAAGAAAAATGACCATACCGCTTATGTCGTGACCAACCATCATGTCATCGAAGGCGCTTCCCAAATTGAAATCAGCTTGAAAGACGGCTCACGTGTATCAGCTGATCTTGTCGGCAGCGACCAGCTGATGGACCTTGCCGTTTTACGGGTGAAAAGCGATAAGATTAAAGCAGTCGCCGATTTCGGAAATTCAGATAAAGTGAAGTCTGGGGAGCCGGTTATTGCGATCGGTAACCCGTTAGGCCTTGAGTTTGCTGGCTCTGTCACACAAGGCGTCATCTCGGGTACGGAGAGGGCGATCCCAGTGGATTCAAACGGTGACGGACAGCCTGATTGGAACGCAGAAGTCCTGCAAACAGATGCGGCCATTAACCCTGGGAACAGCGGCGGCGCTTTGTTAAATATGGATGGGAAGGTCATTGGCATCAATTCAATGAAAATTGCCGAGTCAGCAGTTGAAGGGATTGGCCTGTCCATTCCGTCTAAGCTCGTGATCCCTGTGATAGAGGATTTAGAGAGATACGGAAAGGTCAAACGCCCGTTCCTTGGCATTGAGATGAAATCCTTAAGCGATATCGCAAGCTATCATTGGGATGAAACATTAAAGCTTCCTAAGAACGTCACCAATGGAGCGGTTGTGATGGGCGTAGACGCCTTTTCACCTGCCGGAAAAGCAGGACTGAAGGAACTCGATGTCATCACGGAATTTGACGGATACAAAGTAAATGATATTGTTGATCTGCGAAAACGGCTTTATCAGAAAAAAGTCGGTGATCGGGTGAAGGTGAAGTTTTACCGCGGCGGAAAAGAAAAATCTGTTGACATCAAGCTGTCGTCCGCAGACCAATTAGGAAGTTAATCAAACAGTCTGGCATCGTTTGCCAGGCTGTTTTGATATGCAAAAAAACTGAACGGGGGTCACGCCCGTTCAGTTGAAAAGGATATATCGAATATGAAGAAAAATACAAGATGGATGTTACACGTGAAACAGCAGTAAATGGCTGTTAGCTGCAAATACTTCCGTTATCTGCATGGACTTTAATGGTTTGAACCGTGTGGTTGCTGGCTGTGATGGTGATGATGTACACATAGGTGCCATTTTCTTTCTTCAATGCAGAAGATGTGACGGTACCTTTGCATTTGTTCAACGCAATGCTTTGTGCTTTTGCTTTTGTGATCGCGGCTTGTTTATGTTCAACGTGATGCTTGACGATTTTTCCGCTGCTGCGGTTAATGTTAAAGGTGTGAATTTTGCCATCCTCACCAAGCACTTTAATGACATAGACATAAACGCCATCTGCTTTCTTCATTTGTGCTGATTGAACTGCGCCTTTGCAGTTCTTTATAGCGACAGTTTTTGCTTTAGAGAGCGTAATAGAAGCCTGCTGCTGGGTTTGAACTTTAGCAGTGTCTTCTTTATGCAGAACAGCCGCGTGTGCGGATGATAAAGAACTGATTGAAATGACCGCGCCTAAAGCAGCTGCAGAACATATTTTCATATTCATTTGTGGGTCCTCCTTAGAAAAAGAACTGAACGCGGGTCACACACGTTCAGTTTAAAAGAGTATTTAGAAAAAGGTAGACATGAACTTAGAACTTTGTGTAAAACAAGACTGGTGTTATACGTTGAATTTCAGTTATTTTACTGCTGGCAAGCAGTTATTTTATTTGCAAATGCTTCCGTTTTCAGCGTTCACTTTCACTGTATGTTCAGTGTGGTTTTGGGCAGTAATTTTGAACACGTAAACGAATGTGCCGTTTTCTTTCTTCAAATCAGTAGATTTCACTGTGCCTTTACATTTATTTAGTGCAATTTGATGTGCTTTTGTTTTTGTAACGGCTGCGTTTTTCTTTTGCACTTCTTGTTTTACGATTTTACCGCTGTCACAGTTGACATGGATTTTATGAGTTTTTCCATCTTCGCCAAGCACTTTGACAACGTAGATGTATGCGCCGTTTTCTTTCTTCAGTTCAGAAGATTGAACTGCGCCTTTGCATTTGTTGAGTGCGATTTGATGCGCTTTTGTTTTAGAAAGATGTGCTTGTTTCTTTTGCTCGTGTTTTGCGACTTTGCCGTTTTCTCCATTGATATGGAGCGTGTGAAGGCTTCCGTCTTCACCCATTACTTTCACGACGTAAGCGTAAACACCGTTTTCTTGCTTCAGCTCAGAAGATTGAACCGCACCTTTGCAGTTTTTCAAAGCGATCGATTGGGCTTTTGTTTTGCTGATATAGATTTGTTTCTTTTGAACATCATGTTTCACAACTTTGCCGCTGTTGCAGTTGACGTTCATCGTATGCTGTTTGCCGTCCTCACCGAGAACTTTCACAACATATACGTATGTGCCGTTCACTTTCTTCATTTGGGCCGTTTGAACAGTACCCTTGCATTTGTTCAACGCAACCTGTTTTGCCTTTGCTATTGTGATGGAAGCCTGCTGCTTCGTCTCGACCTTCGTTGATGTATCATCCTTTTGAATGACCGCGGCGTGAGCAGAAGTGAAAGAACTGATTGAAATAATCGTTCCCAGTGCAGCTCCTGATAAAACTTTAGTGATATTCATGTGAGATTCCTCCTTATTTCATTGTTGGCTGTACCAACTAAGGCAATTGTATAGGCTGAAGCTGAAAATCAAATGAGGGCTGGCTGAAAACTTGCTGAATTCAGCTGATTTTTAGGGAAGATTCAGTTTGTTTTCAGGTAAAAACGAATAATAGGAGGGGAAGGGAAAAAACTAATCAGAGGTTTATGCCAACTAAGGAGAGAGCACAGCATGAATAGGATGAAAGGCATCAAGATTTTGCTCGTGGACGATGAACCGGCGATATTAGATTTTTTGACAATGGGCCTTGAAAATGAAGGCTTTGAAGTGAAGACAGCAGCTGACGGAATGACAGCGATGAACACCGTAAAGACATTTCAGCCGCATGTGGCCATCCTGGATGTGATGATGCCTGGAATGGATGGACTGGAAGTATCGAGGATGATGAAAAAAACCGGCCATACCGCCGTTATTATGCTTACGGCCAAGGATGAGGTGGGGGTTCGGGTAAAAGCGCTGACAGAGGGCGCTGATGATTATATGATCAAACCCTTCAGCTTTGAAGAGCTGCTGGCGCGAATCTATGCAAGAATTCGGGATCACTTTCCCAACCTGTTTGAAGAAGTCGCGCTCGGTCCGTTTCGAATTGATGATCGGCGCAGAGAAATCCGCTATCAGGAAGAGGTGCTCAAGCTTTCAGCAACAGAATACGAGCTTTTAAAGTTTTTGGTGCTGAATCACGGCCTTGTGCTCAGTAAAGCGAGGATTCTGGATAAAGTATGGGGGTATGATTTTTACGGAGAAGAAAATATTGTCGAAGTGTACATCCGTTCCTTGCGGGAAAAGCTGAATGACAAAAAGCATGAAGTAATCCGAACGGTTCGGGGCGCGGGCTATCGGGTGGATATAGAATGAAAAAACGATTCAAAACGCTGCGCTTTCAGCTTTTATGCCGCTCATTATGCATTCTCGTTCTTCTATTGGTGTTTGTTGGCGCTTTGCAATATGTGTATGGAAAACGCCTATTATATGAAAACCGGGCTGTCAGCATTCAGAGTTATATCAATTCGACGGAGCCGACCATCTGGAATAACATTAAAACATACAAAAGCCATTCCGGCGGCTTGAAAAAATCAGATGGTGCTGTCCGTCCCGCCTTTATTTATCCGGGCGTGACCATTGTTTTTATTGATAAGAAAACAAAAGACAGTACGGTATTGTCGACCGACCCATATGCGGGAGCGCCGCCGAAAGTGAAAAAAAGTGTATATGATGAGGCATTAAAAGATACGATGGCTTTGCATTATAGAGTCACGAAAAATGAATCCGGCGAGGAAGTGCTGATTGTATTTCAGGCTATTAATATCGATGGAAAAGAAGCAGGCGTGATTCAAATGAGTGCTTTAACAGAACCACTGAAGGACGTACTGCTCCGGCAAATCAGCACTTACTCCACGCTCTCGCTTGTCGCGCTCCTGCTCGGGCTTTTTACATTCTTGCCAGTGGTCAGACATACGCTTAAACCGTTATCACAAATGGTACATATGATGGGTGAAATCAATGCAGGAAATTTGAATAAAAGGCTTCCTGTATATCGAAAACAAATGGAAATCGACACGCTCGCCATTTCGTTTAATCGCATGCTGGAGCGGATTGAAACGTCATTTAAAGCAGAAAAAGAAGCGAAGGAGCGCATCCGGCAATTTGTATCAGACGCTTCACATGAATTGAGAACGCCTTTAACGTCCATACACGGCTTTATCGAAGTGCTGCTGCGTGGCGCCGCGCTTCAGCCGGAGCAGAGAGATAGGGCGTTGAATAGTATGTATGAAGAGTCGAAGAGAGCCACTCGGCTGATAGAGGATCTGTTGTTTTTAGCAAAAATTGATCGGGTGCCGAGCTTTGAAATGAAGAGAGGAAATCTCGATGCGCTCATAAGGGAAATGGAGCCGCAGCTCAGTCTGCTTGCAAAAGAAAGAAGACTGCAGCTGCTGCTTGAGGATGATGCTGAAGCGGTGTTTGACAGGGATAAGATGAAACAGGTTATTTTGAATTTGGTTTATAACGCGGTGCAGTATACAAAAGAGAAAGCCGGTGCCATTACCATCTCACTGCAAAAAGGCCGTGATAGCGTTATGCTGATGATAGCGGACAACGGCACAGGCATCGCGCCGGAGCACTTACCGCATGTGTTTGACCGCTTTTACAGGGCAGACCCATCGCGCTCCCGGAAATATGGAGGTTCGGGATTGGGCCTTGCCATAACGAAATCGATTATCGACAGCCACAATGGGACAATTGACGTGAAAAGTGAAATCGGCAGAGGCACTGTATTTATGATCAGGCTTCCTGCACCAGTTTATTCGTCAGATGAGTGAGAAAATTTCTTCAGCCGGTATTGAAGGCTTTGTCGGCTGATGCCAAGCTCCTGAGCGGCTTTCGAGATGTTATGGCCGTGTTTTCTTAACACGTTCTCTATCACATATTTTTCGAAGCTTTCCATTTTTTCTTTTAAGTCCGCAGCCGGCTGATGTCTTGGTTCAGGATCTGGGATGTCAGCAGGCTTGATTTTCATGCGGTATTGATAGGGCAGATGGGAGGCCGTAATCGTTTGCTCGTCCGTCATGAAATTCATGGCACCTTCGATCATATGCTCAAGCTCACGAATATTTCCCGGCCAGTCATAAGAAAGAAAAAATTGCTTCACGTCTTCGCTGATGTGTTCAACATTCATTTGGAACAGATGGTTGTTTTTCTGGATGAACTCCGATGCGAGAAGCAAAATGTCTTCTTTTCGTTCCCGGAGCGGCGGGATGATCAGCGTGACGACACTCAGCCTGTAATACAAGTCCTTCCGCATTCGCTCGCCGGCAATCGCGTCAATTGGGTCTTCATTCATCGTGGCAATAATACGTACATCAATCGGAGTATCCTTTGTTGAACCGATACGCCTGATTTTTCGTTCTTGAAGGGCGCGCAGCAGCTTTGCCTGAAGGCTGAGATTCAACGAATTGATTTCATCTAACAGCAGCGTGCCGCCATGGGCTTGTTCAAACAGGCCGGGCTGGTCGACAGCGCCCGTAAACGCGCCTTTTTTCGTCCCAAACAAAATGCTTTCCACAAGGCTGTCTGGCAGTGCCGCGCAGTTTTGCGAAATAAACGGGCCGCCTGAACGATCGCTGCCATTATGGATACTTTGCGCGAACAGCTCTTTTCCCGTGCCGGTTTCGCCTGCGAGAAGGACAGATGATGACGTGCGGGTTGCCCGCTTAGCGTTTTCGATGACGTCTTGAATGGCCGGGCTGGTGCCGAGGATGCTGTCAAACGTATAGGTGGTGCTGCCCTTTTTGTTCATATTCTCCCTGATTAGCCGTTCTAGCTTTGTCACATCCTTGGCAATTTCAACGGCACCCTTGATTTTGCCGTCCTGGACGATGGGATAGGTATGATTGATCGTCGTGATTTCCTGGCCCTTATTATTGAAGTAGCTCTGCTTCACATTTTTAATCGTCTTGCCTTCCTGGAGAGCCTGTACCAGCGTACTGTCCTGCTGTTTTGAAAACATAAACACATCCATCAGGTTTTTATTCAGGACGTCATGCTTCTCCATATCTTCAATCTGCATCATTTTATTGTTATAAACGATCGTGTTACCATGCTCGTCCACTACGTGCAGGCCAACATCGATTTCATCTAAAATGCTCTGAAAAACCAATGTGAGGAATTCGCTGTCCTTGACCACTGTATGAACCTCCCTCAATTATTTTCTTAATATTGCTTCTATTTTATAAAAAAAAGGAGAGGATATGCAAAAGAATTTTGCACTTAGGATTTGTATTACAGTTAATTCTAATATCGTTTTATCGTAAAGGAAGGAAATACTGGTGTTGTATATTGACTGGAAAAATAAAATGTTTTATTATTTAGGTAAATATCTAAATCCTAATGTTTACCAAAGGGGGGAGAATTATTTGAATAAGGCTTTTAAAGCTCTGGCCGATCCTACAAGGAGAAGGATTTTGGATTTGTTAAAACAACAAGATTTAACAGCCGGGCAAATTGCTGACCAATTTGATATGTCAAAACCTAGTATTTCTCATCACTTAAATATTTTAAAGAACACTGATTTAGTACGAGACCAAAAAAAGGGACAATTTATTATTTATTCTTTAAATACGACTGTACTTCAAGATCTTATTGGCTGGTTTTTTTCCCTTACAGATACAGACCATGACAAGAAGGAAGGTGGAGAATGATGAAAAAATATTTCTTTGCACTAATTATGATAGCCTTAACAATTTTAGCTTGGGTTATAACATATTCACACTTACCTAATGAATTGGCAACACACTGGGGTATAAGTGGTGAAGCAGATGACTTTTCAAAGAAACCTACGGCCATAGCAACGTTGGTAGGTATAATGATAGTACAATATATTCTTATGGTGCTTATTCCTAAAATTGATCCCCGACGAAACTATCCGACCTTTACTCGTGCATACTTATCTATTTTTAATACCATGTTTCTCGTCTTATTTCTCATTAATTTGATTACAATATTGACGGGGCTGGGTATTAAACTTCCTATTCCATATTTAGGTTCATTTATTCTTGGAGCTATATTTATGGTTTTTGGTAATTTTATTCAGCAGGTTAGACCGAATTTTTTCTTGGGAATTAGAACTCCTTGGACATTAAGCAGTGAAAATGTATGGAGGCTTACACATAGATTGAGTTCAAGAATATTTGTTCTAGCCGGAATCATTATTGTTTTAACTGCATTTATTCCTGAGTCTTTTACCGAGCCGATTATTTTTATAGCGGCAATAGGTAGTATACTCTTATCCGTATTCGCATCTTATTTCATATATCAAAAAGAGCTAAATAAATAGCCGGGTTATGTTTCCTATTTAAAGAGGTTAGAGTCTTATTCTAACCTCTTTTTAACTGGGAAAAAATAACTAAATATTAAAAAACTCTTCATTTTTCATATAGCCTATGATAATATTCTTCTGTATTTTATGGGTTTATTTAGAAATAAATAGGATAAATTGTAATCGGGAGAGTGTTCATAATTGAACGATTTTAGTAGTGATAAAAGTAGAATAGGCCTCTTTTTTTTAACAATTTGTGCATGTCTAACGATCTTGCTTTTCTCAAGTATCATAGTTGCATTACCGAAAAATCCTCTCTCGACAACTGTTAGAGCAGAGTTTTTGGTGAAACAATTTATTCCACAGGGATGGGGGTTTTACAGTAGGGATCCAAGATCTGATCATCTTTATGCATACAGTATGAGTGGAGATACAGATATGCTTTCATGGCCAAATAACAAAATAAGAAATGTATTTGGACTTAATAGATATGGCAGAGCACAGGGCATAGAACTTGGATTACTTATTTCTAAACTACCAAGTTCATTAAAATGGAAAACATGCGATAAGGATGCAAAGAATTGTCTTGATGAGATGAAGGTACAAGTGGACATTGCAAACCCTACGCCTAATGCTTCACTTTGTGGTGATCTGGGAATCGTAAGCGGAAGTCTTGTTCCATGGGCATGGAGCCAATATAAGGTCGTTCCAACTTCTAAGGTTATGAGGGTGAATGTAAAATGTTCGAAACGTTAAACATTAAAATTTATAAGTGGGCAAATGATAACGTACCTTGGACCAATGTCTATGGTTTGGCAAGAAGTATTATGGCTTTATCTACAGCTTTAACACTTGCTTTAAATGATTCTAGCATTTTCTTTAGACCGGGTGCAGGACAAGAAACACCGTATTGTAATGGAACATATAGCATTTTTTGTACAGTGCCTAATAACCATATATACCTTAATTTAATACGATGGATTTGTGTCATCTTATTACTGGTTGTTGTGTCAGGCTGGAGGCCCAGATTGACTGGAATTATACATTGGTGGATATCTTATAGTTTACAAGTTTCCGCTATGACTATTGATGGGGGAGAGCAAGTGAGTGCAGTTTTTACGTTACTACTCCTGCCTATAACTTTGACCGATTCAAGAAAATGGCATTGGGAAAATATAAAGACTGGTACAGATCTAATCAACAAGAAAGATTTATATTTTCGCGTCATAGCACTTACAACTTTTGTATTTATTAGAATCCAAATTGCAATTTTATATTTTAATTCAGCTACGGCAAAATTAGCTGATCAAGATTGGTTAAATGGAACGGCTGTTTATTATTATGCTCAAGATCCAATGTTAGGTTTTCCGCCTTTATTACATACCTTATTTAATGACTTTTTGTCATCACCTTTAGTTGTAATTCCAACTTGGGGAACTTTAATTATTCAATTGTTATTATTTGCATTTTTATTTTCACCTAAATCATATCGAAAATATATGTTTATTATTGCAATACTTATGCATGAAATTTTTGCAGTAATGTTTGGTCTTATAAGTTTTTCAATGATTATGCTAGGTATTTTAATTCTCTATTTAAGGCCCTTAGAAAAACAATTTCATTTTTCATTAGGAAAACGGTTTTCCATTAGCCATTTATTTATGAAAAGGGGTGATGCAGGAAAGTCATTATAGATATTGTTTTTGTTGTCACTAGTCGTAGCCATAGGAATAAAAATCGGGAGGAGAAATGGATATGCGTTTAGCGGCTCAAGATTTAAAACTTAAATTGGTCTATTTAATGCTCATTGTGTTGGTTGTATCTATATTTTCTGGTGCAACACCTATTACTCAAGCAAAGAATCTACATAAATACTCAGGTGAAGAAATTTTTGCTGGAATTGTTTTTGGTCAAGGTGAAATCTCGAAAAAATTTCCTGAAATTTGGAACACCAACGATTATAATGTTAGAAATTCAGATAAATCTAAAGAACTTACTCAATTGTTAATAAGTGAAATGAAAAAAATCGATCCTCAATATTTTAACGATTTGAAAAAATCGGTTTATGAAAAGGATCTTAAATTAATTGATGAGGAATTCAGCAAGGGTGGAGATCTTTTAAAAGAAGCTGCTGAGAAGGTTAACATGGGCAGTTCTGAACATGCGGATTTAGTCTCAGGTAAATGTGTTGAAACTCTGGGTGCTGCTATTTTTGTTTTGGTACTAGCAGCAGGTGGCGCTGTAGACTATCTGTACGTTTACAATGCAACTAAATTTTGGGGAATAACTTCTAATGATAAAGAGTCTAAACTTGCGACAGAGATGTTTGTTAAGGATGTTGCAGATAAACTGAACTAAGAACTATAGGTAAAAGGCGTAATCATAATTTAGATTACGCCTTTTTATAGTGGAAATATTTCTTATAAATGTCATTCTTATTTTAATTTTTTAATTAAAAGGATCTTTTTATCTGGCTTGTGAATACCTTCTTTGTTGATATATTCATTTGAACTGCAAAATAATTTTGCCCTTACTGAAGTCTTTTTGCTCGAAATATCAGAATGTTTTTGCACCTTGTCCTCGAAAATTGTAGAAAACACACGAATTCTTGATTTGGCACAGAACTTGCATTTATATAAAGGGAAAGCAGGATAACATGTTGAAACAGAAAACAAGGGGGAATTCAAATATGCCAGCTTTATCTAAATCCAAAGAAATTATTGATCAGACGTCTCATTATGGAGCCAACAATTATCACCCGCTCCCGATTGTCATTTCTGAAGCGCTGGGTGCTTGGGTAAAGGACCCGGAAGGCAATGAATATATGGATATGCTGAGTGCTTACTCTGCGGTAAACCAGGGTCACAGACACCCGAAAATCATTCAGGCATTGAAGGATCAGGCTGATAAAATTACCCTCACATCACGCGCGTTTCACAACGATCAGCTTGGGCCGTTTTACGAAAAAACAGCTAAGCTGACAGGCAAAGAGATGATTCTGCCGATGAATACAGGAGCCGAAGCGGTTGAATCTGCGGTGAAAGCGGCGAGACGCTGGGCGTATGAAGTGAAAGGCGTAGCAGACAATCAAGCGGAAATTATCGCGTGTGTCGGGAACTTCCACGGCCGCACGATGCTGGCGGTATCTCTTTCTTCTGAAGAGGAATATAAACGAGGATTCGGCCCGATGCTTCCGGGGATCAAACTCATTCCTTACGGCGATGTGGAAGCGCTTCGACAGGCCATTACGCCGAATACAGCGGCATTCTTGTTTGAACCGATTCAAGGCGAAGCGGGCATTGTCATTCCGCCTGAAGGATTTTTACAGGAAGCGGCGGCGATTTGTAAGGAAGAGAATGTCTTGTTTATTGCGGATGAAATTCAAACGGGTCTCGGACGTACAGGCAAGACGTTTGCCTGTGACTGGGACGGCATTGTTCCGGATATGTATATCTTGGGCAAAGCGCTTGGCGGCGGTGTGTTCCCGATCTCATGCATTGCGGCGGACCGCGAGATCTTAGGCGTGTTTAACCCGGGATCACACGGCTCCACATTTGGCGGAAACCCGCTTGCATGTGCAGTGTCTATCGCTTCATTAGAAGTGCTGGAGGATGAAAAACTGGCGGATCGTTCTCTTGAGCTTGGCGAATACTTTAAAAGCGAGCTTGAGAGCATTGACAGCCCTGTCATTAAAGAAGTCCGCGGCAGAGGGCTGTTTATCGGCGTGGAATTGACGGAAGCGGCACGTCCGTATTGTGAGCGTTTGAAGGAAGAAGGGCTTTTATGCAAGGAAACGCATGATACTGTTATTCGTTTTGCACCGCCATTAATCATTTCCAAAAAGGATTTGGATTGGGCGATAGAGAAAATCAAGCACGTGCTGCAAAACGCATAAACCCGCACCATGAAGGGATATTCACTTCGTTTGTATAAATTTACAACAGAAAAATCAGCACTCCCTATTTGCTCAGCTACAGTATTTTAGTATAATGTATCTTTATGAGAAGAAGTGAATTTTATATTAAATAGATAGAGGCTCTTTGGACAGCAAACTGGGATAGCACCATGCAGATGTTCCAGCTTAGATCCAATACAAGTTGCTGAAGGGGTGCAGAATGTGAATACAAACCAAGATAACGGAAATCAGCTCCAGCGGACAATGAAATCACGCCATTTGTTCATGATTTCATTGGGCGGAGTGATCGGAACCGGTTTCTTCCTTGGAACCGGGTTTACCATTAACCAAGCGGGACCGCTCGGCGCGGTTCTGTCCTATTTAGTGGGCGGCTTTATCATGTTTTTGACCATGCTCTGCTTAGGAGAGCTGGCAGTCGCCTTTCCTGTATCGGGGTCCTTCCAGACCTACGCGACGAAATTTATCAGCCCGGCCTTCGGATTTGCGTTCGGCTGGCTGTACTGGCTCGGCTGGGCGGTTACATGCGCCATTGAATTCTTATCAGCGGGGCAGCTGATGCAACGCTGGTTTCCGCATATAGACGTGTGGATCTGGTGTCTGGTCTTTGCGGCTCTGATGTTTATTCTAAATGCGATCACCACAAAAGCCTTTGCGGAATCTGAATTCTGGTTCTCAGGCATTAAAATTTTGATTATCCTTTTATTTATTATTCTCGGCGGAGCTGCCATGTTTGGCCTGATTGATCTGAAGGGCGGAGAGCATGCGCCGTTTTTGACGCATTTTTATGAAGACGGGTTATTTCCGAACGGCATAAAGGCAATGCTGATTACGATGATTACCGTGAACTTTGCGTTCCAGGGAACTGAGCTGATCGGGGTTGCGGCCGGAGAAAGTGAAGACCCTGAAAAAACGATTCCGCGGTCGATCAAACAGACAGTATGGAGAACGCTTGTATTTTTTGTTCTTTCCATCGTTGTCATTGCCGGCATGATTCCGTGGAAACAGGCGGGAGTCGTGGAAAGTCCGTTTGTTGCCGTATTTGAGCAAATTGGAATCCCATATGCTGCTGATATCATGAACTTTGTTATTTTAATCGCGCTGTTATCTGTTGCGAATTCAGGTTTATACGCATCAACGCGTATCCTGTACGCGATGGCGAATGAAGGACAGGCCTTTAAAGCGCTCGGCAAAACAAATCAGCGCGGTGTACCGATGTATGCGTTAATCGTAACGATGGCTGTGGCTTGCCTATCACTTCTGACAAAGTTTGCGCAGGCTGAAACCGTATATATGGTGCTGTTATCATTGGCGGGGATGAGCGCGCAGGTCGGCTGGATTACGATCTCGCTTTCCCAAATCATGTTCAGACGCAAATATATCCGCGAAGGCGGCAAGACAGAAGATTTGAAATTCAAAACACCGCTGTATCCGGTGCTTCCGCTGATCGGCCTGACATTAAATACAGTCGTGCTTATCAGCCTTGCATTTGATCCGGAGCAGCGTATCGCGCTGTATTGCGGCGTACCGTTTATGATCATTTGCTACATCATTTATCATGTCGTCATTAAAAAACGCCAGCAGGCAAATCGTCAGCTAGAGCTTTAAAAACGTTGTCCGCAAGTCATCTTTGTTAGAACCCGCATAGGACATTATCTTAAATGTTGAGGTGGAATCACAGATGGATAAAACGATTTCGGTTATTGGAATGCCAATGGATTTAGGACAAGCACGACGCGGAGTGGATATGGGCCCGAGTGCCATCCGCTACGCTCATCTGATCGAGCGGCTGTCAGACATGGGGTATACGGTTGAAGATCTCGGTGACATTCCGATCAACCGCGAAAAAATCAAAAATGACGAGGAACTGAAAAACCTGAATTCCGTTTTGGCGGGAAATGAAAAACTCGCGCAAAAGGTCAACAAAGTCATCGAAGAGAAAAAATTCCCGCTTGTCCTGGGCGGTGACCACAGTATTGCGATCGGCACGCTGGCAGGCACAGCGAAGCATTACGATAATCTCGGCGTCATCTGGTATGACGCGCACGGCGACTTGAATACACTTGAAACTTCACCATCCGGCAATATTCACGGCATGCCGCTCGCGGTCAGCCTCGGCATTGGCCACGAGTCACTGGTTAACCTTGAAGGCTACGCGCCTAAAATCAAACCGGAAAACGTCGTTATCATTGGCGCCCGGTCACTTGATGAAGGGGAGCGCAAGTACATTAAGGAAAGCGGCATGAAGGTGTACACAATGCACGAAATCGACCGTCTTGGCATGACAAAGGTCATTGAAGAAACCCTTGATTATTTATCAGCATGTGATGGCGTCCATCTGAGCCTTGATCTGGACGGACTTGATCCGAACGACGCACCGGGTGTCGGAACCCCTGTCGTCGGAGGCATCAGCTACCGGGAGAGCCATTTGGCTATGGAAATGCTGTATGATGCAGGCATCATTACCTCAGCCGAATTCGTTGAGGTTAACCCGATCCTTGATCATAAAAACAAAACGGGCAAAACAGCAGTAGAGCTCGTAGAATCTCTGCTAGGGAAGAAGCTCCTGTAATAAGAAAACCCCCGTATCCCGCGGGGGTTTCAGCGTGTCGACAAACCCTCGCATTCGTTGTCAGGCCTGCGCTTCGGTGCTCACGAATTCCAAACATTCGCTGCGCTCCAATGCTCGTTCTTCCTAGACTTCAAGGGTTTTCAATCACGCTGAAAAGATGAAAGAATCCTAAAACTACAAACCGTTTTAGGATTCTTTCGTTAAATTGAACCCCCGTATCCCGCGGGGGTTTTTCATTTATCCAATCATTTTCTCAGCGACTTTCATCTCCTGTGAATGGGTTTGATGGTCCGCAATAAACCAGCCTGATAACATCACCGCTGCGATGCCTGCGCCAATCAAAAATTTTTTCATTTATATAACCTCCGTTCGTTTAATCAGTTCTTCAATTTGTAATGCTTCATAAAAAAAGTGGGCAGCTTCTTTGTAAAGCTCAAGTTCCCTATACCGTTCGCCAGCCAAAATGGAAAGTTCTCTTACACTGTCATACTCTTTCTCGGACAACAAGTCATCCATATGTTGTTTGCATAAGTAAAACGTTTCCGCATGACCCCCTTCTGCATAAATGGCATATAAAATGTCTATTTTTGCCTCACATATTCTATTCGGCTCAGCAGCCAATTTTTCCTTCACTTCTTGGTAATAAGATAAGGCCTGTTCTTTCTTTTTGATCTTAAACAGCTCTCGTATCAGCAAGTAGGCAGAGTGATAATAATAGGTGGAGCGGGCATACTCTTCGTTCTGCAAGGCCTCTTCTAATTTGGAGACTGCTTGTTCTGATTGGCCGCTTTGCGCATGGAGAAGGCCGAAGTTATGCAAAAGCTGGGCTTCAAAAAAATGATCCTCCAATTCTCTTGTGATCCGAATTGCTTCGTCCAAATATGTTTTAGCTTCTTCAAACTGCCCAATTTCGGTAAAATTGCCTGACATGGTAATCAGGGCTGAAGCCAGCTTCTTTTTATAATCAGTCTCTTCCCTGAACGTTTTGACCGCTTGCCGTGTATGATTGAGGGACACAATATTTTGTCCCAGCTTATAATAGAGCTTTCCGACCTTCAGGTGAAATTCGGCTTTCTCAATCGGATCGGGAATGTTGTTGAGATACTGCTCAGCATCTTTATACAGCCCAATGGCAATATCATAATTATTTTTATAGGCCTCATACATGCCTTCAAACAGAAAAAAGTAATATTTCAGCATGTCAGACGTAGCATTCATATGAGAAGGCTCCTCATGCTGAAAGCCCTGTCCTCTCGCCTCGTGAAGCAAAACCTTGTGGCGCAGTTCCAATAAGGAGAAGTAGGCAAGCACCTCCTGATCCTCTTCCATGTCATCCAATAAAGGCTTCACTTCTTCAAATAAACGGGAGGACTCTTCCACTTCATGTTTCTTGATAGCAAGGTACCAATCGTTGAGCATGCTAGCGATTTCTGCAGGTGCAATCTTATTCATGTGAAACTCCTTTCTCTAGTGACTTATCAATCTCAGTTGCTTATTCTGATAGTAACACCTCTTTCTATTTTATGTAAAATCCTCTAGTCAATATATGAAGGAGAGATGATATGACAATGATACTAACCCCGATGCAGACAGAAGAATTTCGGTCCTATCTCACGTACACAACAAAGCATTACGCGGAAGAAAAGGTAAAAGCGGGAGCATGGCTGCCTGAAGACGCACAGCTTTTGTCTAGGCAGACGTTTACTGATCTGCTTCCGAGAGGGCTGGAAACCCCCCATCACCATTTGTGGAGCCTCACGCTGAATGAAAAGGAAATCGTTGGCTGGCTCTGGATCCATGCTGAACCGGAGCATCCGCAGCAGGAAGCGTTTATTTACGATTTCGGGTTATATGAACCGTATCGGGGCAAGGGCTACGCAAAGCAAGCATTGGCGGCATTAGATAACACGGCCCGCAGCATGGGAATCCGGAAGCTGTCCCTTCACGTCTTTGCCCATAATCAGACGGCGCGAAAGCTATATGAGCGAACCGGATTTCAAGAAACAGACGTGGTGATGAGCAAAGAGCTTTAACGAAAAGGGTCTGGTAAAGGCCTTTTTTAGTCTTCTGTAAATAAATTCTAAAAATTCTGTAAAAGGTCTAGTTTCTTTCCATATATTCCTAATATAATAGAGGAGGGAAGTATATTTTCCTACATTTAAATGAAAAGAGGAGATGTAATGAGAATGAAGAAAAGGGTATCAATATTTATGGTAGCGCTTACAATATGCGGCGGCCTGTTTGTTTCTCCAGCGAAAGCCGTAAAGACCACAAACTATGCAGAAGAAATCGCCGCACTGCAGCCAGGCACGACACCGGAGGAAATCATGAAATCCGCCAGCCAGATTTCCAAACAGCAGCATGTAAAGCAAGACGTCATTCTGAAGCAGTTTTATAAGGAAATCACAGCTGACAAAGCAGAAGGTGACAGGCTCGCCAAGGAAAGCGGCATGTCTATCATGGGCGGCTCGTCCGGCACGAAAAAACTCCCGACAAGCGCGAAAGGCAACATTTATTACACGAACTCCTACACAGCCTACTATAATCATGGCCACGTCGGCATGTATTCCGCCGCTGACAAAATTGTTGAATCTGTCCCGGGTGACGGTGTCAGGCAGATCGCTTACAATGCCAGAGACGTGGAAGACAACTCCATTGTACAGACCGTCAGTGTTACCTCATCTCAAAAAACAGCTGCCGCTGACTGGGCGGTATCAAAAGTCGGCGATCCATACTCTTTTAACTTCGTCAATAACAGAAGCACCGGCCATGACGGCGCCAAAAACTGTTCAAAGCTCCTATGGTCCGCCTTTTTGCTGAAAGCCGGCATTGATATAGACAGCAACGGAGGTTTAGGGGTGTATCCGCGCGACATCACCAGTTCATCCTATACAGCAACCATTATGACCATCAGATAAGGAGAGGGATATGAAAAAGTGGATGATCACCATTGCCATGCTTGTTCTCGCAGGAATCGCACTATTTGTCTTCGTTTCCCCTCTCAAAAGCCATAAAGCCGTGAGTCAGCAGGATCTTAGAGATCCCGGTTTCCTGGATGACAAAGAAATCCTGCTGTATTTCTCATCCTCTGCGGATCAAGATGCATTTGGCGGCGGGAAAAGCTACGCCCTGTTTATCAGCCAGGACGGGTCGCTGTCTTCCTTTAAGATGAAGGGCCTTGAGCTGGGCTCAGCCAAGGTTCACGGCGACAGTGTGATGCTGGAGGATAAAAACACGATTTACACGATCAAAAACGGCCTGAGTTCTCATAAAAGAGCCTATCAGCACACCGGAGACAGCGCGGGCTTTCTGCAAAACACGGACGGTTTTTATACCTTATACAACTCCGGCTATGACAAAAAGAGAGACGGATACCGCTCAGAGCTGTACCGCCAAATGAACGGAGAGTGGAAAAAAGACGTCATCCCATCCTACATTCGGGCCTCCGGTTTTCATAACGGTTCGATTTTCGCACTCGTTCCGACAGCTGACGAAAAAGTCTATGAGCTCCTTCAGATTCAAGCGGATCAGAAGAAGCTCACCTACCACAAGATAACGGAATGGCAGTACAGGGAAGGAGCCTCAGTCGAATCCCAGCTTGCCGTGGACGACCAAGCTGTGTATGTCATGATTCGCGGCCAAAAGGCGCGCAATCTCTATCAAATGGTCAAGATCAACAAAAAAAGCGGCAAAGTAGAGCTGCACGACATCGCCGAATACAAAAACGACGAACAAACGATATACAGCTCCATGCCCTTTAGCTTCAAAAAAAGCTTCTTCTCTTATGACGGGAACCTGTACTTCATTGACGGCTTCGGAAAAGTGTATAAAATCGATGCCAAGACAGGAAAAACAAGCATCGCATTCACCCTTTCCCGAGACAAAATGAAAGCCGATTTCAAAGAAATCACCCAAAAAGGCAGCAGTCTCTACTTCTTCACATACACGTACAACAAGCCTGCCTACATTGAACAGTACAGTCTGAAAACCGGAAAGAAAATGAAGGAAAAAGAGATTGGGAAGGTAAAGGACGTTGTGACGCCGAAGAGTCATTTGAAGCTGTATGATGTTGAGGTGATGAAGGGGTTTTAGGGCAAGGAGGTTTTATGGGAGCTATCGCCGTTTTATTTATCGTTTTTGGTTTTCCGATCATTGCAGGTGTATTTGGTATAGCGGGTCATTTTTTATTTAAGAGATTTTGGGTGGCGCCGTTGATTGTCCTAATGGCAAGCATCATTTTGTTGTTTACATTAGCATCAGGCAACAGTTCATTTTTATTTTGGGTTGTGGTTTATACGGCAATTGCGTTAGTAACCAGTATTGTCACATTATTTCTCAGGAAATTTTTTAATTGATCTGTTTATGAAGAGACTGGTATAAAGTCTCTTTTTTTGCTGAACCAAGTGTGCAGAGATTTTGGGTATGGTATAGAAACGAATCTAAAGGAGTAATGACATGCGGACCAAACGGGTGATTCTTCTGGCAGTTATGATCAGCCTGGTTTCGGTCATTACTGTGTTCCTGTTAAATGGACGTAAAGTCGACTGGTTAGACATCTTCGGAACCATACTTGGCTGCTTTCTTGGCATCTTTATCGTTATAAGAATACAGAAAAAACAGTGTTGAGAAAGGGAAAGGGTCATGCCGAACCGAAGTCATGTTCTAGGACCGAGAGTCCAAACACATGAATGGGAGGAATGGCGTTGACTGGAAACAAAGCGGTTGTGTACAAAGGCAAAGGGACTGTAGCGGTGGAGGATATCGGTTATCCGGAGTTAATCCTAAGGGACGGGCCCGGCGTTCCGAAGGCGAATGTGAACCGAAAATGTGAGCATGGGGTCATTCTCAAAGTCATTACAACCAATATTTGCGGAAGCGACCAGCATATGGTCAGAGGCCGCACAACAGCGCCTGAAGGGTTGGTGCTCGGGCATGAAATCACTGGAGAAGTCATTGAAACGGGGCGTGATGTTGAATTTATCAAAAAAGGCGATATCGTATCCGTTCCTTTTAATATTGCCTGCGGGCGCTGTGTGATGTGCAAAACGCAGAAAACGCACGTGTGCCTGAATGTCAATCCTGACCGGCCGGGCTCGGCTTACGGCTACGTCGATATGGGCGGCTGGGTCGGCGGCCAGTCTGAATACGTCATGGTGCCGTACGCCGATTTTCAGCTCTTGGTATTCCCTGATAAAGAACAGGCACTAGAAAAGATTCTCGATTTGACCATGCTGTCCGACATTTTCCCGACCGGCTTCCATGGAGCCTATACAGCAGGCGTGCAAACAGGTTCAACCGTTTACATCGCGGGAGCGGGGCCTGTCGGCTTGGCAGCTGCACACTCCGCTCAGCTCCTAGGCGCCTCCGCCGTGATTGTCGGCGATCTGAATGAAGACAGACTGGAACAGGCGAGAAGCTTCGGCTGTGAAACGGTCAACGTGCAAAAACATGACCGCCTCGGCGAGCAAATTGAACAAATACTAGGTGAACCAACCGTTGATGCCGCAGTGGACTGTGTCGGCTTTGAAGCATCTGGACACGGCAATCAAGGAGAAGCACCAGCCGCCGTGCTGAACTCGATCATGGATGTCACCCAGGTCGGCGGAAGCCTTGGCATTCCAGGCTTATACGTGACCGAAGATCCCGGTGCAAAGGATGCGGACGCCAAAACAGGCTCACTAAAAATCCGCTTCGGACTCGGCTGGGCCAAGGCTCACACCTTCGTCACCGGACAAACGCCCGCCATGACATACAACCGCAATTTGATGAAAGCGATTCTGAGCGGCAAAGCGCAAATCGCAAAGGCCGTCAACGCCACCGTCATTTCTTTGGACGACGCGCCAAAAGGCTACAGCGACTTTGACAAAGGCGCAGCCAAAAAATTCGTCATCGATCCGCATGGAACATTGAAGTAAAAGAAAAAGCCGGACGTTCTCTGAACGCCGGCTTTATTGCTGATAATCCGTTTCTTCAAAGCGGTTTCCCGTTTCATCCTGTACGATGAAATCCCCTTCGATTTTGTCCAGTCCAATCAAAATATAAGGGTTTTTCTCATTTGCCTTAGGAGCAGGTCTTCGTTTCACAGTTACAATCGTTTCTTTAGGTGAGTATTTGACGTCCGACACTTCGAGTTTCTTATCTTTCTCGTAGCTTCCGAGAGACACAATAACCATCTTTCTCCCTTCTGAAATGGTGAAGACTTGATATCCTTTCACGTTATCATGCATTTGGAGAAAATTAGCGTATATTTCTAAGTCTGGACTGCCTTCACCGATTCGATCTTTCTCTAACACCCAATAAGACGGCTGACACCCAGCAAGCAACAACATGATCACAAAAAGCCAAACCCATCTAAAGCGCAAATGCAAACCTCCCCACACATCGGTTACATCCAAACTAACATACGAGCGAAATAGAGTCATCAACAGCTTGTTTGTCGAATTGTGGATAAAACTCAGCCCGAAGCACTACTAACATGTGAATAAATAGGTTATATTGAGAAGAGAACAATTGTAAAAATGGAAGAAAACATCGGAGGATTTGAACATGAAACAAGCGTATTATTCCTGTGAAGAACATATCGAAACGGTACTGGATATGTACATAGACGACCACGAGCTGCCGCCCGAAATCAGAAAAATCGAACATACTAACAGTTTATCCACAGCCTGTGAATTATGTGGAGACCCCGCAGTATATATAGTGGGGAACGAATGATCTTACACAAAATACAGAAAAGATATCCACAATTGTGGACAACATATATGAATAACTTGTTTTTAAAGTGGGGATGACCTGTGAATATCAATATTGTGACAATCGGAAAACTAAAAGAAAAATACCTCAAGCAAGGCATTGAAGAATACACCAAACGACTTTCGGCCTACGCAAAAATCGACATCATCGAACTCCCGGACGAAAAAGCGCCGGAAAACCTAAGCGACCAGGACATGAAAATCATAAAAGACAAAGAAGGCGACCGCATCCTAGCAAAAATCAGCCCCGACGCCCATGTCATCGCCCTCGCCATCGAAGGAAAAATGAAAACATCCGAAGAACTAGCCGATACAATAGATAAGCTGGCTACATATGGAAAAAGCAAAGTCACCTTCGTCATCGGCGGATCACTCGGATTGAGTGACGCGGTAATGAAGCGAGCGGATGAGAAGCTGTCATTCTCAAAAATGACGTTTCCTCATCAGTTGATGCGGCTTATTCTGGTGGAGCAGATTTATCGGGCTTTTCGGATTAATCGTGGGGAGCCTTATCATAAGTAAATAAAATTTTTGTTAGCTTTAGATATTAGCATCTGTAAAAGTCTATTATTAAATATGCCTTTAAAGAAAAAAGCTCTCTAAGTGAGGGCTTTTTTACATAAATATGTTATTCATTGTGTGCTTTTATAAAGTCATAAAGGACTTGACTTAATTTCTGTGCTTCTTCACTTAATTGATCATACGTAGTTATATGGTCAATAGCTTTTTTGCAGAAATCCAATTTATTTGTTATTGTTCCTGAATCTGCACCATAACTACCTTTTCTTTTCCTAGTTCCTTCTGGAAAAAGAGAATTTATAAAGTTACCTAAATGCTCGTTTTTGTATTCTTCTTGAGTAAAGTCTTTGATGGTTAGGTGTTCTAGTTTACTCTTTTCATATTCAGCAATAACTTTTCTAATTGTATCTGCTGAGAGTATATTCTCTATTTCTTTACATTCCAAACAATAATACCTTTCTCTTAGAACTTCTTTTAACCTTTCTTGCCGAGGACGCTTATCGTCACCGTCTTTGTCTGAAATCAGAAAAAGTGTGCTGCAGATTTTTTCAGCATTTATAGAAGCATGACCTTCATCAGCCTCTGTTTGATCATCATCAAGGAATGACCAATGAGTTATATTGCCACCGCTATATTCAATGAATGAATAGTGTATATCTTCTTTAAACTGTTTTAAATTAGAGTCAGATTCTAGAAATACTTTAAGAAAACGTCTTATATACAACCTGTCTGTAATACCTTCAACCCATATGGTACAGTTAGATAGAAGAACAGCGGAATTTCTAACTCCAAGTTCTTGTAAAACGCTCCTGTTCTCATTACTTACATTTTCTATAGAGAAATTTGGATCTAGCTCTTCAATAATGTCTCCAGAGTGTTCTGCTAATTCTTTTTTGAATTTATATACGGAAATCCTGCCCATATCCAGTGTCATATCCAAAAAATGATTTGAATGGGTTGTGAAGAAAAATTGGTGATGAGCAAATTTCTCACCCATTATAATCTCAATAAACTTTCTTTGCATACCTGGATGTAAATACAACTCAGGTTCCTCTATAAATAATAGCAAGTTTTCTCCTAAAAACTTAAATATCGGGAATGTTAGGATGATTAATGATTGAATGCCATCCCCTAATTCAAATATGTTTTTTTCCGTTTCTGTTCCTATTTTCACTTTTATTACATCTGAATGTCTAACGGGTGTAATTGTGACTGGCTGTCCGTTAAAGAAGCTTTCCGACAGGAATTCTTGAAATTTCATCATATTGTGCCTTTGTTGAACACTTCCTAATAACATATCTGTTATTTCATCATAGAGATTAAGTCCAGTATGTATTTCTAATGGTTCAGGTGCTTCTTTAAAGTAATCATTTTTCGTTCTTTCTTTATAAACATCTTTCCCAGTATCGATTGTATCCACATATCCTCTAAGGCCGCGTAAAGTCGGTATATAAACACGTTTAAAATTAATTTTATAACTTGTTCTACCAGAAGGGGTCACTTCATAAATTTTTGATTGATAATCACTTATCAATGCTTTTAAGTTAGTTATTATTTGATTTTTTGTATTATTTGTTGATCCTGCAATGTTTCTTGTTAAAGTGAGAGGTGATGAACTATTCAGTTTACTTATTTCATCAACTAGTCTATGAAATTGCTTAAATAAATCCTCATCTTCCTTTAACATTGGAATATTTTCTAAATCATTTATCTCATTAATTAATTGGCTTACAACAAGTTCACCGATGCCCACAAGATAATTTTCTATTGTTATAGAGCTAATTATTTCATCCATGAATTCTCTTAGTATATTGTAATATTCCTCAACGTCTACTATTTCTTCTGGAGGCATAAAAGAAAAACTTTTATCGGTTGCAAATATCCCTCTAAGGAATCTACTTTTACCAGAATTATTAGATCCTACAAAGATATTGACTTTAGATAGGTTTCTAATGGCATGCAAGTTATAGTCGGGTTGCAAGTTACTATTAACACTTAGTATTTTCATGTGATGTCCCAAATCAGTCACTCATTTCCTGAAATTTATCGATAATGTAAGTTTTGAGTACACTCTAGACTTAAGTAAGCTTAGGAAGTATGTTAATTCCAAATATCCCTTAATATCAATTCTACTTTTATGCCTATATTAGGGTCTAATGGGTGATATTTTGCATCTGAAACACAATCTTTTTGAGATTGTTTCCAATAATAAAAGCATGTTTTGAAATTATATCAAAACATGCTATAAAAAATTTACGTCTACTTAAACAAAGCATCCTATTGTTTAAGTGGATAATGATCTCTGCCCTATTAGGGACAAAAAAATGCTCGTAAGATAAGTAAAGCTCATTTATATGATGCTTAAAGGCACTTTGTTCGCATTACTCTCGTCTATTTTTTTTCCTTCAGTATCATGTTCTGTATCTAAAAGCCGATGCGTGTATATGTCTATAATATCGCTTATGTTATTTAAAACAGATTTAAAATTTTTAAAGTTAATATTGGAATAGTTATCCGAAATATACCTTGAGAAAATTTCTTTGCCATAGTATTTCGAGACATCATACTTATCCTTTTTAATAAATTCTCTTCCATCAATTTTATGCAATAGGGCGTCGTCTTTAAATAAGTCTTCTATATCACATTCAGCCTTCCCATCTATTAAAGGTACAGTTAAAAGGAATAGGTTGTCAATAAGGTTGACCATGTATTTATCCTCTAAAATCACCTTTTTTCCATCATCGAGACCTACATGTTTTAGAAATTTACCTATAGGTTTATTCTTTCCACTCTCAATCTCATTATCGAACATTAATATTATGGGATTTATTGGTGAATTATTACTTATCTGTTTAAAGTAACTCAGATAATTAGGGGCGGGTTTCTTTGAATCAAAGTAATTATATATATTATTTAGTGCACTGCCCCCATCCTGGTTAATTCCCAAAAAGTATTTTAATCTCTTTGTTTTATTTAGAAAAGAAACTTTAAACTCAAATGTTCCATCGTCTTTTTTAGTAATCAAATTTGGATATTCTTTATAGAGACTTTTTAAAGCTGATTTTAAATATGCAATATCCGTTTTACCTTCCGTCACAATTAGTGGCTTGGGATGCGCAAAAAAGTATTTATAAAATAGGAACTTTTGATATTGAAGTTCTCTGGAGTGCAAATAATTAAAATTGGAATATTCTCCATCTATTTTGTTATTATACCAAATGAGTTGATTTATAAAGGTAAATCTTCCTTCTAATTGATTAAGGGTAGCGGGTTTACCATTAATCTCGAACTTTCCATATTTATAGAGTTGATGAGCCATTGCCCTAGTCTCTTTGTAATAAACTCTATTTACGTTTATTTTCTTATTAACAACAAGTCCAGTAACCACCTGTCTTGAATCCCTAAATTGCAACCTTTTCTTTTTTTCATTTATTTTAAATCCAGCCCGTTTTATTTCTTTAGATATTTCTTCATAGAATTCCGATTGTAGATCTAAAAATTTTTTATCATTGGTCGAAAATGTTAAGTCATCTGCATAACGTGTATAATCCAACTTATATTTTTTTGCAATTTTCATTATTTTATGGTCGAGTATTTTACTAATTAAGTTTGAGATGATTGGAGAACTTGGAGATCCTTGAGGTAATTTTCCTTCATAACATGATATTTGTGCTATAACTGTGGCTACTTCAATAGGTAGTAAGAAATCATTATTCTTAGCAAAAAAACCTCTGACACGGCCAAAATGAAAACTCTCAAAGTAGTTTTCTAAATCAATATTCAAAACTAACCTTTTATTACGATGAATTTTTGCGTTTGTTATAATACTCTTGTCTTTTTCAAATGCATGAGAGATATTATTTTTTTTCCCCCGCTTCTCTTTTTTATGCTTATACAAAGCTTCTGCAAGTTTTTTTGAATGTCTTTAAGTTCTTCTATTGGAGCCTTAATTTTACGACTGCCCCCATTTTTCTTACGTATTTCAAACGAAGTATATAAATTATTAACATCTTTAAAATACAATAAGTAACTAAGTTGTTTTCTGGGAATTTTCAGAAAATCTGCAAGGCCATTTCGTGTTTTTATATCATTAAATTCCATCATATAAACTCCCTCATAAATAAACGTGTGGCTACTCATTAGGCGGTGAAAATTGTAAACATCGGCAAATATACCATCATGTTAAGAATGAGATTCGGAGAAGCGAATGTCCCCTCCATTTTTGTCAACACTTGCGAAACACAAGCGAAAAAATCTAGCCACACGCTTATAGAATTATACACCATTTTTTAGAAAAATTAAACAAGTTATAATATGAATCTTACTTCCTTGGTATATTAAAGGAGTTAGCTATGCAAGCAGATACTTTTGCAGCAAATCTTAATAGAAGAAATGAACAGATTAGAACCTTACAATGCGACAATCATTCCAATAACTTTACATCAGGATCAGTTGGATAAGTGTTGGTTTAAGAATTCGTAAGTTTTTCACCGGTTTTCACCTAACCGTAACGTGAAAAAAAGTTATTATTAAGGTGGTATTTTATTATCCGGAACGGGTAATAGCTGTGAACAACCACCAGTCCAGTTTCATGATATAGCTGTTTATAAATAAAAGTTCTTGGATATGTTGACTTCTGTAAATGAAATTCAATTTTATTAAACCATTCTTGAACGCCTTATGTTTGCTCAATCATAATTTTATTAATAAAAACCAGACATGTTAGCAATTTTCTGTGCTAAATGAGAGATCGAAAAAAAAGCCCCGAAAATCACCTCTGAACCCGACATCCCTCACTTCATATACCGATACTCCCGCAAACTCTCCAAAATCGCAACTTCCTGCAACAATTCCTCACCCACATTCGTTTCCTTCACTTTCTTCCGCTCAAGCTCTTTGTCCACTAATCGTTTCACCGTTAAGACGTCGGTTCCGGTGCTTAGGACTTCTGCCTTGGAGTTGAAGTGTTTATGGGCGACGAGCTGCATGCCGTAGGAGTTGTATAGCAGCGTGTAGCCGGCGATGCCTGTTGTGGATTGGTAGGCTTTGGAGAAGCCGCCGTCGATGACGATCATTTTTCCGTTTGCTTTGATTGGGTCTTCTCCTTCGATTTCTTTTACAGGTGTATGGCCGTTGATGATATGGCCATGATCTGGATTGAGGCCGAATTCTGCCAGGATGTTTCGGCAGGTTGCTTCGTCCTCACGTAAATAGTAATACGGGTTTTTCTTCTCTTTATGCGTTTCCTTCTCTTTAATGAAATACCGCTCAAATGTTGTCATGGCGCGTTTTCCGAAGAGGGAGGAATACTCGCCTGTCCATAAATACCAGGCCATATCAGTCGCCAGGTCATCGGTTTCTTCCGGGTGGGCAAACGCTTCCCTTAAGAATCGTTCAAATACATCGAGCAGCTCACGGCCCGCATACGGTTTATCCTCAATCATCATCGTTTCCATATTGCCGTTTTCATCGACAGGAATACAGCCGTGAATTAACAGGTTGCCGTTATATTTTAAATATAGGCTGCCTTTTTTCATCATAAAATTCATATGGCGGCCAAGCTTTTCGGAATGCTGGACAGAGAATAGCAGCTTGTCTATGACTTCTGCTTCTTCTTCTAATAGCTGGTCTGGCTGTTCCGGATTAATTGTCGCAAAGCAGGTGTTTTCCAGTTGATATGTTTTTCCGTTTAGCGTGATTTCGTTTTTGTCGTAATCTATTTTCTCTAATAACAGCCGCTCTTCCATATTAAAGTTTGGCCGTCTCTTGATAATCGGGCTCTCAAGCTTGAATTGGATCATCGCAATCGCTTGATGGATTTTTGTGATTTGCTTAATCTCATCCTCTGGCCTGTTGTCGTCTGCTTTTGGCCGGAACGCTGGGTTATCATCATAATATTTTTCGGCCAGGTTCAGCAGCGGTCTCAGGTTGATGCCGTACACATCTTCAATAATATCCAGGTTGTCGTAGCGAGCACAGATGCGGATAATATTAGCCAGGCACACTTTGGAACCGGCATAGGCGCCGATCCAAAGGACATCGTGATTTCCCCACTGAATATCGACAGAATGATAGTTGATCAGTTCTTCCATAATCCTATCCGGCTGCGGTCCGCGGTCGTAAATATCGCCGACAACATGCAGATGGTCGACCACCAGCCGCTGAACGCTGTAAGCAAGGCCGGTGATCAGCTTATCGGCTTGGCCAAGCTCAATGATCTGCTCAATGATTTCGGAGTAATATTGCTCCTTGTTGCCAGCTTGTTCTGTTTTGTATAGCAGTTCCTCCGTAATATAAGCAAATTGGGCAGGCAGTGCTTTGCGCAATTTGGAGCGGGTATACTTGGAGGAGCAATATGAAACGAGCTTAATCATTCGATTAATCGTTTCTTTATACCACTCGTTTAATGCCGCTTTCGCATCAAAGTCGTGTTTGATTAACTTCAGTTTGTCTTCCGGATAATAGACCAATGCCGCTAATTCATCGATTTCTCTATCGTAAATGACACCGCTGAAGATGTCGCGTATCTTCTCTTTGACTCGTCCTGAACCATTGCGCAGCACGTGCTGGAATGCCTGATACTCCCCGTGCAAATCACTGACAAAATGCTCAGTGCCTTTTGGCAGGTTCAATATCGCTTTCAAATTAATGATTTCTGTTACGACTTTTTCTTCACAATCGTATTTTTGCGCGAGTAGATCTAGGTACTTGCTTTCCAAAATCGTCCATCCCCTTTTTAGAATAAACCCCTATATATGATCATGTGCATGATAAGGTGAATTTAAAAGTATGACATTGGTTTTCATTATTGGACCTTTATATGATAGTACCGCATAACTGCTTTTAGAGACAATTGAAACGAGTGGATAAAGTGAAACACAAAAAAACCAGATGTCAAATCTGGTTTCCTGTTCAAAGCAAACTATTGTTGTTTTTCTTTCAACATCTTTATAAAGAGGAAAAAGACAATGAATACGATAAAGTAGTTCATTGGATTCTTAACGATGCTCATCTCCAGGGAAATCTGTAAGAGTATCCAGAGCGCAAAGATGGCTAGTATTGCAGGAATGATGATTTTGTACATGCCGACCACCTTCCATAGTTAATGAAAGAAGAGTTCTATATTAGAAGCAAGATGCAGCAGCCCCTGTCATCGCACCGCCAACCGCGCCGGTAATCGCACCAACAGCGCCAGCCCCTACAGTTCCAATACCGGGGATTGTGACTGTTCCTACGGCAGCTCCTGCAAGACCTAGTGTACCTCCACCTGTTATCGCACCGCCGCCAGTACCTAGAATACATTTTCCAACGGATTGAGTGCTGATTGTACCGCTAGTTTGTCTAGAGTCTTGGTTTACAACTTTGATCAAAACGCCATGATCAATTTTTTCGTATTGAAGTGTAACAGGATCACCATTTTTGTCAGTTGAGCTTTTAGGGAGAACTTGTTCTTCGCCTGTTACATGATCTTTTAATATTGCATTTCCATCAGCAAGCTGAACATCTGCATGATCGAACGTCATCTTCAGCTCACTATCATTGAGGTTTTCAATATTGTATGTAGCTTGGGATTCTGTAGCATTCGCTGCTATAGGTAAAACCGGGAGGGATAAGGCACCTACTAGGAATACCAAGACCGCCAATTTTACTGTGGTTAGCTTCATTATCCTTCTCCTTTGGTTGCCATACTAACAGAGATATTTTGCCTGTTAAACCCTTATATATAAATTACTGAATTTCATTACATTGAATCACCAAAATATTCATTTTTCATCTAAAAATCTTAGACGTTGGTAGGTCTTTTTGTTTTCAATATTTAAGGGTTAAACAAATAATTTCTTAGTTTATAAGGTGAAAAAATCGAATTTGCATAAATGGGTAATACGTTGACGATAAAATCTCTTCAATATATAATTTGGAAATAAAATATAGGAGGATAGTATGGATGTTTAGAAAACCAAGAGTCCTAATAACGGCGGTTGTCTTAGCTATAAGCAGTTTGGCTGCAACAACTGTATACGCTCAATCCGGTTACTTTAACACGTATACAACTTATACACCTTTATCAAAATCAGGGTATTTTACTGCGATGCAGGGAATGTGTGTGGATCGCAACAATAATGCTATTTATGCAGCAAAACTAAACAGTGCAACTCAAAAAACTCAATTATTCTCTATTAAAATGAGCAGTACATCGAGTAATAGAACTGTTACACTACTTAAAAATTCAGACACAAATAGTACTAATTATGATTTAGGTCACGCTAATGATTTAGCTGTAAAAGCATCTGCAGGTGATAAAAATGTAAGCATTTATGTTGCTCCAATGTCAGATGGAACTAAATATATCAATAAAATAATAAAACTCAGTGTAGATACAACAAAGAAAACATACAAAGTTGCTAAAACTTATGTTCTGAATTATAAGGGTTCTAATTTATCTATAAGTGGAATTACATACTCAGTAGGAGCAGATAAATTTATCGTTAGATCAGGAAAAAGATTTTTTGTTGGTACGTTTAATGATAAAACTGGACGATTTGATTATGAGGCTACTTTTAAACTCAATTATACGAAAGCTATAGTTAATAATAAGATAGAAGATGTTTCTAAATACATCCAGCAAGGGATTTCCTTCTATCAAGGAACCTTATATGTGCCGCTTTCAAAACCAGATGCAAATGGAAATGCCTCTAATGTTAGCATTATACTAACTTATCCTTTGGATATAAATGGTTTAATTAAAGAACAAAAGGCAACTCCAACAGCTGACTTTTCGAAAGAATTGTTCACCCGTAACAACTTATCTTTTCGGATTACCAGCAGTGCCTATACACTTTTCGAGATAGAATCTGTTGATTTTGATGATGGCACGTTATACTTTAATACGAACCGCGGAAACAAAGGAACACAAGAAGATATGATCGCAACATTTAATAATTATAATTATTATAAGTAAAATCACGTTTGAAATTCTAATATATTAGGGTGGGGCGGGTGTCTAAAAGGCTAAGCTCTTTACATTCAAAAATTGGGCTATACGCCTTGGGCATTATTGATATCGTCTTCTACACAACAGGCGAGATGAAGCGATATAAAAAAGATTCTTGAGTGGTACAAAAACGTCATTCAAACGAATGGTGAGGAACTATAGAATAAGAAAAATCCGCTATCCTGCCAATCTGGCAATTTAGCGGATTTTTCTTATTAGTTACGGATTAGGTAATCAAACGCGCCGAGGGCGGCAGTTGCACCTGAACCCATAGAAATAATAATCTGATTGTACGCACTGTCTGTGCAGTCGCCGGCAGCAAATAAGCCTGGTACGCTTGTTGCGCCGTGTTTGTCGACAATGATTTCGCCCAGGCGGTTGCGTTCAACCGTTCCTTCTAACCATTCTGTGTTTGGCACGAGACCGATTTGGACGAATACACCTTGAAGTTCAACGTGTTTTTCTTCGCCTGTTTCGCGGTCTACGTATGTGATGCCGTTAACACTCTGATCGCCTGTGATTTCTTTTGTTTGTGCATTTTTCACGACAGTAACGTTAGGCAGGCTGTAGAGACGTTTTTGCAGGACTTCGTCTGCTTTCAGTTCCGGTGCGAACTCTAGCACAGTAACGTGATTGACAATACCTGCAAGGTCAATCGCTGCTTCAATACCAGAGTTTCCGCCGCCGATTACCGCAACGTCTTTGCCTTCAAACAATGGCCCATCACAGTGCGGGCAGTATGCGACACCTTTGTTTTTGAACTCTTGTTCACCTGGTACGTTGACATTGCGCCAGCGTGCACCTGTTGAAAGGATCACTGTTTTACTTTTCAGGACAGCGCCGTTTTCGAGTTCAAGTTCGAACAGATCTTTCTTCTCAAGGCGTTTCGCACGCTGAAGGTTCATGACATCAATATCATATTCCTTCACATGCTCTTCAAGGCTTGCCGCAAGCTTCGGTCCTTCCGTCGCTTTGACGCTGATGAAGTTTTCGATGCTCATGGTGTCGAGAACCTGTCCGCCGAAGCGCTCAGCGACAACACCAGTGCGGATGCCTTTACGTGCAGTGTAGATCGCTGCACTTGCACCAGCAGGTCCGCCTCCGACAACAAGAACGTCAAACGGCTCTTTGTCAGCAAACTCAGATGCATCTGCGCCGCTGCCCATTTTTGCAAGAATCTCTTCAAGCGTCATACGGCCGCTTCCGAACGATTCGCCATTCAGGTAAACGGTCGGCACTGCCATAATGTTTTTGCTTTCAACTTCTGCTTTGTATGCTGCACCGTCAATCATCGTGTGCGTAATGTTCGGGTTCAGCACGCTCATCATGTTTAAAGCTTGTACAACATCAGGACAGTTATGGCATGTCAGGCTGATATAAGATTCAAAGTGGTATTCACCGCTGATCTTCTTCACCTGATCAATGACTTTTTGGTCTACCTTAGGCGGTCTGCCGCTCACTTGGAGCAACGCCAACACTAATGATGTAAATTCGTGGCCCAGAGGGATACCGGCGAAAGTCACGCCAGTGTCTTCTCCGACACGATTGACACTGAAGCTTGGCGTTCTGTTTAATTCAGCTTTTTCAACTGAAATTTTAGATGACATGGAAGCCAGCTCATCAACGAGAGCCAGCATGTCCTTAGAAGTGTCATCTTCGCCTGCGCTAACTTTGAGAACAATGTCATTCTCAATTAGCTGCATATATTGATTTAATTGTGCTTTGATATTTGCATCAAGTACCAATTGAATGCACTCCTTAGATTTTACCTACTAGATCAAGGCTAGGTGTAAGAGTTTCGCCGCCTTCTTCCCATTTAGCCGGGCAAACTTCACCTGGGTTTTGACGAACGTATTGAGCTGCTTTTACTTTGCTGATCAGGTTGCTTGCGTCACGGCCGATACCGCCCGCATTGATTTCTACAGTTTGGATAACGCCATCTGGATCGATGATGAATGTTCCGCGGTCAGCAAGACCAGATTCTTCGTCAAGAACATCGAAGTTGCGAGAGATCGTTTGAGATGGGTCACCGATCATTGCGTAAGTGATTTTGCCGATTTTTTCAGAGCTGTCATGCCAGCCTTTGTGTACGAAGTGAGTATCTGTAGAGATAGAGTATACTTCAACACCTAATTCTTGAAGTGCAGCGTATTGGTTTTGAAGATCTTCAAGCTCAGTTGGGCATACGAAAGAGAAATCTGCTGGGTAGAAGCAGAACACGCTCCATTGGCCTTTCAAAGATTCGTTTGTTACATCGATGAATTCACCGTTTTTGAATGCTTTTGCTTCGAATGGAAGTACTTCTTTACCGATTAAAGACATAATGTATATTCCTCCTAAAAATGTATTAGAAAGCATATTCGCTTTCAATAATAATTCTAATTATATATGAATTATTAATTAATATATATTTTTTGTCAAGCCATAACCTACTTTTTTTCATCTTGTTAAAGGTGTGACAGGTAGGATTTAGGCATTTCTTTTATAACAGATGAGAGGCTGATTCTCAATTAGACAAGGTTTTCAGGGACTTTTATAAATGAGAATGCCAAGACGTTGTAAGCATTTGAACATTTTATGACACCATAGGCAAGGAGCAAAGGACAAAGACCAAAAGCAGAATAGAACAAAACAGCAAGCTGCTGTCACATGATGGTCTTGGGGATTGTTTCTAGCTATTATTGTATCACTGTTTATGATATTTAAAACATAACTTATGTCTTCTGTTGTTTGTGAAGAAAACATAGATAAAAAAAACACGGTTCAGTTGAAACTGACCGTGTTTTTGATACAGGTTATTCAGACCAATTTGTATGGAAAACGCCGTCCATATCAGTCCGTTCATACGTATGAGCGCCAAAGTAATCGCGCTGCGCCTGCAAGAGGTTCGCATTGGAACGCCCTGCGCGGTAGCCGTCGTAATAAGAGAGCGCTGTTGTTAAGCATGGGAATGAGCTTCCGGTGCTGATGCCCTCACAAACGACTTTTCGCATGCCTGTTTGATAAGCCTGGAGCTTATCTGAGAAATAAGGCGCAATCATCAGGTTTGACAGGTTTGGCTGCTCGCTGAATGCTTCACTGATCACGTTTAGGAAATCTGCGCGGATGATGCAGCCGCCGCGGAAAATCAACGCGATGTCTTTGAGCGGCAGGTTCCAGCCGTAAAGCTCAGATGACATTTTGTATTGGGCAAAGCCTTGTGCGTAGGCGCATACTTTCCCCATGTAAAGAGCCTGTCTGACGTATTCAATCCACGTGTCTTTATCAAAATGTTTTTCTTCCGTTTCCGGGCCTGCTAATACATCTTGAGCCGCTACGCGTTCTTCTTTTAAGGATGACAGGTAGCGGGCGAACAAGGACTCTGTGATGATCGTGGACGGGATGCCGTTATCAATTGCCTGCATGCTCGTCCATTTTCCGGTTCCTTTTTGGCCGGTTTTATCAAGAATGACATCGATCAGAGGCTGCCCTGTTTTTTCGTCTTTTTTGCGTAAAATCTCAGCTGTAATCTCTATTAAATAGCTTTTCAGCTCACCTTGATTCCATGTTTCAAAAATAGATGCAATTTCATCAAGCGGCAGACGCAGCGTTTCTCTCAAAAACGTATACGCTTCTGCAATCAGCTGCATGTCGGCATACTCAATGCCGTTGTGCACCATTTTTGTAAAGTGCCCTGCTCCTTTTGGTCCGATATAGACACAGCAAGGGTCGTTTCCGACTTGAGCTGCGATTTTTGTCAGGATAGGAGCGGCTTTCTCATAGACGTCGCGATCTCCGCCCGGCATGATGGAAGGCCCTGTTAATGCGCCGACTTCACCGCCGGAAATGCCGACTCCCAGGTAGCCGATCCCTTTTTCCTTCAGCTCGTCATATCTTCTTTCTGTGTCTTCATAGTGGGAGTTTCCTCCATCCATGATGACGTCGCCTTCTTCAAGCAAAGGCATTAATGATTGGATGACGGAATCTACGGGTTTACCCGCTGTGACCATCAAAAAGATTTTTCTTGGTTTCTCTAACGATTGAACAAAGTCCTCTAGCTCGTAATACGGGCTGAGAGATTGTCCATCCAGCTTTTGGACAAGCTGGTCCGTTAAATCTCTGGTGTAATTATAGACAGCGACGTTTTCACCTTTATTTGCCATGTTTAAGGCGATGTTGCTTCCCATTACGCCTAAGCCTATGACACCAATCGTATTCAACATGTGTTACAGCTCCTTCTTAATTTCATACAACTAAACTTAACAATAAAATGAATCCCAGTCCAGCAACGGAAATAATGGTTTCCAGCAATGTCCATGTGGCAAATGTTTCTTTCATGCTTAATCCGAAGTATTCCTTGAACATCCAGAAGCCGGCGTCATTGACGTGTGAAGCGATGACACTTCCGGCGCCTGTTGCAAGCACGACTAATGCCAGGTTAACATCAGAATGCCCCAATAACGGTATGACCAAACCCGTTGTGCTTAGAGCGGCAACAGTGGCTGAACCTAGAGAAATGCGCAGGATCGCTGCGATAAGCCATGCCAGAATGATTGGCGATAATGCCGTTCCTTTGAATAAGTCTGCTACGTAATCGCCAACACCGCCGTTGATCAGCACTTGTTTGAAGGCGCCGCCTCCTCCGATGATTAAAAGCATCATGCCGATTTGTGAAATGGCAGTTGAACAAGAGTCCATCACAGTTTTGACTGGAATGTTGCGTTTGATCCCCATTGTATAGACTGCAACCAATAACGAAATAATCATAGCAGTCGACGCGTTTCCAATCAATCTGATAAAAGCTAAAACGCCATTATCTGCAAACCCGATTGTTTCTTGAAGCAGGTCGATAATGGTCGCGACCGACATGATGATAATCGGGAGCATTGCAGTAAAGACACTGATTCCAAAGCCGGGTGTTTCTTCAAGGTTAAACGTTTTTTGTGTGCCGAGTGATGCAATATTGCCGTTTTTCTCAAATGATGCAGGAACGATTTTTTTCGCGAACTTTGTAAATAACGGTCCTGCGATGAGCACTGTCGGAACAGCAACGATAAAGCCGTACAGCAGCACCTCTCCAATGTTTGCGCCATACTCACCAGCGATCGCCGTTGGTCCCGGGTGCGGCGGCAGAAAACCGTGCGTGACGGATAGTGCCGCGACCATCGGGATTCCAAGAAATAAAATAGAAATCTTCAATTCTCTTGAAATCGCAAAGACAATCGGAATTAATAGAACGAGTCCTACTTCAAAAAATAACGCAATCCCAATAATGAATGAGGCAATGACAACAGCCCATTGAATATTTTTTTCACCGAATTTGTTAACGAGCGTCATCGCAATGCGCTGTGCGCCTCCTGAATCCGCGATCAGCTTGCCCAGCATCGCACCGAGCCCGAAGATGAGCGCGATGTGGCCAAGAGTCCCCCCTATTCCTTGTTCGATGGAGCTGACAACTTTATCGAACGGCATCCCGAGTGCCAGTGCCACGCCGAACGATACGACCAGCAGGGAAATAAATGTGTTTAGTTTTAAGCCCATAATCAAAAATAGTAATGCTAAGATCCCAAGTGCAACGATGATTAACGGCATGGTAATGCCCTCCCCTTCATGTCATGTACTATTTGTGTGTGATTAAGCCCCTCTGATAATTTGCAATTTGCGTATATTGATTTTCTAAGGATCTTGATAGATTGATGAAAATCGGCATTAATGTTCTGTACTCTTTGGCTGAGTCTTCGATCGGCGTATGTCTGTATGTGCTGCCGATCATGTCGGACACGGCGTCAAAAGAATCGATTTTTCCTGTCGCATACAGGCCTAAAATGCAGGCGCCGAGACATGAGCTTTCGTAGCTTTCCGGAACGACAACCTCTGATTCGAAGATATCCGACATCATTTGGCGCCAAACCTCCGACCTTGCAAATCCCCCTGTTGCTTGGATGCGGGTTACCGGGCCATCCATGCATTCTGTTAATGCCAGGAACACCGTGTACAGGTTGTAAATGACGCCCTCTAATGCCGCGCGTATCATATGCTCTTTCTTATGCGACATGGTCAGGCCGAAAAAGGAGCCGCGTACATCTGGATTCCACAACGGAGCACGTTCTCCGGCGAGATATGGGTGGAACAGCAGACCGTCAGAACCGGGTCTGACGCGTTGGGCAATTTTCGTCAGCACGTCATATGGATCAATGCCCAGCCGTGTCGCTGTTTCGATTTCGGAAGAGGCAAACTCGTCTCTGATCCAGCGAAGGACGATGCCCCCATTGTTCACAGGTCCCCCGATCACCCAATGCTTGTCCGTCAAGGCGTAGCAGAAAATTCTCCCTTTTTCATCGGTTTGCGGCTTGTCAATAATTGTCCGGATGGCGCCGCTTGTTCCAATGGTGACGGCGATTTCGCCTTTTTTAATGGCGTTGACGCCGAGGTTGGAGAGCACGCCGTCGCTGGCCCCGATGACAAAAGGCGTTTCCGGATCGATTCCCATCTGGATCGCTATTTCCGGGCTGCAATGCTGAAAGATCTCGGTTGTCGGCACGAGTTTGGATAAGTGATCCGGCGTGATGCCTGCAATGCGCAGTGCCTCTTCGTCCCAATCCAAGCTTTTCAGGTTCATCATGCCTGTCGCTGATGCCAAGGAGTAATCGATGACATACTCATTGAACAGCTGTCTAAAAATGTACTCTTTGATGCCGATATATTTTTTTGCCTTGGAAGCGATTTCTTTCCGCTCATTCGTGATCCAGGCAATTTTACTTAACGGCGACATCGGATGAATCGGTGTTCCCGTCCGTTTGTACACCTCATGTCCGTTCAATTCATCCTTGATCTTATGAGCCCAGCTTTCGCTTCGGTTGTCGGCCCATGTGATGCATGGCGTCAGCGGCTTGTCATTTTCGTCGATTGCAATGACGCTGTGCATGGCGCTGCTGAACGAAATGAAAGAGATCTGTTTTTCGGGATGCTGTTTTGTAATTCTCGCTGTTGTTTGGATGACGGCCTGAAAAATCTCTTCCGGATTTTGTTCAGCTGTTGAGATGTCCGGTGTATAGAGCGGGTAGCCGATGCTTTCTTTCTGTACCACATTTCCGTTTTCACTGAACAGCACAGCTTTTGTGCTTGTTGTGCCGATATCGATTCCTAACATATAACTAGTCATTGTTGTATTCAGCTCCTTTTGCCAGCATTTGTTGTGAGAGCCACAGGTCTTCTACCTTTTCTTGCACATCATCAAAGTTTTGGTGAAGTGACTGAATCATCAGCGCCCTATCCTTTGTTTTGATGGCTTGAATATAAAGCTCATGGTTATCTAAAATCCTTGTGAAGTCATCATATTTTTCCTTTAACCGTACCCGCATGGATAAAAGAATAAAGCTTTCCATGACAGGTTTTAGATTGTTCCAGATCATTTGAATGTATGAATGATCGATGGCTCTGATTATCGTTTCATGGAACAGCACATCTTGAAATGAAAATTCGTCAGCGTCTTCATATTTGATTGAAACTTTCATCATTTCAAGAATTTTGCTGAGATCCTTAACTAAAGGCTCAATGTCTATTTTGACGAGCCGTTCAAAGACAAATGTTTCTAATAGTAAACGCACATCATAAATTTCCGCGATTTCCTTCTCAGTTAAACCAATTACGACCGCTCCCATTCGTTCTAAGCGGATGATTTTTTCGGATGCGAGTATTTTTAGCGCTTCGCGAACCGGCGAACGGCTTACTGAAAACTCGGCGGCGATCGTATTTTCTGATAAAATGGTACCGCTTTCAATCAGACCTGAAACGATCCGCATTCTCAGCTCGTATGCGACACGAACCCCGGTTGACGCTTTTGAGAGCCACTTTGCGGGATACAACAGGTCTTTGGAGTCTAGCATACACTCACCTTCCTCACTCAAGGAGTATACTTGTATACAAGTATGATAACGTGAATGTTTCTTTTATGCAAACACTTTCATTTCTAATTTTTAATTAAATTTTTACCATATTATATAGTATTTATTTCCAGCGGTAGTGTGGTACATTGGAGATCAATAGGTTAATGAATCATGTTTTGAAAGAGGCGATTTGGATGAAAATCATCATTGCACCTGATTCTTTTAAGGAAAGTTTATCAGCTCTGGAGGCCGCCGACGCGATAGAAAGAGGTTTCAAATCGGTCTTTCCGGGTGCTGATTACAGAAAAATGCCGATGGCGGACGGCGGCGAGGGAACCGTCCAGTCGCTCGTTGATGCCACAAATGGAAGGGTCATAGAGCAGGTTGTGACAGGACCGCTGGAGAAACCGGTAAAAGCGTTTTTTGGCATGATGGGTGATGGGAGAACAGCTGTGATTGAAATGGCTGCTGCTTCAGGGCTGCATCTGGTGCCCGTTGATAAACGAAATCCGCTCGTCACCACAACAAAAGGAACGGGAGAATTAATCGGAGCGGCTCTTGCTGCGGGAGCGGAGCGTTTGATCATCGGAATCGGGGGGAGCGCCACGAACGATGGAGGAGCCGGAATGATCCAGGCATTGGGCGGAAGGCTTCTTGATGACTCAGGATGCGAGATCGGCCCAGGGGGCGGCGCGCTATCACAGCTTGCATCAATAGATATCAGCGGGCTTGATCCCAGGTTGCAGAATGTCAAACTGGAAGTCGCGTGTGACGTGGATAATCCGTTGACAGGGCCAAAAGGAGCTACGGCTGTTTTCGGGCCGCAAAAAGGCGCGACGTCCGACATGGTGGATGTACTAGACCAGAACGTAAGCCATTTCGCTGATATAGCAGAAAAAGCGCTCGGAGCAACCTTGCGAGAAAGAGAGGGAGCAGGTGCAGCGGGCGGTCTTGGGTGGAGCCTGCTGACTTTTCTTCAGGCTGACTTGAAAAGAGGCATTGATATTGTTCTTGAAGCGGTTGATTTTGAAAATATCGTTCAAGATGCAGATCTTGTAATTACCGGTGAGGGCCGGATTGACAGCCAAACGGTTCACGGAAAAACGCCGATCGGGGTGGCCAAGGCGGCTAAATCATACGATGTGCCCGTCATCGGCATTGCGGGATCAATATCATCGGACAGTGATGCCGTCTACCAGCACGGCATCGATGCGCTTTTCAGCATCGTTCCCGGAGCCGTGCCTCTAGAAGACGCGTTTGAACATGCCGCGGAATATATGGAAAGAACGGCGCGGGACATCGCGGCGTCTATCAAATTGGCGAAAACGATGTTTTTGATATAGCCGGTGCACATGCCAATGCATAGCCATCCTTCTTTTGGGGTAGAGACAGTTAACACATAATGAGGAATTCATCCCAGAAGGAGGACGCAGATATGACTGTACAAGAAATCAAAGGCAAAAAACTAGTTAAAGGCATTGCGCCAAATGTGGAGCCGGAAGCTCTGTTAAATGATAAACGAAAAGTATTTTTGTTTGGTTCCCCTAGTTACACAAACATTGGCGACCAAGCGATTGCGTATGCGGAAGAGAAATTTATCAAAAATCATTTTCCGTATTATGAATACATTGAAATTATGGATTATGCGACGGATGAGGGCATTGAATTGGTGAAGGAGATCATTCGTGAAGACGATATTGTCTGCTTTACAGGCGGAGGAAACTTAGGAAACCTTTATCTCGATATTGAGGAAGACAGAAGAAAGGTCTTCTCGGCGTTTAAAGACTACAAATCGATTTCTTTGCCACAATCCGTTTATTTTGAGGATACAGAGGAAGGGCAGAAGGAAAAGAAAAAAACACAGGATGCGTACCATCAAAATACAAACTTAACGATTGCTGCGCGCGAGACGCAAACGCTCGATGTGGTGAAAGAGACCTTCAACTCCAATGTGATCTTTACACCGGACATGGTGCTTTCCTTGGATATTGTGCCGCGAGAGCTCGAGCGGGACGGCGTTCTCTTTATTTTAAGAGCGGATAAGGAGAAAGTGACTGACGAAGATTTTATTTCACAGATGAAGAAATGGGCAGAAAAAACAACTTACACGGAGCGTACCGATACGGTGCTGGATACGGTCGACACCATCGATTACGCCGATCGTGAAAAGCATTTTATGGAGATGCTGGACCGCATCGGCTCCAGTAAATTGGTGATTACCGACCGCCTTCACGCGATGATTTTCTCAATTATCACGAAAACACCGTGCCTTGTCTTTGGAAATAGCTATGGTAAAGCCAAACATTCATACCGAGATTGGCTTGAAGGCTTAAACTTCATTGAGTATACGGATCAGAATGATGTTGAGGAGCTGGAGCGCATGATTGACCGCCTGCTTCAAGCAGAGCCGAATGACGTTGATTTGTCTAAGGATTTTCAGCCGCTGATTGATTTTTTTAGATCATAAAGGAAAAAGCAGACTGCTGACAGTCTGCTTTTTTGTGTATTAATGATCGTCTTCCAAACGAACGATTTCATCAATGATCCGGGCTTGCTCTTGCTCAGCCACTTCGTTTGAGATGATATCTTCTTTTGATAGGTTTTCAATCGCTTGGTATTGAGCGTATAACGAATGTTTCTTCAAAATGGTTTGTTGTTTGTTTTTGAGTTCTGGGTACGTTTCGAATAACTGATTTGTTTGTTGATGCAGCTGGCTGACCTCTTCTTTGTATTGGTCTGTCAGTTCGCTGGAGACAGCTTCGTGTATAAGCAAATGATGTTTGGATTGCTGGACTTCTTTGATGGCGGTTTCTAAGCGATGTCCTTTGGCTAGCAGTTCCTCATATTCCTGATTGCCTTCATCCTTTTGATTCACGCCTAACCGTTCAAGAAGCGGTTTGATGCTGAGGCCCTGGACAACGAGGGAGAATAAAACAACACTGAAGGCGAACACAAGAATGTCTTCACGCCCCGGAAAGTCTCTCGGCAGGCTCAGCACCAGTGCGATGGATAGAGAACCCTTCAGCCCGCCCCAATTAATCGTATGCTGCCATGAAGCCGGAAAGTTTTTGATAAAGGCCAGACTAATATAGACGGCGGCACTTCGGGCGATAAGCACAATCACAATCGCCGTAACGGCCAAACCCCATTTATCAGTGAGGTCAATTCTCGTAATCTCAAGTCCGACCATTAGAAAGACAAGGGAGTTCGCAAGCAAGGCGGCGACGTCCCAGAAGTTATTGATATTCAGCTTTGTCGTCGGGCTCATGCCGATGTTGGCGCCATAATTACCGAAAATAAGAGCGGCGACAACAACGGCGATTACCCCGGAGGCACCTGCCATTTCCGCCAATAGAAATGAACTGTAAAACAGAATGATACTGAAAATAATTTCTAAAGGGTAATCATCAAAATACTTGGTGAGCTGGGAAAAGACATATCCAAGTATGCCTCCGATGATCAGGCCGAGAGAAATCACTTTGACAAACTCCCACAGGCCTAAACCGGCGCCTTGGATGCCGAGATCCAGATATGTCATCAAGTAAAAAGCGGAAATGTTGAACAGCACAACCGCCAGCCCGTCATTGAACAGGCTTTCTCCTTCAACGACGATCGAAAGCTTTTTCGGCGCGCCGACACTTTTGAATATGGATAGCACACTCACGGGGTCAGTCGCGCTCATCAGCGCCGCAAAAACAAACGCCGCAGGAAAGGCCAGATGCATAAGCCACATGGAAGAAAAGCCGACGATCAGAAACGAGATGAGTGTACCGCCGAAAGCCAGTGCCAGAACGGGCCGTTTGTTTTCTCTCAAATGGGAAAAAGGAAGTTTCAGCGCCGCTTCTCCTAATAAAGCCGGCAAGAATAGTGTTATGATGACAAAGTTAAATACTTCTCCTTCAGTAATAAAATCTTTAAGCGGTTCTAAGAGCGGAATATGTACAAGTCCAATGATCGTTCCGACAATCACCAGTGCGATGGGATAAGGCTGCCTGCACTTCTTGGCAATCGCAGTGATTCCGGCTGCGATCATAACCAGCAAAAAACCCAGTTCGAAAATATGATGCAAGTCTAAGTGGTCCATTTGAACCTCCTTTATGTTAATCGTGCAACGAAAGAATTACCCTCATTTTGTGAATGATAAACATATCTTATGTAAGACAGCTCTATGTCAGTCTGGAGAAAGCAAAAAAGCAGGCAATTTGCCGGCTTTTGGTTTCTTTATTCTATAAGCCAATGGAATTTACTGCACTCGACACATGAGCACGAACTTTATCAAATGATAATTGACCCTTCATTTTATCAGTGACACTGTCAATCGCTTTTCCTGACATATGATGGTCGAGCATTTCCTGCTTTGTCTTAACAGTCTGCTCGGCATCTGTGATGCTATCAAGGATTGAAGACAAGTGTTTGCGGTCTTCCTGGAGAGCATAGCTTAGTTGTTTCTTGATTGAATTCATCAGCGCCAACTTTTGTTCTTGTTTTTTCTTCTCTTTGTACACCGCCAATTGTTCCGGTGTCATTTCAGATGTATCTAGATGGGCATTTGAAAAAAGCGAGGTGCTTGAATGCTGGCTCGTTACTCTTTGCATAAAACGGTCTGCATCTGTTGGTTTTTTATTCATAAAATTCATGTCTCTTTCTCTCCTTACGAAATCCCCATCCGGCTGGCCGCTGCCAGATCCGCATCATGGTAAGCGTGTCCCATATGGCCAAGGTCATCTGACACCATATGAAGCAAGTGCTGTAAATGAAGTGCTGCATCTACAGCCTGATCATACTTTTCTTTTGAGTAAAAAAGGTGATGCGGTTTGTTCATTTTAAGCTTATTGATCAAATCATCGACATCAGAAATTGATAATTCATCATATGTGCCAAAACCAACCATTCGTGTATGCATGTTCCTGACATCCTCAATAGAATCCTTTACGATGTCATCAATTCTTTCAATTTGGCGTATAATCTTAGACCATTCTGATTCAGCGATATGTTTTAACTGTGTGCTTGTATTCATTAATACATGTGACTTAATGAGAATTGAAACACCTGTATTGCCTTTTACATTCGTTGATTTCATTTGCTTAAGCATCGCTACCGCAAACTCTGGATTGTTTTTTAACACATCATCTACAGTTTGGACAGAGCCGTCTGAATTGAAGTTATAGCGGTCCAGACCGTGACTCCCCATTAATGCTTCAACAAATAATGTGACATCAAGAGATTGATTGCCGTAATGTTTAAGAGCAAGCCCAAGCATTTTCACTTCATTAGGGAGACCATTATTTTGTACACCATTCGGCAAAGCCTCGTCATACATTACTTTCACTTGACCCACTTCAGCGGCATCACGATTCAGCAATGATAAACCATCATTTAAATTAATATATTCTGTTAAGCGGCTGCGGAAATCCCCTTTTAACGCCCGGGCTTTGACACCCTCAGGCAGGTTTTCATATATGTTTGGGTTCTCGAAAGTAACGCCACGTTTGATAAAGTCATTCATCACGACTGCATAGCTTGCGTTAGAACCGCCTAATGAGTGACCGGTGACTTGAATGTCAGCATTTTTAAAGTCTTTATGTATTTTATTTGCATATTGATCCGCCTGAATGGCTTGGTTCTCTGTCCCGTCATCAAATGGTTTTTTGCCCACCAAATAACTAGTGTCCATGTGAAGCCAATCCTGCAAAATCTCATTTGAATATTCACGAAGCCCTTTTGCTGAGTCATAAAAGGAACCATCTTCATCTTCAGGAATGTTGATTCCTTTTTTCTCTACTTCTTTAATAAGCTGTTCCCGCTCATCACGATATTGTTTTATTGTATCTTGAAATTGGCCGGGGCTGATGGGTTCTGATCCGCGGTATGCGATGATGGCGTTTTGGATTTTTTCTTTGTTTTTTCCATGATTGGAAATTTTGTATTCTTTTTCGGATACTAAAGTAAGGGCATCAAGCCCTTTTTTCGTTTTTTTATAATCAACTACATATAACTTTTGTCCATTACTTATCTCAATATTAGTACCAATATGATAGTTTCTAAGATTATATGCAGCACTTGATGCTTTATTATAATCTTCGTCTGTAAGTGAATTCTTTTTTCTAGACATTTCTTCACTCTCCAAAAACTTGTATATATTGTATAATAAATTAAAAAAGGATGAAATACCATGTCGTTTGTAAAAAAAATACTTATAATAAGTTCTATCGTATTGGTTATTGTATTGGGTATTTCTTATGGGATAGTAAAAAAAATGAATATATCAGATCAGACAACAGAAGAGACTGGAGGTAAACAGGAAGTGAAAAAAGATGAAAAAAGCGATAAAGAAAAAGCAGAAGAATATGCAGAAAAGATGAAACCACAAATTAAAGAACATCTTAAAAAAGAAGATATACACAATTTTATTAAAACAATTACTTTCGAGGATAAAATTGAAATAAACCCAATGGGAAGAATAATAGTAAATGGATATATAAATGACAAGCCAGATAAGTTTTACTTCTCAGCAGATTTAATTTATGATTCCAATAAAGTGGACGGAATGAGTTACCCTGAGGATGTAGGTAATCGTTTTACAGATTGGAGCGAATACACCAAGAAAGAAAAAGAAGAATATATCAAAACCGCATACCCCGATAAAAAAGAGCGTGAACAGTATTTAAGAGATATCGGAGAACTAAAATAAACAGGAAAAATGCCAGCTTACTTTTATGATGCTATCTCTAATAACAATGTAAAATAGATGAAGAAAGACTGCCCTCCGCCGGGGCAGTCTTTCTTGTTAAATATGAAACAGCCAGACGACGATTGGGCCGAAGAATGAGCCGAGCACCGCACAAAGCGTCATGGAGACGGAACTCATGGATACGGCCAGTTCCCCATATTCCAATGCTTTGGAGGTGCCTAGCGCATGGGAGGCGCTTCCTAGTGCAATGCCTTGTCCAAGGGAACTGCGTATGCGAAGCCATTTTAGGAAAAGCGGCCCGAGGATGACGCCTGAAAAACCCGCTATCATGACAAATACGACTGTCATGGAAGGGACGCCTCCTAGACCGGCGGCGATTTGAATAGCGACAGGGGTTGTGATCGACTTTGGCAGTATGGATAATAAAAGATCATGATCAATCCCGAATGCTTCTGCGAAGACCAGTCCGCTGATCATTCCCATGCATAATCCGACCAGGACGCCGCCTAGAATGGGAATACAATGTTTGACAATGATATGCCATTGTTTATAAAGCGGATAAGCCAGTGCCACAACAGCCGGCCCAAGCAAAGAATTGATCCATTTCCCCCCGATCATATAGCCTTCATACGAAACATGGAACATGATCAAAACCGCTACAATCAATATGGTCGTTGTCAGAACAGGGATCAGAAATGGAAGCGGGAATCGCTTATAAAGTTTGGCCATGGCTACATAAGCGGCCACTGTTAAAAGAATTATCATGATTGCGATACATGCTTGCTGCATTTCTCTTTCTCCTCACGTTTTTTTGCGTTTTTCTCTAATAGCTGGCTGGCGAATCCAGCCGCAATGATGGTGACGATGGTACTGAGTACGACTGTAATCAGCAGCATCAGACCATTGAATGAAATAAGTGACGGATAGTTCATCACTCCTGTCATGGCCGGGATGAACAATAATGGAAGAAAGGACAATAAAAAACCTGCTCCGTCTTCAATGATGGAGACGGGGACAATACGGAGGCCCAGACAGATCAGCAGCAATACCAATCCGACGATGCTTCCTGACACAGGTAAATGAAACATGTGCTGAAGGGCTTCCCCGATCATAAAAAATACATATAATATCAACACTTGCAAGATAACTCGTATGACTTTCACATCAAGTGCTGCTCTCCAATGAGAGCAGCTTCCTCCTTTCTGGTGACTTGCTTCTAGGATGGTTCTGAGGAATCGCTTTACTTTCTATTTATATGATTGTACTATACAAGTATAATAATTGATTTGGTCATATAACGACTTGTATTCATTCAGTTAATATACATTTGTATTATACAAGTATATATGATGTTGTCAATGACGGAGATTGGAATGGGGAGCGAGAGCGATTGCGAAAACAAAATCCAGTTGAATTAATTGAATATGAGCTGACGACTTTTATCAGGAGAGCCGTTTATCTGGATCAATCAGAGAAAAGAACAGGGAAGTTAGAGAGATCGTCGTACTTATTGCTGAGACAATTGGATGAGTTTGGCCCTGCTCGTGTAAAGGAATTGGCAGAATCGTTCAAGCTTGATATTTCTACTCTTTCGAGACAAGCAGCTGCATTAGAGGCAAAGGAGCTTATCCATCGCTTTTCAGATCCATCTGATGGGAGAGTCAGCCTGTTTACCATTACAAAACTCGGTAAACAAATTTTAAAAGCCGATCAGCAAAAGCGCCTTGAACGTTATGAACAGATGCTGCAAGAATGGTCAACACAGGAAAAAGAGATATTCGGCGAGCTGCTGCAGCGTATGAACAAGGCTTTTATTGATTAACAGCTAAAAACCCATGGTTCGATGGAACAGCATGGGTTTTTCTTATGGGCAGAGATTATTTGCATCGTTTGGCGGCAGCCCAAGCCACTAGTCCGGCAACAACAGCCGCTGATACAATCGGGCGCTTCGCAGCCTTCGTGTAATAGCTCCTTGACCGCATCCATCCTTTATTTGTGCCCCTGTCATGCATGCCGTAGCCCGCTTCATAAAGCGCGCTTTCTTCTCGCGGGTTGGACGGTCTTTCGGCATGCTGGCTGTGATACATGATTTTTTCCATCAGTCTGTCGGTCAGACGAGGGAAAAGCGCGCCCAGCATGGCGATGGCTTTTGCCTGTGACCCGATATACATGTCGCGCTTAGGGTGTTCGGCGGCAAACAGGATGGCTTCGGCGACTGCTTCCGGCGGATAGATCATGGAGCGGTAATGAGCCGGCTGTTTGTCAAGGTAGCTGTGTGCGTGCTCGTTATAAGGTGTGTCGATTCTGCCCAGATGTATGAGCGTTACCGAGACGGGCGCCTGATCCTTTTCGAGTTCCATTCGGATGCTTTCCGTCCAGCCGTGAAGCGCGAATTTGGCTGACGCATATGTGGATTGAATGACCGTTCCCCTGTCTCCGAACAGGCTTCCTACATTAATAAGTGCGCCCGGCACGCCTCTGCCGGTGTAGTGTTTGACAGCAGCTCTTGTTCCGTAAACGGGCCCCCAGAAATTTGTGTCAAACAGCCGCTTCATGTCTTCGACGGTGACATCCATGGCATGTCCGAAAGTCGAGACGGCCGCATTGTTAACCCATGTGTCAAAGCGGCCAAATGTGCTGATTGCGGTTTCGGCGATGCGGTTGACGTCCTCTTCTTTTCCGACATCCGCCTTCACCCATATGGCGTCGTGTCCTTTATCCTTAAGTTCATCAGTGAGCTCCTTCAACGCATCTTCATTTCGCGCTGCTGCCACGACCTTTGCGCCTTTTTCAGCTGCCATTCTCGCCGTGACAAGTCCGATACCGCTTGAAGCGCCGGTAATGACAATCACTTGATCCTTGAGTTTTTTCAGTTTGATCTTCGTTTTCAAGCCGGGGTTCTGTTGTTCAATCTGTTCTGTATTCGTGACTGAATAATCGTTTGCCATTGAGATCCCTCCTAGAGGCTGTTTTTTAACATTTACCCCATCCGGGAGGGTCTTACCCCTTTTGACAATCACAGGGTTCTTTTTTATATTATATAAGTCGCTCTACCATACCTAGGAGGGAATGTTTTAATGACTAGCAGAGGAGATTCACGTGAAAAAATCCTTCACACGGCGTCACGTCTGTTCCAGCTGCAAGGATATCACGCGACAGGTTTGAACCAGATTGTGAAAGAAAGCGGTGCTCCTAAGGGATCGCTTTATCATTTTTTTCCGAATGGCAAAGAAGAATTAGCAATTGAAGCGGTTACATATACAGGGAAATTGATTGAACATCTGATACAGCAAAGCATGGAGGAGTCCTCTGATCCAATAGAAGCGATTCAGCTTTTTATCAAAAAAACAGCCAGCCAATTCGACAACACAGAAAGCATTACAGGTATTCCAGTCGGTTTGCTGGCGAGTGAGACAGCGTTAATCAGTGAACCGCTGCGGACGGTTTGCATGAAGGTGTTTCAAAGCTGGGAAGCGGTTTTTGCCAGAAAATTAATGGAAAACGGATTTGCAGAAGAAGAGGCAAATCAGCTTGGAATGCTGATTAATTCGATGATTGAGGGCGGTATCATGCTTTCGTTAACGAATAAAGACAAAACGCCCCTTCTTCTCATTGCCGAACAAATACCAGTGCTGGTGAGAAAAAAAGGGTAGCATTTTGTTATCCTTTCTCCTACAATTATATAGAACGGTCTAGTCAGAAAGTTATATTATATAGACTGGTCTAAATTGGAGGAAACGATTTATGAAAACATTATGGAAACATTCATTGCCTAAAGAAAAAATGCCGTATTTGCTCCGGAGCGGGGAAGGTGAGCGCTATCTGTTCGGCAGACAGGTTGCCACGGTGATGGCGAATGGAAGGAGCACGGGCGACCTGTTTGAGATCGTGCTGCTTTCCGGGGGAAAAGGAGATGCCTTTCCGCTTCATGTCCACAAGAATACGCATGAAGGAATTCTCGTTTTGGACGGGAAGCTTGAGCTGACGCTTGATGGAGAACACTATTTACTGATATCAGGTGATTATGCCAACATTCCGGCGGGGATACCGCACAGCTACCGGATGCAGAGCCACAGAACAAGACTGGTGTCTTACACGATGAAAGGAAACGCAGCCCACATGTATTCCGTGATTGGGAATCCGTATGATCACGCTGAACATCCGCCGTTCGCAAGCGAAGAAGTGCCAAACGAGCGATTTGCAGAAGCTGCCGCTGTAGCGGACATTGTATTTTTAGATGAAGAAAAGCCTGCATGTTCGGCAACATTAGCGGAACTTACAGAGCTTCCGGATGGAGCTGTTCCATACGTTCTTGAATCTGGAGAAGGAGATCGATTATTGACGGGAGATCAGCTTCACCGTATTGTGGCTGCCCAAAAAAATACAGACGGCCAGTTTATCGTCGTAGTATCGGACGGCCCTAAAGGCGACCGAATCGTTGATCACTACCATGAACATCATACAGAAACATTTTATTGCCTTGAAGGTCAGATGACGATGTGGGCAGATGGCCAGAAAATTCAGCTGAACCCGGGAGATTTCCTGCATGTCCCTGCAAATACCGTTCACTCCTATCGACTGGATTCTCATTATACAAAGATGGTGGGTGTCTTGGTTCCAGGATTATTTGAACCGTTTTTCCGGACGTTAGGCGACCCTTATGAAGGCCACATTTTCCCAAGTGAGCCTCAGGCTTTGCGCTTTGATCGCGTTTTGCAGAATATTGAAGCGTTGGATTTAAAGGTAATAAAACCATAAAGATGACAGGATTGTAAGGTTTTCATGACTGCCTGACACCTAAATCGATGGTTCCGTGCTCCTTTTTTTCATACTCTAAAGGTACAGAAAAAAGGAGCGTGATGGCTATGTCTTCATTACAGCCGACTTTGGCAAATGAGCGGATCGGTGTGCTCATTACGATTGCTGTTTGTGCCGCTCAAATGGTCTTCAGCCATCTTTGGCTTCTCGTCTTTCGAATGAGTCCGTTTGAGTGGCTGTGGAGAAGCGCTATGTATCTGTCGTGGCAGCCTATTGTAAAGAAAACAAAAGTCTAGACGCTTATTGGCGCTAGACTTTTTTGTATTATTTATACACGACACGTGTTTTGCAAATGATGTCATGCAGGCCTTTTTTCTCACCAAAGGCGATCATGATAAACCCAATATAAAAGATGATTCCAGATAAGATATAGGCAAAATAACGGCCAATTGCCTGTCCGATAGAAACCCGTTCACCTTGTTCATTGACCACTTTCAGGCCAAGAATTTTTTTGCCGAGTGTGCCTTGCATTTTAGATGCTGTGAGCAGTCCGTAATATAACACACTGATGACGATCATGATCAGCATAGTAGGCAAAAATGCAATCGTCATGTATGTCACCATATACTCCTCTTGGGTCATGTAAGGGTTTGCTGCCACAGCCCCAGCTACAAACACAGAATTGATAATAAATAGAATAATATAACTAGGAACAGATACAATAATGCCATCAATAAAATAAGCTAAAAAACGAATCCAAAATCCTGCTGGTTTTTCCATGTATTTTTCTCTCTCCTCTGAATTAATCTGGAATAGTATACTTTGAAAAACATGTACATGCAATATGATATGGTGATAAAATCCTGATATTACAGAAAAATGAGTCTTTTATCCTTTATTTTTTACTATATAAATATACTAGAAAGAAGCCAGCGTTTGCTTGTGTATTCTGGAATTTATTAATAAATAATGAATTTTCTACTCAGCTCCCTTATAATGAAAAGGTTAATATTTCTATCTGAGGAGGAGTTTGATGTCTAGAAAAAACAGCGTGGCGATCATGACAGCCATTTCTGCGTTTCTTTTTTGCGCTGTGATCGTAGCGGCTTCACTTTCGCCGCTGGCCGGAACGGGAGCGGCGTCCAATCAGTTTAATTCAGTTGGCATGTGGTCATCTGTCGGGATGATCCTTGTCTTGTATTTCATTCCTTTTCTCATTTATATGCTCGGAGTAGATGCGATGAGATATGTCATGGCGGTGCTTTGCGGCTTTGGGCTGCTGATCCATTTGTCTTCGGCCGGTTTTAGCTTGATGTTTAGTTTCTTTAGTGACCACCTGCTTTCTGAGGTGATTTTTGTGGTCGGGGTTAGTCTCGCTGCGGCTGCTGTCAACGTTATTTGGTTTGTGGCTGCATTTCGTTCGGGTGCTGAAAAAACGTCTGCGCATACTCTTACATAGTTTTCTAGTTTGTGATGGTTTTGTGAAGTAGAATGATAAAATGGATGAATATGTTATGATGGTCACATATTAGAAAATACATATAATGGGGGTCTCAATGATGGTTAAGTCATTTCGAATGAAAGCTCTGATAGCGGGAGCTGCGGTGGCGGCTGCTGTTTCGGCCGGCGCTGTTTCTGATGTGCCCGCTGCCAAAGTGCTTCAGCCGGCAGCTGCTTATGCGGCGGAAACGGTGTTTTCTCAAAATAATGAAGCATCCGGCTTTTTGACAGGAAGATATGATGTACAAGCGATGGCGCCTGCCATGTTTAACTGGTCACGCGAAAGCCGGTTCGCCGGAAATACAGACGGGACGCTGAAATGGCAAAACGACATCAGAACGACTCCGCAGAATGGGGCGGGGGCTGTGATTGACGGAGACGGCACAGTATATCTTCATTCCAGAGACGGGGAAATGAAAGCCTTTAATCCGGACGGCTCAGTCAAATGGGTGACAGGCAATTTGGGAAAAACGTTCACACAATCCCCTGTACTCGGAACCAACGGCGTTATCTATCTGGCATCTTATGATAAAAAGATTTATTTTATCGACAAGGAAACGGGTGAGATTTTAACAACGGTTCCGTTAAGCGGCGGGCCAAGCTCTGAAACGGTGATCGGTTCAGACGGCACGTTGTACTTCTCAACACTTGATAATTATGTTCACGCGATCAAACCGACGTCCAAATCAACTTGGACAGAGCGCTGGAAGTTGAAAACAAATGGTGTCGTCAGCTCTGTGCCGGTGCTTGCCAAAAACGGCACCGTGTATGTCGGTACATACAATAACGTGTTTTATGCGATCAATTCTGGAACCGGACAGGTGAAATGGTCCAGAACGACGTCAAATGCGTTTAAAGGATATCCGGTGATTGATAAGGATGGCACCGTTTATGCGGGCAACCAAGACGGACAGCTGTATGCGTATACGTCAACAGGCAGCTTAAAATGGACATTCCCGCTCAACGGGTTCTCAAGTTCATCGCCTGCGATCGACCATAACGGCAACATCTATATCGGCTCAGGAAGCGGCGAGCTGTTTTCCATCAGCAAAAACGGGGATATGAACTGGTCATTCTACACAGACGGCCCTGTCAGAACGGCGCCGCTGATTGACGCGAAGGGAACGGTTTATTTCGGGTCAGATGATATGAAGGTTTATGCGGCGGACGCAAACGGCAATGAATTATGGAGCTATCAAACCGACAGCAACGTCGTGTCATCTCCGCAGCTTGCTGAGGACGGAACACTTTATATTGGAAGTTATACGAAGCTGATGGCTTTTGGGAAATAACTGAATAGAATAGCAGAAGACCTTCTTTTAATAAGAAGGTCTTCTTACTGTGATACAAAACATTTACACTTGCTGGGATTTTTCAATCTGAACTTTCATATCATTGTCTTTAATCTTAGGCACTATCGTATAAAGGATAATAGGGATTAATAGAAATACAGCTACAACAACAAACATGGCAGAGAGCCCAAAGGCTGCGGAAATGATGCCGAAAATGACACCGGAAAGAATTTCTCCAATTGCTCCTACCCCTGAGTTTAACGAGAAAAGAGTGTTCTTGTATGAATCGGGGAAAAACTTATTTAAGTAACTTGTTACGATCGGATGATGAATATCTTCAATTGCAAGCAAAAACGCTGTACATGGAATGCCCAGCGGCCTGAATGCTCTAGACAATAGAAAAGTCATGACCATGCCCATGGAATCCAATGAGGTTAAAGCGAGATATGGATTTTTTTCGATCTTCTTTTCGAACCTGATGGTTAATGTCAAAAGAACGAGAGCGGAAAACCCTCCTAGGGCAAAAATATATCCCAGTGACTTTTCTGAAAAGCCTAAATCACTCAAAAAAGGCTGCCAGTAACGGGAAATTGTGTCATAGGCTGTGGCTGTAAAGAAACCGGCTATGACGATTAAAAGAACCCTTTTTTTGTTAAGGATAATTTTTAAACTTTCTTTGATAATCTTTATCGAATCATGTTGGTTCTGATCCCCATGATTTGTTTCGGAAACAGAAGGGACTTTAATAAATACAGACATCCAAATAAATAGTAATAAGTAGATCACCATAACGAGCAGGAAAGGAAAATAGATATTTAATGAATACAAATACCCGCTGGCAATACTTCCAATAATTAAAAAAGTGATTAGCAATTGTGTGTTTTTCATCATTTCTTTGCCGAATCGATCTTCCCCTGCGACACGGCTCATCCAAGTTTCAAAAGAACCGGAAATTAAGGAATCTGATAAAGCCCATATGATCATAGCCAGTATGCAAATAGCAGCTGAATCGATAAAAGGGAAGAAGGCCCATGTAAGAATGGAGAAAAAGAATGAACTGGCAATTGAAATTTTAATTCCATAACGATCAGCAAAAACGCCGGAAGGAACTTCAAATATAAGCTTAGCAATTTCAAGTACCGCTCCCATTAATCCAATCTGAAGGAAATCATAATCTTTAGATATCAGATAAAGAATCCAAATAGGCGAAAAAATCCCCATTGCTAATCCCCTAAGTGCGGAAAACGAATAAAAGATGCTCATCTATATGCTCCTTCTGGCAGATTTTTTTGTTTGATCAAAATGATATTGTGTTCGATGGCTTCTTGAATATATTTGGCCACTTCTTCAAGGCTGACACCATGTCTGTCTAAAATCGTATGAAGTGTGTCTTTTCCATTAATATCGCAGAGAATATGCAGCCAAGCTCCGACGTCTTCCTCCGAAACAATAAACTGAATAAATCCTTCTTCCGCAATGTAGATGCAATGCTCACTATCGCTTTCCGGCCTTAACAGAGTGACGCCAGGGTTTAGCGCCAAAATATCTTGTCCTTCACACTTATTGGCTGAGATATTTAAACGGCTGGCAATATCACCTTCCTGTGAGTGCCAGTCTTTTATTGTTATCGATTCTAAATGGCTGGTTATGTCTAATTGAACAGAATGGGTTTCTTTAGTCATTTTTGATAAAAGTCCCATGTTCACCAGTCTTAATAAAAATTCAAAATTTGTAAACTCAGGATCATCCTCCAAATATGTCATGATGGCATGAATGTGTTCAACCTGTATTATGCTGGAGGCATCGCTGTGAGAGAAGGCCTCCGCTATAAGCTGATAATTGTTTTTCTTCAGAAGATGAAACATCATTTTATGTGTATATCTCACGTCCTTACCATAGAAAAAAGGAACCTTTGGCCGGTGGGTATAGCTTGTATGCAGCTCATTTGTTAATGATTTTCGCAATATCGACTTATCCCATAACAAGTCTTTACGGAGTCCATCAGGTATTCCGCAAACCCATTCAACAAGCCGATGGTCCAAGAACGGTACACGGTTTTCGATATGATTAGCCGCGGCGATCCGATCTTCATGCCAGCAATTATACATTTGCAGGTCACGGTATTTTGTCAGGACATACGATTGCCAAGGATCTGCTTGGCTGGAGTCATTGCTCTTTAAATAAGAAAGGTTTATAGGAGAAAGTCCAAAATGCTCCTCCCACACTCTAAAGATATTTCCCTGCAGCCGATGCAGCCGGTTCATCTCCATCGTATTGACCGATTCAATAAATCCTTCCCAACTTGGGTTCTCGGCTGGTGAAAGTGTCGTGCTGTAACCGCCGTTAAATTCGTCGCTGCCCTGGCCGGTCAGCATGACTTTCAGGTTTGGCCTTATCGCTTTGGCATACTTATGTAAATGAAACTTATATAATTGTTCCGGTCCGCAAAACGGTGTTTCACAGATCCATAACAAATGTTTATATGACTCTGGTTGTAATAACTCATCGTTCCCTAATTGATAGAGAACCTGATGATTTGGAAGGTGTAGATCTTTAGCCAGCCAATGGGCATATTTTGCATCTTCATTTGTAAATGTACTTTGGCTTAATACTGTAAACGTATGGAGATCCTGTTTTTCTGCAGCAAAATGTGCGACTGCAGCTGAATCAATGCCACCGCTAAGAAACAACCCGACTTCAACGTCGCTTTGTAAACATCTATGGACTGAATCTGCCAGCAGTTCTCTATATCCTTCAATCAGGTCATCGGGATGGAGATTCTCATGATAGCCTTGCCTGAGCAAAATATCCTGTAAAGACCAATAGCTTGCTGTTTTTCGTTCATTTGTTGTCAAATTAATTTCGAGATAATGGCCAGCATCGAGATTTTGGATGTTTACAAAAAAGGAAGTGGTTTCTTTATGATTACTGGCTGCTTCCCCGCTTAGCCAAATGTCTGAGAGTGCTTCTTTCCAATTAAATTGGCGGGGACAGTGAGGATGAGAAAATAGGGATTTTATTTCAGAGGCAAATATAAGCTCGTGTTTTAGCTCTGTGTAAAAAAGCGGTTTAATCCCAAAGCGGTCACGAACTAAAAATACTTTGTTTTTATTTTTGTCCCAAATGGCTATTGAAAACATTCCGATGATGTCGTCTACAAATCCAATCCCTTTTTCTTCATATAAATGAACAATTACTTCACAATCAGATGTCGTTTTAAACATATGATTGTGTAAAGAAGCCTTCAGTTCTTTATAGTTATAAATTTCTCCATTTACCATAACGACGATTGATCCATCCTCATTTAAAAAGGGCTGCTGTCCATTTACAAGGTCAAGAATGGACAATCGCCGAAATGCAAAGCCGACTTTGGAATCAATATGATATTGTTCATCATCCGGTCCCCTATAGCTGATGGCATCTGCCATGCCTTTCAATATATGAAAGGTACATTCCTGAGAACGGGGAGCAGCCAGATTTATAATACCCGCGAGCCCGCACATATGTCTCCCTCCCAATAGCGTTATTGATGTTTATAGATATAAGCTGTCTCTACATCTGTTTCTTTTACAATATCGATTTTAATTCCGAGACGTTTTGCGTTTTCGATTGCGAGAATGGAAGCGTACGCAGAAAATTCTTCGGGATCAATTTCAAAATAAAAAAAGGCCTCACTAGGTTCTTTTTCATACCAAGTGTGGGTATTTACGACATATTTATCTTCTGTTTCAAACAATTCAATTTTGTCATAAAGTAAACGTCTTCCTTTTATAAAGAGTTCCACAAATGATCCAACTGGTTGTTGGCTGTTAATGTGTCTCCACTCATCATAATATCCTCTTTCCTCATATTGCTCGTGAATCCAGCTTACAATATCTTGATGAGTCAATCCTTGTTTTTTGGCAAAGGCAAGCAGAGTGATGATGTAATTTACGATTGATTTAGAACGGTGTGTACTCAGCTCATGTACATCGTCTGGTAAAGCAAGCATTTTTTGTTTTTCCAATTCTCATGCCCCCTGCTTAACTTTGATTGCTTCATGTTCAATAAGCAACTCAAACAGCTCCATACAATCTTCTAAGCAGGTTTGATAATCAACATCATATTCATTGACGATTTTTGAGCAAATATCATTTATGCTGACCTTGCCGTCGATATGGTTATAAATATCTGATGCCATTTCATTTAAAGTGATGCCCGGCTCTATAATAATGCTTTTTAAATATTTTCTTGATGGCATTTCTGGATTTTTGGATAAAACAGTTGATTCATTGATCATTACAATGCACCTTCCTTTTCTTTTTCTATCGTTAACATCCATGTGACAGACTCAATTTCATGATCAGCGCTTTGATCATTTTGTTCCCACAGGGGAGCATCCTCCAGCTCATCTAAGCTTTCTATAAAATCCTCCGGTAAAAAGTGAAAGGTTTCTAATGAATAATTGGGAATGCCGGCATCCTGAACAAACTGGTGAATGTCTTCAAAGGAATAACTTTCTTCAAATGCCTCTCTTACAAACCTGAAGTATTCCGGTTCTTTGATTTGTTTTCGCATAATCTCTAAATGGCTTCCTTGGGGATTAAATGTATCCAAAATGACAATTTTTCCGCCCGGAGCCAGAACTCTATAGCACTCTTTAAGTCCTTTAACAACGTCTTCCCAATGATGCAGGCAAGAGTAGGAGACGATGAAGTCAGCATATTGGTCAGCGTAAGATAAATGGTGGACATCTTCCAAATCAAATGAAATCAGGCTGCTTACTCCGCTTTTTTTAGCTTCTTCTTGAGCGATTTCATGCATGGCCGGGTTAATATCGACAGCATGCACGTGCGCATTTGTTCTTTTAGCCAACTGAATGCTTAAATAACCTGGACCTGTGCCCATATCGATAATGACTTTGTTTTTGGGGGAATACATCCGGGACAGTCTGGCGCCAAGCAAGGGGTAAAGATAGGATTGGTAAAGATCAACAAATTCTTTGTACGTTCTGCATTCTTCAGCCGTAATCATCTTCAGCATCCTCCTTATCAAGTTGGCGTGATAGCCTCAAACGTTAATCGTTTTGGATAAGATTAATGACCGCCAGCTGCTACAGCGCGGCGCAATTCAAAAAGGCGAGGTTTCTTATAAGCTTTTTTCATTGAGCATCCCTCCTAAAATAGAGTACTAGATGTCAAATGCTATATGAGATTAATGGCCGCCAGCTGCTACAGCACGGCGTAGTTCAAAAAGACGAGGTTTCTTATAAGCCTTTTTCATCCTTTTCCCTCCTTCCTTGTAAAAAAATAGGCTATCACGCACAACTAAATATTATAATCCTCTGATAATTCTGTCAATATTTACTTTTAGAAAAAAATGTTATATCTTTGTGATGAAGTTACTTTTTTGGGAGGGATAATATGAGTGCTGTAACCGAATCGGTTTTGGAGTCTATCATCAGTCCTGTAACGATGAGTGAGTTTTTAGAAGAATATTGGCCTGTAAAACCTTTGGTAGCCAGAGGAGAAGTGGAGAGATTTACAAGCATACCGGGGTTTGAAAAGGTTAGAACGCTAGAAAACGTATTGGCTATCTACAATAATCCAGTCATGGTCGTTGGTGATGCTGTGATTGAAGAATCTGAAGGGATCACAGACAGATTTCTTGTGTCACCTGCAGAGGCTTTAGAGTGGTATGAAAAAGGGGCTGCATTAGAGTTTGATTTCACCGACCTATTTATTCCCCAAGTCAGAAGGTGGATAGAAAAACTCAAAGCGGAATTAAGACTGCCTGCGGGTACTTCTTCCAAAGCCATTGTTTACGCGGCGAAAAATGGCGGGGGATTCAAAGCCCATTTTGACGCCTACACCAACTTGATTTTTCAAATTCAAGGTGAGAAAACATGGAAGCTTGCCAAGAATGAAAATGTGAGCAATCCAATGCAGCACTATGATTTATCAGAGGCTCCTTACTATCCTGATGATTTACAGTCATATTGGAAAGGAGATCCGCCAAAAGAGGATCTGCCAGATGCAGAAATCGTTAATTTAACACCGGGAACCATGCTGTATTTGCCAAGAGGTTTATGGCACTCCACCAAATCTGATCAAGCAACGTTAGCTTTAAATATTACATTTGGCCAGCCTGCATGGCTTGACTTGATGCTAGCAGCTCTTCGAAAAAAATTAATCAGTGATAACAGATTTAGAGAACTCGCTGTAAATCATCAATCCCTACATGAATCGTCCAAATCAGAGTTAAATGGATATTTGGAAAGTCTGATTCAAACGTTATCAGAGAACGCAGAGACATTGACCCCAGAGCAAATCTTCCAATCTCAGGATTCAGATTTTGATCCTTATCAATCCACGCAATTGGTATTCAGACAGCTTTTGACAAGTTATAAGTTCTAGTAAATACCAGATAAGGGGATTAATGACATAAAATAGGTTGTTAATTCTCTTATTTTTGTTCAGCTAAAAGGAGGAAAATATGAATATTATTCCGACATGCCAGATACCTAAAGATCTTGTTTCCGCGTTTTTTCAAAAACACTGGGGCAGTCCGCAAATGGTTATTTCTAGCGGTATTTATAACTGCGATGAATTAGATGGTTATGGAATGCTCAACGATGATAACCAGATTGTTGGCCTTATTACATACATATTTGAAGAAGATGCCTGTGAAATCATTTCGCTGGATAGTGTCATTGAGAATAAAGGGATCGGAACAGCTCTGCTAGAGAAAGCCGAGGAAGCATGCAGAGAGAGAAATATCAAACAAATAAAACTGATCACAACCAATGATAATATTCATGCATTAGCGTTTTATCAGAAGAGAGGGTACCGGTTGGATCGACTATTTGTGAATGCAGTCGAGACGGCCAGAAAGATGAAGCCCGAAATTCCTTTACTGGCAGATAATAAAATACCTATCCGTGATGAATTGCTTTTGGTCAAGGAGTTACAATAAAAGGCGCTCCTCTAAGGAAGCGCCTTTTGATCATGCGATTATTCAGCGGCCTGAATAAATACACCCTTCTCATGAGAAAACTCTTTGAATCCGTATACCCCATGATAGGAGCCGATTCCGCTTGTGTTGACGCCGCCGAACGGCAGGTTGACGTCGCTGAAGTGAACGACAACATCATTGATGGCGGCATTCCCTGATGTCGTGTGCTGAAGGACGTTGTCAATCAGGTCTTGGTTTTTGCTGAACACATAAAGTGCAAGCGGTTTATCGCGGTCATTTACGTAATCGATGACCTCGTTGATGTCTTCATAGTTCATCATTGGCAGAATCGGTGCGAAGATTTCCTCCTGCATGATTTTCATATCAGGCGTGACGTTTTTCAAAACGGTTGGCGAGATCGTGCGGTCGCTGGCATCAAATACGCCGCCGAACACGACTTCCGCCCCTTTTTCGATGGCATCGTCGAACAGGTCTTTGACGCGGTTGAAGTTGCGGTTATTGACAATCTGCGTAAATTTGCTGCGGTCTGGGTTGCGATCATCCTCCATAAATCCTGCGTTGACAATTGTTTGTAAAATGCCTGCGAACCTGTCCTGAACGTCTTTTTTAATGAACAGGTAATCAGGTGCAATGCAGGTTTGGCCGGCGTTTACGAATTTGCCGACAGCGATTTTTTTCGCTGCGTCCATGAGATCGTATTCGCTGTCGATAATCGTTGGGCTTTTGCCGCCAAGCTCAAGTGTGACAGATGCCAAGTGTTTGGCCGCCGCTGTCATGACGATTTTCCCGACATTTGTGCTTCCAGTGAAGAAAATATGGTCGAACGGCTGATCAAGAAGCTCGGTTGCCACCTCAACCTCCCCTTCAAAAATCGCGACTTCTTTTTCATCAAACGCGTCTCTGATCACTTTAGCGGCAATGTTGCTTGTGTTCATCGTGAAATCGGACAGCTTCACAATCGCGCTGTTTCCGGCTGCGAGAGAAGCGGCAAGCGGCGCCATCGTCAGCATAAACGGATAGTTCCACGGGCCGAGGATGAGTGTGACGCCTTTAGGCTCGTACATAAGAATCCCGTTTGCCTCAGGGCTTAACGATGAACCGACTTCCTTAGGCGCCATCCATTGTTCCAGGTTGTTCATATTATCTCTGATTGCTTTTTTTGTTCCTTCGATTTCCGCTTTTTTGACCTCGTGATATGGTTTGCGGACGTCTTTGCGGATCGCTTCAATGATTTCTTCCTCATGGGCGATGACGGAATCTAAAAAGCGCTGAAGCTTCTCTTTGCGCTGTTCCGCTGTTGAAGCACGCAAGGCTTTTTGCTGTTTTTTCTGAAGCTGAAAGACACGCTGGATGTCGTCCTTTACTTTCTGTTCCATTGTAAGATCCCCCTCATTTGCTTTCTTCTTTTCTCGGACCTATTATAAGGTGGTACCTTTTTTATAAGAAAGACAACGGTGAACCATCTATACGTTACCGTACATATATTGAACAACTGTCTAATGATTGGAGGTGTCTTTTGTGCCGGAATCTGCCGAAGCTCAAGTGAAACAGGCGCTGCTGGCCTTATTGGAAGAAAGAGATATGCAACATATCACAATGAAAGAAATCGCTGAAAGGGCCAAAGTGAGCCGCGGGACGCTCTACCTTTATTATGAGGATAAGTTTTCAATCATTGAGGATTTAATCGAAGACATGAAGGAAGGGCTGGGTAAAGCGCTTTTTGACGCCTTCAGTCATTTGGATACCCTCCACTTGAACAAAAAACGGCAAACGGTGCATCCGACGCTGTCCTTTGTTCACGAGCATCGATCCTTTTTTTCTGTGATGATGAACAGAGGGCATTTCCATCGTTTTTTTAAGGATGTGTTTCAGCATGATGTGCTGCTGGCTCCGATCCATGTGAATTTGACGCCGATCGAACGAGAAATTTACGGACATTACCGGGCCTTGTACACATACGCAATTATCCTGTATTGGCTGAATGAGGATGCGGCCGCGGCTCCGGAAGCTATCAGCCAAAAGGTATGGGAGCTTGTTTCTCAAAAGAGATTTTATTGGCTGTTTGGACAAGCTGTGCCAGGAGAGCGAGAGAAGGACAAGCCAATCGACAGGCGGGTGGTTCGAACGAGAGAGGCGCTCCAGCAGGCATTTCTGGACGTGTTGGCGGAGAAACAAGACTACGCGGGCATCACGATTTCGGATATTACGCGTAAAAGCAATATCCGCCGCGCAACTTTTTATGATCACTATGCCAGCAAAGAGGAATTGCTCCAAACCATGATACAGCGATCATGTGCGGAGATCATTGATCACCTGACGATTGCCTCAAGTCCGAATGAGCTTTCCTTCGAAGAAGCGGAGGAGGCGCTCGCCGGCCTGCTTTCTGATTTATCAAACATGCCCATTGTTCATTTTCTTAATCGGGAATGGAGTGTTCCTCATGTGATACCTAATATGTTCAAAGCGCTAAAATCGTTTTATCTCCATCAGCAAACTGACGCGGAGAAAAAGCTTTATGCCCATTATGTATCCGCAATGATTATCGGGCTGATATTGTATCGGCTCGATGAAGGGAAGGCGCATCCGCCGGAAGTGCTGGCGAGGGAGTTTTTGCAGTTTTTGGATGTGAAGAAGTATAAGGTTGTATTGCTATAAACGAGAGAAACCAGCCAGTGGCTGAAATGGAAGGCCGGAGAGTAACTTCAGTATGTTATGAAAAGAAAACCTAAGAGAGGTAACGTTTACAGGATATAAATTTGCCCGGATAGTCAGTCCGGGCTTTGTGTCGTTATGTCACTTGGTCTTGTGAGTTTCTTTCTTTTCTTTCAAAGTGAAATTTAAAAATAGAAGGGCTAAAAGAATTAGCGCAATGTTCACCGACCAAGATTTCCAGCTTGAAGTAGGATCTAAAATCGTATTGAAGAGCAAGTGAATGATAGAAGAAAATGAAAAGAGTAAAAATAATAGTTTGTTTTGCGACATAAATTGCGTGCCTTTCTGTCAAATTTATTTTTATACTACTGTAACCCTAATAAGGGATATACTTTAAGTATTCATTGAACTTTTGGTATTTTTAGCTCGAAAAGTACACAGTTAAATAGATAAGATATAAAGCAAGGTTAAAAATATTCATCCCTGTTAATCTCCAATAAATGCTAAATTCATTGTAAAATATATATGGATAAATGCAATATGTAGTTGTTTTTCACTTGGAAAAAAGAAGAGGGAGCTTAACCTGATGATTCAGGTTGAGCTCCCTTTTTGTTAATTAACGCATAAAATTGCGCAGCATGTCTATTTCGTTTCTTCCTTCCACTTCTCATCAATCAGCATCTTCCCAGGCCATGTATACGCCATGATGCCGCCGTCTGCGGTGATGTCTTCTCCTGTAACGTATGAGCTGTCGTCTGACGCGAGGAACAGCGCTACTGTTGCCATTTCCTTCGGCTGGCCGAGGCGGCCGAGCGGCGTGATCCATTTGTTGGCTTCGCGGAATTTTTCACCCATTTCCTGTTCTTTGGTGCCTGCTAATTTGTCAATCAGCGGGGTTTCGATTGTACCCGGTGAAATGGAATTGACGCGGATGCCGTTTCGTGCGTAGTCGATTGCCATTGCCTTTGTCAGGTTGGTGATACCGCCTTTTGCGGCGTTGTAGCCGGAGCGGTCAAGGTCCGCGGCACGGCCTGACATGGAGGAGGTGTTGATGATGGAGCCTCCATTTTCGAGCATGAGCGGAATCAGATATTTGCTGCAAAGGAATGTGCCGCGCAGGTCGACGGAGATAATGCGGTCAAACAGGTCAACCGGATATTCATGCACCTTTCCGCCCTCCTGATCAACGCCGGCATTATTAAACAGTATATCAATCGTTCCGCATGCATCCTTGATTTGATCAGCAAAAGCTTTCACACTGTTTTCATCTGACACATCGAGGTGAAAGGATTCGGCCTGTCCTCCGTTTTTTCTGATTGCGTCCACTGTTTCTTCCATTTGATCTGTATTGATATCTCCGATCATCACGCGCGCGCCTTCATTGGCAAAAACCTCTGCCGTCGCTTGACCAATGCCTGTCGCGGCGCCTGTGATCACTGCTGTTTTGTTTTCAAGTCTTCCCATGATACGAGACCTCCTTTTACTATTTGTCTTCCCGCTATGTGCAGTGATAAACATGCGAGAAAAGAAATGCCAGCATATGTTAAAATGGATTAGAAATTGTTGGGAGGTTTGTAAGTTTGAAGGTACAGCATAAGAAGGAGCTTACATTTTATTGCTTCGTGACCATTCCAGCTGCATTTGTTGTGCTGACTGTCATCTCTTTTGTATTGCAAGAGATTACGTTTCCGGTGACTGCAAGCGCATTTCTGAATGCTTCATGGCATAATCTATTGTTTTTGATACCGTTCGGTTTGTTTTTCTACCCGGTGCATATATGGATGAAGCGGGAGTTTGGCCGTTGGAATGACCCAGAAAAAAAGAGAGGATGATGAAGCCTCTCTTTTTTTATTAGAAAGAGTGTGAAAAAGAGTGAAAACAAGCCCAACTAATGTTAAATTTACATATATATGCATCTATCAATCTAATTGACAATTGTCACCGTATGTGATAAATAGATGCTGAAAAGGGTTTACATAACGTTAAAGGAGCGATCAAGAGTGGCGAAAAAAGAGTTTAAAGCAGAATCTAAACGCTTGCTGGATATGATGATTAACTCCATTTATACCCAAAAAGAAATTTTCCTGCGCGAGTTAATCTCCAATTCGAGTGATGCAATTGACAAAATCTATTACAAAGCGCTGACGGACGATGCGCTTACGTTTGATAAAGACAGTTACTACATAAAGGTCGCGGCTGACAAAGATGCGAGAACATTAACCATCTCTGATACGGGGATCGGAATGACAAAGGATGAGCTGGAACAGCACCTTGGCACGATTGCAAAAAGCGGTTCCCTCGCGTTTAAAAAGGAAAACGAGCTGAAAGACGGGCATGATATTATCGGACAGTTCGGTGTCGGTTTTTACGCGGCATTTATGGTTGCCGATGTCGTGACAGTTATCAGTAAAGCGCTTGGCAGCGATGAGGCTTATAAATGGGAGTCTGCGGGTGCAGACGGCTATACGATTGAACCGTGTGAAAAAGATTCTGTCGGTACAGACATTATCCTGAAAATCAAAGAGAACACAGAAGATGACAGCTATGACGAGTTTTTAGAGGAATATCGTTTAAAAGCGATCATCAAGAAGTACTCCGACTTCATTCGCTACCCGATCAAAATGGACACAACCATTAATAAGCCGAAGGAAGGCAGCGAAAATGAGTTTGAAGAGGTGCAGGAAGAGCAGACGGTCAACAGCATGGTGCCGATCTGGAGAAAGAACAAAAGCGAGCTGACAGATGAGGACTACGAAAAATTCTATGCTGAAAAGCATTACGGGTTTGATAAACCGCTGACACACGTTCATATCAGTGTGGATGGAGCGGTTCGCTACAACGCGATTCTATTCATCCCTGAAAACATGCCGTTTGACTACTATTCCAAAGAATATGAAAAAGGCTTGGAGCTGTATTCCAATGGCGTGCTGATCATGAATAAGTGCGCAGATCTGCTTCCGGATCACTTCAGCTTTGTGAAGGGCATGGTCGATTCTGAGGATCTGTCGCTGAACATTTCCAGAGAAATGCTGCAGCATGACCGCCAGCTGAAGCTGATCGCGAAAAACATCAGCAAGAAAATCAAAAGCGAGCTGCAAAGCCTGTTGAAAAAAGACCGCGAGAAATACGAGACGTTCTACAAGTCGTTCGGCAGACAGCTGAAATTCGGCGTGTACAATGATTTTGGCGCGAATAAGGATCAATTGAAGGATCTCCTATTATTCTACTCTTCAAAAGAGAAAAAACTGGTCAGCTTAGACGAGTACGTTTCCAGAATGCCAGAGGAGCAGAAATACATTTATTACGCGACTGGTGATTCATACGATCGCATTGAGAAACTGCCGCAAACGGAAATGGTGGCGGATAAAGGCTATGAAATTCTCTACTTTACTGAGGACATCGATGAGTTTGCGATTAAAATGCTGGCATCTTATCAGGAAAAAGAATTCAAATCCGTATCAAGCGGAGACCTTGGCATAGACACGGATGAGGATCAGAAGCAGTCCGAGGAAGAGGAAAGCAAGTATAAGGATCTATTTGAGGAAATGAAAAACATTCTGTCAGACAAGGTGAAAAACGTCAGAATCTCAAAACGGCTTAAATCACATCCAGTTTGCCTTGCTGCTGACGGCGAAGTGACAATTGAGATGGAAAAAATCTTAAACGCGATGCCTGACAGCCAAAATGTAAAGGCGGACAAAGTGCTGGAAATTAACCCGAATCACGAGGTATTCCAAACGCTCCAAGACGCGTTTGCACAGGATAAAGAAAAGCTGAGCCTATACACAAACCTTTTATACAATCAGGCGCTTCTCATTGAAGGCCTGCCGATTCAGGACCCTGTTGAATTTACGAACAATATTTGCAAGGTCATGGTGTAAACAGAAAAAGGAATCGTCCCATAAGGAGACGATTCCTTTTTTTTATAATGTACGCTCATTCAGCATTTGGTTTTGGGTGCTTTTCTTCTTTTTAAATCGGTTTTTCAGGCTTGCTTCAATTTCCTCCAAGCTTCGCCCTTTGGTTTCCGGCACCATGTAGAAAGCGAAGAAAAATGAGAGAAGACAAATGACTGAGAAAACCATGAAGACCCATGCGATGCCCATTGCGCTTAGCATCAGCGGGAAAACGAGCGACACGATCAGGTTGGCTGCCGATAACACCAAAGTCGTGAACCCTGTCGCGGCTCCGCGCGCTTTGGATGGGAAGAGCTCAGGCATGAGCACCCACACTACCGGACCCCATGTCGCCTGGTAAAAGACGATATAGACGCCGAGAAAGACTACTGTCATCCACGCTGTTGATGCGGAAAGCCCCAGTGTCAGGAGCACGCCTGATAAAGCAGCAAGGCTCAGTGTAATGCCGACACTTCCCCAGATCAGAAGTTTTTTGCGTCCGACGCGGTCAATTAAAATCATGGCAGTGATACACATGATGACGTTAAGAACGCCGATTCCCATTGTGCCGAGTGCGGAAGCTGACGTGCCAAGACCGGCCTTCGTAAAAATGGTCGGCGCGTAGTAGATGACCGTGTTAATGCCGACAGCCTGCTGAAAAATGGCAAGACCGACGCCAATCAGAAGCATAGGGCGAATCCATTTGGCTTTTAGGACGCTGAGTGTTGTTTCTTTTTTCTCTGCTTCTCCTTGCTTCATTTCAGCCAATTCCATTTCGATGTCTTTGGGATCATGAGTGATGTTCATGATTCGTCTCGCTTCTTCTTCACGGCCGCGCTTCACGAGCCATCTTGGCGATTCCGGCATGAATGCGATGCCGATTAATAAAAGCACGGCAGGCACCGCGGCCAGACCGACCATCCAGCGCCACGCTTCAAACGGTGTGAACAGGTAGTTCACAATATAGGCGAGCAAAATTCCTGTGACAATCATTAAGTTGTTCATTGTGCCGAGTGTACCGCGAATTTTTGTCGGTGCCATTTCTGAAAGATATACGGGCACAAGCGCCGTTGAACCGCCGACGGCCAATCCGAGAATCACCCTAGATGCAATCAGCATGCCGATTGTTTGAGAAAATGCGCAAGCGAGCGCTCCGATAATGAAAATGATGGAAAGGACAAATACAACCTTTCTCCTGCCCCAGCGGTCTGAGCATGTGCCGCTCAAGGCCGAACCGAAAATCGCGCCAAGGAGCAACATGCTGACAACCAATCCTTCTGTCAATGTCGTTAAAGGAATATCGTTATTGATAAACAGGAGTGCCCCGGAGATAACGCCTGTATCGTAACCGTAAAGCAGTCCCCCTAAAGCGCCGAAAAAGTAGATCATATATTTCCTTGTGTCTTTCTTCACAAATGTCTCCTCCTCAGTTGTTGAGCCAATGAGTAACTAAAAATATGTAACAAAGTTAATAGATTAGTACCCATTTCCTATCTCATTTGAAACATTTGTTTTGAAAAAACGGAAACTTTAAAGCCAAAAGGCGGGGTATTGGCGATTTTTGCGTAAGTTATTAATAATGAGAGCGATAATCACGATGATGACAGACCCAATGAGCACGGGAAATACTAAATAACTCCAAGCATATGCCCCTTGAATAACAACAATCGGGTCGGCGCCGGCAGGAGGATGAGTGGTTTTGGTCAGCATCATCAAGCAAATGGCAAGCCCTGTCCCCAATGCAAAGGTCCATGGATGGGCGCCGAATATGTGAAGGACAACAATCCCGGTAAGCGCGGAAATAAAATGGCCGCCAATCACATTTCTCGGTTGTGATAATGGAGCATTCCAAGCGCTGAAGACGAGCACACAGCTTGCTCCAAAAGGCGCCATTAACCATAAGCTTGATGTATAAGCGGTCAGCGAAGCGAGTGTCAGTATGGTTATAAATCCTCCGATAAGCCCTGTAACAGCGTCTTTGCCGTTTACCCGTAAAGGCGTCTTTCCTGTCCCTTTCATTTTTAAAAAGAAGTTGTTTTCCAAATTTATCCCTCCAGTATATTTAGAATAATAGGTAAACAATAACCTGTCAATTTTATTTTTAGGGGTTAGTTTTTCGGATCAATAAAAAAACCGTTCGCTGGGGAACGGATTCTTACTCATGATTTATTTTTTTCTGATGGCGTGAGACCTTATGTCTGTTGCCGCATATCTTCATGGAACACCATTTTCGTCTTCCTGTTTTATCAAGAAAAAGCAAAATGCACTTTTCATTTGCACATCGTTTCAGCTGTTGGATTTCTTTTGTGTGAATCAGCCATAACGCATCGTAAGCGATAAGCGATAAAATGGAATCATCTGGTTTTCCATTCGGAATGCGGGCAAGTTTGTCATCTATGATTTGATAAGAAAAAGGAGCGGCGGTGATTTGATTTTGCAGGAAAGAGATAAAAGCTGGGGAAGGTTCACTGCCCTCGGCGATACACTCAAAGTGTTTTCTCAGCTCAGCCCGGAATTGATGAATCCGCTGCAATTGTCCCCGGACTTCCTGTAGCGTCAAAGAACTGAGAAAAGGAGCTGTTTCTCCCATTATTTCAAACCATGTCATCAGGTCTTTTTCTGACGGGATGAGCTCGTGCCGTTTATCATAGCTTACGATTTCAGTATTCACAAGATCGACAGATAGGTTATGTGTGATAAGAGGGAATTGAGCATTTGCCATTGTGATCATTCCTTTCAAAATTATTGTAAGCGCCAAAACCTTTTTTACGCAAGGATATGAATATAAGGAGGCTTTTTTATGTTGGAAAAGCAAAAGCTTAAGAAAGTATGCAGCAGCCAATTGGATGTTTTACCGCATATCAGCATTCAGGAATTTCGCCAGCCTGATTCAGAATCATTCGTTTTTTACTTAATAGCTGAAAGGCCAGAAGATATATCAATTGAAGATGTCTTTTGTTTATTACTAGAGAGGGAAGAGTATGCCGAAGCAAGCCGGGAATGGAACAGAGCAGCAATAGAGAAAACTAGAGATGCTGTATTAACGAACATACTGGAACCGGTAATAGAACATGGGGTTTTTTCCAAAATTGACGGAGCATCTGCTTTACAGCGAATCCATACCTATGAAAATAACGGTATTCAAATTGATGAGTCGCTGTTTCTGGATGAAAGCAGGCATGTCGTCATCTATGATGATTGGAATTTGTTCATGGTGTTTGGTTATGAAGGGACAACAGCTTATCTATATACGTGGTTTACAACAGCATAGAGAGATGATCTTGTGATTGTCATATGCGAAATCGTTTTGCCTGTTCTTCGATGAGGAACAGGCATGAAAAAACCTTACTCCAAATGGGGTAAGGTTTTCATTCTTATGCTGCGGGCGTAACGATTTGATTTCTTTCTAAAATCGCTTGGGATTCCTCGTTTGCTGGGCGGTATCCTTTTTCAATCAATTCTTTTATGTAGAGCTTGTTATAAATAAATGAGAAAACAATGCCGCTGACCCAGCCGCCAATTCCTAACGTAAATGAGCCAAGAGCGACAGAAATAATAAACATGATCGCAGCCCATTTTAAATCACCGCGGAATAACGCAGGGAAAAAACCGAAGAAGAAAGTCGTCCAGCTAAATCCGACTTTGACTTCCTTTGTCAGCCCGCCTTCATTTTTCAGCAAAACCTTCATCGTATTCAACCTCTTCTCTAAGATGATATTCGTAAGCAGAACTAAAGAAAAATAAGACAAAAGAAAGATTGCAATGTGCATTTTCTGCTCAACAATTCCTATCATACTACGATTTTAGGGAAAAAAGTAACTTCAATTTTTAAAAAATGAAAAAATGAAAATTTAAATCCATTTAAGTATAAATGTGCAAATAAACCCGCCTTCTTAAACGTGAAGGCGGGTTTATTTTCTTATGCGAACAGCTTATCAATAAACGAAATATCCTCTTGAGAAAGCGTCACTTCGGCTGTTTTGATGTTATCAATCAGCTGATCGGCACGTTTTGCTCCAGGGATTAAAATATCAATTTCCGGTCTTGCTAAATACCAAGCCAATACGACGTGAGGGATATCCACGTTGTGTTTCTCAGCAATCGGCGCAAGCTTGTTGACCTTTCTGATATTTTCTTTGAAACGCTCGCCCTTGAAGTGTTCCTGTTCGTTGCGCAGGTCGCCTTCAGGGAACGTTGTATCTTCTGTATACTTTCCTGCCAATAAGCCAGATACGAGCGGGAAGTAAGGGATAAATGAAATATTATGCTCCTTCGTATACGGGAAGAATGTGTTTTCCGCTTCACGGTTTAACAGGTTGTATTCGCCTTGCAATACATCTACCAAACCGTCTTTGTTTGCTTCTTTCAATTGCTCTAAAGAGAAATTGGATACACCGATGGAGCGGATTTTTCCGGCTTTCTTCATCTCATTAAGTGCGTTAACGGCTTCATCCTTCGGCGTATGTTCGTCAGGGAAGTGAATGTAGAACAAATCGATATAATCGGTATTCAAGCGCTTCAGGCTTTCATCAACTGATTTTTTAAGAAATTCTGGTGAATTATCAAAGACAAAGTCATTGCCTTGTTTTCTGTGAGCGGCTTTTGTTGCGATGACAACATCTTCACGGTTGAATTCACGCAGCACTTCACCGATTAATTCTTCGGAACGGCCGATCCCGTAAATATAAGCGGTGTCTAACATGGTCACGCCATTACGAATCGCCTCGCGCACCAATTCTTTTCCGGTTTCTTCATTCAGGTTCGGGTAGAGGTTATGTCCTCCGACAGCATTTGTTCCTAATCCGATAGGGAATACCTGCAAGTCTGATTTTCCGAGTTTCGCTTTTTTCATGATCTGCCTCCTAGAATAAAATGGATATGAACTCTCAACACTATTGTAAACGTTAGGCCAGATGAATGCCGATTTGATGCTCATTGCAGTACTGTGTGTACTCGTCGTCTAATGGCTGAGAGGTCACAATGCAATGCAGCCTGTCAAACGGTGCATACGTCAGAAGCGTTGATTTTCCAAATTTAGAATGGTCAGCTAATAGATACACTTCTTTTGCTTTTTCTGAAATCCTCTTTTTAATTTCATACTCCAGCAGATCCGAATTGGTCAATCCGTGTGTCAGCGTCGTTCCGGTAGCAGACATAAAGGCTTTGTTGATATTGTACTTATCAAGCATAGCCGGGTCGTCCATGCCGACAAAGGAGCGGGTTTTTCTCTTATAGTTGTTTCCGATAATGATTAAGTTGATATTCTTCAAAGCTGATGCCGCATTGATAATGTCTAAACTGTTGGTTAAGATGGTGACATTTTTGGCAGGATCAAGCGTATCAAGAATAGACTTTGTCGTCGTTCCTGAATCAATAAAGACCAAATCGTGATCTTCAATAAAACGGGAAGCATAATGGGCGATTTTTGTTTTTTCATCCTGGTGCTGAATGGTGCGATTTTCAAAAGGAACTAATGCGGTTTTTTCAATAGATGTTACGCCGCCATATACTTTTTCTATCGCACCCTTTTCTGTTAGCTTGTTGATATCACGTCTGACTGTGTTTTTAGAGACATTGAACACTTGGCACAGTTCATCTAAGGAAACAGTGCCATGCGATAAAATGTACTCCTCCATTTCCTGAATCCGCATCAGTTTCATATCAAAAACTCCTTCTTGAATCTTTACGTAACTTAAATATATAATAAAAACCAAAAGTTAATCAATAGTTGCTTAAAAAATGATAACATCGTTATATATCTTTCGCAAGATTCGATGGACTTCTCGTCACTCTTCTCATTGATTAAAAGATTAATATCATAAAAATAATGAAAAAATGTAGTGTTTATGATTGACTTATGGGTATTATACGATTAGAATATAACCAAGAAATGACCAAGAAGTAACCTGTTATGCATGAAATGGTTGCTTGTATGTAAATATACATCCGCCATTTATTTTTTTGGTTTTTTTGAAAGCGTTTAATTCTTGGCTTACTGAAAAGTGGATATTGATATGAATCTATCCTGAACCATCCATACAAGTGTATGTGTTTACTAATGAAGGAGGCAATAAGAATGGCAGAAATCAGAAAATTAAAAAACTACATCAACGGTGAATGGGTTGAAAGCAAAACAGATCAATATGAAGATGTCGTCAACCCGGCGACGAAAGAAGTACTGTGCCAAGTGCCGATTTCTACAAAAGAGGATATTGATTACGCAGCGCAAACAGCGGCTGAAGCATTTAAAACATGGTCAAAGGTGGCGGTTCCGCGCCGCGCCAGAATTCTATTTAACTTCCAGCAGCTGCTGTCTCAGCATAGAGAAGAACTTGCTCATCTGATTACCATTGAAAATGGAAAAAACACAAAAGAAGCTTTAGGTGAAGTGGGACGCGGGATTGAAAACGTAGAGTTCGCCGCTGGAGCACCTTCCCTGATGATGGGTGACTCGCTTGCTTCCATCGCAACGGACGTTGAAGCGGCCAACTACCGCTACCCCATCGGAGTTGTCGGCGGAATCGCGCCATTCAACTTCCCGATGATGGTCCCTTGCTGGATGTTCCCGATGGCGATCGCACTCGGCAACACATTTATTTTAAAACCATCAGAGCGGACACCGCTGTTAACAGAGAAGTTGGTTGAGCTTTTTGAAAAAGCGGGCCTTCCGAAAGGGGTATTCAACGTCGTATACGGTGCGCATGACGTTGTGAACGGCGTCCTCGAGCATCCAGAAATTAAAGCGATTTCATTCGTAGGCTCCAAGCCGGTCGGCGAATACGTCTACAAAAAAGGAAGCGAACACTTAAAACGCGTTCAATCTCTGACCGGCGCGAAAAACCATACGATTGTCTTGAACGACGCGCATCTTGAAGACACGGTCACAAACATCGTCGGTGCTGCCTTCGGTTCTGCCGGTGAACGCTGCATGGCTTGTGCGGTTGTGACGGTTGAAGAAGGTATCGCTGATGAATTTATGGCGAAGCTGCAGGAAAAAGTGGCGGACATTAAAATCGGCAATGGCCTTGATGACGGTGTGTTCTTAGGACCGGTGATTCGTGAAGACAACAAGAAACGCACGCTCAGCTATATCGAAAAAGGCCTTGAAGAAGGCGCGAGACTCGTATGTGACGGCCGTGAAAATGTGTCTGACGACGGCTACTTTGTCGGCCCGACGATCTTTGACAATGTCACAACAGAGATGACGATCTGGAAAGATGAAATTTTCGCTCCAGTTTTATCTATCATCCGTGTGAAAAACCTGAAAGAAGCGATTGAAATTGCCAATAAGTCTGAGTTTGCGAACGGCGCCTGCCTGTTTACATCCAACGCAAACGCAATCCGCTATTTCCGTGAAAACATTGATGCGGGAATGCTCGGCATCAACCTTGGTGTGCCGGCTCCAATGGCATTCTTCCCATTCTCAGGCTGGAAGTCTTCATTCTTTGGGACGCTGCATGCGAACGGAAAAGACAGTGTCGACTTCTATACGCGTAAAAAAGTGGTTACGGCGAGATATCCGGAACCTGATTTCAACTAAACGACGAAAAGCCGAACGGCGTCCATGTGCGCTGTTCGGACTCATTCTGCCAATAGAAAGAGGAGGGCTTCACTATGAGTTATTTGTTGCGTAAGCCGCAGTCACATAAAGTGTCTAATGGAGTCAAACTGGTGCACGAAGTAACGAAATCCAACTCTGATCTCAATTATGTAGAGTTTAAGGTGTTAGATCTTGCATCAGGTTTCAGCTATGCAGAAGAATTGAAAAAACAAGAAATCTGTATTGTGGCGGTAACGGGAAAAATTACAGTGACGGATCATGAGTCGACTTTTGAGAATATCGGCACCCGTGAAAGCGTATTCGAACGAAAACCGACAGACAGCGTCTATATGTCAAATGACCGTGCATTTGAGATTACAGCGGTCAGCAACGCAAGAGTGGCGCTTTGCTATTCTCCATCGGAAAAACAGCTGCCGACAAAGCTAATCAAAGCGGAAGACAACGGAATTGAGCATCGCGGGAAGTTTTCAAACAAACGTACTGTTCATAACATTCTTCCGGATTCAGACCCTTCAGCTAACAGCCTATTAGTGGTTGAAGTCTATACAGACAGCGGCAACTGGTCCAGCTACCCGCCTCACAAACATGATCAAGACAATTTGCCGGAAGAATCTTTCTTAGAAGAAACGTACTACCATGAGTTAGACCCGGGGCAGGGCTTTGTGTTTCAGCGCGTATACACAGATGACCGTTCTATTGATGAGACAATGACTGTAGAAAATGAAAACGTTGTCATCGTTCCTGCGGGATACCACCCGGTAGGTGTGCCGGACGGATACACATCCTACTATTTAAATGTCATGGCAGGGCCGACGCGGAAATGGAAGTTTCATAATGACCCGGCGCATGAATGGATTTTAGAACGTTAACAAGTGAGGAGTGGCTGTTTACGATGAAGTATACATTCAATGAAGAGAAGGCTTTTGATATTGTTGCCATCGGCCGGGCATGTATTGATCTGAACGCAGTCGAATACAACCGCCCAATGGAAGAAACGATGACATTTTCGAAATATGTCGGCGGTTCACCTGCGAATATCGCGATCGGCAGCGCGAAGCTTGGCTTAAAAGCGGGCTTCATCGGCAAAATTCCAGATGACCAGCATGGAAGATTCATAGAGTCCTATATGAGAAAGACCGGCGTTGATACTAAGCAGATGATTGTTGATCAAGATGGACACAAAGCAGGCCTTGCATTTACAGAAATCCTCAGCCCTGAAGAATGCAGCATCTTAATGTATCGCGATGATGTGGCGGATCTTTATCTTGAGCCTTCAGAGGTAAGTGAGGACTATATCGCAAATGCGAAAATGCTGCTTGTCTCCGGGACAGCGCTCGCCAAAAGTCCGTCACGGGAAGCGGTGTTAAAAGCTGTTCAATACGCGAAGAAGCATCAGGTTAAAGTGGTGTTCGAACTGGATTACCGGCCATATACGTGGCAGTCAGCGGATGAAACAGCCGTTTACTACACTTTGGTTGCCGAGCAGTCTGATATCGTCATCGGCACACGCGATGAATTTGATGTGATGGAAAACCGCACAGGCGGAAGCAATGAAGAATCCGTCAATCATTTATTTGGCCATTCAGCCGACCTCGTTGTCATCAAACACGGCGTCGAAGGCTCTTACGCATACAGCAAATCCGGCGACGTATTCCGTGCCCAAGCGTACAAGACAAAAGTGCTGAAAACCTTTGGAGCCGGTGACTCCTATGCGTCAGCCTTTATCTATGGCCTTGTCACCGGAAAAGACATCGAAACGGCATTGAAATACGGCAGTGCTTCAGCTTCCATTGTGGTGAGCAAGCACAGTTCGTCAGAAGCGATGCCGACTGCGGATGAAATCGTACAGCTTATTGAAGCACAGTCATAATTGAAAAAGATCGAGTAAAGGTGGGATCGTTTGTGGGTAAGAAAATTCGCTTAACAACAGCACAGGCGCTGATTAAATTCTTAAACCAGCAGTACATCCATGTAGATGGAAAGGAAGAGCCTTTTGTCGAAGGGATTTTCACGATTTTCGGCCATGGAAACGTATTGGGGATCGGGCAGGCGCTTGAGCAGGATGCAGGCCATTTGAAAGTCTATCAAGGGAAAAATGAACAAGGAATGGCGCATGCGGCCATGGCGTACAGCAAGCAAATGCTGAGAAGAAAAATATATGCGGTGTCTACATCAGTCGGACCGGGAGCGGCTAACTTAGTGGCGGCAGCCGGTACTGCATTGGCAAACAATATCCCAGTTCTCTTGATTCCGGCAGACACATTTGCGACAAGACAGCCAGACCCTGTACTGCAGCAAATGGAGCAAGAATACAGTGCGGCGATTACAACAAACGATGCATTGAAACCTGTTTCGAGATATTGGGACCGCATTACGCGCCCTGAGCAGCTCATGAGCAGTTTGCTGCGCGCGTTTGAAGTCATGACTGATCCGGCAAAAGCAGGTCCGGCAACGATTTGTATTTCTCAGGATGTTGAAGGGGAAGCATACGATTTTGATGAAAGTTTCTTCGTCAAACGGGTTCACTATATTGATCGCATGCAGCCGAGCGAGCGCGAGCTTCAAGGTGCGGCCGAGCTGATTAAATCCAGCAAAAAACCTGTGATCCTTGTCGGCGGAGGCGCAAAATACTCCGGTGCGCGGGATGAATTGGTTGCCATTTCTGAAGCCTATAACATTCCATTAGTTGAAACACAGGCAGGAAAGTCTACTGTTGAGGCTGATTTTGCGAACAACCTTGGCGGAATGGGCATCACAGGCACACTTGCAGCAAATAAAGCGGCCCGCCAAGCTGATTTGATTATCGGCATCGGCACAAGGTATACAGATTTTGCGACATCCTCTAAGACCGCTTTTGATTTTGATAAAGCGAAGTTTTTGAACATTAACGTTAGCCGAATGCAGGCGTATAAACTTGATGCATTCCAAGTGGTAGCGGATGCGAAAGTGACGCTTGGCAAACTGCACGGCTTGCTTGAAGGCTATGAGAGCGAGTTCGGCACAACGATTCGGGAGCTGAAGGACGAATGGCTTGCTGAACGCGAACGCCTCAGCAAAGTGACGTTTAAGCGGGAAGCATTTGATCCGGAAATCAAACATCATTTCTCTCAAGATGTTATGAATGAATATGCCGACGCCTTGAATACTGAGCTTCCGCAAACAACGGCATTGCTGACAATCAATGAGACGATTCCTGAAGACAGCGTCATCATCTGTTCAGCAGGCTCACTTCCAGGAGATTTGCAGCGTCTGTGGCATTCTAATGTTCCGAATACGTATCACCTGGAGTACGGATATTCTTGCATGGGCTATGAAGTGTCAGGGACACTCGGTCTTAAACTTGCCCATCCTGACAGAGAAGTGTATTCCATTGTCGGAGACGGCAGCTTCCTGATGCTTCACTCCGAGCTGATTACGGCGATTCAGTACAACAAGAAAATCAATGTGCTGCTCTTTGACAACTCGGGATTCGGATGCATCAACAACCTGCAAATGGATCACGGCAGCGGCAGCTACTATTGCGAGTTCCGCACAGACGACAACCAAATCCTGAATGTCGATTACGCGAAAGTCGCTGAGGGATACGGCGCGAAAACCTACCGCGCGAACACAGTAGAAGAATTAAAAGCGGCGTTAGAGGATGCGAAGAAACAGGATGTATCAACGTTAATAGAAATGAAAGTTCTGCCAAAAACAATGACGGACGGATATGACAGCTGGTGGCATGTCGGGGTGGCAGAGGTATCTGAACAAGAAAGCGTTCAGAAAGCATACGAAGCAAAAGAGAAAAAGCTGGAATCTGCGAAGCAGTATTAGAGGGGAGGCACCATAGATGGGCAAAAATGAAATCCTGTGGGGAATCGCTCCCATTGGGTGGCGGAATGATGACATGCCTGAAATTGGAGCGGGAAATACACTTCAGCATTTGTTAAGTGATATCGTTGTCGCACGTTTTCAAGGCACGGAGGTCGGGGGCTTTTTCCCCGAACCTGCCATCCTGAACAAAGAGCTGAAGCTTCGGAATTTACGCATTGCAGGCAAATGGTTCAGCAGTTTTATTTTGCGTGACGGACTTGGTGAAGCGGCAAAGGCATTTACCCTGCATTGTGAGTATTTGCAGCAAGTAAACGCGGATGTCGCAGTTGTCTCTGAGCAAACGTACAGCGTGCAAAGCTTGGAGAGAAACGTGTTCACAGAGAAGCCGCACTTTACAGATGATGAATGGGAGCGGCTTTGCGAAGGGCTGAATCACCTTGGCAACATTGCTGACCAGCATGGCTTGAAGCTCGTCTATCATCACCATCTCGGCACTGGTGTCCAAACAGCGGAAGAAGTGGACCGCCTGATGACAGGAACAGACCCTGCGCATGTGCACCTCCTCTATGATACAGGCCATGCGTATATTTCTGACGGCGATTACATGGGGTTGCTTGTGAAGCATATCGGCCGCATTAAGCATGTGCACTTTAAGGATGCCCGCCTGAACGTCATGGAACAATGCAGGCTTGAAGGGCAATCGTTCCGGCAATCATTTTTAAAAGGCATGTTTACAGTTCCCGGTGACGGCTGCATTGATTTTAGAGAAGTATATCAGCTGCTGTTAAAGCACAGTTATTCCGGATGGATTGTCATTGAAGCTGAACAGGACCCCGATGTTGCAAACCCGCTTGAATATGCATTGATCGCGAGAAACTATATTGATCAGCAGTTGTTGGATTTGGCTTAATGGGGACTGAACATATGGGCAATACCAATGGAGATTCAGCCTTCAATAAACGGACAATCGCGGCAGCGTTAGCCAACTATATTGATGCCGGTTCAATTGTGGCGGGCTCTGCCGGTTTATCGTTATGGGTCAGTTACCTTAAGCTGTCCGATACGCAGATCGGGCTGCTCGGCGCCCTGAGCGCAAACGCGATTTCAGCTGCTGTTGGCGCGCTGCTCGGCGGGTTTCTGGCTGATAAAGTCGGACGGAAGGCTGTTTACACCAATAGTATGTTGGTTTATGCACTAGGGATTTGTTTGGTTTTATTTGGGGTTAATTTCCCCATGTTGTTAAGCGGTTACATGATTATCGGTTTATCGGTAGGAGCTGATATTACCGCATCATGGACCATTATTGCTGAAAATGCGCCAAAGAAGAATCGGGCCCGTCATTGCGGCGTAGCACAAGTCGCTTGGGCCGCGGGGGCAGTCGTTGTGCTGCTTCTCTCTGTACTGGTTGGTGATTTGGGCCTCTTGGGGAATAAAATCGTATTTGCCCATCTGCTTGTGATTGCGCTGATTACGTACATCCTGAGAATCAGGCTTCCGGAGTCAGATGCCTGGAAGTCAAACAATCAGCCGGCGGATGCTCAAACAGAGAAGGCGGCAGTATTGAATAAGACATCGTATTTTGATTTGCTCAAGCCTATGTATCTCAAAAGCATCCTGTTTTTGATGGGTGTGTACTTGATTTGGAACTTAGCCGCCGGGGTCATGGGCTTCTTTATGCCATACATTTATCAGCAGGTCGGCGGTGTTTCTGCCAACATGGCTAATCTTTTGCAAATGGGGCTGTTTATTTTCACAGGATTGGGGGTCGCCTTGATCTTCATGCCCTTTGCCGACAAACATAGAAAAACCGTATTTGGAATCGCCGCTTTTATGGCGGTGATCGGATGGACACTGTTTCTGCTGCCGGTTGAAGGCCTGCCGATTCTGCTCCTGTTTATTGTCGTGATCGGCATTAATAACGGGGCCGGGCAGCAAGCGAACTATCAGTTATGGGCGAGTGAAATCTTCCCTACGCAATATCGTGCTTCCGCACAGGGACTGATGTTTTTCCTTGTCCGTATTTCAATAGGGATTTGGAGTCTGTTTGTCCCAATGATTATCACCAATTTTGGCATTGGAACGATGGCTGCAATTCTACTCGGATGTGTGACGGCCAGCATGATCATCGGGCTGCTCTTTGCGCCGAATACGTCTGGCAAGTCGCTTGAACAAATTCAAGAGGAACTCTACGGATCTCCTCGGAGCCAAGTAAAGCAAGGAACAGAAAGCAAAATCATGTAACCAACAGAAGGAGTGGCTGTCAATGAGTTTACGTATTGGCGTAATTGGAACTGGAGCAATCGGAAAAGAACATATTAACCGCATTACGAACAAGCTGTCCGGCGCAGAAATCGTAGCTGTAACGGATGTTAATCAAGAAGCTGCACAAAAAGTCGTTGAGCAATACCAATTAAACGCGACGGTGTATCCGAATGATGACAGCCTGCTTGCAGACGAAAATGTAGACGCTGTCTTAGTGACAAGCTGGGGGCCTGCGCATGAGTCAAGCGTGCTGAAAGCGATTAAAGCCCAGAAATATGTATTCTGTGAAAAACCGCTCGCGACAACGGCTGAAGGATGCATGCGCATCGTCGAAGAAGAAATCAAAGTGGGCAAACGCCTTGTTCAAGTCGGCTTCATGCGCCGTTATGACAGCGGTTACGTACAGCTGAAAGAAGCGCTCGATAATCATGTCATCGGCGAGCCTCTTATGATTCACTGCGCGCACCGCAACCCGACTGTAGGAGATAACTATACAACGGATATGGCTGTAGTCGACACGCTTGTTCATGAAATTGACGTGCTCCACTGGCTCGTCAATGATGACTACGAGTCCGTTCAAGTCATCTATCCGAAAAAATCAAAAAACGCGCTTCCGCATTTAAAAGATCCGCAAATCGTGGTGATTGAAACAAAAGGCGGCATCGTCATCAATGCTGAAATCTATGTGAACTGTAAATACGGCTATGACATTCAATGCGAAATCGTCGGAGAAGACGGCATCATCAAGCTTCCCGAGCCATCAAGCATTAGCTTGAGAAAAGAAGGCAAATTCAGCACTGATATTTTGATGGATTGGCAGAGACGCTTTGTGGCTGCGTACGATGTGGAAATTCAAGACTTTATTGATTCGATTCAAAAGAAAGGCGAGGTCAGCGGACCAACGGCATGGGATGGCTATATTGCCGCTGTTACAACGGATGCTTGTGTGAAGGCCCAAGAATCCGGACAAAAAGAAAAGGTTGAATTGAAGGAAAAACCGGAATTCTATCAATCTTATACAACAGTTCAAAACTAAAAAACAGAGGAGTGAAAATATGAAGTTAGCATTAGATCCATCCATGTATCGTGATGATTTAACTTTGGAGGAAACGGTCTATAAAACGGCAGAGCTTGGCTATGAATATATCGAATTGTCTCCGCGTGAGGATTTTTGCCCGTTTTATAAATATCCGAAAGTCGATTCAGCAAAGATCAAACAATTAAAGCGCCTTTTAAGGGATACAGGTGTTAAGCTTTCATCGCTTCTTCCGCTTTACCACTGGGCGGGTCCTGATGAAGACCGCCGGCAGGCAGCGGTGCGCAATTGGAAGCGGGCGATCGAAATTGCGGTTGAACTTGAAGTAGATTTGATGAACAGCGAATTCAGCGGATCAAAGTATGATCCTTTAACAAGTGAAGAAAAATTTATCAAATCCATGGATGAGCTTCTCCCAGTCTTTGAAAAAGAAGGCATGAAACTCAACCTTCAAGCCCACCCATACGATTTTATCGAAACGCACAAAGGTGCGATGGATATGATCCGCGCGCTTGACAAGGATTGGATCAATCTTGTCTACTCGACTGCGCATACGTTCTTCTATGATGACGGCAAAGGCGACATTGAGACCATGTTTGACGAAGCCGGGGACCGCCTCACACATGTTTTATTTGCAGACACCTATAATCATAAAGCGGCTCATGGCCTGCGCTACATCGTCAATCCGCCTGACGCGAAAGTAACGGTTCACCAGCACTTGGACATTGGCCAAGGCGAGGTTGATTTTGAGACGATTTTCAGAAAGCTGAGAGAGATGAAGTTCGACGGAATTGCGACGAATGCCGTATTTGCTTGGGTCGACGAAAGAGCGGATGAATCAAGCCGATTTATGCTTAAAAAAATGAAAGAAGAATTAGGTCTGGCATAAGCTGAGCATGGAGTTCGGCGGGATATGGCGAACAGCCTTCCTGCCGAACTCCCTTCATATCTAACACGCAGATGGGGGAGTCTGACATGAAACTTTGTTTTAATGAAGCCACAACATTGGAAAACTCAAACCTTAAACAGGATTTAGAGCTATGCGAAAAGCACGGCTATGATTATATTGAAATCCGCACAATGGATAAGCTGCCGGAGTACTTAGAAGACCATTCACTGGCTGAGCTTGCGGAGTATTTTCAAACTCATCACATCAAGCCGCTTGCCTTAAATGCACTTGTTTTCTTCAACAATCGTGATGAAAAGGGCCATAATGAGATCATCACTGAGTTTAAAGGCATGATGGAAACGTGCAAAACACTCGGTGTGAAATATGTGGTAGCCGTTCCGCTTGTGACAGAGCAGAAGATTGTAAAAGAAGAGATCAAAAAGAGCAGTGTAGAGGTGCTGACTGAGCTTTCAGATATCGCGGAGCCGTACGGCGTAAAAATCGCGCTTGAATTTGTCGGCCATCCGCAATGTACGGTCAATACGTTTGAACAGGCGTATGACATCATAAACACAGTCAACCGGGACAATGTCGGGCTTGTCCTTGACAGTTTCCACTTCCACGCCATGGGTTCGAACATTGAGAGCTTAAAGCAGGCGGACGGAAAGAAAATCTTCATCTATCATATCGATGATACCGAAGATTTCCCGATCGGCTTTTTAACGGATGAAGACCGCGTCTGGCCGGGACAAGGGGCGATTGACTTAGATGCCCACTTATCAGCATTGAAAGAAATCGGTTTTTCAGATGTTGTATCGGTTGAGCTCTTCCGCCCTGAATACTATAAGCTGAGTGCTGAGGAAGCCATTCAAACAGCGAAACAAACAACAGTGGACGTCGTATCAAAATACTTCAATATCTAATGGAAAAAGGAGGGGTGGACATGGCTTTTGTATCGATGAAAGAGCTTCTTGAAGATGCAAAGCGGGAGCAGTATGCGATCGGCCAGTTTAATATCAACGGTTTGCAGTGGACGAAGGCGATTTTGCAGGCGGCGCAAAAGGAGCAATCACCAGTCATCGCCGCGGCTTCCGATCGACTGGTCGACTATTTAGGCGGATTTAAAACGATTGCCGCCATGGTCGGCGCGTTAATGGAGGACATGGCGATTACCGTTCCCGTGGTGCTTCATCTTGATCACGGAAGCAGTGCGGCACGCTGCAGACAGGCCATTGACGCGGGATTCAGCTCGGTGATGATCGACGGCTCCCATCAGCCGATTGACGAGAATATCGCGATGACAAAAGAAGTCACCGATTATGCCGCAAAGCACGGCGTGTCAGTAGAAGCGGAAGTCGGCACGGTCGGCGGAATGGAAGACGGCCTGGTCGGCGGGGTCCGCTATGCCGATATCAAAGAATGTGAGCGGATCGTCAAAGAAACCAATATCGACGCGCTGGCCGCCGCCCTCGGCTCTGTACACGGCAAATATCAGGGTGAGCCGAATCTCGGATTTAAGGAAATGGAGGCTATCTCCCGCATGACTGATATTCCCCTCGTTCTTCACGGGGCATCCGGGATTCCGCAGGATCAGATCAAAAAAGCCATCACGCTCGGCCACGCGAAGATCAATATCAATACGGAATGTATGGTCGCCTGGACAGACGAAACACGCCGCATGTTTCAGGAAAACAGCGATCTGTACGAACCGCGCGGCTATATGACACCCGGCATTGAAGCCGTGGAAGAGACAGCGCGAAGCAAAATGAGAGAGTTCGGATCAGCCGGTAAAGCAGCTAAGCAGCAGGTCGGCTGAAGAGACCAGAAACCGCCGGGATGGCGGTTTTTTTGCGCGGTGTTGCGTCCATACGCCCAAAACGATTATGATGATGGCAGCAGTGTAAGAAACGGGAGTGGTTCAGTTTGAATAAAATCATGATTGTGGAAGACAGTGAAGACATTCGCGGACTATTGCAGAATTACCTTGAAAAATACGGATATCAAACAGTAGTAGCCGCGGATTTTACGGCTGTTCTTGATGTCTTTTTGCGGGAAAAGCCTGATGTGGTGCTGCTTGATATCAACCTGCCGTCCTATGACGGCTATTATTGGTGTCGCCAGATCCGCCAGCACTCCACAAGCCCGATCATTTTCATTTCAGCCAGAAGCGGGGAAATGGATCAGGTGATGGCGATTGAAAACGGCGGAGACGATTATATCGAAAAACCGTTTTCCTACGATATTGTGCTGGCGAAAATCAAAAGCCAGATCCGGAGGGCGTACGGAGAGTACGCCGCAAAGCAGGGGGAGAAAGTGGTTGAATATGCCGGCGTCCAGCTCTTTGTGGAACGTTTTGAACTGCGTTTTCAGGATGAAAAAAGCGAGCTTTCTAAAAAAGAAAGCAAGCTTTTGGAAGTGCTGCTGGAGCGGGGAGAAAAGGTGACGAGTCGGGACCGTCTCATGGAAAAGACGTGGGACACCGACATATTCATCGATGATAATACACTTAACGTGTATATCACGCGGCTCAGAAAAAAACTGCGGGAGCTGAATGCGCCTGTTTCTATTGAAGCGGTGCGGGGCGAAGGCTACCAGCTGAGGGCGCAGTCATGAAGCTGTTTCTCCGGTCTCATGCAGTGCTGATTCTGCTTTTTCTCCTTCAAGGGCTGTTTGTCTTCTTTTATTACTGGTTTGCAGGTCTTCATTCTTTTTCTCACCTGTTTTACATATTGGGTGTGCAGCTTCTTATTTTGGCGGGCTATCTTGCCTATCGCTGGTACAAAGACCGCGGTGTGTATCATTGGCTCAGCTCGGAGCAGGAAGGGACGGACATCCCGTATCTCGGTTCTTCAGTGTTTTGTTCAGAGCTATATGAAAAGCAGATGGAGCTAATCCGGCTGCAGCATCAGAAGCTCCACGAGACCGAAGCTAAGCTAGAAGCGAGGGTGACGTATATGAATCAATGGGTGCACCAAGTGAAGACGCCCCTGTCGGTCATTAATTTAATCATTCAGGAAGAGGATGAACCCGTTTTTGAACAAATCAAAAAAGAGGTTCGGCAGATTGAATTCGGGCTGGAGACGCTTCTTTATTCATCAAGGCTCGACCTGTTTGAGCGGGATTTTAAAGTCGAAGCGGTTTCCTTATCAGAGCTTCTCCAATCAGTCATTCAAAGCTATAAACGATTTTTTATTCAATACCGCGTTTATCCGAAAATGGACATTCGCGATGACCATCAGATTTACACTGATGCAAAATGGCTCAAATTTGCGATCGGCCAAGTGGTTACAAATGCGGTCAAGTATTCGGCAGGCAAGAGTGACAGACTGGAGCTGAATGTCTTCCGCGATGAAGACAGGACGGTGCTTGAAGTTAAAGATTACGGTGTCGGCATTCCCTCGCAAGACATCAAGCGGGTGTTTGACCCTTATTATACCGGTGAAAACGGGCGGCGTTTCCAAGAATCTACGGGAATCGGCCTCCATCTCGTCAAAGAAATTACGGACAAGCTCAATCATACGGTGGACATCAGCTCGTCTCCCGGTGAAGGGACATCGGTTCGATTTTCATTTCTTACAAAAATGTAAGGCTGCGTTAAGAAAACAACATAGCTCGTTTTGTTTCCCCTTGATAACATGGATTTACGTCAAGGGGATTTTTATGTTAAATGCCCCGGCACTACATGAAAGCAGCCCAGATCAACAAGAATAAAATCATAAGGAGGATTCTCATGGCGAATATGCTTGAAGTCAAACATATAAATAAAACCTATAAAGGACAAGTATCTTATCAAGCCTTAAAGCAAATTTCATTTTCAATAGAAGAAGGCGGGTTCACGGCGGTGATGGGGCCGTCCGGGTCCGGAAAAACAACGCTTTTGAATATCATTTCAACGATTGACCGTCCAGATTCAGGCGATATCCTGATTCACGGAGAAAACCCGCATCGCCTGAAGCGGACAAAGCTCGCTCATTTCCGCCGCAAGCAGCTCGGATTTGTGTTTCAGGATTTCAATCTTCTGGACACGCTGACAATCGGTGAAAATATCATGCTGCCGTTAACGCTTGAAAAAGAAGCGCCGTCTGTCATGGAAGAAAAACTGCACGCCATCGCGGCAAAGCTCGGTATCGAAAACCTGCTTAACAAACGGACGTTTGAAGTATCCGGAGGCCAGCGTCAGCGGGCCGCCATTGCAAGAGCGGTCATTCATAAGCCATCACTCATTCTGGCTGATGAACCGACGGGAAACCTTGATTCCAAAGCGTCAAAAGACGTCATGGAAACGATGCAGAGCCTAAATCAGGATGATCATGTCACGGCTTTGATGGTGACCCACGATCCGGTTGCGGCAAGCTACTGCCGCCGCGTCATCTTTATAAAAGACGGCGAATTGTTTAATGAGATTTACCGCGGAGAAAACCGCCAAGTCTTTTATGAACAAATTCTTGATGTGCTGTCTATGCTGGGAGGAAACGCAAATGACCTTTCTTCAGTTCGCTTATAAAAACGTCACGAGAAACAAAAGGGCCTATCTTGCATTCTTTTTAAGCAGCGCCTTTTCCGTTTTGATTTTCTTTACCTTTGCGATGTTCCTGTTTCATCCGGCATTAAAGGAAGGCTACCTGAATAACATCGCCAAAAAAGGCTTAACCGCTGCGGAATGGATGATCTTTGTTTTTTCTTTCTTATTTGTTCTGTATTCGGTTAATGCATTTTTGAAATCGAGAAATAAAGAATTCGGCATTTTGCTTATGCAGGGTATTACGCCGGTGCAGCTGAGAAAGCTCATTACAGCGGAAAACATGATCATTGGCGTCATGTCGATTGCAGCCGGGATTATCGGAGGATTCATTTTTTCAAAGACGTTCTTTACGGTCGGCGCTTATATTTTAGAAATGGACGCGCTGCCTCTGTATATGCCTTGGAAAGCGCTAGGCATTACGGCCGGCGGATTTCTGCTCTTATTTTTCCTTTTATCGCAGTTTACGATCCTTTTTGTCAGATCAAATACCGTTATCAAATTAATAAAGGGCACTGACAAGATCAAGCCGGAGCCGAAGCCGTCCGTGCTTCTGTCCTTATTCGGCATCGCCTGCCTTTGCGGCGGGTACGGAATGGTTCTGAAAGGCAATGTTCACGGGACTCAACCGTTTATCATTTTACTGCTCACCGTCATCGGTACGTATTTCTTTTTCAGCCAAAGCAGCATCTGGATTCTGCGCGCGTTGAAGAAGTGGAAAACCTTTTATTTGCGCGGGAAAAATGTCATTTGGGTTTCTGATCTTGTCTATCGTTTAAAAGACAACGCCCGCCTGTTCTTTATTGTCAGCATTATTTCCGCGGTTGCGTTTACGGCGACAGGCGTGCTCGCCATGTACAAATCGACTGTCGGGGCTGAAGAGTCCGCTTATGAGATGGAATATATATCTTTCAGCAACAATCCAAAAGAACAGACTCATTTGAAAGATATTGACCATGAACTGAAAACACACGGCTTTACGTATAAGAAAGACAAAATAGATGTTTCCTATGTTCGCTATCAGGAAGGAGAAACTGTTCCCCCTGTTTACATGATCAGCGAATCGGATGTATCAAAATACTTCCATGTTAAGCTGAACGGCCTGAAAAATGATGAGGCTGTCTATTTTCCGGGCACGTATGATCGCAATTTCAAAAACGAAGCGCCGGATCAGCTGAAGCTGCTGAATCAAAAAGGCAAGCCGTCTGATCAAAAACTGTCGGTAAAAGAAGTCCAAAAACCGCTGATTTCATTGAATGCTATCATCGCGGTTAACGATCAAACCTTTGATCAGCTTAAATCACTAGGTGATAAAGCGTCATTATACGGCTACAGCTATGATCATTGGAAAGACAGTCTTGGGATCAGCCAATCCTTGAAAAATGAGATTTACGGCAACTATATCGACGTGCATTCTGATTTTATGGCAAAAGCCGGTACTTACTATGATACGGTGCAGCTGCCGAGCTTGAGTTTATTCATCGGGCTGTTTATCGCGATCGTCTTCTTTGTCGCTGCAGCAAGTTTCTTATATTTCAGGCTGTTCACCGATTTAGATGAAGATCGGGAGCGCTACCGTTCACTGGCCAAAATCGGCCTGAGTGAGCGTGAAATGTCACAAAGCGTGACGATACAATTGGCGATTCTCTTTTTCTTTCCATTTGTCATTGCCGTCATGCATACGCTGTTTGCCCTGAGAACATTGGCCGTCGAAGGCTATTCCGATGTAGCGGGTCCGCTCAGTCTCACGATCGGAGGGTTTTTCATTTTTCAGCTTTTGTTCTTCCTCGTGGTGCGATCAAACTATTTGAAAAAAATGAACAAGTAAGGGGAGTGCAAAGATGAAAAAAGCATTGGCGATCCTGGCCGTCTTGGCGGCTGCTGCCGTAATATGCGGTCTTCTCTTTTTTCATAATGATGTTACAGACAGATTTAATCCGTTTATTCACCAGCAAGATGTCTATGTGCAGATTGATCGAGATGGCAGACATCTTAGCCCGGGCGGTACTGAATATACATTAGACGGATACAATGCATCCGGGAAAAAAGAAGAAGTGACCTTTTTCGCCGGCAAAGAGCTTCGGAAGAACGCGTATTTGAAGGTGAAGGCGAAAGGAAAGTATGTCGAGACTTGGGAGGAAGTCAGGTTTGAAGATATGCCGGACTCCGTACAGTCAGCATTAAAATGATTCATAAAAAAGGCACAGTATCCATGGGACTGTGCCTTTTTCTTTACTTTTTATTTTCTTCGGCCCGTTTGATCAGCATGTCGGCGATGATATCCACCTGTTTGCTGACAGAAATCGGATCGTACGGGTAGAACGTGTCAAAGTCATTGATAAACACGCGATTATGTTTAACAGCGTCAAGGTTCTTCCAAATAGAGGAGTTCTCCAGCTTGTCGAGTGTTTTGCTTTCGCCTTTCGGGTTGTAGTCCGTAATGAACATATAATCTGCGGCATACTCAGGAATCACCTCTTGAGAGAGCTGTTTCATCTCTCCTTTTTTGATGACATCTTGTTCAATTTTTTCAGGCGCTTTTAACCCGAGCGCATTGTATACAGCTTGGCCGCCGCGTCCGCCATTGTCATTGAATACCCAGAATTCGCCCTTGTCTGTGTTTTCATAAATGCCGAAGGTCGCATCTTTGTCGATGACGCCGGTAATTCTCTTTTTAGCCGCGTCCGCTTTTTTGTTAAAGTCAGCCATAAATGAGGTTGCTTTGTCTTTCGCTCCGGCGATATCTCCGAACATGCTGACTGTGTCCTCGACGTTTTTCGCAGTGTTATAAGGTATGACAACAGTCGGAGCGATTTTCTTTAATTTATCGACATTCTCTTCATTCATGACAACAATGAGGTCAGGCTGAAGCTCCATCACTTTTTCAACGCTGATTGGATCACCGACATCCTTCACATTTTTCAGCTTTGATTTTAAAAACGGATTATCAAATGACCACGAGCCTGAGCCGACTACATTGGCCCCGACAGAAAGCAATTCACCGGCATAAAAATCAGTGACGATGCGTTTTGGATGTGCAGGAATGTTGACGTTCCCTTTAGGTGATTTATATGTTCTCATTTCTGTTTTTTCGGAAGCAGAATCGCTTGAGCTCCCTTTAGAAGCCGTGCCGCTGCAAGCGCTGACAAACATGAGAAGCAGCACAAGCATGCCCACGAGCAATGTGTTCTTTTTCATCAAAAACCCTCCCAATATGTATGTGAATAGATTAGTAATGATTATCATTATCAATTAATAATATAGCAAGAAACCCATTCTCCGTCTATCACTATTTTCAAGGAAGAACGTTTTTTCATTTATAGGTGACGCGGTATGCCTAATCGATTATTATAGGTAAATAGGAGGAGAAAAATATGGGAATTACAAAAAGAGGTGCCGCTTGGGAATGGCTGCATAGCTGGTGGATGCTGTTTATTTTCATGCCTTTTGCCATTACCAGTTTTTTTGCCTTTTTATTTATTGGCATCAAGGTTAGAAATAGAAAGTGGATAATGTACGGAATCATTTATTTTTTCATTTTTGCGTTTGGTTTTGTTTTGCCCGATCTGCCTGGCGTTTTTGTTGTGCTCCCGTTGTGGGCTGTGACCATTATTCACGGCTTTAAAGTGCGCCCGCTGTATTTGATTCAGCTGGATGTCTACAAGGATCATGTGGAGGCACGAGCTTTTGCCGAGGCAAGAAGTGAAGCCGAAAGCAGATTTCATGCGCCGAAACAGTCTATTCAGGATATACATATTCGCAAAGAACAGTAAGAAAAAAGCTCAACACTCGCATTGTGTTGAGCTTTTTCTATCCTACTGCTGGTAGGAGTGCTGTTGAAATGGCGTATTTTGGCCGAATGGAAGTGTAGACACATTCGTATTTATCACGCTGGATTGTCCAGTAAGTTCCTGCTGCATTTGGTTGCACATGTTGACAACCTGCTGGCATTTTTGAATCGCCATGTCATGTCCGTGCAGCGCTTGTTGAATCGTATGTGCAGCTTGTTGTTCGTGGTTTAGAATTTGCTGCAGCATTTGGATGTTTTGCTGCTCCTGGTGCAGCATTTGGCGGTATTGCTGGCTGCTTTGCTGTGTTTGCTGAATGAGCTGCTGAGCAGTCTGGCGGCATTGGTTCAGCTGCTGCAAGCCGTGTTGTGTATGATGCATAAATCATTCCTCCATGTGATCGATTGACGTGAGTCGGTATTATCATGCAACTGGCATGAAAAGAAATTCTGTAAAAGAGGAACTACAATTATTTTCCTCGGCCTCTTGTCTTTGAATGAAAACGGTAAAGATTGTATACTGGGAACAAACCCTTTTTATGTAAATGTTCCGTTTTAACATATAAGAATGGCGGAAAACGAAACCCTGAATTGGGGGAATCGTATTCCGCTTTTTTTCTTTGTTTGCTCAGAAACCGCCTTCCCCTGCAGTAAATGGGATATTCAGTCTGTTTTCTACTGTGCGGAGGCGCTGATTGAGCCGATTTAAGCGGCGTGTATGGCGTTCAACAGCCTGGCTTAGCTGATTGACCTGTTCGGCAATCCGTGCAATTTCCCGATTTTGACGGCGGTCTTCGTTTGTCAGACGGGTTAATTCTCTCGACTGCTGTTCATTTTGCCGTTCAAGTGCCGCGATTCTTCTTTCCAATGCAGGCTGTCTTTCCATTTGGTATGGCTCGTATATATCCTGCTGTGGATAAGGGCTGTATTCATAGTGGCTATAGTAAGGTTCCTGCTGAGGCAGCTGTGGGCTGTAATATTGATAAGGGTTCATTATGATCAATCTCCTTGTGGGTGAATTCCTTATAACTTATGTAGTCATTGGCACAGTGCCACGGCATTCGCCTAAAAAAAGGAGGAAAGGATGGGGATCTCCTTGAAAAACAAATATGGCATTTTGTTATTTATTGCTGTATGCATGATGGTATCCGGCTGCCAGCAGCAAAAAGAAGAGACGCCGTTTTATTACGGAACGTGGGATGAGGGAATTGCTCCCGGGCCAACGGACGGCGTGAAATCAGCAACGGTCACATTTACCAAAGACGAGGTTGTGGAAACGGAAGTGATGGAAGGAAGAGGAGAGGTTCAGCTGCCTTTTATGGCATACAAGGTAATTTCCCAAAGCGCTGACGGGTCTATCGAGATTCAGTATCTCGGTCCCTATTATCCGCTCAAAAGCACGCTGAAAAGAGGAGAAAACGGGACGTTGATATGGGAGCAAAATGGACAGACAAAAACGATGACAAGAATCGAATCAAAGACCGGCAGGGAGGAAAAAGATGAGACATAAAAAAGCTGAAAGACTGGTGGCAGCGGGACTTGTTTTACATATCATTCAGTGGATATTTATATTTTGGGCTTTTCTCAAGGTCAAACATTTATTTAGTGACTATACGATCTATAACCCTAATGTCATCAGCGGCTCCATGCAGTCCTTATCGTTTATACAAATGATGCGCGCTATGGTGTACTCAGGGGCAATCGTGAATTATGTGTTGTTTTTTGCCCTTGTATTGCTTATTTATGGCATCGTGCTTCATGCCATCCTGATCGTTCTGGAAATGGCGGCTTACGTTATGATCAAACGGAATCCTGCATCTTCATGGAGGTTCTTTTTCATCGCGGCGGGTGTGAAGCTTGCCATCTTGAATATAACCGGCATTCCGTTTTTAGCTGCCGGCTTTATGCTGATGAAACAGAAAAAAGCAGAAAACGTCGTGAAAACAGAAAGAAAGCGGGAACCACGAAAACGTATCCGAAGACAAGGGCGGCGTCTAATCCGGAGAAAACCATCTCTTCCGGTTGAATATCAAAAAGGAAAAACGATATGATGGGACTATAGACTGAAAACGACATGAAGGAGATGCAGGATGTACAAACTCATTGCAATTGATATGGATGGAACACTTTTAAATGATCATCATGAAGTAACAGAGGAGGTCCGCGACGCGCTTCACGCGGCAAAAGCGGAAGGTGTCAAAATCGTGCTTTGCACCGGCCGGCCTATCGGGGGTGTGCGGAGATACTTAGATGAACTGAATTTAATTGAAGAAGGCGACTATGTCATCGCGTATAATGGAGCGCTTGTTCAAAATACGCATACAAATGAAGTGGTCTCAGAGCTGTCTCTCGGTTATGATGATTTGGCTTCATTATATGACCTGAGCTTAGAGCTGAAGACGCCGATGCATTTCTTTGATTCATCTCATTTGTATACGCCTAATCGGGATATTAGCGAATTTACCGTATATGAATCCTATGTGACACAGGTGCCGCTTCATTTCCGCAAGATTGACGAGGTGCCTAAAGATATCCTCATCCCGAAAGTGATGTTTATTGATCAACCGGAGAACTTAAGCCGCGTCATTACGTCGATTCCAAAAGACGTGAGAGAAAAATATACAATGGTCAGAAGCGCGCCGTTCTTTTACGAAATTCTGCACCCGGAAGCCAGCAAAGGAAATGCTGTACGCCAGCTGGCACAGCTGCTTGGAATTGAACAGGCGGAAGTCATGTGCATAGGCGACAACGGGAACGACCTGACAATGATCGAATGGGCGGGCTGCGGGGTGGCCATGGCAAACGCCATCCCAGAAGTATTGGAAGCCGCGAACTTTCAAACACGCTCCAATAATGAACATGGGGTTGCGCATGCAATTCACGAGCTTGTTTTGGCGAAATAATAATGAAATCCAGCCTTTAAGGCTGGATTTTTTGTTATGTTGTGCCCGGCCGGTCTGTAAGCGCCATGAGGCCTTTTTGCGGAATGGACGCTACAACTTCTTTTCCTGCTGCCTTATAATATCAGCGATTGATCATGAAACTGCAACTTTTCTGATTGGCTTTGATACAGCAGGGGCTACTAAAAATAAAAAGGAAGCTTTCACCATAAACATCAGCATAGTACATTGAAAGAATCTCTTCGTCTTTATGTTGGAAGACGATGTCAATCTTTTGACGAATCTCTTTGTCTTTCGTTATGCTGATAAAACAAGTTGTTCACAAAATGTATGATTTTAGCCTGAATGGAAAGGGGACTGGATCAGATGTGCACAAGTCTTACATTGGAAACTGCTGACCGGAATCATTTATTAGCGAGAACAATGGATTTTGCATTTCAGCTGGGGACGGAGGTCATTCTCTATCCGCGCCGTTACAGCTGGAAGAGTGAAGCTGACGGAAAGGTGCATCAAACACAGTACGCGTTTATCGGTATGGGGAGAAAACTTGGAAATGTATTATTTGCCGACGGAGTTAATGAAAGCGGTTTATCTTGTGCGGCGCTTTATTTTATGGGGTATGCGGAGTACGAAAAAACGCTTCGGGGAGACGGCGTTCATATTGCCCCGCATGAATTTGTAACATGGGCGCTATCAGTTTGTAAGTCTTTGGATGACGTAAAAGAAAAGATCCACTCTTTAACGATTGTGGAGAAGAAATTAGATCTATTGGATACCGTTTTACCGCTGCACTGGATATTGTCAGACCGGACGGGACGCAGCCTGACGATCGAACCGAGAGCAGACGGCATCAAAATCTATGACAATCAACCAGGTGTCATGACGAACAGCCCCGACTTTTTATGGCATGTGGCCAATCTTCGGCAATATATAGGATTACGGCCGAAACAATTCGAGAGCAAGGAGTTGGGCGGATTGATGCTGTCCGCTTTTGGCCAAGGCTCGGGTACAGTGGGGCTGCCGGGAGATTATACACCGCCTTCACGGTTTGTCAGAGCTTGTTTTCTGAAAGAACATCTAGAGCCTGCGGCAGATGAAACGAAAGGTGTATCAGCAGCTTTTCAGCTTTTGGCAAACATGGCGATACCCAAGGGTGTTGTGATAACGGAAGAAGACGAAATTGATTATACGCAATACACTTCTGTGATGTGCAGCGACACGGGAAACTACTACTTTCACCACTACGACAATCGGCAAATCCAAAAAGTAAGTTTATTTCATGAAGACCTAGACCGCCTTGAGCCTAAAGTGTTTTCTGCTAAAGCGGAAGAAAGTATTCTAGAACTTAATTAAGATACAATGAGCTGATTTCGGTATGAATCCGGGATCAGCTCATTTTTTTATGTGATGTCTCAGCTTCTGAATGAGTGACAAAATGAACCGTTCTGCGACGGCGATCACGCGCGTTTATTAGCAAAGAGCAAAAGCGACGGCAAAACGCGTATGGTCGGAAGTACAGATATGCATTTATATAAAACTTTGAATCAAAACGAGTCTCAGCATCATCAGGCTGTTTTGTAAGGATACAGGTTGCACAAATGCCGTCCCATGATGCTGCGAGATTCTTTTCAGCTTAAAAAGAAAAATTTGATCTTAACTCATTGACAAACGTCCAAGACAAAGGTACATTTTGATTTATTCATATTAAACGACTAGGAATATAGGAGTTTATTTTTCGGATTATTCAGCCTAAAACATGATAAAAGGAGTATCGTCATGACAAGCAAAAAGAAACAAATCAAATTAGGGGTATTTTTAGCAGGCACAGGCCATCACGTCGCGTCTTGGCGGCACCCCGACGCGCCTTCAGATGCGAGTATGAACTTGGATTATTTTAAAGAGCTGGCGAAAACAGCGGAGCGGGGCAAGCTGGATATGCTGTTTTTAGCAGATAGCCTATCAATTGACAGTAAATCACATCCAAATGTATTAACAAGGTTTGAGCCATTCACCTTGCTCTCTGCCCTGGCGCAGGTCACATCAAGAATCGGACTGACAGCAACAGCCTCCACTACATATAGCGAGCCGTTTCACATTGCCAGACAGTTTGCGTCATTGGATCATCTGTCCAACGGCCGTGCCGGATGGAACGTCGTCACTTCTTCGATTGAATCAACAGCGCTGAATTTCAGCGGTGAAAAACACCTTGAACACCATTTGCGCTACAAGCGGGCAGAGGAATTTGTCGAGGTTGTAAAGGGGCTTTGGGATTCATGGGAAGAGGGCGCCTTTATCCGCAATAAAGAAACAGGTGAATTCTTTGAGAAGGAAAAAATGCATGAGCTGAACCACAAAGGAGAATATTTCTCTGTTCGCGGGCCACTGAACGTTTCAAGAACGCCGCAGGGCCAGCCAGTCATTATCCAGGCAGGATCATCAGGAGACGGAAAAGCGCTGGCTGCCAGAACAGCAGAAGTGATCTTCACAGCGCAAAACCACCTGGAATCCGCTCAAGAATTTTATCAATCCATTAAAGAACAGGCTGCGGAATTCGGACGTGATCCAGAGAAAATCGCCATCATGCCGGGTATTTTCCCGATCATTGCTGATACCGAAGAAGCAGCGAAAGCCAAATACAAGGAGCTTCAAGACCTGATTATTCCATCCGTCGGTCTGCAAATTCTCCAAAATTATTTAGGCGGAATTGATTTGTCTGCGTATCCGCTTGACGGGCCGCTGCCGAAGCTTGACGCAGAAGCTTCCAATGCGGTGAAGAGCCGCTTCAAGCTTGTTCAGGAAATGGCTGAACGGGACAATATGACGATACGCGAGCTTTACAAATACGTTGCAGGCTCCAGAGGACACCATATCTTCGTCGGCACGCCGGAGCAGCTCGCTGACAAGATGCAGGAATGGGTGGAAAAGGAAGCGTGTGACGGGTTTAATATCATGCCTCCGCTTCTACCAGAAGGAATTGAAGTGTTTGTTGATCAAGTGGTTCCGATTTTACAGGAGCGCGGCGTGTTCAGAAAAGATTATGAAGGCACAACATTAAGAGAGCACTTCGGTTTGGAAAAGCCGGTCAACCGCTATGCAAAGTAAGGAGGAACGCTAGATGAAGCCACAATATCGCCTTGCAGTTGAACGTGATGCTGAACAGCTTCTCGAGCTGACATTGCGGGCTTATGAACCGATTCGAAAGCTCGGCATTCGTTTTGCCGCCGCTCATGCGGATTTGGATTTGGTGCTGAAAAATATCCGGAAAAACGCCTGCTACGTCATGGAAGAAGACGGGCGGATCATCGCGACCATCTCCTTAAGAATGCCGTGGGGACAGCAGCCGGGACCGTATGGCGTTCCGCATATCTGGTGGTTCGCTGTGGAGCCTGACACCGGTAAAAAAGGAATCGGAACAAAGCTGCTTCAATGGCTGGAGGAAACAATCCTCCGCGATACGTTAAAGGTTCCGTTTGTCTCACTCGGAACAGCGGATAAGCATCCGTGGCTGATTGAGATGTACGAACGAAAAGGGTATGTCCGCGCAGGTGAACAAGACCTTGGCAAAGGGCATATCACAGTTTATATGAAAAAACAATTGCGACATGATCTATAAAAAAAAGAAAAGGCGGGAAAATCAAATGAAAATGAAAAAATGGACTTTGCTGGTCGTTGCTGCATTATTAGCGGTGCTCTCCGCTTGCGGCAATGGAAACAGCAGCAGTAAAGAGGATGACAATGTGCTTCATGTCGGTGCGACAGGACAAAGTTACCCATTTGCTTATAAAGAAAACGGAAAGCTGACAGGTTTTGACGTTGAAGTGATGGAAGCGGTCGCTAAGAAAATTGATATGAAACTGGACTGGAAGCTGCTTGAATTCAGCGGGCTGATGGGAGAGCTTCAAACAGGCAAGCTTGACACCATTTCCAACCAGGTAGCTGTGACAGACGAACGCAAGGAAACGTATAACTTTACGAAACCATACGCTTATGCGGGAACACAGATTGTCGTCAAAAAAGACAATACAGATATCAAATCAGTAGACGATTTAAAAGGGAAGACAGTCGCGGCCGTTCTCGGTTCAAACCACGCGAAAAACCTTGAAAGCAAAGATCCTGATAAAAAAATCAATATCAAAACGTACGAAACACAAGAGGGCACGCTGAAGGATGTTGCGTACGGCCGTGTTGACGCTTATGTTAACAGCCGAACTGTATTGATCGCGCAAATCAAGAAAACCGGTTTACCGTTAAAGCTTGCCGGAGATCCGATTGTTTACGAACAGGTTGCATTCCCATTCGTCAAGGACGATGCGCACGACAAGCTCCGCAAAAAAGTCAATAAGGCGCTTGATGAATTGCGTAAAGACGGAACACTGAAAAAACTCTCTGAAAAATACTTTAATGAAGATATCACAGTAGAACAGAAGCATTAAGAAACGGCGGTGAATCACCAGAATGAACACGATTGATTGGGAATTCATGATATCAGCGTTCCCGACTTTAATTCAGGCCCTTCCGATCACCTTGTTGATGGCTATAGCGGCTATGATTTTTGCCATTATCGGAGGACTTATTCTCGCACTCATTACAAAGAACAAAATTCCAGTGCTTCATCAGCTGTCAAAGCTGTATATATCCTTTTTCCGGGGCGTGCCGACACTTGTGCAGCTGTTCTTAATCTATTACGGGCTGCCGCAGTTATTTCCAGAGATGAGCAAAATGACAGCTCTCACAGCTGCCATCATCGGGTTAAGCTTAAAAAACGCAGCATATTTGGCAGAAATCTTCCGGGCCGCCCTCAATTCTGTTGATGACGGGCAGCTGGAGGCGTGTCTGTCTGTCGGCATGACAAAACTTCAGGCATACAGACGGATTATTTTGCCGCAAGCGATCCGAAATGCGATTCCGGCAACGGGTAATACATTTATCGGACTGCTAAAAGAAACGTCACTGGCCTTTACATTAGGGGTCATGGAGATGTTCGCCCAAGGGAAGATGTACGCCTCAGGAAACCTCAAATATTTTGAGACGTATTTGGCTGTTGCGATCGTCTATTGGGTTCTTACCATTATCTACAGCATGTTGCAGGACTTGTTTGAACGCGCCATGAGCAAGCCATACCGGACTTAGAGGTGAAATCAGTTGATAACAGTAAAAAATATTCGCAAAGCGTTTAAAGATCTCGTCGTGCTAGATGGAATCGATCTAGAAGTGAAGCGCGGAGAAGTGGTGGCGATCATCGGTCCGTCCGGTTCCGGAAAATCAACGCTTCTCCGGTGCTTGAATCTATTAGAACGTCCGGATCAAGGCATCATTGAAATCGGAGAAGCCAAACTGAACGCGGAAAAGTTTACACGCAAGGAAGCACACCGGCTTCGCCAGCAAACGGCCATGGTTTTTCAAAACTACAATCTGTTTAAAAATAAAACGGCTCTGCAAAACATTACAGAAGCTTTAATCGTGGCTCAACACAAATCACGCGACGAAGCAAAACGCATTGGAATGGAGATTCTGAAACAAGTCGGTCTGGAGCATAAGGCTGACAGCTATCCGATCACAATGTCTGGCGGCCAGCAGCAGCGAATTGGCATCGCTCGGGCGCTTGCGGTCAATCCGCATGCGATCTTGCTGGATGAACCAACGTCAGCGCTTGACCCTGAGCTCGTCGCAGGAGTGCTTCAGGTCATCAAATCCATTGCGGAAAAACAAACAACGATGATCATCGTGACACACGAAATGGCGTTTGCAAAAGAGGTCGCTGATCAAGTGATTTTTATGGCAGACGGCCATATTATCGAACAGGGAACGCCAGAAGAACTGTTTGACCATCCAAAGAACGAACGGACAAAACGGTTTATCAAGCAGGTGGGAGAGCCTGCAGAGATTATATAAGAAGGGGAGAAGAACAATGGCCGACAAAACGTTTCATACCCGTTTAATCAATATGCGGCGTGATCTTCATGAACATCCTGAACTGTCATTTCAAGAGATTGAAACGACGAAAAAAATCCGCCGCTGGCTTGAGGAGGAGCAGATCGAAATACTGGACGTTCCTCAATTGGAGACTGGTGTGATTGCGGAAATCAAAGGACGGGAAGACGGCCCCGTGATAGCGATACGGGCGGACATTGACGCGCTCCCGATCCATGAACAGACGAACCTGCCGTTTGCTTCTAAGGTTGACGGTACGATGCATGCGTGCGGGCACGATTTTCATACCGCTTCTATTATTGGCACAGCCATTTTGCTGAACCAAAGACGGGACGAGCTGAAAGGTACCGTCCGCTTTATCTTTCAGCCGGCCGAAGAAATTGCTGCGGGAGCAAGAAAGGTCATAGAAGCTGGCGTGCTTGATGGTGTTTCCGCCATTTTCGGCATGCACAATAAGCCGGATCTGCCTGTTGGGACCATTGGTGTAAAGGAAGGTCCGTTAATGGCAAGTGTTGACCGGTTTGAGATCGTCATCAAAGGAAAAGGCGGTCACGCCGGCATCCCGAATAACAGTATTGATCCAATCGCTGCCGCAGGACAAATCATCAGCGGGCTGCAATCTGTGGTCAGCCGCAACATCAGCTCACTGCAAAACGCAGTCATCAGTATCACAAGAGTACAGGCGGGCACGTCGTGGAACGTGATTCCAGATCAAGCTGAAATGGAGGGAACGGTTCGAACCTTTCAAAAAGAAGCGAGGCAGGCCGTTCCGGAGCATATGAAACGGGTGGCTGAGGGGATTGCATCGGGCTATGGGGCACAAGCGGAATTCAAGTGGTTTCCTTATTTGCCTTCCGTTCAGAATGACGGCACATTTTTGAATGCGGCATCCGAAGCTGCGGCACGGATTGGCTGCCAAACTGTTCACGCTGAGCAGTCTCCGGGCGGAGAAGACTTCGCTCTGTATCAAGAGAAGATCCCGGGATTTTTTGTCTGGATGGGAACGAACGGAACGGAGGAGTGGCATCATCCGGCCTTTACACTGGATGAAGAAGCCCTTACGGTTGCCTCTCACTACTTTGCGGAGCTGGCGGTTATTGTATTGGAGACCATCAAATGAGCAAACAAGGGCTGACAGCAGGTCTTGCAGAGGCTGTGAGAACGTCACAGCCGGAGCATTCAGTTGACGCGATTCGCGAAGCAAAAAAAGGATTACTTGATTTTACTGCCGCTTCATTTGCAGGAAGAGAAGATAAAGGCATTCAAAAGCTCCTCCGTCTGATAGAGGATGAAGGAGGCCTGCCCCTTGTTCCTCTTATCGGACAAGGCAAAAAGGCCGCGCCATTACAATCCGCGATGCTCAATGGGTTTATCGCTCATGCATTGGATTTTGATGATGTCCACTCCGATGTAAGAGGGCATCCTAGTGCGGTCATCGTGCCTGCTCTTATTGCTTCTGCCGCTCGCGGACATGACGAGCGGCTTCTTGGCGCTTATGTTGTTGGTGTTGAAGTAATGGCACGGCTGGGCGAATCAATTGGCAGCCGCCACTATGAAAAGGGCTGGCATAATACAGGAACGCTTGGTGCGATTGCTGCCGCCTGCGCCGTAGGTTATGCTGAGGGACTGCCTCAAAAAGAGCTGGAAAAAGCGATTGGTTTTGCGGCTACGCAATCTGCTGGGATGAGGATACAATTTGGAACAGAAATGAAACCGCTGCACGCAGGTCTGGCGGCTCAGGCTGGCTTGATGGCCGTTAAGCTGGCCCAATCAGAATTTGGCGGGTCCCGTACGGCACTTGATGGAGAAACTGGTTTTTTCAATCTGTACGGTGATTTGGAAAAAGCACAACACACTTTGCTATACGATTGGGGCGGACCGTGGAGAATCGTAAAGCCGGGCCTATGGTTTAAAATTTATCCATTTTGTTCCGCGGCACACCATGCTGCAGACGCGGTACGAAAGCTTATCTCTGAAGAAGCCATTTCTGCTGCCAATACCGAGCGGATTGAGGTGGTTTTTCCGCCAGGCGGAGATGCTGCATTGGCGGAACGATCTCCGAAAACTGGAGAGGAAGGCCGTTTCAGCGTTGAATATGTGATTGCTCTTGCTTTGCATGGACACGAGCTGACCGTTGAACATTTCAACAGCCAGCCGATCCCTAGCAACATTCAAACAACAATGGGGCGAATTCAGCGAGTATATGACAATGCTATTCAGCCGGCTCCACATGCCGTTCCGAAAGGCCGTTTCACGATTGTCCGGGCCTATTTATCAGACGGCCGGATTTGCGAAGCGCGTGTGGACTGTCCAAAAGGGGCTTCAGGAAATGAGCTGTCGGAAGAAGACATAAAAGAAAAATTGAGAGTAACGGTTCCGCAGGAAAAAGCGCGACGCATTATAACAGCTGTTGAAAAAGCCGATATCAAAGAATTTTTAGCTCATATAGAATAAGATTCAGCTCTATTCGATGATTTCAGATGATATGATAAAACCAATCATACGTTTGAAAAAGGAGAAAACCATGACGGTGAATGACGCGGTTGTATTCATTTTGGCTGCCTTTTTACTATGGGGAGCGGCGGATTATTGTTTGGGAAACAAATGGGGGCTTGGCGAGCGGTTTGCGGACGGCTTCAAGGCTATGGGGCCGCTGGCGCTGTCCATGATCGGTATTGTGTCACTGTCCCCAGTGCTGGCGGCAATCCTGATTCCCATTGTTGCTCCGTTTTACACAGCGATTGGCGCGGACCCTTCTTCCTTTGCGAACACCATTTTGGCGATTGATATGGGAGGATATGCGCTGGCCGGAGAAATGGCGAAAGATCCGCAGGCCGGGCTGTTTTCATGGGTGTTTTTAGGAACAATGATGGGACCGGCAATCGTCTTCACGATTCCCGTCGCTCTTGGCATCATCGAAAAAGAGGACCATCCGTATTTTGCGAAAGGCATATTAATCGGGCTGTGCACAGTGCCGATCGGTTGTTTCACCGGCGGATTATGCGCGGGCTTTGACATCGGCATGATAGGTAAAAACCTTCTGATCCCAAGTCTGTTATCTGCTGTGATCGCTTTTGGGTTATGGCGGTATACCGACAGTATGATTCGGTTGTTTCATCTCTTCGGGAAAGCGGTCAGTGTGGTTGCGATTATCGGGCTTGCGGCTGTCTCCGTTGAAACGCTGACAGGCATTGTGCTGATTCCAGGAATGGAGAATGTCGAGACTGGGATACAAACGACAGGGACCATCGCCATTGCTCTGGCAGGGGCGTTTCCGATGACGGCTTTTATTACAAAAACCTTTAAAAAACCGCTTCAGGCTCTGGGGAAATGCCTTCATTTAGATGAGACAGCAACAGCAGGCTTGGTGACCTCTTTGGCGCATCATATCCCGATGCTGGCTTCATTAAAGGATATGACGCCGAGAGGAAAGGTCATCAATGTCGCGTTTGCAGTCAGCGGAGCCTTTGTACTCGGCAGCCATCTCGGTTTTGTGGCCGGAATGAAAAAAGAAATGGCGGCGGCCATGATCATTGGAAAAGTAGCAGGCGGAGTCACAGCTGCCGCCGCGGCTGCTTGGATGATGCCTGCACAGTCAGCTGATCAGCAAAAACGTATCTCAGCCGGCCACAGCTGAGGCAGAAGCTGTTTCAACTTTGTCCAATCGGGAATGTTACAGTAAAGATTTCTGCGAAAGAGGGTTGGACACATGGCGGGGAAAGACCAGTACGTGTCAAAAATAAAACAGGAAACCAAGCCTTGGATCAAACGATTCGGTAGGCTTGGTTATTTTGCATTCGGCGGCGTTTTTATTCTGCTTGGGATTTTGGCATTTATGACGGCTGCCGGGGCAGGCCGCGCAAAAGACTCGAGCGGAGCGCTCCAAACGCTATCACACATGCCGTATGGATCGTTATTGCTTTTTTTAATAGGTGTCGGCCTTATCGGCTATGTGATCTGGATGGTGTTAAGCGCGATCAAGGACACGGAGGGCCACGGAAACAGCAGGCGCGGCCTGTCACGGAGAATAGGAAACTTTTTCAGTGCCGCCGTTTACGCATCCATCGCTTGGAATGCCTTGCGATTTGTGTTTGGCCAAGGGAAAGGCGGCACTTCAGAACAGACGTGGTCAGCTTACATATTGGCGCAGCCGTTCGGCCAATGGCTTACAGGGCTTACGGGTGCGGGTTTTATCGTATTTGCGATTGTTCAATTTATGAAAGGCGTTCGGGCTGCTTTTATGAAAGAATTCGATACGTCAAAAATGAACAAACAGATGATATGCATTACGAAAAACACCGGACGCGCAGGCAATATCGCCCGGGCCATTATTTTCTCGGCTATCGGCTATTTTCTCATCAAAACAGCCATGACCGCTGATCCCGACGACACAAGAGGCTTTGACGGCGCGCTCGCCGAACTCGCGCAGCAGCCGCATGGCAAATTGATTCTGTCTATATTGGCTTTAGGCCTGATCTTATATGGAATGTATGCCATTATGAAAGGCATTTATCAGCACATGACATGGGAGGAGTGAGCTCTGGGCAGGTCCGCGCCAAGGGCGTTTTTCAGTTTCTCTGAAATCAGGTGGATGAAAGCTGGCGCCAGCCTGTATAATAAAAGCAAATCAAAAGCAGTTTTCATCAGGACTGATCCACAAGGAGGTGCGGAATGGATCGGGAAAAACAACAATTAAGCATAGAAGCGGCAAGGCTTTACTATCAGTCTGACTACAGTCAGCAGCAAATTGCTGAGCAGCTCAACATTTCAAGGCCAACCGTTTCCCGGCTGCTGCAATATGCAAAGGAAAAAGGGTATGTCCAGATTCGCGTCATGGACCCTTTTGAGGATTTGGATGCGCTCGGTTCCATGCTTGAAGAGAAATATGGTCTCCTCGAGGCTCATGTTGTGTTTTCCCCGACACCCGATTATGCAGGAATTATACATGACCTAAGCCGCTATGGTGCAGAATATATGCATGAAACGGTAAAAGACGGCGACATTGTCGGCGTCAGCTGGGGAACCACCATGTATCAAATCGCGCAAAACATGCAGCCGAAGCAGGTAAAAGGCGTCGAGGTCGTCCAGCTGAAAGGCGGTATCAGCCACTCGCGGGTGAACACGTATTCCGCTGAAACAATTCAGCTGTTTGCGGAGGCTTTTCAAACGATGCCGCGCTATCTCCCGCTTCCCGTCGTGTTTGATAATGCGGATGTGAAGCGAATGGTAGAGAAAGACCGTCATATTGAGCGGATTATTGAAATGGGCAAGCAGGCGAATATCGCTCTCTTCACGGTCGGGACTGTCCGTGATGAAGCGCTGTTGTTTCGGCTCGGATATTTTAACGAAGAAGAGAAAGCCCTGCTGAAAAAACAGGCCGTTGGGGATATTTGTTCACGCTTTTTTGATGCGAAAGGGAATATTTGCAGCAGTGCCATCAATGACCGGACCATCGGTGTTGAGCTTGAAGACCTCAGACTGAAGGAACGCTCGATTTTAGTGGCCGGCGGAAGCAGAAAAGTATCTTCCATTCACGGAGCATTAACCGGAAAATATGCCAATGTTTTAATCATTGACCAGCATACCGCAAGGGTGCTTGTTAATGATTTGTGACACGTTCAAACCGTTCGCTGAACAAAATTTCAATTACCAATTTACATATGTTCAAAAGTCGGTTATGCTAAAAAATATCTTAACAAAAAAGGAAGTGTGCGAAGGATGTCATTAGCTAACATAATTGATCATACAGCTTTGAAACCGCATACACAAAAAGCGGAAATTCTCAAACTTATTGAAGAAGCGAAAACATATAAGTTTGCTTCAGTATGTGTCAATCCGACATGGGTGGCGCTTGCTGCGAAAGAGCTCAAGGGAACTGGAGTCGACGTTTGTACGGTCATCGGCTTCCCGCTCGGTGCCAATACAACTGAAACAAAAGCGTTCGAAACAAAAGACGCCATTTCAAAAGGCGCCACTGAAGTGGATATGGTCATTAATATTGCCGCTTTAAAAGACAAGGAAGACGATGTGGTGGAAGCGGATATCCGCGGTGTAGTGGAAGCTGCAGCCGGAAAAGCGCTTGTCAAAGTCATTATTGAAACTTGCCTTCTGACCGATGAAGAAAAAGAACGTGCGTGCCGTTTAGCGGTGTCTGCGGGAGCGGACTTCGTGAAAACATCAACAGGCTTCTCTACAGGCGGCGCAACGAAGGAAGATATCGCCTTAATGCGCAAAACAGTAGGTCCTGATATCGGCGTGAAAGCATCTGGCGGAATCAGAACGAAAGAAGATGTAGACACAATGGTTGAGGCTGGAGCAAGCCGAATCGGCGCCAGCGCGGGCGTTTCCATCGTAAAAGGAGAAAGCGCATCAAGCGGGGACAACTATTAAAAAGCTGACGGAAGGCAGACTGCTTTCCGTTTTCTGAGGAAACAGTGATTGTAAGCGAATACAAATAAAGGAGAAACACATATGAAGTATTTGATTGGGATTATCGGTTTAATCGTGTTTTTAGGCCTCGCGTGGATCGCGAGCAGCGGCAAAAAAAGAATTAAGATCCGCCCAATTGTTGTTATGCTCATCTTGCAATTTATCCTTGGCTACATTCTCCTCAATACCGGGATAGGGAATTTCCTCGTAGGAGGATTTGCAAAAGGATTCGGTTACCTGCTTGAATACGCGGCAGAGGGAATCAACTTTGTGTTTGGCGGCTTGGTGAATGCGGACCAAACGACATTCTTTATGAATGTTCTCTTGCCGATCGTGTTTATTTCCGCTCTGATCGGGATTCTGCAAAAGTGGAAAGTCCTTCCGTTTATTATTAGATATATCGGCCTTGCCCTCAGCAAGGTAAACGGTATGGGAAGATTGGAATCGTATAACGCAGTGGCTTCTGCGATTTTAGGTCAGTCGGAAGTATTTATCTCCTTGAAGAAAGAACTGGGTCTTTTAAATCAGCAGCGCTTGTACACGCTTTGCGCATCTGCGATGTCCACTGTATCAATGTCGATTGTCGGCGCGTATATGACAATGCTGAAACCGGAATATGTTGTAACAGCGCTTGTTTTGAACTTATTCGGCGGTTTCATTATCGCTTCTATTATCAATCCGTACGAGGTTGCAAAAGAAGAGGATATGCTTCGTGTTGAGGAAGAAGAAAAACAATCCTTCTTCGAAGTGCTCGGAGAATACATCCTTGACGGTTTCAAAGTAGCGGTTGTCGTCGCTGCGATGCTGATTGGATTTGTCGCGATTATCGCCTTGATCAATGGCATTTTTAATGCAGTATTCGGTATTTCGTTCCAAGGCATTCTTGGATATGTGTTTGCTCCATTCGCTTTTCTTGTGGGTATCCCATGGAATGAAGCTGTTAATGCGGGAAGCATTATGGCAACAAAAATGGTGTCGAATGAATTTGTCGCCATGACGTCGCTTACGCAAAATGGTTTCCATTTCAGTGGCCGTACAACAGCAATCGTATCGGTATTCCTTGTGTCATTTGCGAACTTCTCCTCAATCGGAATCATTGCCGGTGCCGTAAAAGGACTGAATGAAAAGCAAGGAAATGTCGTCGCTCGTTTCGGCTTGAAATTATTATACGGTGCTACGCTTGTCAGCTTTTTATCAGCAGCAATTGTGGGCTTGATTTACTGAACTTAATCGAAAAGGATCGGTGACCAAACATGAGAATGGTAGATATCATCATCAAAAAACAAAACGGAAAAGAACTCACCACTGAAGAAATTCAATTTTTCGTGAACGGCTATACGGACGGAAGCATTCCTGATTATCAGGCAAGCGCGCTTGCTATGGCGATTTTCTTCCAGGATATGAGTGACCGTGAACGCGCGGACTTGACGATGGCTATGGTGAACTCCGGTGAAACGATTGATCTTTCTGCCATTGAAGGAATTAAAGTGGATAAACACTCCACCGGCGGCGTCGGCGACACGACAACGCTCGTTCTCGCCCCGCTAGTTGCGGCTCTTGATGTGCCGGTTGCCAAGATGTCTGGCCGCGGTCTCGGCCATACGGGCGGGACGATTGATAAATTAGAGGCAATCGCCGGCTTCCACGTGGAACTGACGAAGGATGAATTTATTAAGCTTGTGAACCGCGACAAGGTTGCGGTCATCGGCCAAAGCGGCAATTTAACGCCGGCTGATAAAAAACTGTACGCGCTTCGTGATGTAACGGGAACGGTCAATTCCATTCCGCTCATTGCAAGCTCGATTATGAGCAAAAAAATCGCTGCCGGGGCGGACGCCATCGTGCTTGATGTAAAAACGGGAGCGGGCGCCTTCATGAAAACAGAAGAAGACGCAGCTGAACTTGCCAAAGCAATGGTACGCATCGGAAATAACGTCGGCCGCCAAACAATGGCTGTCATTTCAGACATGTCCCAGCCGCTCGGCTTTGCGATCGGAAACGCGCTTGAAGTCAAAGAAGCGATCGACACGCTCAAAGGCGAGGGGCCTGAGGATCTTCATGAGCTTGTCTTAACGCTCGGCAGCCAGATGGTTGTGCTCGCGAAAAAAGCCGACACATTGGACGAAGCGAGAGCGAAGCTGGAAGAAGTCATGAAAAACGGCAAAGCGCTTGAGAAGTTCAAGGATTTCCTGAAAAACCAAGGCGGCGACAGCTCGATAGTTGACGATCCGTCTAAGCTTCCGCAAGCGGCATATCAAATTGATGTGCCTGCGAAAGAAGCGGGTGTCGTCTCCGAAATCGTTGCGGACGAAATCGGCGTCGCAGCAATGCTGCTGGGTGCCGGTCGCGCTACAAAAGAAGATGAGATCGATTTAGCCGTCGGCATCATGCTCCGCAAAAAGGTCGGCGACAAAGTAGAAAAAGGCGAACCGCTTGTGACGCTTTACGCCAACCGCGAAAACGTCGATGAAGTCATCGCAAAAGTCTATGACAACATCCGCCTCGCCGCGGAAGCGAAGGCGCCGAAGCTGATCCATACGTTGATTACAGAGTAAAAAATAAAGCACATCCCATGCTGAGCGGGGGTGTGCTTTTTTGATTATAGGATGTGATCAGCCGGATATTCCTCTTGGCTGATTTTTTTCGTTTTTGAAACATTTCTTTTGAAATGGTAGATGAGATAACAAAGGATGATACAAGGAATTCCGCAGAAAAGTGCGATTCTTTGATTGGGATCAAAAGCAAGACCGATACAAGAAGCTGAACATAATAAGAGAGCGGCTATAGGCATAAGAGGATAAAGCGGCGTGCGAAATGTCAGGTCTTTTACATTTCCCCCTTTTTTCAGAAACCTCTTTCGAAACAAGAGCTGGGACAAGGCAATGCTGATCCAGACCACGACTCCTGCAAATCCAGCAATTGCAACCATCACCACATAGACAGTTCCAGGGGCCACGATACTGGAAACGAGAGATAAACAAGATACAGCCATACTGATCATTAAGGCATTTAAAGGAATACCTTTTGATGTGACTTTCTTAAAACGGGAGCTGATCATGTTTTCATTTGCTAACGACCACATCATACGGGTCGAAGCATATAAGCCTGAGTTGGCGACAGACAGCAAGGCTGTTAATATCACGAAATTCATAATGTCCGCGGCGTAAGGGATTCCGATTTCCGCAAATACGGCGACAAACGGGCTTTCAATCACGCCTGCGTCCTTCCACGAAATCAACCCGGATAAGACGAAGACAGCGCCAATGAAAAAAATCACTGTTCTCCATGCGACATTACGGATGGATCGCGGAATATCCTTTTGAGGATTTGCTGATTCTCCTGCTGTAACGCCGATTAACTCTGTACCGGAAAAGGCGAAGCTCACAGATATCATCGCGATAAAAACGGCGAGAAAGCCATTCGGAAACAGCCCGCCATGGTCTGTGAAATTCGACAGCATAGGAGCATCCGCCATCCCGTTTAAAGAGATCAGGCCAAACATGGCGGCTCCTCCTAAAATGATAAATAAAATAATGGTGACAATCTTTACGCTGGAAAACCAAAATTCAGTTTCCGCAAATAACTTAACTGAAAATGCGTTGCATACGAAAAGAAGAGCCGCAAAAATCGCACTCCACATCCACACACTGCTGTCCGGGAACCAGCGCTGCATGAGAATACCGGATGCGGTAAACTCAGAACCTACCGTCACCACCCAATTGATCCAGTACATAATGCCGACCATAAAACCGGTTGATGGGCCGATGAATGTTGTCGCATATTTTTGAAAAGATCCGGTTACCGGCATGGCAACCGACAATTCGCCGAGACATTGCATGACGAGGTACATCATCAACCCGCCGATTACATAAGCGAGTATCGTACCGCCGGGTCCGGCTTGATGCAGCGTATAGCCTGTACTGAGAAAAAGTCCTGTGCCTATGACGCCTCCCAATGAAATCATAAATAAGTGCCTGCTTTTCATTGTGCGTTTTAGCTGTTGGCCGCTGTTCTCCTGAAGATTCACTGTCTCGCCCTCCTTTTAGCTGCCATTCATTAGGCAGATGAGTTTCTCATACCCAAAATACAACCTGCCAGAAGATCACTTGAATGGGGAGAGTTTCATTCCTTTTAATGCATGTAACAGAACATGTGCTGCAGCTCTGCTTGTCATATCCCGAAAATCAAGGGTAGGATCAACTTCAACGATTTCAATCCCGGCGACATTGGGCTGTTGTGCGATGAACTTGACGGCTTCAAGCAATTCTTCTGTATAGAGACCGCCCGGGCCAATCGCTGGACAGCCGGGTGCATGGGACTGGTCTAAGACATCCATGTCAACAGATATAAATATGAAATCTGTTCTTTTTTGAACGGCAGGCAAAACCTCTTTTATTGTTGGGAGTAGTCCTTTTTCCCGGATCATGCCCATCGTGTGAATGTTCACGTTATGCTTTTTGGCATAAGCTTCATAGGCCTGACTGTTGCTGAATTCTCTGATACCCAGCTGGATCAAATGTTGGCCTTCAATAATCTCTTCATCCAAAAGGCGGCGGAAGGGAGTGCCGTTTGTCGGCCCCCCGTCCTCCGTATTCCGGACATCATGATGGGCATCAAATTGAATCACAGCTGTCGTTCCTTTTGTTTGTGCTATCGCTTTTATGGTGGAGTAGCTGATCGAGTTATCTCCCCCGAGTATGAACGGCACCCAATCCGGATGGTCCGAAAGCAGAGCATGCATGGTTTGGAAAATGTGATGATGTGACTTTACGATATCAGTGACATGAATATCGATATCCCCCAGATCATATAGAAGATCTGATACGACGTGCTCTCCAAGCTCAGCAGAATAGGCTGATGAATGTTTCAGGGCCTGACGTATTGTTCCGGGTGCAAAGGAAGCGCCGGAATGACTGATGGATGATTTTGATAGGGGGACACCTATCAACGCCGGTCCCTTAATGTCTTGGCCGTCCCATGCTGCGATGAGGTCGCTCATTTTTGTGACATCCCGGTCCTTAAACGAATAACCGGCTTCTCTAAGAAAAGGGTACTTATCCAAGAATGGCTCCCTCCCTGTTGACAACAATTGTTCCGTTTTTCATGACTTGATGTACATGGTTGACTCCGTAGTGATACGGAATATACATATAGTTCGAGGCTTGCCAAATGACAAGATCAGCTGAGCGGCCAGCTTTGAGCTGACCGGCTTCTTCTCCTTTTCCTATGGCATATGCGGCATTGACAGTGACCGCGTGCCATATTTCTTCTGCTGTCATCTTCAAATGAAGCGCGGCAATCGACATGATCAGCTGGATATTTTCAGTCGGCGAGCTGCCAGGGTTAAAATCCGTTGCCAAGCTGATACATACACCTTCATCGATCATAGCTCTTGCCCTGGCGTATGTGCTTTTGCCAAGATAAAATGTTGTTCCCGGCAAGAGGACGGCAATCGTTCCTGCCTCGGCCATTTTCGATATGCCTTCGTCCGATGCACCTACCAAATGGTCGGCTGATATAGCCTTTAACTCACCTGCTAATTCGGCTCCTCCAAGCGGATCGATTTCATCTGCGTGTATTTTTAATCCGAAGCCCGCCTCAGCTGCTTGTTGTAAATAACGGCGGGATTGGCTGACTGTAAAAACGCCTGTTTCTGTAAAAATATCAGCAAAGCTGGCGAGCTCTTGTTCTTTGATTTCTGGCAAAAGGGAAAGCATTTGATCAAGAAATTGATCTGGATCGTTTTGATATTCGGGAGGAATCGCATGGGCTCCCATAAATGTGGAAACAAGATCAACTGGCTGGCTTTCATGCAGTTTTTTTGCGACACGCAATTGTTTCAGCTCTGTATCTTTTTCCAAGCCGTAGCCGCTTTTCACTTCTGCCGTGGTCGTGCCGTAGGACAGCATTCTTTGTAAATGAAAATGGGCTTTTTGCAGCAGCTCTTCTTCTGAAGCCGCCCTGGTGTCCTTGACTGTAGATAGAATCCCGCCGCCCTGCGCCAGAATATCCAAATATGAAATGCCCTGAAGCTTAAGGTTCATCTCCTTTTCACGAGATCCGCCAAATACAAGATGGGTGTGCGGATCGACGAGTCCCGGCGTTACAAGGCGTCCCGAACAATCAATGATTTCGTCTGCCTCGTAACCGGCTTCAGCCCCTTTTTGTCCGGCGAACACAATTTTCTGTTCATGGATGCCGACAACAGCGTCTTCGATTACATGAAGATCCTGCATGCTTTTGCCTGCACGCGGACCGCTGCTTTCCATCGTCAAAAGCTGACCGATGTTGGTGAGAATCGTATCAATTTGCTTTGGCATATTATCACTCCTTTATTTTTGCATCGGCACGATAATGTCCTGTTCCTTCGCTACTTCAACGGCACGTTCATAACCGGCATCAGCGTGGCGGATAATGCCCATTCCCGGGTCGCTCGTTAAGACACGGGCGAGCCGCTCGTCAGCCAGCTCACTTCCATCGGCAACGGCAACCATACCGGCATGCAGGGAATAGCCCATTCCGACGCCGCCGCCATGGTGGAAGGAAACCCAGCTTGCACCCGCCGCCGTGTTGACAAGCGCATTCAGCACAGCCCAATCGCCGACAGCGTCACTTCCGTCCTTCATCGCTTCTGTCTCCCGGTTTGGAGAGGCGACAGACCCGCAGTCCAAATGATCTCTCCCAATTACGACAGGCGCTTTTAGCTCCCCGGTTCTAACCAGCTCGTTAATGGCGAGGCCCATCTTTTTTCGTTCTCCATATCCAAGCCAGCAAATACGGGACGGCAAGCCTTGGAACGTGACTTTTTCCTGTGCCATATCAATCCAGCGGTGAAGGGCTTTATTTGTCGGGAACAGTTCTTTTAATAACGCATCCGTACGGTAAATATCTGCCGGATCACCGGAAAGCGCCGCCCAGCGGAACGGTCCTTTTCCTTCACAGAATAAGGGGCGGATGTAGGCAGGGACAAACCCCGGAAAATCGAAGGCATTCTCCAGCCCTTCATCCTTTGCGACTTGCCGGATATTGTTGCCGTAGTCAAATACAATAGAGCCCTTTTGTTGAAAGGCCAGCATGGCTTCGACATGTTTTTTCATGCTTTGCTTCGCAAGGCGCACGTAAAGATCTGGATTGTCTTGACGCAAACGGTCAGCTTCATCAAGTGAATAGCCCTCGGGAACATAACCGATTAAAGGGTCATGGGCAGATGTCTGATCGGTCACAATATCAATTTTGACACCGCGGTTCAAAAGTGTGTGATGCACCTCAGCTGCATTTCCGAGAAGCGCAATGGACAAAGGTTTTCCTGCCAATTTTGCCTCTTCAGCCCACGCTAAGGCTTCCTCAATCGATGCTGTTTTTCGATCGCAGTATTTTGTTTCGATCCGCTTGTCGATACGTTTCTCATCAACCTCGACGGCGATGACGACGCCTTCATTCATCGTGACAGACAGCGGCTGGGCGCCTCCCATTCCGCCGAGACCCGCTGTCAGCGTCAATGTTCCTTTTAAGCTGCCTCCGAAGTGCTGTCGTGCGAGCTCAGCAAAGGTTTCATAGGTTCCTTGCAATATGCCTTGTGAGCCAATGTAAATCCAGCTGCCAGCCGTCATCTGTCCGTACATCATTAACCCTTTTTTCTCCAGCTCGTGGAAATGCTCCCAGTCTGCCCACTTCGGAACAAGAACAGAATTTGCTAAGAGCACGCGCGGGGCCTGCGGGTGTGTACGGAACATGCCAACAGGCTTTCCGGACTGCACGAGCAAGGTTTCATCATTTTTTAGTGTTTTTAAGGAATGCTCAATGGTGTGAAAAGCGTCCCAATCCCGTGCGGCTTTGCCAATGCCGCCATATACGATGAGATCCTCTGGCTTTTCGGCGACTTCCGGATCAAGGTTGTTCCGAAGCATCCGAAGCACCGCCTCTTGCTCCCACCCTAAGCATTCAAGCTCTGTTCCTCTGTTGGCACGGATTGATTTTTTTACATCAGTCATATGTTCATCCCCCTTAGTTCTTCATTCTGATGATCAGGTAATAAAGATTCTTTCTTCAGCCAGTCAGTCAAGCGTTCAATGTCATAGGAAAAAACACGGTCCTGCTGAATGGACGGCACGACTTTTCTCATTTCCTGAAAAAGCTGTTTCGTATAGGACGCTGCATGTTCTATGCCTCTGTATTCAACTGCCTGCAATGCGCAAATCGCTTCAATCGCAATGACTCTCCTTGTATTTGCGATCACCTGATAAGCATGCCGAGCAGCGATGGTTCCCATGCTGACATGGTCTTCTTGGTTTGCGGATGACGGAATAGAATCCACACTTGCAGGATGGGCCAGTGTTTTATTTTCAGAAACGAGTGAGGCCGCGGCATACTGCATGATCATTGCACCGGATTGCAGACCGGGATGAGGGCTTAGGAACGGCGGCAGGTCATTCAGCTGCGGATTCACAAGTCGTTCGATCCGGCGCTCTGCGATATTCGCAAGCTCTGAAATTGCGATTTTCAGAAAATCCATGGCAAAGGCGATCGGCTGTCCGTGAAAGTTTCCGCCGGAAATCACTTTGTCACCATCATTGAAAATAAGCGGATTGTCTGTAGCGGCGTTCATTTCAATCTCTAATTTTTCTTTAACATAGCCTAGCGTCTGCCAAGTTGCACCGTGTACCTGCGGGATACAGCGCAATGAATAGGCATCCTGCACCCGCAGTTCTCCCTGGGAGGTTATCAGGCCGCTGTCAGATAGATAGAAGCGAATTCGTTCTGCGACATCGATCTGCTCCTGATAGCCGCGGGCTAAGTGAATATCCTCGTCAAATGCATCGATAATTCCCCGCAAGCCTTCAATCGTTAAGCTGGCAATTCGCTCTGTTTGATAGGCTAGTTTCTCAGCTTCAATGTAGGCGACCACTCCCATTGCAGTCATGGCCTGAGTCCCGTTAATCAAGGCAAGCCCTTCCTTGGATGTCAGCGTTACCGGCTGAATACCGGCTTTTTTCAAGCCTGTCATTGCCGGCATTCTTTCCCCCTCAAAAAAGACTTCTCCTTGCCCGATCAGCGCAAGCGCCAGGTGGGAAAGCGGCGCCAAATCTCCGCTTGCGCCAAGTGATCCTTGCTGGGGAATGACAGGATGGACGCGTTTATTTAAAAAAGCAAGCAACTGTTCGATCAGCTCAGCGCGTACACCGGAAAAGCCTTTTAACAGCGCATTGGCGCGCAAAAGCAGCATTGCCCTGGACACACACTCAGGAAAAGGATCGCCGACACCGCAGGCATGAGAGAGGATTAAATTCAGCTGCAGCGCCGCCGAGTCTTCTTTTTGAATCAGGACATCGCTGAATTTGCCAAATCCGGTGTTGATGCCGTAGATTGTCTTTTCGTCACGTACAATCCGTTCCACCGCCGCTCTGCTTTTTTTCACGCGCTCCATACTTTCTTCGGAAGCCACTGCCTTCTCAAAATCAAACAGCACACGAGCGACGTCGGCTGTTGTCAATGAAGAACCGTCTAAAGTCACCATAAGCCCAACTCCTTTTTCTTTACTTTGGTAAAGCGCCCATACAAAAAGGAGCTATGCTGTGAACATCTGTTTTCACGCATAGCCCCCTATCGTCTATGATCTATGGGCTGTTTCATATGTGATTAATTCCAACACCGAATGTCTCGTGCTCAAGACCTTTAATCGGCGCCCCGATTGTTCCGTAAAGCGAGACAGCAATCCAATCGCCTTCCGCTTCACTTTCATAAGGATTTCCCCTCAAAACAGCAAACCTCAAGCCCACCGTCCGAAGCAGTGATCCAAGCAGCATTTCACCTCTGGTCACGCCGTGCAAAGCCTCCATCGTCGCATGATAAAGCGCGTGTGACTCCCGATAACCCTCAGATTGAATGACACCGCTCTTTTTGGAAGCGGTTTCAATTGCAGCTACTACTTTATGCGCGTCCATTGATCCTACCTTGCCGAGACAGACCTTCCATCCATCTCGCTCCAGCTCCTCGACCTGTGTACTCTCTTCCGCCTCATTCAGCAACAGAAGAACAGACAGCCGTCCGATCCGACGCTCTTTGTGCAGTGTCATATGAATCACTCAATTCCTAAAAATTCTGATAACTATTAACTGAGTATTATATTAATTGGTTCAGCAGCAGAAGTCAAAAGATTTTTTACAGTCTTTAACAAGTTAGATTGCTATTGTGATAGCGAGACGCAGACACGATATCCAGACAGGAGGCAAGCGCCGCTGTCTTACTCTCAATCTGCGTTTACGAAGTCGCATTTTTCGCAAGGCATTTTCTCAAGAGTCAGCCAACTGCCTCCAGTGTTGACGGGCAATCAGGCATCATCTTAAAAAACGCCGACAACGAAATGGCTGTATCACAATCGATGTAAAACCTGACAAAGCAGTTATTACATGTACGCGAATGAAAACAGAGTGATGAAAGAAGGAGAAACAGCAAAAGAGTTGAACTATGAAGGAGAGGATATGCAAGCAGCAGTTCTGCGCAAGACTGACAGACATCAGTCCGACTATGTAAGAGAAATCACCTATTTGTTTGAATATGAAAACATTCGGCTGTTTTTAATAGGCGGGGTATTTTCATAGTGAAATGTAAGCGTTTAAAATTTAATAAAAAAGAGAGGCGAATTGTTTAGATGTTCAACCGATTGTTCCGTGTATGTTTTCTTGCGGCTCTTATCATGGCCTTCACCCTCCCAAACTCCGTTTATGCACAAAAACCAGTATTTAAAGAAGTTAGCGTCCATGACCCTTCCATCATTGAAACGAACGGCACCTTTTATGTTTTTGGATCTCATCTCGCTTCAGCAAAAACGAATGACCTCATGCAATGGCAGCAGCTGACCACCAGCGTAAGCAATGACAACCCACTGATTCCGAATGTCTATGAAGAATTAAAAGAAACCTTCGAATGGGCCCAATCCGACACTCTTTGGGCGGCTGACGTCACGCAGCTGGCGGACGGCAAATACTACATGTACTACAACGCCTGCCGCGGCGACTCGCCTAGGTCCGCCATGGGTGTTGCCGTCGCTGACAACATCGAAGGGCCATACAAAAACAAAGGCATCTTTTTGAAATCAGGAATGGAAGGCACAAGCAGCGATGGAACACCGTATGACGCAACCAAACATCCGAATGTCGTCGACCCGCATACCTTCTTTGATAAAGACGGAAAGCTGTGGATGGTGTACGGATCATACTCAGGCGGCATTTTCATACTTGAAATGAATCCGAAAACGGGCTTCCCGCTTTCTGGACAGGGATACGGGAAAAAACTGCTCGGCGGAAACCACAGCAGAATCGAAGGCCCGTATGTTCTCTACAATCCAGACACCCAGTACTACTACTTATACTTATCATATGGCGGTCTCGATGCAACAGGCGGCTATAACATCCGTGTGGCCCGCTCCAAGAAACCGGACGGTCCTTACTATGATGCAGAAGGCAATCCAATGCTCGACGTCCGCGGCAAAGAAGGCACATTCTTCGACGACCGCTCCATCGAACCATATGGCGTCAAACTCATGGGCAGCTACACTTTTGAAACAGAAAATGAAAAAGGCACCGGGTATGTTTCACCAGGCCACAACTCCGCATACTATGACGAGAAAACCGGGCGTTCCTATTTAATCTTCCACACCCGCTTCCCGGGCAGAGGTGAAGAACACGAAGTCAGAGTCCACCAATTGTTCATGAACAAAGACGGCTGGCCGGTAGCAGCGCCATATCGTTATGCGGGCGAAACATTGAAAGAAGTAAAACAAAAAGACATCACAGGAACGTACAAACTCATCCAGCACGGAAAAGACATCTCAGCCGACATCAAAAAAACCATCAACATCCAGCTCAACAAAAACCACACCATTTCCGGGGAAATGACCGGAACATGGAAGAAAACCGGAAAAAACACAGCCGAGATCACATTAGCGGGCAAGAAGTATAACGGGGTATTTGTACGCCAGTGGGATTCGGTGAGAGAGAAGAAGGTGATGACGTTTAGTGTGTTGAATGGCAGCGGTGAGGCTGTTTGGGGAACTAAATAAGATGAAAAAGCGCCTTCGAGGGAAGGCGTTTTTTTATGATTATTATTGACTAAAAGTAACAATTAAGCACGAGGGGAAAATGTAAATGATAGTGAGATGAAAGACCTGAATGAAAAGTCCCTATTGTGATTATTCGCCCTCTTGTGAAATCGTAAAAACTGTATTTTTAGCAAATTAGAACCGCTATAACTCCCCTTAAGACAAATCTTTTTACCTATTTATCCAATATGACCCATCATGTAATATGAAAATAGTCTGTATTGTAAAGAATTGACACAGTTTGATAGAAACACGAGGTGTTGCGGCATGCATAGTGAAATGTTGTTACATTCGGTAAAAGCCGACTTACATGAAAAGCAGGAACAGATCCATCAATTAAAACGAGTGCTGCACGAAATCAGGCAAATCAAACACGATTTCTCTGAGGCCCAGCATCTCATTCACCGGCCTCATCTTAACCGTGAGGCATGGAGAGGAACACATGCGGAGCGGTTTGAAGATATTCGTGAAGGAATGAACAAAGCATATCAGCAAATCAAAAGCGATCAAGTCAGCGGAATCATCGAAAGCATTCAAGGCAAAATCCACTCATTAGAGGGCGATGTCTATTCCATCAGACACCAAATCACGAGGATAGAGCATGAAATAGAGAAGGAAAAACATAAAAAGTGAGGTGAGCACAAATGGCACAGGAAATTAAAATGGTCTATGGCACAGTGAAGCAAGGGCTTTCTCAGCTTAAGAATTCAGCTGAACTCAAATCCTCCTTGCCCAGTCATCTCTCAGGCAGAAACCATTTGAATGTTGTGAAGTCCATCGAGCAATTAAATGAGGACATCAAAGAGCTCACTGAAGCATATGCGTCCGTTCTGGCCAAGCATATTGCACAAACGGAAAGTGCAGTAAATGCCATGAAGGAAACGGATGAAAACATATCATCTTCCATGAAATAAAGCGCGGGAGGACAAGGGATTGAAAACATTAGATGTCCACGCTCTTCACGAGGGCATTCAGCATACGATTGAGAAACTGGACAAGCAAAAACAGCAGCTGGAGAAGCTGGAAAAAAGCGTTGAGCATCTGGCAGGCATGAAGGATGCGCTAAAAGGAAAAGGTGGAGACGCCATTCGGACTTTTTACGAAGAGTGCCACAAGCCTTTTCTCCTTTTCTTTGGCATGTTTATCGACGAATACAAAAAAGTGCTGAAACAAACCCAGCATGCGATTTCTTCTGTAGAATCTGACTCCCACGGCATGATTGCAGAGGCTTTTCTCTCACACGATGCGAGACATGGGGTCAAGCATGCACGAGAAGTGACAGAGCAGCTCACAGACGCAGTCAATCGCCAGACATCAGCCATCGGCCACATCGTCAGCTTGCCGACAGTCAATGATACCTTTTTCCGTATGGAAACAGAACAGGCTGAGCGGCTGATTTCAGACACCCTGCATAAGCTCTTTCAATTTGACGGCCAGCAAACCCAAGCACTAGAAGCCGCAAAATCAGATTTTCAAACGATGAAAAAATATATAGACCAGCTCGAAACCATGTACACTGGCCCGAAAATTGAAATCACAGGCTACAAAACCGGCTCCATCCTGAAATCACAGGAAGAAGAAAACATCAACCAAACCTTCGTCGCGATTAACCCGCAAATGAAGCAGTCGGATGATTCACCGATGGAGATGATGCTGAAGAAACTGGAGAAACATAAGCAATCAAACGTTGGTTCTGTGATGATGGATGACAAACAACAGAAGATCGAGCGTGAGATTCATGCTGATGATAGTAACTTAACGGTATTACAGAAAGAAGCAGCAGCCCACCCGAAAGTCTATGGAGACATACGGGTGATAAATGATAAAATATATAATCATAAAGGATTAAAAAAGATAGATACGATAGAAGTGATTGACGAACTAACTCGTGATACTGCAAGCATCGACTACGTCGGCGGCAAATATTATGTATATGAAAACGGCCAAATTGTGAGAGAACTCTACGCTGGAGGGAAAAAGCGGCTAGAAGAAGTGTCTTACATTCCAGAGGATAAAGTAGGCGGAGCTAAGCCAATTGATTCGTTTCTTGCCGGAACTCAATATGAATTTATTGAGTGGGTAAGCCCTCAGGGTGCTGTTAAAAAATTGGCGGTCCGAGGCGGGAAGCGTGTTGTCACAGATGTGGCTAAACAAGTTACGGAGAAGGAAATTAAGGGTGAAGTTAATAAAGTTGCTTCTAAGGGTACGGGTGAAATTGGTTGGAACATGTCAAAAGGCGGAGGGCAAATAAATGGAAGAAAGTATTCTCAGCATGCTTTGGAAAGAATGGCACCTGATATTCCTGAAGTAAAAGCTACTTTAACAAGTAGAGCAATTAAAAAAGCTGAAGAATTAGGATATAAACCACAAACAAAAGAATTTAGTGATTTTATCAAAAAATATGTTGACCCAAGAAATATTTCACCTTCAGTTATTGAAGACGCTATAATGAATACGAAAAAGATACCTGGTAATAGAAGCGGAACGTTTGTTCATGAAACACAGGATGTCAAAGTAATAATAAATGAAGCAGGCGATGTTATCACAGTTATACCGAAATAATTAATAAAAGGATGAATACAAATGTTTATAAAGTATGATGAATATGATCTATTAGAACTTTTTCAAAATGAGCCAGTGAGTATAACAGGCAATATAGATGATGGAGAATTAATTTATACTTACAAAGATGACCAAAATTTCAAGGTGATTTTAACTTTAGATGTATATAAGCAAACGTGTAGTCTAAGTATTACATTTAATGATTCTATAGTATTTACAGGTGATTTTAATAATGTAACAAGTATAAAAAAAGATGACAAAGTTATGGTAATGAATGTGGGTCAAGAAGAGAGACTTAAAGTTAAATTTTGCAAACAAGTTGGAGTGGAGTTACTTTAAAATAGCCTTATTTTATTAGAAAGAATATATAAAACAATTATGATATTCTCTCAGATAAATCAGTAGGTGAAGTAGTTGATACTTCTAAATATAATGTTATTGTTATCATACCTTGACTGGCTATATGCCTTTCAAGGTTTTTTAATAAAAATAATCTTTTATAAAGCTAATTCATAAACCCTTTCTCCTTTTCTTTGGCATGTTTATCGACGAATACAAAAAAGTGCTGAAACAAACACAGCATACGATTTCCTCTGTAGAATCTGACTCTCACGGCATGATTGCAGAGGCTTTTCTCTTGAGGAGGATATACATGGAATATGATCCTTTAATAAAAGCGTTAAAAGAGTATAAAGATAGTGACTTGATAATAGAGTGGGATAGTGGATTAAAGATTATTGGTGAACCAGACACACTCTTTGAAACAGACAATGGGTTGGATGACGATGATGTGAATTTTATCGAATATTATGCAGTTACATTTCAAGTAAATGATATTTTAGCTCATCCTACTAGTGAAGAAAGTAGTTTATATAATTGGTTAATACAAAAGAAAGGTTCATTAGTTGAAATTTCACTTTATGATGATCCGCCAAGTGCAGTTTTTTTAACTGACGGAGAAAGTGTATGGAAAAGGGATAGTCAAAAATAAAACATATACCTTGATGGGCTGAATTGCCTTTCAAGGTTTTTACTTTTTATATTAAATCAGCTGATATTTGTGAAAAGCGAATTGAAAATGATTAGTTTGAGAATCGAGAGCTCATGATGGTAGTACCTTCAAGGAGTATCGATTTTTAACACTTTGAGGAACTGAACATGAACGAGAAAGGGGCGAGATGACATTTTACATGACAGGGTAGTTATATCTTGGAGTAACTAATGAAACTAACGAGTTCGTACAAGCTCGTGGCGATAAATATTGAGTAACTTAAAAGAGTTCTTAACTATTAGCAAGAGATATGGAGATAATAAAAAAGCACAGGAATTGCTTGATAAGTTTACAGGAAAAGGCGATTTCTTAAAAAATGGCAGGGAAAGAGTAGACTATTGGAAAACCAATAGGGAAATATTATGATCGTAATACTGGTGAATATGTTGAGACTACTAAAGGATTAATACATTATGGAAAAGACGGAGCGCATATAGTACCATCTAGGCCATAAAAATAAGGAAAAGAGGGATCGTATGGGTTATGATTCTTTAATTGAAACTTTAATAAAATATGAAAATAATGACTTGATACTAGAATGGGCAAGTGGGTTAAGGATTATTGGAGAACTAGATACTGTTTTTGAAACAGACAATGGATTGGATGAAGATGATAATAATTATACAGAATATGATGCAGCTGCATTTAAAGTAAATAAAATATTATCCAAACGGATTCAGAATGAAGGCAACGTATATAATTGGTTGAGACAAGAAAAAAGTTCATTGGTTGAAATCTCTCTCTATGATGATCCACCAAGTACAGTTTTATTAACTGATGGTCAAAGAGTGTGGAAAAGCGATAATTAAATTAACAAATTTTAAATTAGGCCCTTGAAATTGGTTAAAACCTTTCAAGGTTCTTTTAGGTTGGAAACACACCACCTATATCTGCCGGATTAAGGGATCAACTTGGCATAGAGCATCAAAAAATGGAGTGGAAATAGATGTTATCAAAAATGGTGACGATGTAACTAGTGGTTACCCAACAGGAAAGGTAAATGCGCCTCGTCCATCAGGTTTTTGAGATGTAAATTGAAAGGTGATAAAAAATGTATAGAGAATTGGATAATCTTTTATCTGCTGAAACAACTGAGGACTCATGGTACGATGATGGTTGTATAATTGCAAGTGATATATTGTCAGATTTTAGAGTAGATGATTGGGGGAAATTAAAAAACGAAGCACTTACTAAACCTTTGGAATGGCAAAAAAAACTGGCTTACTGTATGAATAATAACGGAAGTTCACATGAATTTTCAATATTACTATCACTACTTAGTAATGATAATGAAGAGCTATTTGAGGTATGCATAGATTCTCTAAGAAGCTTTGTCACTCCCGAGAGTAAACAAATGATATTGAACGATCCATCCATACTTCAGCGAATAAATGATAAGTTGCCAAAAGCAAGTGCCCCAGTAAAGAAAATACTTGAAGACTTCCTTTGAGAAGGTTCATTCTTAATAATTTGTTATAGAATTGTTTATGCAACAATGCTTAAAAGTCAATGATAACTTTTTAAAGCTTATTCTCACACAGTGATGTGGAATGGAATAAGCTTTTCCTATTGCAGAATCAGCTCCTAATTTTAAAGAAATCAGGTAAAATAAACCACAAGGAAGAGATAGAAGGAGTATACAGTTGAGATAATCAAGAAAAATGAATTTGAGTGTAACTGGATTGCATTGTTTATTGGTAGGCAGTTTAAGTTATTTCTTCACAAGAAGTAACAAATTATGCGATTAATTATCTAGGGAATAAACTTAATATTAAAGATGAAAATATCCTTGAATTGGCGTGGGAACAAACTGAAGAAAGAGCAGATGCTTTATTAGAACAAATAGTCTCTGACAGCCTTCTAATAACGGATGCAACCCGCATTTACATTCCTATGAAAAAAATATAAATAGATTATGCAATTTGTTTCAAGATTTTTTAGTAAAGGAGAAACAAAATATACAAAATGGCTTACCGTTATAAAAAATAGTCCTTATTGAGTAATCGCCTTAGTCAATATCAAAAATGAAAGCGTTGACATCCTCTGAATCTAGTGCTAAAGTATACCTACAAACAAATAAAACGACCCGTCAGGATTGTTACTGCGAAAGCAGGCAAAACCTAAATGGTGCAGGTGCAGGAGGAGACTCTCGCAATCTGTGTCATTTAGGTTTTTTTTATTCTCTTTTAGGAGGTGATGCGGCAATTTGATACAAAAAAAAGCTGGTGAAAGGCGGCCACCTTTCATCCAGCAGTCTCCCCATAAAAAGGAGGTATACACATGGATTATGATAAATTATCGAAAGACATATTACAACTCGTAGGCGGGGAAGAAAATGTTCAGCGCGTGATTCACTGCATGACGAGACTGCGTTTTAATCTTTATGACAACGCGAAGGCGGATCGCAGTCAGCTGGAGCAGCTGCCGGGGGTGATGGGTACCAATATCAGCGGCGAGCAGTTTCAAATCATTATCGGAAACGATGTGCCGAAGGTGTATCAGGCGATTGTGCGGCACAGCAATCTCAGTGATGAAAAGAGCGCTGGTTCATCTTCTCAGAAAAAGAATGTGCTGAGTGCGGTTTTTGATGTGATTTCTGGTGTGTTTACTCCGATTCTGCCTGCGATTGCGGGAGCGGGGATGATCAAAGGGCTTGTTGCGCTGGCAGTTACGTTTGGCTGGATGGCGGAGAAGAGCCAGGTTCATGTCATTTTAACGGCTGTCGGTGATGGCGCGTTCTACTTCCTGCCGCTCCTGCTTGCGATGAGTGCGGCGAGAAAGTTCGGGAGCAATCCGTACGTAGCGGCTGCCATTGCGGCGGCGATTCTGCATCCGGATTTAACAGCTCTGCTCGGTGCGGGGAAACCGATTTCCTTTATCGGGCTTCCTGTAACCGCTGCCACTTATTCGTCAACTGTCATTCCGATTTTGCTGGCGATTTGGATTGCTTCCTACGTGGAAAAATGGATTGACCGTTTTACACACTCGTCTCTCAAATTGATTGTGGTTCCGACGTTGACATTATTGATTGTCGTGCCGCTGACATTGATTACAGTCGGTCCGCTTGGCGCTATTTTAGGAGAATACTTGTCTTCTGGGGTCAATTATTTGTTTGATCATGCAGGGCTTGTGGCGATGATTTTGCTGGCGGGAACATTCTCTTTAATCATTATGACGGGCATGCATTATGCCTTTGTGCCAATTATGATCAACAACATCGCTCAAAACGGACATGATTATTTACTGCCGGCTATGTTTTTGGCGAATATGGGGCAGGCCGGGGCATCATTTGCCGTCTTCCTTCGCTCCAGAAACAAAAAATTCAAATCACTCGCGCTTACCACGAGCATCACAGCGCTGATGGGGATCACAGAACCTGCGATGTACGGCGTGAATATGCGTTTGAAAAAGCCGTTTGCGGCCGCTTTGATTGGCGGTGCAGCAGGTGGCGCGTTTTACGGCATGACGGGTGTTGCTTCCTATATCGTCGGTGGAAATGCAGGACTGCCGAGCATCCCTGTCTTTATCGGGCCAACGTTTATTTACGCGATGATCGGTCTTGTGATTGCGTTTGCGGCGGGGACAGCAGCTGCGTATTTGCTTGGATTCGAGGATGTGTCTTCTGACGGCAGCCAGCAGCCGGCAGTGCATGAAGGCAGCGGAGAAATCATTCACAGCCCGATTAAGGGAGAAGTGAAAGCCTTAAGCGAAGTCAAAGATGGGGTGTTTTCTGCCGGGATCATGGGAAAAGGATTTGCTATAGAGCCAGAAGAAGGAGAAGTGGTCTCGCCTGTTCATGGAAGTGTTACCACCATTTTTAAAACAAAACACGCCATTGGCATTACGAGTGATCAGGGAGCTGAAATTCTCATACACATTGGATTGGACACGGTGAAGCTGGAGGGACAATGGTTCACGGCTCACGTCAAAGAAGGCGACAAGGTCGCACCGGGAGATCCGCTCGTATCCTTTGACCTGGAGCAAATCAAAGCCGCGGGATATGACGTCATTACCCCGGTGATTGTGACCAATACAGACCAATATTCGTTTTCGCCGGTGAAAGAGATCGGTAAAGTGCAGACAAAAGAAGCGCTGCTTGCTTTATCTTAAAAAACTGATGGGGTGATCAATATGAGTTCAAATGCAAAACGATTTCCAGAAGGATTTTTATGGGGCGGCGCAGTTGCTGCCAACCAAGTGGAGGGTGCTTATAACGAGGGCGGTAAGGGGCTTTCGACAGCTGACGTATCGCCGAACGGCATCATGTCTCCATATGATGAATCAATGACTTCCTTGAATCTGTATCACAACGGGATTGACTTTTATCATCGTTATAAAGAGGATATCGCTTTGTTTGCGGAAATGGGTTTTAAAGCGTTCCGTACATCAATTGCGTGGACGAGAATTTTTCCGAATGGCGATGAAGAGGAGCCCAATGAAGAAGGTCTTAGATTTTATGATGATCTGTTTGATGAGCTGTTAAAGCATCATATTGAGCCTGTCGTAACCATCTCTCATTATGAAATGCCGCTCGGTTTAGTGAAGAAGTATGGCGGCTGGAAGAATCGCAAAGTCATAGAGTTTTATGAACGCTATGCCAAAACTGTATTCCAACGCTATCAACACAAAGTGAAGTATTGGATGACGTTCAATGAAATTAATGTGGTGCTCCATGCCCCGTTTACCGGAGGCGGTCTTGTCTTTGAAGAAGGAGAAAACAAACGAAACGCGATGTACCAGGCGGCACACCACCAATTTGTCGCCAGTGCTCTTGCTGTCAAAGCGGGTCACGAAATCATTCCTGATTCAAAAATCGGCTGTATGATAGCGGCCACGACAACCTATCCGATGACCTCTAAGCCGGAGGATGTCTTCGCGGCAATGGAGAATGAGCGCAAAACACTATTCTTCTCAGACGTTCAAGCAAGAGGCGCGTACCCGGGATATATGAAACGCTATCTGGCTGAAAACAATATTGAAATTGAAATGGCTGAAGGCGATGAAGAGCTCTTGAAAGAACATACGGTAGATTACATTGGATTCAGCTACTACATGTCGATGGCGGCGAGCACTGATCCGGAAGAGCTTGCAAAATCAGGCGGCAACCTGCTGGGGGGAGTTAAAAACCCTTACCTGAAATCATCAGAATGGGGCTGGCAAATTGACCCGAAAGGCTTGCGCATTACGCTCAACACATTATACGACCGCTATCAGAAGCCGCTGTTCATTGTTGAAAACGGCCTTGGCGCTGTAGACAAAGTTGAGGAGGACGGCTCAATTCAGGACGATTACAGAATCAACTATCTGCGTGATCATTTAATTGAAGTGCGCGAAGCCATTGCGGACGGCGTTGAATTAATCGGATACACATCATGGGGGCCAATTGACCTTGTCAGTGCATCTACTGCGGAAATGAAAAAACGCTACGGCTTCATTTATGTGGACCGGGACAATGAAGGAAACGGAACATTAAACCGCATCAAGAAAAAAAGCTTCAACTGGTATCAGCAGGTCATCGCTACAAACGGAGAGAGTCTATGACAATTTTTTGAAAACTCATGCGCTTCAATTGACAATAACGAAAAGCAGGCGGACAATAAAAGAGAAAGATGAACCACCCACAGTCCGAAAGGCGGGAAGAGCATGTTTAACAAAATGTTAGTTGCGATTGACGGATCAGATATGAGTGAAAAAGCGCTTGATGCCGCAGTGCATTTGGCCAAAGAGCAGCAAGCGGAACTAAGCATTCTTCATGTGGGGAGAGAAGCCGTCGTCACGACTTCTTCTCTGACGGGAATTGTCTATGTGCCTGAACATTTTATTGATGAAATCAGGAACGAAGTTAAAAAAGAAGGCCTGAAAATCCTAGAGAACGCAAAAGAAAAAGCAGCCGATAACGGTGTTCAAGCTGAAATCATTTACGCGAATGGCGAGCCGGCACATGAAATACTAAATCATGCAAAAGAGAAAGGCGTCAGCCTGATCATCGTTGGCAGCCGGGGGATCAGCGGCCTGAAAGAAATGATGCTTGGAAGCGTCAGCCATAAAGTGTCTCAATTATCAACCTGCCCGGTTTTGATTGTTCGATAGATTTATTGAAAAAGCGCCCCTTGGGCGCTTTTTTTATTTATTAGAAAATGTAACTAATAATATATCTCGATGCGCACCATCTCTATTGGCAGTGCCGACCGGTGTAACCGCATGAAAGACCTTTTGCCCGAGAGCAAGTGTTTCAAGCGGGTCTGTCAGCCGCAGCACTTTATCAATTTGCTTAACAGACGGAGCAATTAAGTTATCTCCTCCGATAGCATCTTCGCTCAGCTGAAATAGATGGACGAAAACAAGCGGTTCATCGTCACGATGCAGCCAAATGGGTGAGCTGTATGAAGGCGCGTCAGGTGTCACTTGATATCTGACTTGGTGAAGCCCAATGATCACTTCTTTCTCCCAATCTACAAAATCGGTTTGGCGGGCCATTTCTACATTTGAATGTATCATTTGCTGCGTTACAGGATGCTGGAGAAACTCATCTGATATTTTTTCAAATTGTCTGACGATACCGCCGTCATCATAATTATATTCTTTTGATTGGAAATATCCATTATCCGGATCTAATTCAAGAGTGTCGGAGTGAGGAGCCAAAATGTAGCGGGAATGCGCTCTGTAACGGCCGCCTCCTTTAGGATCAGCTTTCAAAGCGTCATATGTAAGCTGTAATTCGCGGACTGCGGCGTCTGTATTTTTTTGCCGGTAGAAATCTGCTGGAATATACGAATAGCCGTTTTCCTTTAAAAAAGAAGCATATTTAGAAATATCGGATCTCAACTCTTTTTGTACGTTTGAAACTTGAATCATATGAATCTCTCCTTAAAAAGTAGATGATTTTTTTAGTAATTTCCTGTATGATAGAAAATGTGGAAAATAGAGGATGTAGTGCAATGCTAAATTATTTGTAATATATTGTCAAATAATAATATTCAGATTATTACAAATTACCAAAATGAAAAAAGGCAGAATGTAAAATGATGAAGAAAAAGAATATAATGATCACTGGGGCAAATAGCGGAATCGGCTTTTCGGCAGTAAAGCAATTTCTAACAGAAGGCTTTCGAGTCGTAGGAGTGGATATTCAAACGAATAAAATGTCAGAATTTATAGTAAACAGTGAGTTTCACATGGAAAAAGCAGACTTGTCTGATGTCCAGCAGGCGGAATCTTTGATGCCAAAACTTGAACAAAGCCGATTGATCCCGGATATTTTGATCAATGCAGCAGGGATAAGAGAAATCACCCCTGTTCTTGAATTATCGGCAGAATCATTCAAAAAGGTCATAGACATTAATCTCACGGCAGCCTTTATTCTTTCCCGAGATGCGGCAAGGCTGTGGTCAAAGCTGGGAAAACGAGGCTGTATAATCAACATCGCCTCTGTGTCCGGTCTGATGGCAGAGCCTGCGCGGGCTGCCTATGTGTCTTCCAAGCACGCGGTCATCGGACTGACGAAGCAGCTCGCTATGGAATTCGGATCAAAGGGGATCAGGGTGAACAGCATTTCACCGGGCGTGATCCAAACAGAATTAACGGAAGAGTATTTTCAAGACGATGAATTGGTTCAGCTGATCAAGGATAACCATGCCCTTCATACGTGGGGGCAGCCGAGTGATATTGTTTCCTGTATGAAGTATTTGGCTTCTGATGAGGCGCACTTTATTACAGGTTCAAACTTTGTCATAGACGGCGGCTGGACGGCCGGCAAGAAACTATAAAAAGGGAAAAGCACCTTGCAGTTGGGGTGCTTTTCCCTATACATAACTGGAGGTAGAATACGCTTGATGCAGCAAGATCTCTCAATCACACCAAAACAAAAATCAACAGCCGTAATCAAAATGGTCATCTCTATGGTGATTTTCGGCTCCATCGGCTTTTTCTCAGAGCATACCAATCTGCCGTCATTTGAATTGGTCTTTGTCCGCTGCCTTTGCGCGACGCTATTTTTAAGCTTTTGCTGGCTGGCGTCCGGCCAATATAAAACTGAAAAATGGAGAAAGAGAGACGTGCTCCAAACATTGGCGTGCGGTTTCTTTCTTGTATTCAACTGGGTGTTCTTATTTAAGTCTTTTGAAGAAACGTCCGTTACAATTGCTATCTCCGTTTATCACCTAGCACCGGTGCTTGTTCTTCTCCTGGGAAGCATCATCTACAGAGAGAGACTACATGTCATCTCCGTCAGCTCCATTATCATCTGTTTTCTGGGAACTGCGCTGATTTCCGGGATTAACGGCAGCACTTCATTGACACAGCTGATGGGATCAGGGATCATTTGGGCCGTTCTCGCCGCACTGTTTTATGCGTTCACTACTTTATTGGGAAAAGGCATTCAAAACCTCAGCCCTTACACGACCACCTTCCTGCAAACGGGTTTAGGGGTTATCATCCTAATTCCGTTTATTCACTTTGGCGCTTTTGCTGACCTTTCTCAGGGAAACTGGATTATGGTGGTATCTACCGGTATTATTCATACGGGTATTGTATATTTGTTGTTTTTTGACAGCTTGCGATTTTTATCAACGAAATTTATTTCAATCATTGTCTTTCTTGACCCCGCTGTCGCGATCGTGCTCGATACCGTCTTCACGGGTTTCCGCCCAGACCTCTATCAAACACTAGGCATCGTGATGATCTTTGCGGGCATGGCTTTGACGCTTGTCAGGAGGCGCGGGAAGGCGGATGTGGTTGCTGAAGACAATAATATAGAACAAGCTTGAGAAAGAAAGCGTAAAAGGCCTTAGGGGGCCTTTTTTTATTCTTAAAATAACATAAACATTCTAGAAAAATATTGTAATTGTATTCCGAGGGCGCTAACATTGTTGAATCAATAATACAGTTATTTCAATTTTTGCGCCGGATCATTTGATCTGTGATCAGTTAGGAAGAACCTGATAATTGGCTGTGGGATGTTTAAAATTTTAACAAAGACAAACGCCATATAGAATCCTTTACAAAGTAATACGGTAAGGATGGAGGAGACAGTTCATAATGTGGGTTTAAAAGGGGAAAAGTTAATGTACTATTTTTATGAAATATCAACTCTCAATGACTATGATCGGGTTGAAAAAGAATATAGAACAATAGAGGATATAATATTCGACATATTAAAAAAAATAGAAAGTAAACAATATGCAATGTATTCTTATTCAGTTTCAAATAAAGATAGTTATGATCGCATATACTCGGCAAGATTAAAAGGAAATACTTTGTTTAATCCTAAAAAAATATCTTTTACGAAAACATCAGCAGAAGAATACAAAAATACAATTGTTGCTCATGAGAATATCATATTAGTGAGAAAAGACGATGAGTTAAAAAATATATTAAGCACAGTTCATATAACAGAAAAAACAATAATTAAAGATTTACTGAATATTGTCTTCTATCATATAGAAATAACAGATTCTGAGACAATCAGGATAGGTTCAAGACATAGAGAAAATATTTTAAATATCATTTAACAAATTTTAAATAGTATATTTTACGCTTTTGTATGGAATCATCATGATTATTCTATTAGTATAATTCATTAAATTAAAAGTATAGTTATGTGCGAAAGAATGAGATTTGTATTAGATCGATACTTTAAAGTAAAACCTGGCTGTTTATTTGGGATGTGAGAGAGTGACGAGCAGCAAATTAGCTGAAAAACTTAAAGAAAATAAAAGATATTTATTGATAAAAGAAGTAAAAGAGAGATTAAACAATTGTACAAAAAAAGGGTTTATTTATCAATTCACTGAGGCAGAACTAAGCCGTAAGTTGCTGGATACTGTCTTGTCAAATTCTATAGTAGGTATAGTACGTGAAGTAGGAGTAATTAGCAAAAAGGAGGCTAAACAGCTTTTAAAAGAAACCATTATTACTGTGGGTTCTGAGAGGATAAATGATATCGTTTACCTATTCCATCCACAAAGTGATGAAGTGGGAGCCATCAAGAGTACGCTGAAAGATTGTATAGAGCATCTAGACTGTTTATTAGATTTTATTGAATTTGAAGATCAATTACTTTCCAATAGCTTTATTTTGATGGAACCTTCCTTTACATTTGTAATCTGTTTATTTCACACGGAATACGGTTGTGAGCTCTTTTATGCAAAAAACCTGTAAACTTTATAAAATCATTTAGTACTTGAATGCGTGGTGATCAATTTGATCGAGCCAAATTTACTAGAATGCACGAATAAAATCAAAAGTGTCTTAACCGGACAAACAACAAGAGAAGAAGTGTCGGATTGGGCGGGCACTTATGTTTATGCGGATGAGCCCGAAGGAGAAGACGATAGAGTCTGGGATATGTTAATCCTTCTAAGCGGGATTGATTTGAAAGATTCTCCTGAAACTTATTTGCACTCAACAGATGATTTAAATGATTGGATCAAACAATATACGGAGTAATTTGTGTTTGGTGGTAAGGTGTTATTGATTAAAAAAGATGCAGGAGATGACAATGTGCAAAACAATTAATGAATGGGTTGATTATATAGATGAGGGGTGCAGTGTCCTTCATTTAGATTTTAATGTGTTTAAAAAAGAACTCTCACTTAATATCAAGGTTTTTGAAAGTGAAGCTGAATATACGCATAAAATATTATTTCAAAATGTGGCATCCACTTATTATAGTGCGGATGTAGGCGACATGAGATTGGAAAAAATAGATCCGGAAGAATATAATTGGCAAGTTTTTGAGATGAGTTATCATCCAGAAGGAATCGGAAATCTATCAAATTCTGTAATTCCGGAGTATCAATCAAATGCTAACTTTCTCATTGACATGAACAGAATGCTGATTGCTATAGAAGCTGAAACAGTTCGCTTTGATGATCAATCGTTTTATGCATACCTTAAAACAAGGAGGCAGCATGGCCAAAATTAGAGACGATTGTCTTGAACTTGAACTAACACCGAGAAGGTATCAAGAGATGGATGATGATCCATTTATTTTATCCATATTTGAGTTGTTGGAAAATAAAAAAGCGATCGTTCGCGATTTTTCCGCTGTTTTATTAGAGAGTGAATATAAATTGCTGATATCTGGAATTGAAACGTTGATAATGGGAAATCAAGATATGATAAATTTAGAAACCATTGATCCACTTTTAATTCTCAATATTAATAAAGAAAACGGATATTACAGCTTTAAGATTAAAATTATACTTGAAGATGACAGTAAGTTTAATTCTAAATTGTTTGAGATTACCTGTAATAAAGAGAAGCTAGAATGCTTTGCAGATGCTTTAAAAACAAACCTGGAAGATGTAAAAAAACCTTCAAAACTTCCCTAACCGTTACGCGGAATTTATCGAAATAATAATCTGATGTTATATCCAGAGGGGCATTAGATAGGGTCAAGGACTAGCTGATGTCCCTCTTACACTGCTTACAAGGAAGAGTGAAAAATGAATGAAAAAGAACTTGAGATGACATTAAAGTTAGATCCTGATAAAAGATATCGTTATTTTATTAAGAAAGTTGTTGACTATGAAGAAATCTGGTCATTAAGTAACGACGAGGGATGGGTTATATCTGAAGGCGAGAACGGTATACTACACCTGCATTTTTTGGCGACAAAAGAACATGCAAATCATTGTGCTATTAAGCAATGGAAGGACACAAGTCCAGAATCAATTTCCTTGGATGATTTTGTGGAAAATTGGCTCCCTGGAATGCTTGAAGATGGAGTCGGTATATCAATATTTTTTAACAATCGTAATTCAGTTTCAAAACCAATACCTCTGGTTCTTGAAGATATTGAAGAAGAATTACAAAACTATTCCTGAAAAGTATTCTAAAGTATCCCATCTGCATGTTAAACCTTTTACTTAAAATGAAGTGAGGAGTATGACATGAACAGTATTGAGCAATGGATAGATTATATAAATCACGATGTTAATTGCTTTATGTACGATATTAATTTTGAATACCTAGAGAATAGATTAACTCTTTATCTTAAGTTATATGAAGAAGAAAAAGCCACTTTAAAAGAAATTTCATTTAAGGATATAAGTGGAATTTATTGCGATTTTAGTGTTCATAACAAGTTTGATAAAACTATACCCATTGATACTAATTGGTACCTTGAAGAAATCAGTTATTTCAAAGAAGGAATTGGAAAACTACAAAATGTATATTAGGTAATCAAGTCTTAAATGCTAATTTTCTTATAGAAATTAACGGGACTTTACTTGCTATAGAATCTAAATGTGTATCCTTTGATTCTATAGAATATCAAGTGCTTAATTCTCATGAAAAAACTGAAAAAAACCAAAGAAATTATATAGTGGCTGGGATTAAGAAATTTTTTTCAAGGAGGGAGGATTCAAGTGAGTAATCCAATACAAAAGCATCTGATTGATTCGGAATTCATCGTATTAAAAACAGATTTTCAGTTCTTTAAAAAAGAATTTATTCTTTATTTAGAAATGGATACGAAGGGAAAGCAGCAGCAGCATCGTATTTTATTCAAGAATGTATCATCAAGGGTATTGGAACATTATATCACCCTTTAATTGAAGATTATGAATCGAATGCAAACGTTTTGATTGGAATTAATCAAGCGGTCTATGCAGTTGAAACTGAAAGGGTTTTCTTTGATTCAACTGAAATATATGCTTCAGTATAAGAAGCGATCGTAAGGATGACAATAAATTTTATTTGTAAAAAGGCAGAATCAAAAGGGAGAACTTGATGAGATTTTGTAGATAGCTTTTTGAAAGGTGGCATATATGTCTGATTGCCTTCTCAGCATTGAATCGCAGCCGCAAGGCATCTACCTTGTGGAAGAATGGGAAGAGGAGACGTTCCGTTTTTATTGCCGGCAATATGAGGTGATGGAAGTTGAATAGGGTGAGGGAGAGGATCAACGTGCTTCAAAAACTGAGAAAAAGACAGCGAGAGCTTGAAGAAAAGCCTTATCCTAGTGAATTGTACGGCTTTGAAGCGGACATCTATGAGTTTTTTATGCTAGTTGATGGCAGTTTGGATTATGTGCTGGCGAATAAAAGGATGCCCCGGCATCAGCGGCGTTCGTTGGAGAAAACCTTTTTTGAGCTGTATCCAGACATCCCGACAGTCATGATTAAAAACGATACCGATTTGTATTGTCACATATTATTGTATGAACAAGTCAGACAAGAGATTTGCGTTGCACTATCCAACTGATAAGGGGAAGGTTTTATGGAAATAGCCGCTATTGACAGTATTGGCAATTTGGACATGATCGATCTTAAGTCTGGCCAAGTTGTTACGTCATACGAACTTGAAGATGCAGAGTCGTTTTATCGTTTTTGGGAAGGGCTTGCCTACGATCGAATCATGATACAGGTAATAACGACTGGTTCATTTATAGAACACCTTTCCGAGTATTTTGAAGGACATGCTTACAAGGTGACGAAGCTGGCCAAAAGGGAATTCCGTTTCGAATCCGTAATACAGAAAGCAGACCGTGACATTGCAGGTTATCTCTTTCTGCTAGCTTCCATCAATGACGATGTTTTTCTGATCACTGATCCTCAACCGGATAAAAGTTATTTTTCAGAAGGGAAGCTCCAGTGTCTAACGGACTCAGGCGAACGGATCATGTGGTTTGAATACGATGCTGTAGACATCTATATGGTTGGCGGTAACTAAGAATAGGGGGAATTCATTTGAATATCACACAATACGAGAAATTGAAAAAGCATCTTTCTGATGAGGATACAGGTCCATTTACATTAAACGAGTTTTCTTTCTATATGAAAGAAGATGATCGTTATATTCAAATTCCTGTGTTTGAATTAAAACTATCTGCTCAAACCTGTGACATTCAATTGCGGTTTGAAAACATTAGTGCATCGAGGCTGGATGACCTTGAATCCATCGATGCGGTTGAGTTGGAGATTGAACCGACTGATGATCAATGGGAAAGACTCCGTTATTATGTGTATGACGAAGAAGACCAAATAAGCTTCTATTGCGGAGGTTGGTATGTGATCAAGTGTAACAAGAAGTCACACTGATTTTCCCCTTCTTGAGACTCCCCCCTCATTTTTATTCCTCAACGCCATTTTTTTCTCCCTTCAGCCATCATAAAGAAACAATCACCGAGTATGCATTAATGTATGCGTTTTCATATAGGGGGTTTCTTGATGAAAAAATGGATGGCTGCGGTTTTTGTGATGATGTTGATGTTGTGTTTTGACGGGAATGAGAGTGTGAAGGCGGCGGAGCCGAAGGTGTATCAGTTTGATTTTGGGAGCGGTTCGGTGGAGCCTGGTTACATTGGTGTCAGGGCGTCTGATCGGTATGACCGGTCAAAGGGCTACGGCTTTCAAACACCGGAGAATATGAAGGATGTGGCGGCATCCGGGACTGGTGTGAAGAGTGATGCGGTTCAATTTTTAGCGTATGGGACGAAAAGCAATAACACGTTTCAAGTGGATCTCCCGAACGGCCTTTACGAGGTGAAGGTGATGCTTGGCAATACGGCAAGGGCCAGTGTGGCGGCGGAGGGCGTGTTTCAGGTCATCAATATGACGGGGGACGGCGCGGAGGATACGTTCCAAATTCCTGTCACCGACGGGCAGCTGAATCTGCTGGTGACAGAGGGGAAAGCTGGCACCGCTTTTACGCTCAGCGCCTTGAAAATAAAGAAATTGTCTGATCAGTCGGTGACGAACCGAACCATTTATGTCGGCGGCGATTCGACGGTGTGCAATTATTATCCGCTCAACAGCAGCAAGCAGGCGGGCTGGGGGCAGATGCTGCCTCACTATATCGATAAACACACCTTTCAAGTGAGAAACATGGCGTCTGGCGGACAGATCGCGAGAGGATTCAGAAATGAGGGGCAGTTGGAGGCGATTTTGAAGTACATCAAGCCGGGGGATTATTTTATCTTGCAGCTTGGCATTAATGACACAAATCCGAAGCATAATGAATCTGAAGCGGAGTTTAAAGAGATGATGCGTGATATGATCCGCCAGGTGAAAGTGAAAGGAGCGGACGTCATCCTATCAACGCCTCAGGGCCGGGCGACCGATTTTACTTCTGAAGGCATCCATTCGTCTGTAAACAGATGGTACAGGGCCTCTATTTTGGCTTTGGCCGAAGAGGAAAAAACATACCTCATTGACTTAAATGTCCTCAGCTCGGCATACTTTACATCGATCGGTCCGGAAAAAACACTCGCGCTTTATATGGACGGAGATACGCTGCATCCGAACCGCGCGGGGGCCGACGCACTGGCGCGATTGGCTGTTCAGGAGCTAAAACGTCAGGGAATCGATGGCTTTTAACACGTCATTTTTTCGACAAAACACATACGCCTTCGTCAATTAGAGTATAATGAGAACATCTGCAAGAGACAGGAGTTTATACATGAGTCATTTTAAAAACTATCAAATCAGTCATGACATTTTACGAGCACTGGAAGGACTGGGATATACAGAACCGACCAAGGTGCAGCAGAGCGTGATCCCGGCTGCCCTTGAACGAAAGGATCTAGTCGTCAAATCACAGACGGGAAGCGGGAAAACGGCTTCGTTCGGGATTCCTCTCTGTGAGCTGGCGGATTGGGATGAAAACAAGCCGCAGGCGCTTATTTTAACACCGACCCGTGAGCTTGCGGTGCAAGTAAAAGAGGATATCACGAACATCGGACGATTTAAACGAATCAAAGCGACAGCTGTATTTGGAAAGTCCTCCTTCGATAAACAAAAAGCCGAGCTTAAGCAAAAAAGCCACATTGTTGTCGGTACGCCGGGACGTGTTCTGGATCATATCGAAAAAGGCACGCTGCCGTTGGATCGTCTCTCTTATTTGGTCATTGATGAAGCGGATGAGATGCTGAATATGGGCTTCATCGAGCAGGTCGAGGCGATTATCAAGCATCTGCCGACTGAGCGCACGACGATGCTGTTTTCGGCGACGCTGCCGCAGGATATCGAGAAGCTGAGCCGTCAATATATGCAAAACCCGGAGCATATCGAAATCAAAGCGGCCGGCCTAACCACAAGAAATATTGAACATGCGGTGATTCAAGTAAGAGAAGAGAATAAATTTTCATTGCTGAAAGATGTGCTGATGACGGAGAATCCCGATAGCTGCATCATTTTCTGCCGAACGAAAGAGCACGTCAATCAGCTGACCGATGAATTGGATGACTTAGGATATCCATGCGATAAAATTCACGGCGGAATGATTCAGGAAGACCGGTTCGACGTCATGAATGAATTTAAACGGGGCGAGTACCGTTACTTAGTCGCGACGGATGTCGCCGCGCGCGGGATTGATATTGAAAATATCTCCCTTGTCATCAACTATGATCTGCCGCTTGAAAAAGAAAGCTACGTGCACCGCACAGGCCGAACGGGACGCGCAGGGAACAAAGGAAAGGCCATTTCGTTTGTCGCGGCCTTCGAAAAACGGTTTTTAGCCGACATTGAAGAATATATCGGGTTTAAGATTCAAAAAATGGAGGCTCCTTCTCAAGAGGACGTGGCAAGAAAGAAACCAGAATTTCTAGCTAAAATGAATGACCGTCCGGAAAGCAAAAAGGACAAAAGCGAAGAGCTGAATAAAGACATTATGAAGCTGTATTTTAACGGCGGAAAGAAAAAGAAAATCAGAGCCGTTGATTTTGTAGGAACGATTGCCAAAATTGATGGTGTGTCAGCTGATGACATCGGCATCATCACGATTATGGATAACGCCTCATACGTTGAGATTTTAAATGGGAAAGGCCCTCATGTTCTCCAAGTGATGAAGAACACAACCGTCAAGGGGAAAAAGCTCAAGGTGAATAAAGCGAATAAATGATGAATGACCTGCTCCCAGTTAAAGGGGCAGGTCATTTTGATGCTGGCTGACATCGGCGCTGGTCTCCTCCGGAACAAAGGCAAGAATCACAATACCAATCACAAACAAAATGATCAGGCTGAACACCGCAGTCGAGGATTTCCCGGTTAGCTGGGCGGTCACGGCAATGAGCAGCGGGCCCATAATTGAGGCGAATTTTCCGAAAATGTTGTAAAAACCGAAGAATTCATTGGCGTGGCGCTTTGGCACAAGCTTGGCGAAATAGGAACGGCTGAGGGCTTGAATACCGCCCTGCGAGGTAGCGACAAGCATGGCCAGTATCCAGAAATCAATCGTTGTCTCCATAAAATAGGCGTACACGCAGACAATCATATAAATAACGATCCCAACGTACAGCATTGTCTTCCCCGTGAAGCGTTCTGCCAGTTTTCCGTATATAATCGAAAACGGCGCTGCGACCACCTGAGTGACAAATAGGATGATCAGGAGGCTTGAGGAACCGATCCCTAAATCTGATCCATAGGATGTCGACATCGTAATAATCGTGCCGACACCGTCGATATAAAAGAAATAAGCGAGCAAAAAGAGAAACAGTGCCCGGTATTGCCTGATCCGTTTCATCGTTTGGCCGAGCCGTTTAAAGCTGTTGATGACGATATGAGGTTCTCTTTTGATGTAATAGCGCTGATGGACATGCTTGATCATCGGGATGGTGAACAGCCCCCACCAAGCAGCCGTTATAAAAAAGGACAGCTGGCTTGCAGCCGATACAGACATTTGGATTGTTTCTGCTTGTGCGAGCAGGATGACCGCAATGCTGATGATAAAAGGAATTGTGCTTCCAATGTATCCTAAGCCAAAACCCCGTGCCGAGACGAGATTCATCCGTTTCTCAGGCGTGACGTCAACGAGAAAGGCATCATAAAACACATTGGCGCCGGAAAAACCGATAGCCGATATTGTATAAAACAGCAACAATAGCAGCCAATGTTCACTAGGGATAAAGGCGAGCATCGCGGTGCTGGCGACACCGGCAGACACAAAGAAACCGAAGAACTTTTTCTTGCACCCTTCATAGTCGGCGATTGTGCCTAAAATAGGGCCGAGCATCGCAAGAATAAATGTTGAAATCGCAATGGTATAGCCCAGATAGGCAGTCGATTGAGCGGCGCTGACACCGCTTTCCGCAGCCGCTGATTTATAAAATAACGGAAACACCGCGGTGGTCACGACAATTGAGTAAGCCGAATTTGCCCAGTCATATAACACCCAGCTGTTTTCTTGTTTCGAAAAACGTTTCATCATCAGAGCCCCTCTCCGGTAACGATACTTCTATTGTACGAGAAATGGTCCTGAAAAGAATGGAATGCACGTCAATTTTTACAAAATATTTATGTTTTTTCGCTTCAAATCATACTTTTGATTTATTGCTGGGGTTAGGTGCATCTGGTACCATTTAACTATATTTTATGGTATTTTCCAGAAGGATTCAGCAGAGAGGAGACAGAGCATGAGGCGAATAGGCTTGTGTATAAGCCTGCTGGTCACAGTTCTTGTGATGAGCGCATGCGAAAGTGAAGGTGAGGCTCAGACGTTCGCAGACTGTGATCAAAAGACAGTAAAACAAACCGCAGCCAAACCGATGAGCAGTAAGAAAAAGCAGGATTTCCAAGCCCTTGCAAGCGAAAGGCAGCTGGCCATTGTGTTCAGTTCCATGATCAAAGTGAGCGAAGCATTTGATTATGGGATCGGCAATCCAGAATACTTCGTGCGAAGCAGCATGACTGAAGAAGAAGCAGACATTGCGAAAGAGAACCTTGAATCGATTAAAATTGAAAGCAAATCGCTCAAAAAACAAAACAGCGAGGCGATCGCCTTGCTTGAAAAAACGCGAAATCAAGACATGATCCGCAGCGAAATTCAGCAGCTGACAGAAAATAGAGCCGCTTTTTTTGAGATCACAGGCCGTATGATCAACCTCATCAGTCAAGTCACACCGAAAAACGCGAAGACGACAAGACAGCAGCTGGATCAGCTGAAAAAACAATATACACAATACAGCGCTGAAAGCGTCAAAATCATGAACAGCATTGTCAAAAAGCAGAAAGCGGATAAGGCATTATTTGAACGCCACCTGGAGGCGCTGCTTCAAAAACAGCCCGGACAGCCGGTATTGAGTGAATTGTACTAACTGGTTCCCGCCTTTCCCTGATGATATTGACCTAGTGCAAAAAGGATGTACAATCAAGATATAGCCTGTTCTTAGTTGATTGGAGGGACATGTCATGAAAATTGCGAAGGTGATCAACAATAATGTGATCAGCGTGGTCAATGAACAGGGGAAAGAGTTGGTTGTCATGGGCAGGGGGCTCGCGTTCCAGAAAAAGTCCGGCGATGATGTCGATGAAGCCCGCATTGAGAAGGTGTTTACGCTCGATAACAAGGATGTATCAGAAAAATTTAAAACCCTTTTGTATGATATACCGATCGAGTGCATGGAAGTATCCGAAGAGATTATCAGCTACGCAAAATTACAGCTCGGCAAAAAGCTCAACGACAGCATCTATGTGTCGCTGACCGATCATATTAACTTTGCCATCCAGCGCAATCAGAAAGGGCTTGATATCAAAAACGCCTTGCTGTGGGAAACAAAACGGCTGTACAAAGACGAATTTGCCATTGGCAAAGAAGCGTTGGCCATGGTAAAAAACAAGACTGGCGTGTCTCTGCCAGAGGATGAAGCAGGCTTTATTGCTCTGCATATTGTCAATGCCGAGCTGAATGAAGAGATGCCCAATATCATCAACATTACAAAAGTCATGCAAGAGATTTTGAGTATTGTAAAATACCATTTTAAAATTGAATTCAATGAAGAATCGCTTCACTATTATCGGTTCGTCACCCACTTAAAGTTTTTCGCACAGCGTCTTTTTAACGGTACACATATGGAAAGCCAGGATGATTTTTTGCTGGAGACAGTGAGAGAAAAGTATCATCGGGCGTATGACTGCACGAAGAAAATCCAAACCTACATTAAGCGGGAGTATGAGCACAAGCTCACCAGTGACGAGCTATTGTATTTAACGATTCACATAGAGAGGATAGTCAAACAAGCATAATGAGAGCGCTGACATTTTTATTTTCGTGTGTTCGTTTTTTCTTACATTTCAATATGATGATGGTAGGATTGTTACTGATAAAGCAGGCAAAACCTAAATTACAATGAGTGCGGATCATTTATGTCTGGGCTAATGGTAATTTAGGTTTTTATTTTTTTAGAGGGAGGTGATCATAGCAATCAGTAAGATTCGTTATTATCATTATTTTGACCGATGTTCCCTTTTAAAAGAATCATGTAAGATCAACATAGAAAACGCTTTCAATGAAAGGGGAATGCCAATATGCCTTATCTGAAACGAGTGTTGCTGCTTCTTGTCACTGGATTGTTTATGAGTTTGTTTGCAGTCACTTCTACTGCCTCGGCTCAAACAGGTGGATCGTTTTTTGACCCTTTTAACGGCTATAACTCTGGCTTTTGGCAAAAAGCAGATGGTTATTCAAATGGAGATATGTTCAACTGCACTTGGCGTGCTAACAACGTATCAATGACGTCATTGGGTGAAATGCGTTTGGCGCTAACGAGTCCATCTTATAACAAGTTTGATTGCGGGGAAAACCGCTCTGTCCAAACATATGGCTATGGATTATATGAAGTCAGAATGAAACCAGCTAAAAACACAGGGATCGTTTCATCGTTCTTCACTTACACAGGTCCGACAGATGGAACCCCTTGGGATGAGATTGATATCGAATTTTTAGGAAAAGACACAACAAAGGTTCAATTTAACTATTATACAAATGGTGCAGGAAACCATGAGAAGATTGTGGATCTCGGGTTTGATGCAGCCAATGCCTATCATACGTATGCGTTCGATTGGCAGCCAAACTCTATTAAATGGTATGTCGATGGGCAATTAAAACATACTACAACAAACCAAATTCCGACAACACCAGGAAAAATCATGATGAACCTGTGGAATGGCACGGGGGTCGATGAATGGCTCGGTTCCTACAATGGTGTAAATCCGCTATACGCTCATTACGACTGGGTGCGCTATACAAAAAAATAATGTACAGAAAAGGATTTCCGCCAGCGGAAATCCTTTTTTGATTAAAACGAAATAATCCCGATCAAAAGCGCCGCAATCGTCATCACAATCGTTGTCCCCACGGCCCATTTAATAGTGAATTTTTGATGGTCGCCAAAGCTGACGCCTGCCATTCCGACTAATAGATAGGTGGAAGGCACGAGCGGGCTGAGCAGATGCACGGGCTGACCCAGCAAGGAGGCTCTTCCGATTTCAGCGGCGTCTATTCCGTAAGCGGAAGCGGCTTCGGCGATGATGGGAAGGACACCGAAGTAAAAGGCGTCATTCGACATGAAAAAGGTGAAGGGCATGCTTACGATCGCAGTGATCAACGGCAGATGCGGACCCATGGCGTCAGGGATGAGTGAAACGAGAGAATGCGCCATGGCATCCACCATTTTTGTGCCGGAGAGAATGCCTGTGAATATCCCTGCCGCAAACACCATTGAGACAACGTTTAACGCGTTACCCGCATGCGCCGAGATTCGTTTCTGCTGCTCTTTGACATTTGGATAGTTGACCATCAAGGCGATGGCGAACGCGGTCATAAAAAGAACAGGGAGCGGCAGCAGGCTGGTGATCAGAGCGGCCATCAGAGCGATAGTCAGCAGCAGGTTAAACCATTGGAGAGCGGGACGCTTCAGCGGCGTAGCCTCTGGATCGGAAGACGGTGCGTGATCAATCGAAATGACGCCGAGCCGCTTCCGCTCTTTCTTTCCGAGGATATAAGCAACGGCGATCACCCAGAGAATGCCGGCGATCATAGCGGGAATCAGCGGCGTGAAGACCTCTGACGTGTCCAATTTTAAGGAGGCCAAAACCCTCGCAGTCGGCCCGCCCCACGGGATAATATTCATAACCCCCGAACCGAGCATCGCTATTCCCGCTAACACCAAACGATTCATGCCGAGCCGTTTGTACAGTGGCAGCATCGCCGCAATCGTAATCATATAGGTTGTTGTCCCATCTCCGTCCAGCGAAATGGTCATAGTCAGAACCGCTGTGCCTACGGCGATTTTTAACGGGTCTCCTTTGACAAACGATAAGATTTTGGCAATGAGAGGATCAAACAGGCCTGAGTCGATCATAATGCCGAAATACAGGATGGCGAATAACAGCATAATCCCGGTAGGAGCGAGGTCTGTAACACCCTGAATCATCATCTCGCCAAGATCTTTGCCAAATCCGCTGATCAGGGCAAACACAACAGGAACGACAATCAAAGCAATAAGTGCGGAAAGCCGGTTAGACATAATAAGGTACATAAAAACAATCATCATCACAAAACCGAGTATGGCAAGCATGATATGACCTCCCCTATTCAACAGCTTTTTTTCGTAAGCGCTTCCATACTTTCTTTCTGTAAAGAAGGCTTATTTCAAATGTGTATGACCTCATCCTGATATGTAGACCTAAAATCCTATTGAGCGGATTGGCAGTTTATATCAAGAACGCCACGGGTAAATGTGCTGTAGAATGTTTCGTTTTAAAAAGGGGGAACAGACATGAGTAATGATCAAAATAAACGTGTAAATGAACACTCAAAGGACGAGCAGCTTGAACAGTACAGGACCGATAACAGCGGGAAGAAAATGACGACAAACCAAGGCGTGCGGGTGTCGGAGGATGAGCATTCGTTAAAGGCCGGGGTTCGCGGCCCGACCCTAATGGAGGATTTTCACTTCCGGGAGAAAATGACGCACTTTGACCATGAGAGGATTCCGGAGCGCGTTGTGCATGCGCGCGGGTATGGCGTGCATGGCTTTTTTCAGGTTTACGAGCCGATGACCGAGTACACACGGGCCAAATTTCTTCAGGACCCTTCAGTGAAGACACCGGTATTTGTCCGTTTCTCTACGGTTGCGGGTTCTAAAGGCTCCGCAGACACGGTGCGGGATGCCAGAGGCTTTGCGACAAAGTTTTATACTGAAGAAGGAAATTATGACCTTGTGGGTAATAACATTCCGGTGTTTTTCATTCAGGATGCGATCAAATTCCCGGATTTGGTTCACGCGTTTAAGCCTGAGCCACACAATGAAATGCCTCAGGCTGCGACCGCCCACGATACGTTTTGGGATTTTGTCGCCAATAACCCTGAGTCGGCTCACATGGTAATGTGGACGATGTCAGACAGAGGCATTCCGCGCAGCTACAGAATGATGGAAGGCTTCGGCGTCCACACGTTCCGTTTTGTCAATGAGCAAGGGAAGGCGCGTTTCGTGAAATTCCATTGGAAGCCGGTGCTCGGCGTGCATTCTCTCGTATGGGATGAAGCACAAAAAATTGCCGGGAAAGATCCCGATTTCCACCGCCGCGATCTGTGGGAAACAATTGAAAACGGCGGCACGGTTGAATACGAGCTTGGCGTGCAGATGATTGACGAAGAGGATGAATTCAAGTTTGATTTTGATATTCTTGACCCGACCAAACTGTGGCCGGAAGAGCTCGTGCCAGTGAAAATCATTGGGAAAATGACGCTGAACCGCAACCAGGATAATGTGTTTGCGGAAACAGAACAGGTCGCATTCCACCCTGGAAATGTCGTGCCGGGCATCGATTTTACAAATGACCCGCTTCTGCAGGGGCGGCTTTTCTCTTATACAGATACACAGCTCATCCGTCTTGGCGGCCCGAACTTCCATGAGCTTCCGATTAATCGGCCGGTATGTCCGTTCCATAACAACCAGTACGACGGCTATCACCGGATGACGATCAATAAGGGACCTGTCGCTTATCATAAAAACTCTCTGCAAAACAATGATCCGTCGCCTGCGACAGCTGAAGAAGGCGGATACGTCCACTATCAGGAAAAAGTCGAGGGCAAAAAAATCCGCCAGCGAAGCGACAGCTTCAACGATTATTACTCACAGGCGAAGCTGTTCTGGAACAGCATGTCTCCAGTGGAAAAGCAACACATCATTTCTGCTTTCTGCTTCGAGGTCGGGAAGGTCAAAAGCAAGGACGTCCAGCGGCAGGTCGTTGATGTCTTCAGCAATGTCGATGAAGATTTGGCGCAAGAAATCGCCAAAGGAGTAGGTGTGGCGGCGCCAGCGAAGCGTAGAGCATCTAAAGAAATTCTTACTTCGCCTGCATTAAGCCAGGCCCGTACAGTGAAAACCGCGTCAACAAGAAAAGTCGCTGTACTTGCTGGAAACGGATTTCATGAAAAAGAGCTGCAAACAGTGCTGGATGCTTTAAAGAATGAAGGAGTCATAGTGGATATCATCAGTCAGAATCTAGGGTATATGACAAGCGACAGCGGCCAGCAGCTTGAGGCCGGCGGCACGTTTCTGACTGTTGACTCTGTTCTGTATGATGCCGTCTATGCCGCAGGAGGGCCGGAGTTAAAAGACAACAAACAAGCGATGGCGTTTATCAGGGAAGCTTACAATCACTACAAGGCGATCGGTGCGGCAAATGAAGGAATTGACCTTCTTCAATCCTCTGTCGGAACAACAGAGGGACCAGGCATCGTGACGGCTAAAGATGAATCTGACTACGCCGCATTCAGCAAGACATTTATTGATGCGGTTGCCGCTCATCGCCATTGGGATAGACGAATTTGATCGGCTCCTGTATCTTAAAGAAAGATACTTTTCATAAGGAGCATGACAAATGAACAAAAAACAGCTCGCTGAAGCTTACGAACGCGACGAAAATATGATGATTTTGGTGTTTGCCCAATGGTGCGTGAACCATGACCTTGATCCGATGGAGCTGTACGCCAAAGCGTATCCGCAGCAAAAGCTGAATGAAAGCTTGAAAAAAACCATGGACGATCTGGTCGTGCCAAAACACGAAGCAGAGCACATTCCGAACCAGACTGTCATTGCGGTATTAGAGATGTTCGGAAATACAGATTTGGCACAAGCTGTTCATGAAGCGATTTCCGGGCGATAAAAAAGAGACATTCTGTGTCTCTTTTTTAGTGGGAAAAATCATGCTGTTAGACCTAGAAACTTCTTTCGACTTAATCAGTCTATAAAAGTGTGAATTGCTTAAATAAGGGAATGATAAACAGCGACATCAAAGGAGGAGATCGAATGAAGTGGAAAAACATACTGAAAGCTGCGGGGATTGCAGTCTTGCTTTTTTCCGTATTTGCATATGCAGCCCCATCTTTAAACGCAGTTCAAACGAAAAAACCAACTGTCAGCACCCATACGTACAAAAAAATCAAGGAATTAAAGTATCCACAAGTGCATCACATCGGGAATGCCGCTTTTGAAAAGAAAATCAATCAAGAGCTGAAAGCCTACATTGAACAATCGTATCAGGAATATCTGAAAAACAAAAAAGCAGGTGAACAACAAGGCTTCAAAACGGAATATCAAACATCCTTCAGCGTCAAGTACAATGCGGCGGGCAAGCTCAGCATTCAAACGCTCAATTATATCTATTCAGGCGGTGCCCATGGTTTAACGTCTGTTCAGTCTTTCAACTATGACTTGAACACACAAAAGCGCGTGACGCTGAATCAGATTCTGAACACCAAAACAAAAGTCAGCAAAACGAGAGATTATCTGTATAGTTATATCAAAAAACACGATGAGCTGTTTTTCCCTGATGTAAAGAAAGAGGATATCACCCTGAACCAAAACACAATGTTTTACTTTACGGCAAACGGGATCGCCATCGTCTTCGGCCAGTATGACTTGGGGCCTTATGTAGCAGGAATTCGGGATGTGCAGGTTCCAGCCTCTATTTATCAATAATCAAAAGAGCCATATCCGAAAAGGGATATGGCTCAATGTTTCTACCACACAAACAGGCCGACAATAGCAGCACTTAATAAAGATACCGCAATTCCGCTGACGAGGAGCTTCCACACGTTTCTCCCGATGACCGTTGACTTTTCTCCGTCAAGGATCGAGTTGTACGTGCCGTAAATCATGCCGACCGTACTGAAGTTTGCGAAGGACGTCAGGAATGTCGTCGCCACCGCAACGGTGTGAGGCGGAAGGGATTTGAGATTGTTTTTCAAGTCAAGCATCGCAACAAACTCGTTCGTTGCCAATTTCATGCCCATCAACTGAGCAACATACATCGCATCATGCACTGGCAATCCAAGCAGGAATGCGAACGGACTGAACAGATAAGCAAAAATCGTCTGGATGGTCAGGCCGTGTACGAAAACGCCAAGAATGCCATTCACTGCTGACGTTAGTGCGACATATCCGATCACCATGGCCAGGATTACGATAACCATGTTCATGCCGACAAGCATACTGTTAGAAATCGTAGAGAAAAAGTCTTTCTTTTCTTCTTTAGGCGGTGTATAGATGATATCTTCATCCTCCGGCACGTGAACAGGGTTCAGCAGGTTTGCGATAATCAGCGCATTTAAGCAGTTTAAAGGAATCGCTGTAAACACGTATGTTGCCGGCACCATTGACAGGTAAGATCCGATAATAGAGCCGCTGATGCTGCTCATGCTCATTAAACCGAATGTAAGCAGGCGGTTGTTATTTAATACCGTAAGCTGCTGGCGGATGACCGCAAGTGCCTCGGTATTTCCCAGGAACATCATTTGAATAGAGAAAAAGCTTTCTAATTTCGGCAAGCGGGAAGCCTTTGAAATCACCCATCCGATTTTATCAATCAGCCAAGGCAAAATTCCGAAATATGTTAGAATATCAAAGAATGTGACGATAAAGATAATTGGAAGAAGCGCACTAAAGAAAAAGTCTACTGTTTCATTCGCCATCACTGACGGAAAGGCAAACGCGATACCGTCACTGGCGCAAGCAATCAGCCAAGTGAAGAAATCACCAATTTTACCGATGGCCCAGCTCCCGACTTTTGTTCCCAGCATAAACCAAGTAATCAGCAATTCCAGAACAATTAACGTCATGATCGGGCGCCACTTGATTTTCTTTTTCTGCGGAGAACATAGGAATACAACTGCCATAATCACAATGAGACCAACAAGGTTTAGTAAAAAGTACATGATAGCAACTCCTATGAGGGTTATTATGGAAACAAAAAAAGCTCTTATCCTTCACAAATTCTGGAAGTGCAGAAAGTGTGAAAAATAAGAGCAAACAGAAAAGAACTTGTCCTTTTCAACTCGTTCAAATTTATTCAAACTTTCTTGTAGTCTAGTTTTTTACGGTTACTAGGTAGAAACAATCAGACCATATTACTGATCATATACAAGAATGTCTTTTTCTAAGATGATAGCAGTATTTTATCCTTTCACTTTTTGAAAATCAACCTTTTTAACTATTTTCACAATAATAAAATTTATATTCTGAAATGAGAAAATAAAGGAAAAACATGCTGGATTGCTATGTTGATATGATGATTGAAAATCAGGAGGGGAAAAATAATGAAGCATATTATCATTACGGGCACGTCAAGAGGAATTGGCGAAGCCTTAGCCCAAAAGCTCATCGATTCTAACCATCGGCTGTATTGTATATCAAGACGTCCTAATCAAAACCTGATTGATCAGGACAACCATATGCAATATTACTCGTTCGACCTCAAAGAGACCCACAAAATTGAAGCATTCTTTCAAAATTTGTTTGCACATATCAAACGAGATCCGCATCCGGAAGGCATTTATTTGATCAATAATGCCGGTGTGCTGTCGCCTGTGGCGCCGATAGAACATAATAAAGCGGAGGATATTGCCCGGCATATGCAGATCAATTTAATTGCCCCGATGGTTATGACCTCCCATTTTGTGCAGCACACGAAGCACATCGAAACGGATAAGCGAATCATGAATATCTCGTCAGCCTCTGCCAAATATTTAATGCCCTCACAAAGCTGTTACAGCACGTCAAAAGCGGGGCTGGATTCCTTTACGAAAAGCATCAATTTAGAACAGGAGAATCAGCGGAATCCAGTGAAAATCGCAGCGGTTTATCCGGGGGTGGTGGACACTCGGCTGCAAACTGAAATCCGCTCCGTCCGCAAAGAAGATTTTCCTTATGTTGATGAATTCATTCAGTTAGAGAAAGCGGGGAAATTACAGTCTCCTGAAGAAACCGCAGACGCATTACTTCATTTTCTGAATCAGGATGACTTTGGAAAACAAGCAGTCGTTGAACATCTCATTCCGGTTTCTGGATAATTGTTGTATGATAGGAGAGGGGAAACCCATACAGCAAAAAGGGAGTTTTTTTCATGATTATTCAATTCATTCGTTATAGATAATGACAGGTGTAGACAAACTGCCAGACCTGGCCAATTTTTGAGATAGGCCTAGGTTTATTTGTCTATGCCTTTTTCATTTATCTAAAAATGAATGAATGAGGTGTTTTTTATCATGAAGCAAACAGTTGATTTCAGCTTGTTTCGATGTCCGCTCTGCGGTTCTTCCATGGATGCGGCATCAGGAAAAAGCTTGATTTGTACAGAACGGCGGCATACATTTGATTTATCTCGGCACGGCTACGTGAACTTCCTGACAAAGCCGGTCAAAACCAGTTACGGTGCCGAGCTTTTTGAAGCGAGAAGCAGGCTGATTGGAGAATGTGGTTTTTTTGAGCCGCTCCATGATACGATAGCAGAACTCATCAGCCATCCCAAATCCGGTCAAGAGGCATTCACCATCCTGGACAGCGGTTGCGGTGAGGGTTCTCATTTGAATGCGCTTTGCGGGTTTGATTATTTAGGGAAAGAAGCGATGGGAATCGGCATCGATCTTTCGAAGGATGGGATTGTAAAAGCTTCTAAGGCATTCAAAGATCAAATGTGGGCGGTTGCCGATGTGGCGTGTGCTCCATTTCATGATCGCCAATTTGATGTTGTTCTGTCTATTTTTTCGCCATCTAATTATGCAGAGTTTCATAGACTGCTGAAGGATGATGGCATGCTCATAAAAGTAGTGCCGCGAAGCGATTATTTACTAGAATTACGGCAATTTTTATATACTGATTCACCGAGGCGTACGTACTCTAATGCGGCAGCTGTTGAGCGTTTTACAGCACATGCGGCGCACAGCCGTCCTGTCAGGCTCCGCTATATCAAAACGCTTGACCGGCAGGCGATCCACTGGCTTCTCAAGATGACGCCGCTTGCCTGGTCGGCGCCGAAAGACCGAGTCAGCCTGCTGAAAGAAATGACATCAGCCGATATTACGGTTGATGTTGATATCCTGATAGGAATGAAATGAATGGCAGAGGAAAGCTCCGAAAAAAGGGGCTTTCCTTTTTTAATCGGAATAGTTGGCCCACACTTCTCGTACATATGGAAAGGGGACGGAAACAGCCGATGCGGACAGGTTTTGTAAACGCTTTCTAGTTGGAGGAAATGGGGGATGTGTGTGGAACTGATCATCATTCTATTGGCGTTAGGTTTGCTGATGTTTACGGCGTATCGGGGATTTTCTGTCATATTGTTTGCGCCGATTTGTGCGTTATTCGCGGTGCTGCTGACAGATCCAAGCCATGTGCTGCCTTTTTTCTCATCAATTTTTATGGAGAAAATGGCGGGGTTTATTAAGCTGTATTTCCCAGTTTTTTTGCTCGGTGCGATTTTTGGAAAGGTCGTTGAAATGGCCGGACTTGCGGCATCGATCGCGAAAACGATTGTCAGGCTTGTCGGGGCAAAAAGAGCGATACTTGCCATTGTGCTGATGGGCGCTGTCTTGACGTACAGCGGCGTCAGCCTGTTTGTTGTCGTATTTGCCGTATATCCTTTTGCGAAAAACATGTTCCAAGAAGCAAACATACCGAAACGCCTCATCCCCGGAACGATTGCTTTAGGGGCATTTACGTTTACGATGGACGCGCTTCCGGGAACGCCGCAAATCCAAAATGTCATTCCGACGGCGTTTTTCAAAACAGACATTTATGCCGCCCCTTGGCTGGGTTTGATGGGCGCAGTGATTGTGCTGGCAGCTGGGATGCTCTATTTGGAATCAAGGCGGAAAAAAGCGCAGGCATCTGGCGAGGGTTATGGCGGTTTTGATTCGCTGAATGTTGCGCCTGAATCGACTGAGTCCCGTGCTAAACCGGACAAAAGCCCGATTCGGGATGCACTTGCCTTTGTCCCGCTTATTCTTGTCGGTGCAGTGAATAAATGCTTCACCATTTACCTGCCAAAGTGGTATCCGAATGGATTTGATTTTTCCTCCATAGGATTAAAGGAGTTCGGCAGGCTTGATATTTCTTCTGCCGCTGCCATTTGGTCGGTGGAGATTGCTTTAGTGATCGGCATCATCACAACGATTTTATTTGATTGGAGAAGCGTGTTTGCTCAAATGAAGGAAGGGCTGAATGAAGGGATCGGCGGAGCCTTGCTGGCATCTATGAATACGGGTGCCGAGTATGGGTTCGGCGGCATTATCGCCGCGCTGCCGGGATTTCATAAGCTGAGCAGCGGAATTTCTCATACTTTTACCGATCCGCTTGTCAATGGCGCCGTTACGACAACTGCGCTGGCGGGAATCACCGGCTCGGCTTCAGGTGGTATGGGCATTGCGCTAAGCGCGATGTCAGAGCAGTACTTACAGGCGATTCAGGCTTACAATATTCCGCCGGAGGTGATGCATCGTGTCATTTCAATGGCATCAGGCGGGATGGACACACTGCCGCATAATGGCGCCGTCATTACGCTTCTGGCTGTGACGGGACTGACTCACAGGCAATCGTATCGCGATATTTTTGCGATCACGCTCATCAAAACGGCTGCCGTATTTGCTGTGATCGCGATTTACAGCCTGACCGGCCTAGTGTAAGAGAAAACGAAAGGGGCATCAATATGGGAAAAGTGTTGTCATCTAGTAAAGAAGCTGCGAAATTGATTCATGATGGAGATACGCTGATTGCGGGAGGGTTTGGGCTGTGCGGCATTCCTGAACAGCTCATTTTGTCGATAAGAGATCGAGGAGTAAAGGATTTAACCGTTGTCAGCAACAATTGCGGAGTCGATGACTGGGGGCTCGGTTTGCTTTTGGCTAATAGGCAAATCAAGAAAATGATCGCATCCTATGTCGGTGAAAATAAAATTTTTGAGCGACAGTTTTTAAGCGGAGAGCTTGAGGTCGAGCTTGTTCCCCAAGGAACGCTCGCCGAGAGAATTCGTGCAGGCGGTGCGGGCATACCGGGATTTTATACGGCGACAGGCGTCGGCACCACCATAGCTGAGGGAAAAGAACATAAAACATTCGGCGGCCGGACTTATGTGCTGGAGCGAGGCATTACCGGCAATGTGGCGATCGTCAAAGCGTGGAAAGCGGACACCATGGGCAATTTGGTCTTTCGGAAAACGGCGAGAAATTTCAATCCCGTTGCGGCCATGGCAGGCAAGATCACGATTGCCGAGGCGGAAGAAATCGTGGAAGCGGGAGAGCTCGATCCAGATCATATCCATACGCCGGGAATTTACGTACAGCATGTCGTGCTTGGCACGAGCCAAGAAAAACGGATTGAAAAGCGAACAGTTCAGCAAGCATCGGGAAAGGGTGAGGCGAAGTGAAGGAAGCGAGAAAACGGATGGTCAAACGGGCTGTACAAGAAATCAAGGACGGCATGAATGTGAATCTCGGGATTGGAATGCCGACGCTTGTCGCAAATGAGATACCCGATGGCGTTCACGTCATGCTTCAGTCAGAAAACGGCCTGCTCGGAATCGGCCCCTATCCTTTGGAAGGGACGGAAGATGCGGATTTGATCAATGCGGGGAAGGAAACAATTACCGAAGTGACGGGCGCTTCTTATTTTGACAGCGCTGAATCATTCGCGATGATAAGAGGCGGGCATATCGATTTGGCTATCCTTGGCGGAATGGAGGTCTCGGAGCAGGGTGATTTGGCCAATTGGATGATCCCGGGCAAAATGGTAAAAGGGATGGGCGGCGCAATGGATCTCGTCAACGGGGCGAAACGAATCGTTGTCATCATGGAGCATGTCAATAAGCATGGCGAATCAAAGGTAAAAAAAACATGCTCTCTTCCGCTGACAGGCCAGAAAGTCGTGCACAGGCTGATTACGGATTTGGCTGTTTTTGATTTTGTGAACGGCCGCATGACACTGACGGAGCTTCAGGATGGCGTCACAATTGAAGAGGTTTATGAAAAAACAGAAGCGAATTTCGCTGTAAGCCAGTCTGTACTCAATTCTTAATGGGAAGGTGTTTGACATGAGAAAACAAGTCGCCTTGGTGACTGGGGCTGCCGGCGGAATCGGATTCGAAATGGCAAGAGAATTCGCCCGTGAAGGCGCCAGCGTCATCGTTTCAGACCTCCGTCAGGAAGCATGCGAAAAAGCAGCCTCCAAGCTTGCAGAAGAAGGCTTTGACGCGGCGGCCATTCCGTGTGATGTGACAAAGGAAGCGCAAGTTGCTGATATGGTGGACGCCATCCAAAAACGATACGGCCGCTTGGATATTTTGGTGAACAATGCCGGTATACAGCACGTCGCCCCGATTGAAGAGTTTCCGACAGAAACCTTTGAACTGCTGATCAAGGTTATGCTGACGGCGCCCTTTATTGCAATGAAGCATGTTTTTCCGATCATGAAAAAACAGCAGTATGGCAGAATCATTAATATCGCGTCTGTTAATGGCTTAGTCGGTTTTGCGGGAAAATCCGCTTATAATAGCGCCAAGCATGGCGTCATTGGACTCACAAAAGTCGGGGCGCTGGAAGGCGCGCCTCACGGCATTACAGTCAATGCGCTCTGTCCGGGTTATGTCGATACCCAGCTTGTCCGCAATCAGCTTAGCGATCTATCAAAAGCAAGAAATGTCCCTTACGACTCGGTACTTGAAGAGGTCATTTTTCCGCTTGTGCCGCAAAAACGGCTTCTTTCCGTCAAGGAAATTGCGGATTATGCCGTGTTTTTAGCAAGCGAGAAGGCGAAGGGCGTCACTGGGCAGGCTGTCGTCCTTGATGGGGGCTACACCGCACAATGACATAAAAAACACACTTGCTCCGCTAGGGAATCAAGTGTGTTTTTTCTTTGCTTATTTCCAAACATCATTCGCGATCTCAACCACATGGCGGAGCTTCGCCCATTGCTGTTCTTCAGTCAGCTTGTTGCCTTCCTCAGTTGAAGCGAATCCGCATTGAGGGCTGAGGCAAAGCTGGTCTAAGCTGACATAACGGGACGCTTCTTCGATACGGCGTTTCACGTCATCCGGATGTTCAAGCTCACCGAATTTAGATGTCACTAAGCCAAGAACTAGCTGAAGATCAGACCGTTTTACATAACGGAGCGGCTCAAATCCGCCTGAGCGCGAATCATCATACTCTAAGAAAAGGCCGTCAAGATTCAAGCCGTCAAAAATGGTTTCGGCTGCTGCGTCATAGCCGCCTTCTGCTGTCCAAGTGGACTGGAAGTTGCCGCGGCAAATATGCATGGTTACCGTCAAGTCATCCGGACGGTCTGCAATCGCGTCATTAATGGATTTCGCAAACAGCTGGCGAAGCTCGTCAGGCGTTGTTCCGAACGCTTCGATTTGTTTTAAGCCTTTTTCTGATAAGAAAACGGCCCACGCCGTATCATCAAGCTGGAGGTAGCGGCAGCCTCTGTCATAAAACGCTTGAATCGCTTTTTTATATGCTTTGGATACATCATGCTGGAAAAGATGATAGTCGTTTTTATACGCATCCTTTTCCAGTTTTCCGCGGAAAAACAGCATATTCGGGCTTGGAATCGTCATTTTTGGCGTCGCGTCACCGGCAATGCTATGGAGAAATGAATAATCTTCAAGCATTGGATGAGTTGAAAAATCGATATCACCTGTGACTTTAATGCCGCGTGCTTTTGTCTGTACGTTATGGAATTGGATTCCGTGCTCAGGAGTAAACGGCTCAACGCCATCTAAGTTTTCAAGGAAATCAAAGTGCCACCACGCTCTGCGGAATTCACCGTCTGTCACGACGTTCAGGCCGGTTTCCTTCTGTTTCTCCACAATGCGGATGATTTCATCGTTTTCGATCTGGCGAAGCTGCTCAGCCGTCATATCGCCGGCCGCTTTTTGCAGCCGCGCTTTTTTGACGGGCTCAGATCTCAGCAGGCTTCCGACTTGATCCGCGCGAAACGGCGGTTTTTTTCTTTGAAGTGATTTTTGTTCTGCGGGTGTTGTTTGTTGTGACATGTTGTCCATTCCTTCTTTCCATTCAAATATAAAAAAGCTCTTCCTTTGGATAAGGAAGAGCTTGCGTGACAATCTCAACCTTATCTTCAAGAGCAATCATTGCTCTAAAGGATTTAGCACCATTCTGTTAAACAGCGGTTGCCGGGTATCGCAGGGCCAGTCCCTCCACCTCTCTTGATAAGGAAAACCTTTTTATGAAATTTTCTGATAGTATCTATTATTCACACATTTTCTGTTTCTGTCAATGATAGATTATCTCCACACATCGTTGGCGATGTCGATGACATGGCGAAGCTTGGCCCATTGCTGTTCCTCTGTCAAAAGGTTGCCTTCTTCTGTAGAGGCGAAACCGCACTGCGGGCTGAGGCATAGCTGATCCAAGCTGACAAAACGCGCCGCTTCATTGATACGGCGTTTCACATCCTCTGGATTTTCAAGCTCGCCGTATTTCGATGTGATCAAGCCGAGCACGATTTGCAGATCCTTTCGTTTCACAAAACGGAGCGGATCAAAGTTTCCGGAGCGGTCATCGTCGTATTCCAAAAACAGGCCGTCAAGGTTTAAGCCGTCCAAAATCGTTTCCGCTACAGCGTCGTACCCTCCTGATGCCGCCCAGGTTGAGCGGAAGTTGCCGCGGCAAATGTGCATTGTGATCGTTAAATCATCAGGCCGGTCTGCCACTGCATCGTTAATCGTTTTGGCAAACAAGGCGGGCAATGTTTCTGGATCGCCTCCGAGTGCCCGGACAACCTCTCTGCCTTTTTCCTCAAAGAAGAGAGACCATGACGTATCATCAAGCTGGAGATAACGGCAGCCAACATCATAGAAGGCTTTGATTGCCTTTTTGTACGCTTGGGCCAAATCATGAAAATATTCCTCTTGATCGTCATAGATGCCTTTATCCGCCTTTTCGCCAAAAAACAGCATATTCGGGCTCGGAATCGTCAGCTTTGGTATCGCGCCCCCGGCAACTTCATGTAAAAATTGATAATCAGCAAGTGCTGGGTGGCTCGTAAAATCGAGTTTTCCCGTCACTTTGATGCTGCGCGCTTTCGTTTTCGCGTTATGGAACTGAATCCCCTCAGCCGGGATGAAGGGTTCCACTCCGTCAAGTCCTTCCAAGAAGTCATAATGCCACCAGGAACGGCGGAATTCCCCGTCTGTTACCACTTCAAGACCGATTTCTTTTTGTTTTTCCACGATGCGGGTGATTTCTTGATTTTCGATATCACGAAGCTGTTTCGCTGTTATCTCACCTGCCGCTTTTTTTTGCCGGGCTTCCTTCACCGTAGCGGAACGAAGCAAACTGCCGACGTGATCGGCGCGGAAAGGTGCTTTGCGTTGTTTTTCTGTTTTTTGTCCTGTAACATTCGTTTGTTGGGCCATGTTATTCGCCTCTTTCTGAATTATTGAGCATGTAAAAAGCTCTTCCTTTGTGTAAGGAAGAGCTTGAACGATCAAATCTCCGCCTCATCTGCAAGAACGCAATGTTCTTAAGGATTTAGCACCATTCTGTTTGAAACAGCGGTTGCCGGGTATCATAGGGCCAGTCCCTCCACCTCTCTTGATAAGGTACAACTTCATATTTAGATTTCAATTATCTTAATATTATTACTTTTGGATCAATTGTCAATGCTTTTTAGAAAATACTTTCATCTTCATCGTTATATAAAACCATATCAAGCACGATCGCGATGGCAGTGCAAATCAGAACATCTTCCTCGTTTGCAATCTGCAAATGATAGGAATCACCCCAGCTGAGCCACTTTTTGCTCACTGACATCCGGACATTTTCCCCGTCCGTCAGCTGGAATTCATCCCTCCATAAGTCACCATCGATTTCCCAGTTAAGGCCGGAAATCACAAATTTCGGTTTGAAAAACGTTACTTTCTTCGTTACCTCACAAACTGTTTTCCCACCAATTGAAATCTCATAGCGCGGCAATAAAGACATGAGTTTTTGTTCTATGGAAACGAGCGTTTTCCCGGATGAATCTGTCATTTGTAATGAGTCCCCTAACGAGAAAAAACGCCCCTCCACCTTGAAGATTTCTTGTTCATCCCGGTCATAAATGTGGAATGCATCTTTAAATGAGAACATTTTTTGTTTCATAAATAACTCGATCATTGCAGAAGTCTCCTTTTGGATTTGCCTTGTATGAAATTACGGATAGAGGATAAAAAGGTTTCAGGCTCTATCTCAACATAATTTTAAAAGGCTGCGTCATTCCGCAGCCTTTTCGTTTGAAATATAGAATTAGGAAAGATGCATCCGGCGTTTTTGGCGGATAGCGTCAAGGTCGATTAGGTTGTTGTGATGAGATGCGGCTGCTGGAAGAGGGCTTGTCTTTTGCGGTTTGCGGCGATTGTCCTTGCTGAAAGAAAAAAGAAGATAGCCGCATAAAGCGATGATAATAAATAGGATCATATTACATACCTCCCAAAAAAAGTTTTGGTACTCTCTATTGTACGGATAAAAAGTCAAAAAGTATTCAAAAAATTCTAAATCAAATAAAAATAAATAACTGCCCCTCAAAAACAGTCTAACCTGATGACCTGAAAATAGTCTTGCATTATGGTGATTGTTCTTGTTGATGATTGGTTCTATAGTTACTATCGACGATAAAATGAATTCCTTTATATAACTTTTAACCTAAATTAAAGTAATTCAAATTACCTGTTTTTGGATGCTGTCATCTTTCTTGATTAGTTTATACCCTATTTTGCGGAATTGAACACAAAAAACCCAAATTACGGAGCATTTGGGCGGTACGAGAGAATGCGGATTTTGTTTTGGGGATTTGGATGTCTGGTCAGAAGAAGCGTTTGAACATTTTTCTGATTTTTTGAAATGGGCTGGATTTCTTTTGCGTGTTAAGCGGCCTGGAAATGATCCATTTTTTCAATAGGCTCTTTGCAGCAATTGCATGTTTTGTCATTGTTTTTCCTCCTCATTTGTTGATACTTGTTTTACGGAGGACGTGTTTAAAATGTTTCATTTTCACATAAAAAAAACCAGCCCTTTTTTGGACTGGCTTTTGGCATTACGCTTGCTCTTCAAACAGCTTTGCAATCTCAACGATGACATTTACGGCTTTGACCATGTTATCAGCTGAGATGTATTCAAATTTGCCGTGGAAGTTTTCCCCGCCGGTAAAGATATTTGGCGTCGGGAGTCCCATGTAGGACAGCTGCGATCCGTCGGTGCCGCCGCGGATAGGGGAAATCTTCGGTTCGATGCCGAGGTTTTCCATCGCTTGCTTGGCAATGTTGACGATTTCGATGACAGGTAAAATTTTCTCTCTCATGTTGTAGTACTGGTCGTTCATATCCAGCAAAATCCGGTCTTGCCCGTATTCGTTCTGAAGTTCTTCAACGGCGCGCTTCATTGTTTCTTTTCTGCTCTGGAAGTTCTCTTTGTCAAAGTCTCTGATAATGTAGTGAAGCTTTGTTTCCTCTACGTCTCCTTGAATCGACAGCAGATGGTAGAAGCCTTCATAGCCTTCTGTATATTCAGGCGCTTCGTCTGCCGGCAGAAGGCTGTTCAGCTTCATCGCGATTTTCGCAGAGTTGATCATTTTCCCTTTTGCCGTTCCGGGATGTACGTTGTTGCCTTTAATCGTAATTTTCGCGGCAGCGGCATTGAAGCTTTCGTATTCAAGCTCGCCGAGCGGGCCGCCATCAACCGTGTAGGCAAAGGATGCATTGAACTGTTTCACATCAAATTTGTGCGGTCCTCTTCCGATTTCTTCATCAGGCGTAAAGGCGACTCTGATTGTGCCGTGCTTGATTTCTGGGTGTTTGATGAGGTAATCCATGGCTGTCATGATTTCAGCGATACCGGCCTTATTGTCTGCGCCGAGAAGGGTGGTGCCGTCTGTGGTGATGAGTGTGTGGCCCTTATAGCCAGACAGCTCAGGGAATTGATCAGGTGACAGGGTGACCTGCAGCTGTTCGTTAAGAACGATGTCATTACCATCATAGCTTTCGATGATTTGCGGATTCACGTTTTTGCCGGTAAAGTCTGTAGCGGTGTCGACGTGAGCGAGAAAGCCGATTGTCGGCACGTCTTTTTCAGTATTGGAGGGGAGCGTCGCCATGACATAGCCATTTTCATCAATGGCTGCATCCTGCATGCCGATGGACTTCAACTCATCAACGAGCATGTTTCCTAATGTCAATTGGCCGGGTGTGGAAGGACAGGTGTCAACGGATTCATCGGACTGTGTGTCGACTTTTACATATGTAGTAAACCGTTCAATGATTTCTTCTTTCATTTCCAATCATCTCCTTTGTCTTATTTTATCATGGCGGGCTGAGAGATTTCTATTGCACAATACCGTTTCGAATGGCAAAAACGACTGCCTGTGTCCGGTCTTGGGCATTGCATTTTTGCAGGATGCGGTGCACGTGGGTTTTCACAGTGCTTTCACTGACGAAAAGCTTTTCCGCAATGTCCTCATTTCTCAGCCCGTAGGCCATTTGCTGAAGAACCTCGAGCTCTCTTTTGGTGAACGGCTCTGCCAGTTCTTCGACATGAGTTTGCTGTTTCGCCCGAAATGTCTCACTGATAATTTTAGCGGCCGTGACTGTGCGGAAAATCGCCTCGCCCTTGGCCGCAGCGCGAATCGCATCTATCAATTCTTCAGGAAGCGCATCCTTCAGCAAATAGCCGACTGCGCCTGCACGGATGCCTTCAAATACATATTCCTCCGTGTCAAAGGTCGTTAAAATGACAATCTTTGTATCTGGAAGGGCGGACATGATGTCTTTCGCCGCTTCGATGCCTGAGCAATGCGGCATCTGGACATCCATGAGGATGACGTCAGGTTTTGTTTGTTTTGCGAGTGCTATAATATCGTGACCGTCGCCGGCCTCGCCAGAAACTGTCATATCCGTCTGGGCGTTGATGACGTACCGGAAGCCTTCACGCACAAGCGGCTGATCATCGGCAAGCGCGACGCGTATTTTATCTTTGTTCATCTTTTTGCTCCTTATTCGTTGTCGTGAGCGGCAATGACAGCTCAATTTGCAGGCCGCTCGGCTGCACGGCGCTAAAAGTAAGGGAACCGCCTGCTTTTTCAGCGCGTTCTTTCATTCCTGTCAGGCCAAATCCATAAGTAAGGCTGCCGGTGAATTGTCCGTCGTCGATGATTGTGACATAGAGATGGGTCTCGTCGTTAGAAATGACAGTCGCCGCATGAGAAGCGTCGGCGTGACGAATGATATTGGTCAGCGCTTCCTGCAAGATGCGGTAAATCGTTTCGCTTATGTTTTGAGGCCAAGACTCTTCTGACAGTCCGGCAGTATCTAAAGAAACGTGCAAGCCGCTCCGTTCCTCCACTTGATGAATGAGCCCCCGCAAAGCGGCAAGTCCCACCATCGATTCACTTCGGCCCATTTGGTGAACGACAGACCGCACTTCTTGAAGACATTCTCTGGCGACACTCAGTACATTTTGAATGACTTTTTCTGAATCCTCCTCGCTGCTTTTGAGGATATAGGGAAGAGATTGAAGCTGAACAATCACAGAAGTCAGCTCATGGCCGATGCTGTCATGAATGTCTCGGGCAATTCTTGTACGCTCCTCGAGGACCGCGTACCTTAATGAAAGAACAGATGCCTCCTGCAGCTCTGCATGCGCTTTCTGGAGTTCTTGATGAGCATGCTCCAGCTGCACATGCATTTTCGCCAATTCAGCATGATTTCGCTCAGCCTCCTTTCTCGCTTCTCGTCTGAAACGCATGGAGGAGAAGAGGACGTACAACCCGATCATGATCGAGATGTTGCTGACGATATCGTCCCAGCTGGTGTCAAAAACAGTATACAAAAAGAAAACATTGCCCCCAATTAGGCACACTGTAAAGATCAAAGACAGCCGTGCAGGAAGCTTTATGGCCGCATAAACCATTAAAAATACGAGTAAGAAAAAGGCGGCTCCCTGCTCTTGGCCTGAAACAGCCCAAAGAAAAACGGTCAGGAGCCAAAGCCCGACGAATATGCTCAAATGAACAGCAGCGGATGCCACATAGGGAATGACCCAAATGAATGCTAAGTACATCGCAAATACAAATGCCAGCAAAATGGGATCAGCTTTGGCTGGGTGAGATAAAAACTGTATGCAATTCAAAATGAGAATAAGGCTCGGCACAAGCTTCTTGTAGTGCCGAGCCGGAGATAGTCCGTTCATGCTGGTCCTTCTTTCAGTTATTGAATGGATACCTTGCCAGCGGTCAGCTGTCTGTATGCTTTATAAAGCATAATGTTACGGGCTGTGATGGTGCCGAGGGGAATGAAGAACATAGAATGAATAATGGCAATAAACATTTCGTTGCTCTCAGGAAGCCATCTTCTCGCGGCCATGCGCAAAGAAAGTATCACTAGAATGAGAATAACACTTCCAAGGGAGCCGCGTGAAGTGACCTTTCCGGTTTCCGGGTGAATCCGCACGTTTACCATCTTTCCAATGCCAAACCCGCAGGCCAGCCCGATCAGTAATAAAATGCCGCTGATCGCAACATGTAATACGGAATGAAAATACGCCGGCTGAAACGATGCGGATACGCCCCATAAGAGCAGCAGCGGAATGATCAGCAACTTCCCGGGTCTGACAGTTCTCTCCCGGTACATCGATAAAACAATAAGAATAAAGACAATAAAAATATAAGGGCTCATCGCCATGTCATCAAATCCTTTCTGCATTAAGCATAGCGAAAATAGGAAAGAAAAACGTCAACCGGCAGATTGATTTTTCAGCTGATAGACTTGTTCGAGCTGCATAAAGGTATGAAAATGCTGATAATATATGAAGAAACTATTAATAAACGATTAAACTTCTTGAAAATGGATGTGGACCGGTTCTAAACACTATATAATGAAATCAGGTCATTTTTTAGGAGGGTTTACATCATGGCAATACTTGTTACTGGCGGTGCCGGATACATTGGCAGCCACACATGTGTTGAACTATTGAACAGCGGCTACGAGATTGTTGTTCTTGATAATCTGTCCAACAGTTCGGCTGAAGCGCTGAACCGTGTAAAGGAGATTACAGGAAAAGATTTAACGTTCTACGAAGCGGATTTATTGGACCGGGAAGCGATAGATTCCGTTTTTGCTGAAAATGAAATCGAAGCTGTGATTCATTTTGCGGGGTTAAAAGCAGTCGGTGAATCTGTTGCGATTCCGCTCAAATATTATCATAACAATCTGACAGGAACGTTTATTTTATGCGAGACCATGGAGAAATACGGCGTCAAGAAAATCGTATTCAGTTCATCTGCGACAGTGTACGGCGTTCCGGAAACATCGCCGATTACGGAAGACTTTCCATTAGGCGCGACAAACCCTTATGGACAGACGAAGCTCATGCTGGAACAAATATTGCGTGATTTGCATACAGCCGACAACGAGTGGAGCGTTGCGCTGCTTCGTTACTTTAATCCGTTCGGTGCCCATCCAAGCGGACGGATCGGTGAAGACCCGAACGGAATTCCGAATAACCTCATGCCGTATGTGGCACAGGTAGCCGTTGGCAAGCTTGAGCAATTAAGCGTATTCGGAAATGACTATCCGACAAAAGATGGGACAGGCGTACGCGATTATATTCACGTCGTTGATCTCGCAGAAGGCCATGTCAAAGCGTTGGAAAAAGTATTGAACTCCACTGGGGCCGATGCATACAACCTTGGAACAGGCACAGGCTACAGTGTGCTTGAAATGGTCAAAGCCTTTGAAAAAGTGTCAGGGAAAGAGATTCCGTACCGTTTTGCGGACCGTCGCCCGGGAGACATCGCCACCTGCTTCGCAGACCCTGCGAAAGCCAAGCGGGAACTGGGCTGGGAAGCGAAACGCGGCCTTGAGGAAATGTGCGCTGATTCCTGGAGATGGCAGTCTTCTAATGTGAATGGGTATAAGAGTGTAAAATAACAAAAGGCTGGGGTTCTCCCCAGCCTTTTGTTATTTATCTAAGTTTACTTCAAATGTAAATGGATTGATTGTAATATCGTAGTTTTCGGAAGATCCTTCTAAAATAATGTTTGCCGTTTTGCTGTCGATTTTAGGGAAAACAATAATTCCTTCAGTTTTAACTCCCGGTAAGATTTCACTTTGAATTTCAGGATACTCAGAAAGGTCGGATTTAGGCTCAATCTGTTTATTATCAGCTGTAATTTTGGCATTGAAGTCATAAAAGCTGATTTCATCTTGTGATTTGTTTTCTATCTTTACATAAAGGCGAGTTTCTTTTTCAGCAAGTTCCACTTTTTGAAGCGTGAGTGCAAATCCGTGCTGATTCTGTGTTTTATTCACGTTAATTGTTTTTTGAGCTGGAGCAAAAGCTGTTGCATAGTCGCTTTTTTCAATGGAATCGGCAATGATTCTCGGTGCTGAAACGGAACCGCCCAAAGCATTTTCACCATCATATTTGTCTTTCACCGTACCGACTACATGAATAATGTCGTCATCTTTAATGTCTAAATCAGAGTCGTCGCTCATTATAAGCGTATTTTTGCTTAACTTTTCTGGATTATTGTAGCCTTGAAGATATGTACCATCATCGTCCTGTTCAACGTCAAAAACTTTTACATACAGATCGACTTTATAATTTTTGAATTGATTGGCATTGGTATATAGTTTCTCCATATCAGCCTTTTGCACTGTTTTTGTCGACTTTTTAGATGTGGAGCTGGTTGTTGTAGTAGAAGCTTGAGAGTCTCCGCTGTTTCCAAGGTTTGCAATAATGATAATGACTACTATTGCTAAAATTAACGTGATGATTTTATGTCTCATAAAAAAGTTGCGTTGGTCTTTACCGCAATTTGGACATTTTTTAACACCTTTTGCAATCTCTTGACCGCAAGCTTTGCAGTGCAATAGTTTAACTGACATTATATTTCCTCCTATGTAATTAATTGTTTAATATATATGTTCCATTTTGCCTATATAATCTCATATAGTCAATGATAAATTAGAAATGTGATTTTAGTTTTTTCTTAAAAGGGGGTACTTTTTATCATATCGACTAAATCTTTTATTTATTAACAGCGACCATCTTTTTAATTCTATTAATTTACTGATGAAATCTCCGCAAATACCCCTTGAACCAATTCGAGCCGTCCCGTATAATGCTAATATTGGAAAGTGAAAAGGATATGATCAAAACAGTGGTTTTCTAGGGTTCCGCAATGCAAATTGGACTGTGACCGAGAGAAAACACATAGCAGCTTGGCTGTTATGACACGGTGGGATAAAAGCCCAGGAGTTTCTGCTCTTTTTGCGAGAGCGTTCTCCTGGGTTTTTTTATTTGCTAGAACAGAACTATGAGAAGGAGTGTTTTCGTGATGAAAAAGAGAATGCTGGATGTACTTATGCTTGTGATTGGCGCTTTTTTCTTCGCGCTTGCGGTTAATTTATTTGCGATTCCCAATGATCTTGGGGAAGGCGGAGTCACTGGGATTACGCTGATATTGTATTATCTGTTTCAATGGTCTCCTGGTGTCACGAACTTTATCTTAAATGCGTTTTTGCTTTTAATCGGCTACAAGTTTCTGGATGGAAAAACAACCGTTTATACGATCATTGCGGTCGCGGCAAATTCGCTTTTTCTTCATCTGACACATGGGTGGAGCATTCCGTCTGATGAATTGATTATTAATACGATTTTCGCAGGTGTATTTGCGGGAGTCGGGATCGGCATGATTATCCGGGTCGGCGGGACGACAGCCGGTTCCGCGATTCTGGCCAGAATTGCTAATAAATATTTAGATTGGAATATCAGCTATGCGCTCTTGTTTTTTGATTTAATCGTAGTATTTAGCTCTTATTTTATTATTGGTGCGGAAAAAATGATGTTTACGATCGTGATGCTGTATATCGGTACGAAAGTGATGGACTTCATTATTGAAGGTTTGAATACGAAAAAAGCCATTACGGTCATTTCAGAAAATAAGAGTGAGATTGCAGAGCAGGTAAATACCTTGATGGATCGGGGCGTGACGATTTTATCAGGGAAGGGAAATTATACGGGCCAATCAAAGGAGATTTTGTATATCGTCATTAACAAACAGGAGCTGTCCATGCTGAAAAAAATCATTAGAAGCTGCGACAAAAAAGCGTTTGTGATCGTTCATGATGTACGCGACGTGTTTGGTGAAGGATTTGTGGACATATCAAAATAAAGAAAAATCCCTCTGTACTTGAAGCAGAGGGATTTTTTCGTTTAGAACGGATATTTGCGGTATTGCTTCTGGATCGAAATCCATTTCGTCACGGTAAATTCCTCGACGACCCACGGATTGCCGAAGCGGCCGACACCGCTTGCTTTGTTTCCGCCAAAGGCAATATTCGGTGAATCATTGACGGACTGGTCGTTGACATGGGTCATGCCGCTGTCAATTTGCAGGGCGAGCTTTTCGCCTTTTTCTAAATCAGAAGTGAAAACCGCAGAGCTGAGGCCATACTCGGTATCATTTGCCATGTCAATCGCTTCCTGATCGCTGCCGGCTTTGATAATGGTTGCGATTGGGGCAAACAGCTCCGTTTGGGCAATTTTGCTGTTGTTGTCCGCGCCGACAAAGACGTACGGCGTGAGTACGTTTCCGACACGTTTTCCTTCAACCGCAAGCTCTATGCCGTCTGCCTTTGCCTGCTCAATGATCTCCAGCGCTTTCTCGATTTGGCGCTCGTTAATCAGCGGGCCGACAACGGTTTTCGGATCGGTTTGATCACCGTACGGAAGCTGTTTGACACGGGAGGTGAATTTTTCTACAAACTCATCGTATACATCCTGATGAACGATGATCCTATTGATAATCATACAGATTTGTCCCTGGTGAATAAATTTACCGAAAATCGCGGCATCGACAGCACGATCGACATCCGCATCTGAAAGGACGGCAAATGGATTGTTGCCGCCGAGCTCAAGTGCCATCCGTTTGAAGGCACGGCCGGCGATTTCACCGATGTGGCGCCCGACTGCTGTTGATCCCGTAAAGCTGATTAATCTTGGGATTGGATTGGTGAGCATGCCGTCCCCGATTTCCTTTACATCCGCCAGCATGACGTTAAGGACACCGGCAGGAAGACCAGCGTGCTCAAACGCTTTCGCAATGATGGTTCCGCCGGAAAGAGCGGTTTGGATATCAGGCTTGTGAACAACGCTGTTTCCCAGCGCAATAGCGGGCGCAATCGTTCTCATAGATAAATTCATCGGAAAATTAAATGGAGAAATCGATGAAATGACACCGAGCGGAAGGCGGTAAATCTTATTGATTTTCCCCTCAATGTCTGATGGAACTTCTTTGACGCCGCCTAATTCACCAGTATACGTCATGGCTTCATCTAAAATGGCAATCGTTTGTTCCAGCTCAATCGTTGATTTCATAATCGTTCCGCCAGTTTCGCGAGCGATCATCATAATGATGTCATCACGGTTTTCCTGTAAAAAGCCGCGCGCTTTTTGCAGCACGGCTTTTCGGTCTTCCGTCGTGCTTTTGGCCCACTCTTTTTGGGCTTTCTGTGCAATGTCAAACGCATCCTCCAGCTGTTTGCCCGTTGCCAAAGATGCTGTTGTGATCACAGACTGGTCATACGGATTCAAAATGTCCTCCGTACGTCCGCTTTCTCCCTCAGTCCATTTTCCGTTGATAAAACTTTTGTTTAACGTTTCGAAACTCATAAGATGCCCCTCCTTTTGGTCCCGCATATCCTCTTCTATTTCCGCTGCCGCCAATATGTAAACGAATGAGGTTCTCTTTCAGTTTTTCGTCTATCTATACCGGATATACTCTTTTTTAGTGGAGAACATGTGTATTTCGCCTTATACTGAATATACAGATCCTTGCATAAGAGAGGAGACTCTATGAAATCGCTGCTGGCTATTTATCCCGGTTCGACTGTGTCTGAGGAGCTTTGCATAAGGGAAGGCTGTCTATGTTTTTTTGATGAGAGCAGTCAGAGATACATCTCCATTCCGAAAACAGAGATCAGCGAAAAAGAGGTATTGGTGCTGCAGTCATTTTTGACGGCTGCGGATGAGGGCAATCAAATGTCTATGAAATCACCGGAGGAAAACAAGTGGTTTTCGTTCCTTTTTTCAAGAGGAGAATTGCCGGCGAATATAAAGAAACGGACAAGGTTTGTTCACTTTCATTTATTCGGCAAAATAGACAGGACGTCCTTTACGGAAGCGGTACGCCATTTTTGGCCGGTGTCTTTTGTGATTGTGTGGATCCATGAGGACAGAGGCGTCATTGTTGAGCAGGAAAGTGAAGCGGCGGCGGAGAAGGACGAACTGGAATCGCTCGCTAAGGTTCTTGAAAGTGATTTCTACTTCAGTGTCCGTTTTTACGCGGGAAGATTTTACGAGCCGGATGAGTGCCTGCGAAAACATTACGCTCGTGAACAGGCGTATTTCCTGTTTGCTGAAAAACGGCTGCCTCAGGTGCAGAGTGTGACCTTTGAGATGATTTTTCCTTTCATATTATTAGAAACAGAAAAAGAAAAATTGGCAACGCTGCTATCTGAAGAAGCTGAGCTTTTATTTGGAAGTGAATCTGAGCTAAGGAAGACCATTAAGCTGTTTATTGAAAACAACTCAAACGTCACATTAACAGCGAAAAAGCTGCATCTGCATCGCAACAGTCTGCAATATCGGATTGATAAATTTATTGAGCGGTCAGGGATAGATATCAAATCGTACAAAGGCGCGCTTCTTGCCTATTTTATCTGCCTGCAAAGTGAAAGTTCAGAATAAATTGGAAATATGCACGAAAAAGGGCTGGGTGATTTTATGAACGCTGCCCATTTTAGCAAGAGGAAAATGCTGTTACACTCAATATAAGAAAGCGTTTACAATAACAAAGGGGGATGTTAGATGGCTGAATTGCGGATGGAGCACATTTATAAATTTTATGATCAGAAGGAAGCTGCGGTTGATGACTTTAACCTTCATATTGCCGATAAGGAATTTATCGTATTCGTCGGCCCGTCCGGCTGCGGGAAATCAACGACGCTGCGAATGGTCGCGGGACTTGAAGAAATTTCGAAAGGCGATTTTTATATTGAAGGAAAACGGGTTAATGATGTAGCGCCAAAGGACAGGGATATCGCAATGGTGTTTCAAAACTACGCGCTCTATCCGCATATGACGGTCTACGATAATATCGCGTTCGGGCTGAAGCTTCGGAAAATGCCGAAGCCAGAAATTAAAAAAAGAGTAGAGGAAGCCGCTAAAATTCTCGGACTTGAGGAATATTTGCACCGTAAACCGAAAGCGCTGTCAGGAGGACAGAGACAGCGGGTCGCGCTTGGGCGGGCAATCGTGCGGGATGCAAAGGTGTTCCTGATGGATGAGCCTTTGTCAAACCTGGACGCAAAGCTGAGGGTGCAAATGCGGGCGGAAATCATTAAGCTCCACCAGAGACTGCAAACCACAACGATTTATGTGACGCATGACCAGACAGAAGCGCTGACGATGGCGACACGGATCGTAGTCATGAAAGACGGGAAAATCCAGCAGATCGGGACGCCGAAGGATGTATACGAGTTTCCTGAAAACGTCTTTGTCGGCGGGTTTATCGGATCACCAGCGATGAACTTTTTCAAAGGAAAGCTCACGGATGGCTTAATCAAAATCGGTTCTGCGGCATTAACCGTCCCGGAAGGAAAAATGAAGGTGCTGCGTGAAAAAGGCTACATCGGCAAAGAGGTCATCTTCGGCATCCGTCCTGAGGATATTCATGATGAATTGATTGTCGTGGAATCGTATAAGAACTCCTCGATTAAAGCAAAAATCAATGTCGCAGAGCTGCTCGGTTCAGAAATCATGATTTATTCGCAGATCGACAACCAAGACTTTATTGCGCGGATCGACGCCCGCCTCGATATTCAATCAGGCGATGAGCTGACGGTTGCATTTGATATGAATAAAGGCCATTTCTTTGACAGTGAGACAGAAGTGAGAATTCGATAAGATCAGCAAAACCGGACATGGAGACATGTCCGGTTTTTTGTTCTTTGTTTGCGAGGTTTACGGAAAAAACGGCAGCGGGTAGTGGTTGGTAAGAAAGGGGAGATAGAGATGTGGAATGCGGCAATGTGGGGCGGGATATCGGGCTCTGCTGTGCTGCTGGGCGCGCTGGCGTCCATGTTTCTTCCGATTCGCAAACAGATCATCGGCTATATTATGGCTTTTGGCACAGGTGTATTAATAGGCGCGGCCGCTTACGAGCTTCTTGGGGACGCAGTAGCAGAGGGCGGAATCGTGTCGACAGGCGCGGGATTTATTGCGGGGGCTGTTGTGTTTACGATTTTTGACTACGCGGTTTCCAAACGGGGCGCGTCACAAAGAAAAAGATCGGGACAAACAGCTGCCGGCGGCGGAATCGCCATTTTTATCGGCACGATCATGGACGCTGTACCAGAATCGATTATGATTGGCGCCAGCCTTCTCGAAGAACAATCGGTCAGCTTTCTTTTGGTGATCGCCATTTTTATCAGCAACATCCCTGAAGGGCTGTCTAGTACAGCAGGACTGAAAAACAGCGGGTACTCGAAAACGAAAATTATGCTGCTTTGGGCCGCGGTGCTCGTGATTTCAATTCTTGCCTCATGGTCAGGGTTTTTCTTTCTTGACGGCGCTTCTGAAGAAATCATGTCAGCGATTGCAGCATTTGCGGGCGGAGGCATCATTGCGATGATTGCTTCAACGATGATGCCTGAGGCGTACGAAGACAGCGGTCCGATGACAGGTTTAATCGCCGCACTCGGCCTGTTAACCTCGCTGGTTTTGAATCAGTTTTCTTAAATGTGAGCCGGTCATGATTTCATGTCCGGTTTTTTGCTATTGAAAATCTCAGAATCAGACCGATGAAAAAGGAGGAAGAAATAGACAGAAAGCAGGGAACCGATGAAACGTTTTATCTTAAGCATCTTTCTTGTGGGAAGCTGCTTGGCTCTTGCGGCTTGCGCTGATCAAGAGGCGAATGCAGAGCAGACGATGCCCAAAGCGGAACAAAAGAAACCGGAAGAAAAAGCAGTACAAGTTCAGAAAAAAGAAAACGATACAGCCGGATGGATCAAAACAGAGACACCGGCAAAGCTGCCGATTTTGATGTACCACAGCATTTCCTCAGGAAACAGCCTTCGTGTCCCAAAGAAAGAATTCGAAGCGCATATGAAGTGGCTGCACGATAACGACTATCAGACATTAACGCCAAAAGAGGCGTATCTCATGCTGACGCAGGATAAAAAGCCGTGTGAGAAATGCGTGCTAATTACGTTTGATGACGGCTACACCGACAACTATCAAGACGCGTATCCGGTGCTGAAAAAGTACGGGATGAAGGCGACGATTTTTATGATCGGCAAATCGATCGGACATAAGCACCATCTGACAGAGGACCAAATGAAAGAAATGACACAGCACGGCATATCGATTGAAAGCCATACAATTGACCACCTTGAACTGAATGGGTTAACGCCTCAACGGCAGCAAAGCGAGATGGCAGATTCGAAAAAACTGTTTGACCACATGTTTCATCAGAAAACCACCATCATCAGCTATCCGGTAGGGCGCTACAATGAGGAGACGCTGAAAGCCGCCAAAGAAACGGGCTATCAAATGGGCGTGACGACAGAACCGGGCGCGGCTTCGAGAGACCAGGGAATGTACGCCCTCCATCGCGTGCGCGTGTCCCCAGGCATGTCGGGCTCGGCTTTTGGCGCGTACGTCGAATCAATGAAATAAAAAAAGGAGGCGCTCAATCGCCTCCGCCGCCACATCCGGAATCGCTGAAACCCCCGTCACTGCTGCATCCATCATGGTGTGAGCCATTGTCTGAATAGCCGAAATACCCGCTGTCCGCCTGCTGGCGGCTTTTATGCTCCGATGGCTGCGGCTGAATGACTGAAAGAAAAACAATAATAGATATAAACAATAAGATGATCACAATCACTTCTCGTCACTCCCTTTTTTCACCATATCTGTTATACGGATGAAACGCTGACCGGTTTCATTTCAAAGTGATCGATTCTTTCAGGCGGTCTCTGAGCCAACGCTTCAGCACCCCGTGTCCTTTGTTTGACAATAAAGTGCCGACACGCCAATACATAGGAGGATGAGGGGCGAACTGAAAATCAATCAATCTGAAAAGCCAGCTTTTATCCCGGGTGAGAGAGTCAATTTGAAGCTCGTCTTCATCTGCTTCAGCGCTATAGGCACTTTGTTTCTGTATGTCCTCATCTTGCCGAACCGCCAAGACCCTCAAAGCTTCAGCCATTTGTTTGTAACCGCCCTCCAGCAAGGATGCGCCAAGGTTGTCAGCACGCACCTCCATCCATTGTGAACAAAAGGATTGATAGAGCTGAAACAGGATAATGATTGCCATAATGAAAGCCCAAAGCGCAATTTTGTGGGCCTCGGGGTGGATGATATGCTGCTCAAACAAGAGGATAATCCCAACGACAGCTCCAAGATAGAGAAAACGCAAAATCTGTGATGACAGTACATCACGTTTTTTAATATGAATCGCCTCATGGGCCAGAATGCCCTCGATGACACGCAGCGGCAGGGTTAGTGTGGCGCTTGTCAGAATGACCATTGACCTTCCGACATTCATGCCGACTGCCATTCCGTTGTAATCATCACTCTCCGTTTCGTATATGCGGACATGGGAAATGCCGGCCTTGCGGAAAATCTCGTCAGCCGCTGCCTGTACATGCGGATGATGACAGGGCTTGGCGTCCATCGCCGCCCGCAACACACGGTCTGACATATACATGTTGAATACCCAATACAGGATAACCGCTGCAGCCATGACCCATGGAGAGGCGTGTAATGCGTATAACACGAGCACCAATAAGGCGTAAGCGGATATCCCTTTTACGCTGGCGGCAAAATAAAGCTTCCCGAGCAGCCGCTTCACATTTTTTCTATGATAAAACGGCAAAACAGAAATCACATTGTCCACATTGATTTCTTCATCTGCGTATTCTCGGAAAATCGTTTTCCATTTTTGCGGTTCCTTCACCGTCAGAAACAGTGTTTCGCCGGGAAGAGACAGTTTAATGACTTGCTGAAAGCTTGTTGTCAAATCTAAACGTGATGAATACATCGTCATAAGCGGATGGAGCTTTAAGAGATCAGCCGTTGATTCAAGCTGAATGTCCTTCAAATCGGAAAGCGGGTATGACCGGGTTTCATAGTGTGAGCTGATATGCAATTTTTCTAAGGCTGCTGAATAAAAAACCTTTACGCTGAAAACATTCAGTATTCGCTTCACCAGTGCCCCTCCGCCGGAGATCATGCCGAGAAGGATCACATATTTGAGAGGGCTTGTGTCAGGTCCAAAGATGAAAAAAATAACAGCTCCTGCAAACACAATGGCAGTCAGCGTAATGTCTGACAGGAGACGTGTTTTGTTTCTGGCAAGCTCGATTTCCTGCCAGTCTCCCGAAGGTTTTTCCGCACGCTCTGAAACAATGAGATCCATTGCGGTCCAATAGCAGTAGAACATTGTCGCGATTGAGACAATGCCGTCCATGAATGAGAGATGAGAGAAGATGTAAACTGCAGCGCCGACCCATAGCACAATATCAATCCAGAAGTCTATGGCCGGAATGAGTTTTGCAGCCAGGGCTGATATCAAATAAAATCCCAGCCCGAGAAGCATAAAGAGAAATAGATGAGTTCCCATAGGCATGCCAGATTCCTTTCTATCTAGTATTTCCAACTATTACTATAGCATGGGATGGGAACTTGCAAAAATACGGACATGCAAAAAGCAAGCTCTTTCGTTTTCCGAAGAACTTGCTCCGAGGTGTATCAATAAAATTGGTGCAGCAGCAATAAGGTTAAGGATACTGTAATCGCTCCCCCGATGCGGGTAGACACCTGGGCGAACGGCATCAGCTCAAGCCTTTCCGCCGCGCTTAAAATAGCGACGTCACCGGTGCCGCCTTGCCCTGAATGGCATGCATTAATAATGGCGGTTTCAATCGGATACATGTTCAGCCATTTTCCGGTGAAGAAGCCGACGGCCATCATGGTCACAACGACAGACAGAATTGTAATGATATTGCTGAGGTTAAAAGCAGCGATAAGCTTGTCCCACGGCGTCATGGATACCCCGATCGCAAAGAGCAGCGGGTAGGTCACAGCTGTTGAAAAGAAGCGGGATACTCCAAACGCGCCATTTTCAATTGAGGCAGGCGCCAATCTGAACAGCTTGATTAGAACAGCCAGTAACAGCATGGCAACGGGTGCCGGAAATCCGAAAAAATCATGGGCGAGCATGCCGACTAAGTATAAAGAAACAGCAAGGATACCGCCTGACGCAAATAAAGAAAGGTTGAACATGTGCTGACCGCTCTGTGATTCCTCCAGCGCAGGGGACTCTTCTTCAGAGCGGTCCACTTTGCCGTTTCCAGTCCATTCCGGTTTTTTCTTTCCGATTCTGTTCAGCAAGCCCGCTAGAATAATCGCGCACAGGCTGCCCAGCATAATCGATGGGAGAACAAGTGCAAACGCTTCCCCTTGAGAAATAGGCATGATGTCAGAATAGCCAATGGACAGCGGGATAGCACCTTCTCCGACTCCTCCGGCCATGATAGGAATAACGATATACAGCAGTGTATGCTGAAATCCGAGTCCGAGCAAAGTCCCGACAGCCAGTCCGACAATAGCGGCTGTGACAGAACCGACAATAAGCGGAATAAAGATTTTCATAAATGCTTTTACGAGTGTTTCTCTTTTCATGCCGAGGATGCTTCCGACGACAATACCGGCGATAAACAAATATAGAAAGTTTGAGTTTTCTGTAAATTCTGTTGTGGATTTGACGATATCATTAGGCAGCAGGTGATAGTACACGACAGCGGATGGAATAAAAGTAGCTAGGATGGCCGGGCCGCCGATAGACCGAACAATCGGTATCGATTTGCCGATTTGGGCAAAGGTAAACCCGAAAAACGCCATGACGGCAATGGATGTCAGAATGTCACTTTTTACATCGTGATGCATAACAAAAACAGTGATTAATATAAACAGCAAGGCATACACAGGAAGCGGTATGATGCCTACTTTTATATTCATGGCTTTCGCAAACCAATTCTCTTTTCGAACCCCTTCGTGAATTGTATCCGTTTGCAATTGCATGTGTGTTTGAAGCTCTCCCATTGAAAAACCTCCCCTATTCTTGATGCAGTGAAATTGTTCACTATGTTAAGTATAATAAAAAATTGAAATTATTAATATATTAAAAATTTACTATTCAGCTTTTCTCCTCTTGCCGATTTAAATGGAAAGAGGCATTCTGACTAAAATCGGTTTATGACGGAATGCTGAGAATCGAGTGATGGAGCGGGTGTGAGCATTTTGTTCGCAAGGAACGATGTGTTGATGTACGATGATAAAGGGTCATTTATCCTAGCAGCCGACATAAATAAGCAACAAAATAGACAAAAAACCGTCACATAGTATGGGACTTTTTAGGTGTTTTAGGCTTTATTTTTGAAATGAATCGTTGTAAAGTACTTAATATGAACCAGTCAGAGATTGTGTCATTTGGTCAGTCTAGCAATCTTGTATCATATTGGACGACTTTTTGACACATTTGTGAAATGTTGAACAATATTTTTTTCGTCTATTTTGTGAATTACTGATCAAAGTTTTGGTTCTATTTGTGAAGTGGTGAGCAAATTAGTAGTTTCAACCGGAAATGGAGGAGAAAGCATGAGTGAATTGGTATTAGCCCGCATACAATTTGCATCTACAACGTTGTTTCATTTCTTGTTTGTGCCGATGTCTATCGGGCTTGTGTTTATGGTTGCGTTGATGGAGACTCTTTATCTTGTGAAGAAAAATGAGCTGTATCTCAAAATGGCAAAGTTTTGGGGACACTTATTCTTAATAAATTTCGCAGTCGGTGTTGTAACGGGGATTTTGCAAGAATTCCAGTTTGGACTGAACTGGTCTGATTACTCCCGTTTTGTCGGAGATGTATTTGGCGCTCCGCTTGCGATTGAAGCCCTATTGGCGTTTTTTATGGAATCTATTTTTATCGGATTATGGATATTTGGCTGGGACCGCCTGCCGAAGAAAATTCACGCTCTCTGCATATGGCTCGTATCATTCGGAACGATCATGTCATCTTTCTGGATTTTAACAGCAAACTCCTTTATGCAGGAGCCAGTCGGCTTTACGATCAAAAACGGCCGCGCGGAAATGAACGACTTTGGCGCGCTGATCACAAACCCTCAGCTTTGGGTTGAATTCCCGCACGTTATTTTCGGTGCGCTTGCCACCGGGGCTTTCTTTATTGCCGGAGTGAGTGCTTTTAAACTATTGAAGAAAAAAGAAGTGCCGTTCTTTAAGCAATCTTTTAAACTCGCAATGATCGTCGGCCTTTGTGCAGGTCTTGGCGTCGGCCTTAGCGGACACATGCAGGCTGAGCACTTAATGGAATCACAGCCGATGAAAATGGCTGCCAGTGAAGGCCTGTGGGAAGACAGCGGTGATCCTGCTGCTTGGACCGCTTTTGCGACGATCGATACAAAAAATGAAAAAAGCTCAAATGAGATCAAAGTTCCTTATGCCTTGAGCTACTTGGCTTATCAGAAATTCAGCGGAAGTGTCAAAGGGATGAAAACCCTTCAGGCTGAGTACGAAAAAATATACGGAAAAGGCGACTATATTCCGCCGGTCAAAACGACATTCTGGAGCTTCCGCATCATGGTTGGCGCAGGCGTTGTCATGATTCTTGCAGCGTTAGGCGGCCTTTGGCTGAACCGCCGCAAAAAGCTTGAAAACAGCAAATGGTATTTGCGCATCATGATCGCTTTGATATCCTTCCCGTTTCTTGCGAACTCCGCGGGCTGGATTATGACAGAAATCGGGCGTCAGCCTTGGACGGTTATGGGCTTGATGACAACGGCTCAATCCGTGTCGCCTAACGTAACAGCGGGCTCCTTGTTATTCTCAATCATCGCATTCGGTGTGATGTACATGATTCTGGGCGCGCTGCTTGTCTTCTTGTTTATCCGTGAGATTAAAAAAGGTGCCGAGCATGATGATCATCATGAAGTGCCTGTATCAACAGATCCATTTAGTCAGGAGGTATACCATGGCATCTCTTCATGATCTTTGGTTTATACTCGTTGCTGTATTGTTTGTAGGATTCTTCTTTTTGGAAGGCTTTGATTTCGGGGTCGGCATGGCGACCCGTTTTCTTGGCCATAATGAATTAGAACGCAGAGTGCTGATCAACACGATCGGGCCGTTCTGGGACGCGAATGAAGTGTGGCTTTTGACTGGCGCGGGCGCCATTTTCGCGGCATTCCCAAACTGGTATGCAACGATGCTGAGCGGTTATTACATTCCGTTTGTCATTGTGCTGCTTGCGTTAATGGGCCGCGGGGTCGCGTTTGAGTTCCGCGGCAAGGTGGATCATTTGAAATGGGTAAAGGTTTGGGACTGGGTCGTTTTCTTCGGCAGTCTGATTCCTCCGTTTGTGCTTGGTGTTCTGTTCACGACATTATTCCGCGGAATGCCGATTGATGCCGACATGAACATTCACGCACATGTATCTGATTATATCAATGTATATTCTATACTTGGCGGTGTGACGGTAACACTTCTTTGCTTCCAGCACGGATTAATGTTTATTACGCTGCGTACGATTGGTGATTTGCAAAACCGCGCCCGGAAAATGGCACAAAAGATAATGGGTGTTGTTTTTGTAGCGGTTCTTGCCTTCGCGGCTCTTTCTGCGTATCAGACAGACATGTTTACACGCCGCGGAGAAATTACCATTCCGCTCGTTGTTTTGATTGTCATCTGCTTTATGCTCGCGGCTGTATTTATCCGTAAGAAAAAAGACGGCTGGACATTTGGGATGACAGGCGCTGGTCTTGCGCTGACCGTGGGAATGATCTTTATTTCCCTATTCCCTCGCGTAATGGTCAGCTCGCTTAAAAGCGCATACGATTTAACAGTAGCTAACGCTTCTTCCGGTGATTATTCGCTTAAAGTCATGTCAATTGCAGCATTAACGCTATTGCCGTTCGTCATCGGCAGCCAGATCTGGAGCTATTATGTCTTCCGGAAGCGCGTCAGCCATAAGGAGCCTATGACTTATTAATGGGAAAAGACCTGTTTCGATATAAAGGAATGAAGCGGATTCTCACCGTGATTACTTGTTTAACGCTGATTCAGACAGCCGCTATTATTATGCAGGCAGAGTGGCTGAGTGAGGCCGTAACCGGACTGTTCAATGGGGAGGGCATTGCCTCCCTGTTTCCGGTGATCGGCTTTTTCCTCATCGCTTTTATCGCCCGGCACGGGGTGACGGTGGCGCGCCAGAAAATCGTCTATCAATATGCCGCCCGGACAGGAGCAGATTTGAGAAAAAGTTTTCTTGATCAGCTGTTCCGTTTAGGCCCCCGCTTTGCAAAGAAAGAGGGGACGGGGCAAATGGTGACGCTGGCGATGGAAGGCATCAGCCAGTTCCGCCGTTACCTGGAGCTGTTTCTGCCGAAAATGGTCAGTATGGCGATTGTGCCTGCGGCGGTTGTCATTTATGTGTTTTTCCAGGATCGTACGTCGGCCGTCATTTTAGTCGCAGCGATGCCGATTCTAATCATTTTTATGATTCTCCTTGGCCTTGTCGCGCAGAGAAAAGCGGATCGCCAGTGGAAATCCTATCAGAGACTTTCCAATCATTTTGTTGATTCTCTTCGCGGGCTGGAGACATTGCGTTTCCTAGGTTTGAGCAAGTCACACAGCAAAAATATTTTCTACGTGAGTGAGCGTTATCGCAAAGCAACAATGAGCACACTCCGGGTGGCGTTTTTATCATCATTCGCCCTCGATTTCTTCACGATGCTGTCGGTGGCGACAGTCGCGGTGTTTCTGGGCCTGCGCCTGATTGACGGCGATATTTTGCTTGGTCCCGCTTTAACGGCGCTTATTCTGGCGCCTGAGTATTTTCTGCCGGTGCGGGAAGTGGGGAATGATTATCATGCAACGCTGAACGGCCAGGAAGCAGGAAAAACCATTCAAGAGATTTTGTCACAGCCTGGTTTTAAAGAAGAGACGCCGCTTCAGCTCGAGACTTGGGGTGATCAGGATGAGCTGAAGCTGTCAGGCGTGTCAGTCGGCCGTTCGGTGTCTGATATTGATCTGTCTTTCAAAGGTAAGAAAAAAATCGGCATTATCGGTGCAAGTGGTGCCGGAAAATCAACATTAATTGATATTCTCGGCGGATTTTTAGAGCCGGATGGCGGGATGATTGAGGTGAATGGCACAAGCCGGTCCCATTTGCAGGACGGCAGCTGGCAGAAAAATCTTCTGTACATCCCTCAGCATCCGTACATTTTTGATGATACGCTTAGCAATAACATTCGCTTCTACCACCCAAGCGCTTTGGCAGAGGATACAGTCCGTGCCGCTGCTGCGGCGGGTCTGACGGAGCTGGTGGATAAGCTTCCTGACGGATTAGAGGGGCGAATCGGGGAAGGCGGCCGGGCGCTCAGCGGCGGACAAGCACAGCGTGTCGCGCTGGCCCGCGCCTTTTTGGGAAACCGCCCGATTCTGCTGCTGGATGAGCCGACCGCCCATCTTGATATCGAAACAGAATATGAAATAAAAGAAACGATGCTGGATTTATTTGAGGATAAGCTCGTCTTTCTCGCGACTCACCGCCTTCACTGGATGCTTGATATGGATGAAATTATCGTGCTTGACGGGGGCAGGGTTGCGGAAATCGGGACTCACGATGAACTGCTGAAGAAAAACGGTGTGTACACTAAACTCGTGAAGGCACAACTGGGGGAAAGAGCATGAAGAAAGAAGAATGGATTTTGCCGTATATTAAGCAAAATGCCCGCCTGTTCGTTCTGGTTATCTTTTTGGGCGCGGTGACGATTTTTTCTGCTGCTTTCCTCATGTTCACCTCAGGATTCTTGATTTCTAAAGCGGCGACAAGGCCGGAAAACATCCTGCTCATTTATGTGCCGATTGTCGCTGTCCGAACCTTTGGGATTGCACGGTCTGTGTCGCGATATGTGGAACGGCTCGTCGGCCATCACATCATTTTGAAAATCGTATCTGACATGCGCGTCCGCCTTTACAATATGCTTGAGCCGGGTGCTTTGATGCTGCGTTCCCGTTTTCGCACAGGGGATATGCTCGGCATTTTGTCTGAGGATATTGAACATTTGCAGGATGCTTTCTTAAAAACGATTTTTCCTGCGATCTCAGCCTTGTTACTGTATGCTGTGTCAGTGATAGCGCTCGGCTTCTTCTCTTGGCCGTTTGCCATCTTGATTGCGCTGTATTTGTTTGTTCTCGTTGTATTGTTTCCGGTTGTGTCTTTGCTCGTGACGAGAGCGAGGAATGCGAAGCTGAAAAGCGGACGGAATGTGCTGTACAGCCGTTTGACAGATGCCGTGATGGGTGTCAGCGATTGGATGTTCAGCGGACGCCGGCATGCTTTTATTGATGCGTATGAAAAAGAGGAGCATGATTGGTTTGAGCTTGAACGGAAAAAACAACGCTTTACAAGATGGCGGGACTTTGCTGCGCAATGCCTTGTCGCCGGCCTTATTTTGCTGATGCTCTTTTGGACAGCAGGACAGCAAGCGGACGGCGAGCTCGCTAAAACGATGATTGCCGCTTTTGTGCTTGTGGTGTTCCCGCTGACGGAAGCCTTTTTGCCGCTTTCGGATGCCTTAGGCGAAGTGCCGGGCTATCAGGATTCTATCAAACGCATGAACAGGGTGGCTCCTCAGCCGGAGGCATCACAAACAGAATCAGGGGCACAAACGCTTGATCTCCAAGATGTTACCCTGTCCTTTCGTGATGTGACGTTTTCTTATGACAACAGCAGCCAAGTGCTTGACAACTTTTCCTTTACGCTGCGCCAAGGAGAAAAAATGGCGCTGCTTGGCCGAAGCGGCTCTGGGAAATCAACGTCGCTTGCATTAATCGAAGGCGCCTTAAAACCGGACTCCGGTTCTGTAACGTTAAACGGAGTGGAGACAGCGCTGTTAAAGGATCAGATTGCTGATGCGGTGGCTGTGTTAAATCAAAAACCGCACCTGTTTGATACAAGTATTTTGAACAACATCAGGCTCGGAAACGGAGAAGCAAGCGACGAAGATGTGCGCCGTGCCGCAAAGCAGGTCAAGCTGCATGACTACATTGAGTCGCTTCCTGACGGATATCATACCTCTGTACAGGAAACGGGCATCCGTTTTTCTGGTGGAGAGCGCCAGCGGATCGCACTTGCGCGGATCTTGCTGCAGGATACGCCGATCATCATCCTTGATGAGCCAACAGTCGGCCTCGACCCCATCACTGAGCGTGAATTGATGGAAACGGTGTTTGAGGTGCTGAAAGGAAAAACGATTCTATGGATTACACACCATCTCGCGGGAGTGGAAGCAGCCGATAAAATCGTATTTCTCGAAAACGGAAAAACGGAAATGGAAGGAACCCATGAGGAGCTGTTGGCGGCAAACGAACGATATCGCCGCCTGTATCACCTTGATGTTCCTGTAAAATAGAAGACAGCCCTAAAAGGCTGTCTTTTTTGTTTGAAAAAGAAAAGGTGCAGGAAAAATAGGAAGAGAAAGAAGAGGAGGGATAGAGATGAATGTTCCATTTTGGACGGAGGAGCATGTGAGGGCCTCGCTCCCTGAAAGAGATGCCGAGAGCCATAAAGGCACGTACGGTACGGCCTTGCTGCTGGCGGGAAGCGACGACATGCCGGGCGCGGCGCTTCTTGCGGGGCTTGGGGCCATGCGGAGCGGTCTCGGCAAGCTTGTCATCGGTACGTCTGAAAGCGTGATCCCGCTGATTGTTCCTGTTCTTCCTGAGGCGACCTATTGGCGTAACGGCTGGAAAAAAGCGGCGGAGGCTCAGCTTGAAGAGAAGTACCGGGCCATTGCCATCGGATCAGGTCTTCCGCAAACGGAAAGCGTACAGCAGGCAGTCGATCATGCACTTGCGGCGGATTGCCCTGTTGTTTTGGATGCCGGAGCGCTGGCAAAGCGCACATATCCGAAACGGGAGGCGCCTGTCATCCTTACGCCGCACCCGGGCGAATTTTCCCGCATGACAGGAGTGCCAGTGAACGAGCTGCAAAACAAAAGAGCGGAGCATGCAAAGGAGTGGGCGGCTCGGCTGCAGACTGTCATTGTATTAAAAGGAAATCAAACCGTCATCGCGTTTCCTGATGGCGACTGCTGGCTCAACCCAACCGGAAACGGGGCGCTCGCCAAAGGCGGAACCGGTGACACGCTGACGGGCATGATATTGGGGATGCTCTGCTGCCATGAGGACTCAAAGCACGCCATATTAAACGCAGTCTATCTGCACGGCGCGTGCGCCGAGCTCTGGACGGACGAGCATTCCGCTCATACGCTGCTTGCTCACGAGCTTTCTGACATGCTGCCCCGCGTGTGGAAGCGATTTGAATGATAAAAAAGCTGTCTTCATAGAGAAGACAGCTTTTCTTGATACCCCGCCCGTTTTTTCAGACGCGGTTTCATTAATACATAGTAAAGCACAGAAGGCACGGCCAGGCCGACAATCCATGCGATGTCTCCGCCGCCAAACATTTTGGCTAGCGGTCCGATGTAAAAGGTTGTATTGATAAACGGAATTTCCAACAAGATGGACAGAACGAACGCAATCGTGGTGATCCAATTGACCTTTCCATAAGGCCCGTTTACATCGAACATGGCTTTGACTTGATACTTTCCGTGGCGGACAAAGTAGTAATCGACTAAATTGATGGCCGTCCATGGAATTAAGAAATAACTGATGAAAAAGATAAAACTCAAAAACAGCTCCATAAAATTGCTTTGCCCCAGCAGGCTTAAGACTGTGCCGACAAGCGTGACACCCAGGATCATGGTGATTCTGACTTTGGGCGTGACTTTTAATTTCAGAAACGGCTCCAGCGTTGTTGTCGTGGACATGAAAGCTCCATACAGGTTAAAAACATTGATTGCCATTTGTCCAAATAACACAATGATCAGCATAATAAATGAGAAGGGGCCGAACAATTGGACAATCTGGCTTCCTGAGTTTGCCGTAAAGTCAGGCAGTGCAGTTGTCAGCAAAGCGCCGAGCAGCATCATCCAGATGGAGCTGACAGATGTACCTGCATAGCTGTACCAAAATGTTTTTGAAGCCGGTGTTTGTACTGGCAAATATCTTGAATAATCGGCAACATACGGCGCGTAGGCAAGCTGCCACGTCGCAACTGCGCTGACTGCCACCAAGAAAATGGGCAGATCAACTGCTCCGGGAATCCAGCTGCCTGCCGGAATAGGCAATTGAAAAATAAGAATCGTTGCAGCGAAAAACACAGCAAAAGAGGTCCAAGAAAGGATTTTTTGCATTTTGTGAATCAAATCATGGCCGAAAATGGTGAGTAAAAAACATACGGCGCTTAAGCCTATAATGCTCCATGATCCCGGGATGGGAACAAAGCTGCTTAAGGTTCCGGCCGCCAAAATCGTGCTGCTTGCGAAGAAACCAAGGTAGATAAACATGACTAAGAAGAGGGGAAGAATCGCTCCAATTACGCCGAATTGGGCACGGCTTTGAATCATTTGCGGGATGCCAAGCTGAGGGCCTTGCGCGGAATGAGACGCCATAAATATGGCACCGATTAAGGTTCCGCAAATAATAGCGGCAACACTCCAAAACAAATTTAGTCCCATTGCAACGGGAATCGTGCCGGTCACTAACGTGGTGATATGCATATTAGCCCCGAACCATACGGGAAATAAATCTTTCGCTTTACCATGTCTTTCTTCATTCGGAATATATTCAATCGTTCGCCTTTCTACTTTCAATGCATCGTCCTCCATATTGGATGTTTTTTTGAAATCGACATAAAGTCATAGCTTAACAGACTATGAGGGGGTTTACAAATAAGGATATGCAGCCAAACGGCTGGGAAACCTGATCTGTCAATGGCTGAAAAGAATTGTAAAAAAAGATGAACGCTTTTAAATCCGGTGTCGTCACATAAGGCAGAAAAACAAAAAAAGGGGGGATCGCGGCCATTGGATACACACGAAGAACAGCAGCTGATACAACAGGCGAAAGAGGGAGACGACGAAGCGTTTACAGCTCTTTTCCACTATCATTATTCTTTTTTATATAAATATTTGCTAAAACTTTCTCTTCATCCTGACCTCAGCGAGGAGCTCGTTCAGGAAACCTTTTTGAAAGGGTACATTCATTTAAGAAGCTTCCAAGGCCGTTCCAAATTCTCCACGTGGCTGATTTCTATTGCATCCAGGCTCTACCTCGATCACCAAAAAAAGAGAAAGAGAGAATGGAAACGGAATCAGGCGGTTACGGAGGAAGCAATCCGCAAGATCAAGTGGGACGTGTCAGTGAAAGGAGCAGAATGGAGCGAAACGCTCGATCTGTTTTCAAAGCTGGACCCTAAACTGCGCACGCCGGTTTTATTAAGGCATTACTACGGCTATACCTACGCCGAAATCGGGCTGATGCTGCAGATCAAGGAAGGCACGGTAAAGTCCAGAGTGCATAAAGGGCTCCAGCAAATCAGAAAGGAGTGGGACGATGAATAAAGAAAAGGTATCTCTTCATTTAAAATCAGAATTGCAGAAAATTGATGAAACAGCCAATCCCTCTATACCGAATCAAAAAGAACTGCTTTACCAGCTGTCACAAATGAAAGCTGAACGCAGAAGAAAACTGCTAAAAGAGATCATTTTATTTGTATTCTGCGCGCTGATGGTTGTGAGTGCGGCGATCCTGGCATTCACTCAAGCTCCCGCTGTGTTTATTGTACTTCAGGTTTGTGTGCTTGCTACCCTGCCGATTTTGATTGTGACCGAGAAAAAAAGACAGCTCGGGGAATGCGAGGTGGAGCGCCGATGACACAAACAGAAATTGTCATCACGGTTGCGGCTTGTCTCCTCGTAGTGGCGCAGGGAATCTTTTTATTTATTGATGCGAAAAAACGAAATCGCATGGCATGGGTTTGGGGGATTGTCGGATTGATTCAAGTACCGATGCCGCTGATTTGTTATTACTTATTTGTCATTAGGCCGGATCGGAAGAAAAGGGGGATCAAGCAATGAATATTTCTTGGGAAATGATTTTGCCGCTGATTGTATTACAGTTGGCTTTGGCGGTGTTTGCTCTCATCAGCTGCATAAAAGAAGAGCGGACAAACGGGCCAAAGTGGATGTGGGCTGCAATCATCGTATGTATCAATATTATCGGGCCGATTTTATTTTTCACCGTCGGCAGAAAGCAAAGGTGAGTGGCATGCTGTCTATTGAGTCATTATGCAAAACATATCGGCATCATGAAGCTGTAAAGAATGTCAGTTTTCACGTGAATGAAAATGAGTGTGTCGCACTATTAGGACCTAATGGAGCCGGCAAAACCACGACTCTGCAAATGCTGGCTGGATTGCTTTCGCCAACCTCCGGAAGCATTAAGCTGTTAGGAGAAAAAAAGCTGGATCGGCGTTTGATTGGGTACCTCCCGCAGTATCCTGCTTTTTATTCGTGGATGACCGCAAATGAATTTTTAATATTTGCCGGGCGACTATCCGGTCTTCCAAAGAAAAAGTGCCAAGAGGAGATCGGTGAGATGCTGGAATTTGTCGGTTTGCACGAAGCAGCACACAAAAGGATTGGGGGCTATTCAGGAGGCATGAAACAAAGACTCGGTCTGGCACAGGCACTGCTCCATAAACCGAAGCTTTTGATATTGGATGAACCGGTGTCTGCACTTGATCCGACAGGACGGTTCGAGGTGCTGGACATGATGCGGGAGCTGAAGAAGCATATGGCCGTTCTGTTTTCAACACACGTTTTGCACGATGCAGAGCAGGTGTGTGATCAAGTGGTGATTATGAAAAACGGTGAGGTTTCATGGAAAGGTGAGCTGCAGGAGCTGAAAAAACAGCATCAAACGAACGTTTTTACCCTTACAGTGAAAGAGAAGCTGAAGGGCTGGCTTGAAGAGAAGCCTTACATCTCAGCTATTGTCTATAAGAATCAATCCCAAGCTGTTTTCGAGCTGCCTGATATACACGCTGGCCGATCCTTATTAAGTGATTGTATCCGGAAGGGATTGACCGTCACCCGTTTTGAACAGAAAACCGAGTCTCTCGAAGACGTCTACCTCAAGGTGGTGCACGCATGAAGGTGATGATGGCGCTATTGCAGAAGGAATGGCTGGAAGGGTGGAAAAGCGGCAAGCTGGTTTGGCTGCCGATTGCGATGATGATCGTCGGACTGACACAGCCGCTGACCATTTATTATATGCCGGACATCATCGCACATGGAGGAAATCTTCCTGATGGCATGAAAATCAGTTTTACGGTGCCCTCCGGGTCTGAAGTGATGGTCAGCACGCTTTCTCAATTCAACACGCTTGGCATGGCTCTAATCATCTTTAGTGTGATGGGCTGTGTAGCGAATGAAAGGAATCAAGGGGTAACGGCGCTGATCATGTCACGGCCTGTGACGGCAGCCCATTATATCGTGAGTAAATGGCTCACCCAAAGTGTGATCGGCATTCTGTCGTTCGCAGCTGGATATGGGCTTGCGTATTATTACGTCCGGCTGCTGTTTGAGGATGCATCATTCAGCCGCTTTGCCGCAAGTCTTGGCCTTTACGCTCTTTGGGTGATATTTATTGTGACTGCCGGCCTTGCCGGAAGCACGATATTCCGGTCTCTCGGAGCAGCTGCGGCTTGCGGGATCGGGTTCACAGCAGCTGTTTCTTTTGCTGTTTCACTATTCCCAGATCATGCGAAGTGGCTTCCGGCCGAGCTTTGCAAGCAGGCGGAGCATATCCTTCTTCATGGAGAGCGGGCAGATTTTTTCGGATGGTCACTCACTTTCTCCATACTGTGCATCATGCTTCTTGCCATGTTTTCTGTGTGGCGCTTCCAGCGGTATGAAAGCTATTAACTGATCATGTTACGTTTTTGCGCGAGCATCACAAAAAAGGCGGCAAATGCCAGCGACCCGGCTCCGTAAAAAACTCCCGTAAGCCCGAAAAGCTGTGCGATTCTACTGGCAAGAAGGGGCCCGAGGAAGATGCCTAGCGCATAAAATGATTGATAAAACCCCATCACTGACATTTTTAAACGGACAGAACTGATTTCGACGACATGGCTTAGCAGCAGAGGAAAAACGAAGCCGAGCGCCAGCCCGATACAGGCGTGTGTGATGCAAACCGTGAACAATGTGGCTGAATAAGGAACATATAGCAAGCAGACCCCAGTGACAGCAAAGCTAATGAGCATCACGGAGTAGGCGATAGGGCTTGTAAAGCGCAGAAACACAAAGCTTAATGTGGCGGCTGCGTGGGGGAGGAAAAAGGCGCCCATCACCCAAAGCAGCTCCGTGTCGCCCATTCCGAGCTGATTGATGTAAAGCGGCGTAAAACCAAACACTGTCATAAATAATACGGCATGAGCCGTCATAGACAGGATGGTGAAAAGCTTCAGCTTTGGCAGCCGCAATGTGTCTTTGACGTATTGATAGACATGGATGGTGTCGCGGTTCGCCGGAGGAGCAGACGGATCTTTAATAAAGCAGCAGATCACCAGACCTGCGGCAGAGGCTGCCAGCGCCATCCAAAAAGGAACCTGCCTCCCTAAATGGGCTGCGGCGAGTCCGCAGAACACAATGCTGACAAACTGAGGCATGACGGTAAAAAACTGCATGATGCCCATTGCTTTTGATGCATTGCCATTATTGAAATAATGTGCGTATAAAATGGTCGCCATCACCCACATAGAAGCAGTAATTCCCGCAAACAGCCGGGCGGCCAGCACGAAGAAGAATGAATCAAACACCAGAAATAGCAGGCTGCTTAGGACGGAAAAGCCGAACCCGGCAATTAACAATTGCTTGCGCAAAGAAAACAGGATATCTGACAGAAGGCCGAGCGGGAAGCGCAGAAGGATTTGCGTGACCCCGTAGCTGCCGAGAATGAGGCCGATTGCGCCGTATGAAAAGTGCAGATCCTCCAAATACAGGCTGAATACAGGCACATAAATATAGCCTGAAAACCAGAAACAAAATACCATGCATAAAAAAACGGCGTGATCTAAAGCGCCGATTGTTTTTTTCTGAGGAATCAAGTCCTGCCGTAATTCCATTGTTCTCTCCACCCCTTTCCTTCCAGTACAACACAATTATTGAAAGCGTTTCAATAGAAAAATAAAAAACAGGACTTCTAAAAAAGCCCTGTTCGCTGTTTTTAATACGGATCAGATGGATGGCTCTCCTGTTCAGCCTGCTTTGCAGCCTGTTCCGTTTCAGTTGTGCCGATCGGCCCGTTGCTGTTGTTTTCGGAAGCTTTTTTCAGCCCTTCCGCGACGCGTTTTCCATAGTCAGGATCAGCTTTTGTGAAATTCTCAATCATCTGATCCTGAATTTCTTTTCGGCACGTAGAAAGCGTATTCACCAAATTCGTAATCAATTCGTTCCGTTCAAATTCAGTAAATCTCCGGTACGTTTCCCCAGCCTGTCCGAAGTTGTTTGTTCTGTCAATTGCTTCACGCTTTACATCACCTTCGACATGAGGGGTATGGTCTTTTCCATCCTGCTTCGCTTCATTCAGCCCGCCCATAATGGATGGCTCATAGTTGACGTGCGGGTTTTGTCCTTCTGCTCTATCAACCCGATATTGCATTTGCCCGCCTTCTTGGTTGGTGGCGACATGCTTTTTCGGCGAGTTGATCGGGAGCTGCAGGTAATTTGCGCCTACACGGTAGCGCTGCGTATCAGAGTAGGCAAACGTCCGCCCTTGAAGCAGTTTGTCATCGGAAAAATCAAGACCGTCGACAAGCACTCCCGTTCCAAATGAAGCTTGCTCCACTTCCGCATGGTAGTTTTCCGGATTTTTGTTAAGCACCAATTTGCCGATCGGTTTCCATGGGAAATCGTCTTTATACCACAGTTTTGTCGGATCAAGAGGATCAAAGTCCAGTTCAGGATGTTCATCATCACTCATGATTTGGGCATACACTTCCCACTCCGGATAATCGCCATTTTCGATCGCGTCATATAAATCCTGTGTGGCATGGTTAAAGTTTTTCCCTTGGATCTCTTCTGCTTCCTTCTGTGTCAGGTTGCGGATACCCTGCTTCGGTTCGAAATGGTATTTCACGAGAACGGCCTTGCCCTCCTCATTTACCCATTTATAGGCATGTACCCCTGAACCCTGCATTTGCCGGTAGTTGGCCGGAATGCCCCAAGGCGAAAACAAGAAAGTGATCATATGTGTCGCTTCAGGAGACTGAGAAATGAAATCAAAAATACGTTCCCCATCCTGGATGTTGGTCACTGGATCAGGCTGAAATGCGTGTACAAGATCCGGAAATTTCAGCGGGTCGCGGATAAAAAAGATTTTCAGGTTGTTCCCGACCAAATCCCAGTTTCCGTCTTCTGTATATAGCTTTACGGCAAAACCGCGCGGGTCTCTCAATGTTTCAGGTGAGTGTTTTCCATGATTCACAGTTGAAAAACGGACAAATGCCGGTGTTTTCTTGCCTTTTTCTTGAAAGAGTTTGGCCCGGGTATATGTTGAAATCGGTTCGTCTCCGAAGCTTCCGTACGCTTCAAAATACCCGTGTGCACCTGCTCCCCTGGCATGAACAACGCGCTCTGGGATGCGTTCCCGGTCGAAGTGGCTGATTTTTTCGAGAAAATCATAGTTCTCAAGCGTTGTAGGCCCTCTGTTCCCGACGGTTCTCACATTTTGGTTGTCAGTAACAGGATGCCCCTGCCTATTCGTTAAGGTATCCTCTGACTCATTTTTCCCGGACGTCTTATGAGAAAGCGCATCCTCGCTGCCCTGGGCATTTGATCCGTGCTGCTTGTTATGATGATCATCTTTCAATGGGTTGACCCTCCTTTTTTGAACGGTAACAATATTCCCTGAATGGAAAGATTTTAAAACAGCCGTTTTTTTTCATCTGCTTCGGGAATGGTACAATGTACAAAAATCGGTAAAAGGAGAGGTCGATTCGTGACGAGAGAAAAAAATCCGCTGCCCATCACGTTTTATCAAAAAACCGCTCTTGAGCTTGCCCCGTCGCTTCTCGGCTGCCTTCTTGTAAAAGAAACAGACGAAGGCATAGCGTCAGGCTATATTGTGGAAACAGAGGCCTATATGGGGGCTGGAGACAGAGCGGCACACAGCTTTAACAACCGCCGGACGAAGCGGACTGAAATCATGTTTGCAGAGGCTGGGCGGGTGTATACATATGTGATGCACACCCATACATTGCTGAATGTCGTTGCCGCGGAAGAGGATGTCCCGCAAGCGGTTTTAATCAGGGCGATTGAGCCGCATGAAGGCCAGCTGTTAATGGAGGAGAGAAGACTGGGCAGGAGTCCTAGGGAATGGACAAACGGTCCCGGAAAGCTCACAAAAGCGCTTGGCGTCACGATGAATGACTATGGGCGCTGGATCACGGAAGAGCCGCTTTACATTGAAAAAGGGTACACACCGGAGCAGATTTCAACCGGTCCGCGCATCGGCATCGACAACAGCGGGGAGGCCCGCGATTATCCATGGCGTTTCTGGGTGACGGGAAACAGGTACGTGTCGCGTTAGCATGTTTAAGGAAGAGGCAATCAGGGGAATGGTTGAGAAAAAAGAAGGGAGAATCGGAGCTTTGAAAAAGATGATCAAAACCGTTATCAAATGGGCGCCGCTCATTTACCCGATTGTTCGAAAAATCATGAAGGATCGAAAGGCATCTAAACAAAAGAATATGTCAACATCCAGAACAGCCGGCTGACCCCGGCTGTTTTTTTATGGGTCAGTTTTCCTCTCGTCCTCCGGATGTTCATTGACTTGCCATTCTCTCCATTATAGAATTTATATACATTTCGCATCCCTTCATCATCCTTTCTGCCTATTCACTGAATCCCTGCATCTACTAGATAGGAGGTTTTTCTCATGCTTCATGGGCGACTTCGTGATATTCTGCGCTTGCTGATGGCGGCTGAAGCCCCGTTGACAAGCTCGTTTTTTGCCGCACAATTAAATGTAACGACGCGGACGGTCCGCAATGATATAAAGGAACTGCAAGGTGTACTAAGCGGCCACGGTGCCTTTGTACAATCGGTAAGAGGCTCCGGCTACAAGCTCAGCATTAATGATGAGCAGACTTTTAGGGTGCTGCTGCAAGATGTGTTTCAGCAAAAAAAGGGCCTGCCGGTATTGCCGGAGGAGAGAATGGCCTATCTGATGAAACGTTTGCTGCTGGCGGATCATTACCTTAAGCTCGATGAACTGGCTGAAGAACTATTCATCTCAAAATCTACACTCCAATCGGATATAAAGGAAGTAAAGAAACGTCTGCTGCCTTACCGCATCGTCATGGAAACACGTCCGAATTATGGCTTCAAGCTGCGCGGGGACGAGGTGCAGATGAGGTACTGTATGGCGGAGTACATCGTCGATGAAAGAGAAACGGAGATGGATGTTTTGAATGAAAAGGCTGATATTTTGCCAAAAGAAGAAATTGAGATCATCCGTTCCGCCATCCTGAAAAAAATGAGAAACGACCGCATTCCTCTGTCCAACTTGGGACTGAATAACCTCATTATCCATATCGCTATCGCCTGTAAACGGATCAGAACGGAAAACTATGTATCTCTTTTCCCTGAAGATATGGATCATATCCTGCATCAAAAAGAATACCAGGCTGCAGAAGCCATCGTAAAAGAACTGGAATCAGCGCTTGCCGTTACGTTTCCGAAAGACGAGACAGCGTACATCACCATGCATCTCCTTGGCACAAAACGAATGACACAATCACAATGCGGAGAGGACACATTTTCAATAGAAGAAGAAACCGATCAGCTGACATTTGCCATGATCAAAGCCGTTGATCGTGAACTGAAGCTCGGCATTCTGCATGACAAAGAGCTGAAAATCGGATTGGCCCTGCATGTGAAGCCTGCGATTAGCCGCAACAGATATGGCATGAATCTTCGAAATCCGATGCTGGCAGCGATCAAGGAACATTACCCGCTCGCTTTTGAAGCTGGGATCATTGCGGGGTTGGTGATAAAGGAACAAACAGACATCGACATTCATGAAAACGAAATTGGATATTTGGCTCTCCACTTTGGCGCCGCGATTGAACGAAAAAAAACAGAAAGCCCGCCGAAACGCTGTATCATTGTATGCGCATCGGGTGCCGGAAGCGCCCAGCTTCTGCGCGAAAAACTCCGTTCCCATTTCGGCAATCGGCTCGATATTCTTGGAACGGCTGAGTATTACAGTCTTGACCAAATATCCTATGAATCCATTGATTTTGTCATCAGCACCATTCCGATGAAAAAAGAGCTCCCTGTACCCGTACTGAAGGTTAACACACTTTTAGGCGGAACTGACTTTACAAAAATAGAATCCATTCTAAGTGATGAAAAGGAAAAAGCAGACCGCTATCTAAGAAAGGAACTCGTTTTTTTTCAGGAGGATTTGCGCACAAAAGAAGAAGTGATTCAATTTTTAGGGCAGAAAGCGGTCGAATGCGGCTATGCAGATGAAGAAATCATAGATTCCATTTTTGAAAGAGAAGACATGTCGCCAACGTGCTTTGGCAATCTAGTTGCCATCCCGCACCCGCTCGTTCCGCAGACAAAAACTACGTTTTGGGCCGTTTGTACGCTCAAAAAACCGATCGATTGGGAGAATCAGCGTGTTCAATTTGTCTGTCTGCTTTGTGTCGAGAAGGAGAACACAACAGATTTGCAAAGCATGTATAAACTTCTGGGCAGCATTTTGGATGACCCGGCGGCGGTGAACCAGCTGATCAAATGCCGTTCGTATCAAGAGCTTTCGGATGTGTTTGACCAAAAAAAGCTGGGCTGACAGCCTGTATATACCTTTTTTCCGTTTCCTGCGGAAAAACCTTGAGTGTTTATGAAAGCGATTTCATAATATGATGATAGCAACAGCAGGATATAACAAGATTGATCAAACTCTAGGGGGTCTTTTACATGAATATATTACTCGTTTGTGCAGCAGGCATGTCTACTAGCTTACTGGTGAGCAAGATGGAAAAAAGTGCGCAGGAACAAGGAAAAAACTATACCATTTGGGCAGTTTCAGGCGATTCTGTACAAAATCATATCGATAAAGCGGATGTACTGCTTCTCGGGCCGCAAGTCCGTTATATGCTTCCGCAGCTCAAAAAATTAGGAGAGTCAAAGGGGGTTCCGGTAGACGTCATTAATACCGTCCATTATGGCACTTGCAACGGGGCGGAAGTGCTGAAATCGGCTGAACAGCTTGGAAATGTGTCATAGAAAGGGGCGGGCTATGTGAATAAAGTCAATCAGATCTTAGAAGAAAAGGTCATGCCTATAGCAGGAAGAATTGCAGGACAGCGTCATTTGCAGGCGCTGCGTGATGGTATCATCCTCACGATGCCACTGATTATCATCGGCTCCTTTTTCCTTATCATCGGCAATCTCCCAATCCCGGGATACGCTGAGTTTATGGCAAAAACGTTTGGCAGCTCCTGGTCTGAAAAACTGGCCTACCCAGTTGACGCCACCTTTGAAATTATGGGGCTAGTCGCCGCGTTCGGCATCGCCTACCGGCTCGCCGAGAAATACGGCGTCGATGCTTTGTCGGCCGGAGCCATTTCCCTTGCGGCATTTTTATTAGCAACACCTTATCAAGTGCCGTTTACACCGGATGGAGCGACGAAAGAAATCATGGTCGGCGGCGGGATTCCGCTTTCGCTCATGGGAAGCAAAGGCCTGTTTGTCGCCATGATTATCGCGATGGTGTCCACAGAGATTTACCGTCTCATTATCCAGCGCAATTTAGTCTTCAAAATGCCGGACGGCGTTCCGCCGGCGGTAAGCAAGTCATTTGTCGCTTTAATTCCCGGCTTTGCCGTCATCTTTCTGATTTGGGCAGCCCGGCTGGCAGTTGAAGCGACACCGTTTGAAAGTCTTCATAATATTGTAAGCGTTTTACTGGGGACTCCGCTTTCCATTCTTGGAGGAAGTCTTGGAGGAAGCCTTGTCGCCGAAGCCGTCAAAATGCTTTTATGGGCCTGCGGACTTCACGGCGCCAATATTGTCGGCGGCGTCATGGCACCGATTTGGTACGGTGCAATGGATGCCAACCGAATTGCGTTCCAAGCAGGAGAGGAGCTTCCTAAGATTTTCACCCAGCAATTTTTCGATATCTGGGTCAATATCGGCGGAAGCGGCGCGACATTGGCACTGGTTGTCACGATGTTCCTGCGTGCCCGAAGCAAACAAATGAAACAGCTCGGAAAACTTGCGATCGGCCCGGCCATCTTCAATATTAACGAACCGATTATATTCGGGATGCCGATCGTCATGAACCCAATGCTCTTACTTCCGTTTATCATCACGCCGCTTGTCACAGTGACACTCACGTACATCGGAATGAGCACCGGCCTTGTCGCCAAACCGGCGGGTATCGCAGTGCCGTGGACCATGCCGCCGATCTTTTCAGGCTACTTGGCGACAGGAGGAAAAGTCTCAGGCGCGGTCATGCAAGCCATTAATATTGCCGTATCCTTTGTTGTCTACTATCCATTCTTCAGAATGTGGGATAAGCAGAAGCTGAAAGAAGAAAACGATCTGGAGCTGGTCCAAACACCTGCTGCATCAGATGACAAGGAAGCGGCTCTGTAGAGAAAGGAAGTGAATCGCGTGAATGAGAAAATGGAACAAATCATTTTTCAAATTATCCTTCACGGAGGAAACGGAAGGAGCTCCGCAATGGAGGCCATTGCCGTAGCGAAAAGCGGCGACGCAGAAGAAGCGCGGAAAAAGCTTCAAGACGCTGCTGAAGAATTGTCAAAAGCCCATCACTATCAGACAGAGCTGATCCAAAATGAAGCGGGCGGAGATAAAACGGAAATGACGCTTCTGATGGTTCATGCACAGGATCATTTAATGAATGCAATGACAGTGAAGGATATGGCTGCAGAGATCATTGAGTTATATGAAAAAATCACCGAGCAAAGGGGAGCAAGCATATGACAAAAGGATTGAAGATTGTAACGATTGGCGGAGGTTCAAGCTATACGCCCGAGCTAGTGGAAGGGTTCATTAAACGGTATGATGAGCTGCCTGTGCGTGAATTATGGCTCGTCGATATCCCTGAGGGCGAAGAAAAGCTGAATATTGTCGGCACACTCGCCAAACGGATGGTTGAAAAAGCAGGCGTCCCGATTGACATTCATCTTACGCTCGACCGGAGAAAAGCGCTGAAAGACGCAGACTTTGTCACGACTCAATTCCGTGTCGGACTTTTGCAGGCAAGAGCAAAGGATGAGCGCATTCCACTAAAATACGGAGTAATTGGCCAGGAAACAAACGGTCCGGGAGGCCTGTTTAAAGGATTACGCACGATTCCGGTCATCCTTGAGATCGCAAAGGACATAGAAGAGCTCTGCCCGAACGCTTGGCTTGTTAACTTCACAAACCCTGCCGGCATGGTAACAGAAGCCTTGCTTCGCTACTCCAACCTGAAGAAAGTCGTCGGTCTTTGTAATGTTCCAATCGGCATCAAAATGGGCGTAGCCAAAGCGCTTGATGTAGATGTGGACCGCGTAGAAGTCCAATTCGCCGGACTGAATCATATGGTGTTCGGGCTGGATGTTTTCTTGGACGGCGTAAGTGTGAAAGAGCAAGTCATCGAGGCGATGGGTGACCCGAAAAACGCGATGACGATGAAAAATATCTCAGGCGCCGAATGGGAACCGGATTTCTTAAAAGCGCTCAATGTGATCCCTTGCGGCTATCACCGTTACTATTTCAAAACAAAAGAAATGCTGGAGCACGAACTGGAAGCATCACAAACGGAGGGCACCCGCGCTGAAGTCGTGCAGAAGGTCGAAAAAGAGCTGTTTGAGCTCTATAAAGATCCGAACCTTGCGATCAAACCGCCGCAGCTGGAAAAACGGGGCGGAGCTTACTACAGTGATGCAGCATGTAACCTAATCAGCTCCATTTACAATGATAAACATGACATTCAGCCGGTGAACACGATCAATAATGGTGCAATAGCGAGCATTCCAGACGATTCCGCAGTTGAAGTGAACTGTGTGATGACGAAAACAGGCCCTAAGCCAATTGCTGTCGGCGACTTGCCGGTGTCTGTCCGCGGCCTCGTCCAGCAAATCAAATCCTTTGAGCGTGTCGCGGCAGAAGCGGCAGTTACAGGTGACTATCAAACCGCCCTCCTTGCCATGACGATTAACCCGCTTGTCCCATCCGATACTGTGGCCAAACAGATTTTAGACGACATGCTGGAGGCGCACAAAGCGTATCTGCCGCAGTTCTTCAACAAAATTGAAGCGTAAAAAAAGCCGGCCTGTAATGGTCCGGCTTTTTTCTTACTTGCTTTCAGTCAGTGCTGCAACTTCGGTCGTCCATCCGAATTCGTCTGTGACAGCGCCTTTTTGAATGCCTGTAATCGTGTCATATAGTTTTTTTGCGATTTCCCCTGTTTCACCATTGTTAATTGACAGTGTTTCACCCTGCCAAATCAGCTCGCCGACTGGCGAAATAACGGCTGCTGTACCTGTTCCGAAGGCTTCTTCAAGGATGCCGTCTTTATGGGCTTGGATGACCTCATCGATCGCAATTTTTCGTTCTGAAACAGGAAAGCCCCAGTGCTTAAGCAAGGTAATGACAGAATTGCGCGTAATGCCTTCCAGGATGCTGCCGTTCAGCATCGGTGTTACGATTTCACCATTGATTTTGAAGAAAATGTTCATGCTTCCGACTTCTTCGATGTATTTCTTTTCGATTCCGTCCAGCCAAAGCACTTGTGAAAATCCTTTCTCTTCGGCTACCTGCTGCGCTTTTAAGCTTGAAGCGTAGTTCCCTGCGGTTTTGGCATTTCCTGTTCCGCCTTTTACCGCACGGACAAATTCACTTTCAACAGCGATTTTGACAGGCTTAATGCCTTCTTTGTAATAAGAGCCGACCGGAGAAAGAATGATCAAGAGCTTATACGTGTGAGATGCCGCAACACCAAGAAAAGGCTCGGTTGCGATGATGAACGGACGGATATAAAGGGATGTGCCCTCCGCATTTGGAATCCAGTCTTTATCAATTGCGACAAGCTGCTTTAAGCCTTCAAGAACCTGTTCTTCATCAATTTGCGGGATGCAGAGGCGGTCGTTTGATTGATTCAGGCGTTCCATATTTTTTTCCGGTCTGAAAAGCAGGACATGGTCATCCTCTGACACGTAAGCCTTTAACCCTTCAAACACGGTTTGGCCGTAGTGATAGACCATCGCGGCCGGATCCATTGATAAGGGCTGATAAGGAATGATTCTTGGATCATACCAACCTTTATCTGCCGCATAGTCCATTACAAACATGTGGTCTGTAAACACTCTTCCGAACGAAAGCTGATTTGGGTCTGGTTTCGGTTTTTTTGTTGATGTCAATTCAACGCGAATCGTTTGTTTAGTCATGGTCAATCTCCCTGCTGTTAAATTGTTTATATTATCAAACTTATTTGAAAATAATTATATTCTATTGTATACCTTCAACAAATAATCGCAATAGGTTTGCTCAAATTTGTAAGAAATTCATATGAAAAAAGCAGGAGAAATTAATTCTCCTGCGAGTTCATTTGCTCGAATACCCTGTCATAATCGGCGCGAGTGGCATCCCGAAGACCCTCAACACGTTCATTTGTAATCTCCTGTTTGCCTTCCTTCAAGCGGTCCCAGAAATATTGAACATATTCTTCAGATGAAATGCCCCGGTACGTCAGGCCTTGTTTATCGCGCGATTTTTGGTTTAAGCCCGTGTCCACCATAGGAGGCGCCATTTCAATCACTTCCACGCTTGTATCGCGAAGCTGGTGTCTGAGCGTAAGCGAGAACGAGTGAAGTGCCGCTTTTGTTGCACAGTACACCGGATAAACAGCTAACGGGTTAAAAGCAAGCCCGGATGTAACCTGCACGATTGCCGCCTCGGGCTGCTTCATCAAATGAGGCGTAAAAAGGGCGGATAAATGGACAGGCGCTTGGAAATTAAGTTCAATTTCGTCTCCGTCCACAAAAAGCTCCTCTGTCCCTTTTTTAAAGTCAATTTCCTTTTGAATGCCGGCGTTGTTGACGAGAACATTCAGGGCCGGAAATTCCTTTAGCGCCCATTCAAACAATGCTTCCCGCTGCGACCGGTCTGCCACATCACATTGCTTTGTATGGATGTTTGGGAGCTGCTGCTTCGCTTCTGCAAGACGTGCCTCGCTGCGTCCGCAAATGATGACTTCATTGCCGAGCTCCAGCAGCCGTTTGGCCAGTTCAAGCCCGATGCCAGCAGAACCCCCTGTGATTAAAACCGTATTGCCTGTCATCTTCATGGATGTAACACCTCTTATTCAGTTGGCTGATTTCCTTTACTATTTCAAATCTTAGCAGGAAATATACAGCCGCGTCCTATGAGATGCTCAGGATGAAGTGACTTTACCGGTTTTATAAAATTCGTCAATTGCTTTATCGACATACACCCAGCCTTTCCAGCCAATGTGGATGGTGTCTTTCATGAAATACGGGTCATATTCATGCCCTGAGAAATCAGCAACCTGGAAGCCCTTGGCTCTGATTTGTTTATTTACCTTTTTGTAATAGTCAGTGCGTCCTTTTTTCGGGAAGCCTGTGTAATCGTACCATTTTCCGTTAACCGGAATAGTGACAAACATAGGTTCTGCGCCCGCATCCTTCAGGATATCCAGCATTATTTCAAAGTCGCCGTATTCCGGTGATACAGCATACGATCTTCCTTTGTTTTTCCCTTTCAGCTTTTGCACTTTTGGCTTCAGCTTTTTATAGACAGGGTTGTCGATACGAAAATCGTTAGACCCGGAGTGGCGTTTGCCCGATTGATCCGCCAGTTTATTCAGTTCAGACCATGATTTATCCTTTACTGACTGCGAGATATAACGCTTTGGTCCGGGTGTTTCTGTCGTTGAATAATACAGATCTTTCTTTTCCAGCATGCTGTAATACACTTTCGCCGCCGGCTTTAGCGCGTTCACTTTCCACCTCTGGCCGTTTACGATTGCTTTGCACAGCTCGGAAAGAATCGCGTCGTTTTGCACAGCCTTAAAGCGCAGCATGCGTTTCATCATTTTCTTTTTTATTTCAGGATTGATCTGATCATTAAACGCCAAATCAAGCCCTTGCAGCGCAGAATAGTTCGGCGCGAAATGCTGTTCATCAGACCCGCGTTTAATAAACCATTGCGGAGACACGATGAATACGATTTTTTTGCCCTTCAGCTGATCCATATGGGCAGCGAAGTTTAAAGAGTGAATCAATGATTGAGACCCGCCTTTGCCGACAAGGTATGGCGTGAATCCCTCATTGTTTACCTGAAAATAATTAGATGGGTGGAACTCGTCCAGCCGGGAAAGCTCAGAAGACCCGTAAATCGGAAGATATGTCGGATCTTTGAGCATCTGATCTTGTAAATATAGCCCTTGAAACATGCTCGGATTCAAGGCTGTTGCTGACTCTTTCACACGCTTATCGGTGATGAAGCCTGTCAGCCATGAAGATGGAATTGCGATGGCGCCTGCGAATAGAATAAACGCCAAAATAATTGGACCGAAAAAACGCTTTTTCATTATTTCAACTCAGACAGCTGATTTACAATGTTGTTAGGGGTATTCCAAACGTCCCGGTCAAATTCAGTGATCGGCACTAAAATATCAAAACGGTTTTCAATCGCAAGCAGCAATTCTACTGTTCCAAAAGAATCAAGCAAACCTTCTTCAAAAATTTCAATATCAGGATTTTCCTTTACGATGTCATCCTGGCAAACCTCTGCTAAAACGTCTAATACCTCTTGTTTAAAATCCATAGCTTTCTAATCTCCTTTAATGGTGGTGATGAAATGGTTTTCCTGAGAAAATATAAAATCCGAAGCAAACGAAATGGAACGTGATCACAATAGCAAGAATGGTTGTCCAGCGGTTGGACGGCAGCCATTTATATTTCTTATTCCACTTCTCGAAAAAGTTGTAACACGTCATCAGCACGGCGTGATAAAGGCCGTAGATGATATATTGCGGCGCAAGCCCGTGCCAAACCCCCATCAGCATAAACAGCAGGAAATACCCGATGTTTGAGACAGCCATGCGGTTTTTGATCCACTTTTTCTTTGTCATCCAAAATACGAATCTCATAAACACATAATCTCTGAACCAAAATGACAGAGACATATGCCAGCGATTCCAGAAATCTTTAATATTTTTACTGATAAACGGTTTATTAAAGTTTTCCGGAGATTTAATGCCCATAATGTAGCTGACCCCGACGGCAAACATCGTGTAGCCGGCGAAATCAAAGAATAAATACATGCTGTAGCCGTACATGTACAGCAGGTTCCCAAGAATCTTATTGTGCGTGATTGCGTGAAGATTCATGATGAAGTACGTATTGATCGCGTAGCCGATAATAAATTTATACAGGAAACCGATGAAGATTTTATGGATCCCCGTATACAGCAGGTCGGCGTATTCTTCTTTCGTCCAAGCCTTTTGTTCATCCTTGACGAACCGGCGGTATCTGTCGATCGGACCGGAGGAGATCGTCGGGAAAAACAGGATGAAATACAGCAGGCGGTGCAATGGCAGCTGTTCTTTCAGCAGTCCGTCTCTTGCTTCCATAATCAGCTGAACGCCTTTAAAGGTTAAATAAGAGATCCCTAAAAAGCTGATCAGGTTATGCGGCGGATGATGCGGCTGCGGGTGTGAAAGAAACGGCCATATTTTTGACAGAAATAAAGGCAGAATCGACGCGATAACAGCTCCGCAAAACACAAAGCCGCTGTTCGCTTTCTGCCGGTATGCCAGATAGCCGCTGACCAGGAGCACCTGCCATATTGTAAACAGGCACAGTGCAATGACCCCATGTAAGTCGTGCGAAAAAATTAAAGCCAATATAATGATAGATATGAACATGTTGTATGCTTGAAATCTTTTTCCGTTTAAGCCGAGGATGATCGTCGGCAGGAGAAGAATGCCAAGCAGTATAAAGAATAAAAACGAGCTGTAAGGCGTCATACAAGAACCTCTTCGCCAATGCGTTTTCGGTCAATTTTGCCGTTAGCCGTCATTTGAATGTGATCCTGATAGATAAATTTTCTCGGGATCATATATGCCGGAAGAGAAGCGGCAAGCTCTTTTTTAATAGCGCTTGTCAGCTGGAATTCCTTCTGGAAATCATGCTCCTCAGGCACAATAGCAGCGATCAGGTACTCAACTGTTCCGTTTGGCTGATAAGGAATCACGACAGCAGAGCGAACGTACTGTGACTGTCTGACATGAAACTCGATTTCCTCCAGTTCCATTCGGTAACCGTGAAGTTTAATCTGAAAATCCAAACGCCCTTGGCAGAAAATCTGACCGTCTTGAATAAAGCCGGCATCGCCAGTCCGGTATGCCCACTGGCCTTCATGAGAGAAAAACGCTTTTTCCGTCAGTTCCGGCTCACCAAGGTAGCCTCGGCTTACGCTCGGCCCTGCAATGACGATTTCCCCTTTTTCTCCATCAGGAAGCGGCTGTCCCTGTTCATCCATAATGAAAATGTTCATATCTGGTTTGGCGAAGCCCACTGGAAGCGATTCGCTGCGGCTGATCACGTCATCCGTAATTTCAACCGATGTGACAGCCACTGTCGCTTCAGTCGGGCCGTACGTATTAAAAACCTTTGCTTTCGGAAAACGCTCAAGCAGCGCTTTTGCCACAGAAACCGGAAGAACCTCTCCGCAAAACATAAATGTGTCCGCACCAGGCAGCAGGTCCTGTGAAAAACCCGGGTCCATCAAGCACATTTGCACAAAGGAAGGTGTTGATGTCCACACATTCAGCCCGGACTTCTTCAGCTCTTCAAATAAGATTTTCGGCTTATTCACAGCATCCTTTGTCACGCAATGTAAAGTCCCGCCTGATTGCAGGCACGGATATAGGTCCATGACAGATAAATCAAATGAGAATGGCGCTTGGTTTAAAAATGTTTTTCCGCCGTTGACTGGGAAGTCTGCACAAATCCAGTCTGTGAAGCTTTGAAGGTTAGAAGCGGAAATCTGCACGCCTTTCGGATTTCCTGTGCTTCCAGAAGTGTAAATGATATAAAACGTTTCGTGTTCTTTGACCCATTGATCTTCGGTGACAGAGCCGCCTTCGTTTTCCAGCAGTTCTTCCGCTGAAACGGCTTGAATCTGCTGGCTGACTGCATCAATTGGAAGTCCGGTTGCATGGATCAGCAACTCTGCTCCAGAGCTTTCGATAATTTTCGCAATCCGTTCAGCCGGAATGGACAGATCAACCGGAATATAAGGATGTCCCGCTTTGACGCTTCCCAAGAAGGAAACGATCATGTGCGGCTCCATATGGCCGTACACAAGGATAGGAGATTTCTTTTCCCCAGAAATGCGTTTTTGGATTGCGGCAGCCGCGCGGTCAGACTGCTCCCATAACTCCTGATACGTGAGCGACTGGCCTTGAGAGCGGAAGGCATCGGTTTGCGGATAAGTTTCCGCATGTGTTTGAATAGCATGTAAAAGTTTCATAGTTATTCTCTCTCCAATTAGAAATCGTTATAAATATATGAACCGGTATTCGCGGTGTGAAAACCATACATAAAAAACAAAACAAGCAGTATCATCAAATAAAAGCCTGTATGACATGTCCACTTGACAGCGGGTTTTTCATACAGCTGTTTCATTAATTGCAGCATATCAAAAATTCCCTTCCCGTTTTTTCGACAATCACATGATTATTTGACGATCAGATGCTCAAAAAGTTTCATTTTTTCCCTAAACTCCCTCAAATTAATATATCGGCGTCTGTTTTTAAAAATGAATCTTTATACCTGCAGGGGCAAGAATGGAATGTTTCGAGCTGATTCATAATAAAGGAAAAGATACATGGAGTCAAAAGATCTTTTTAACTTTTAAAAAGCGTAATGTACTTAAAAAAATTTTTCTGTACCTGTTCGATCAAGTGGAAGCAGAAACCTAATGAAATCGGGGCGGAAGCGTATAATAAGAAAGAAAACGCCTTCTTGCGGTATCTTGTGAAATAAGGGAGAAGTCATTATGATAGATAAGGAAGCAAAAGGAGTTTTTTATTAAGCTGCCGGCTGAAAAAAAGTAAGCCTTTTAATAGAAAGGAAGAGGAAGATGAACCAAACAAATAAGGGTGAGGGTCAGACAGCGCCGCAAAAAGAAAGCATGGGGCAGATCCTTTGGCAGTTAACCCGTCCTCATACGTTAACCGCATCGTTTGTGCCTGTGCTGCTCGGAACCGTTTTGGCGATGTTTTATGTGAAGGTTGATCTGCTGCTGTTTTTGGCTATGCTGTTTTCTTGCCTATGGATCCAGATCGCGACGAACTTATTTAATGAATACTATGATTTTAAACGCGGGTTAGATACAGCAGAATCAGTCGGAATCGGAGGGGCAATTGTACGCCACGGAATGAAGCCTAAAACGATTTTGCAATTAGCCCTCGCATCATACGGGATTGCCATTTTGCTCGGTGTCTATATTTGCGCGAGCAGCAGCTGGTGGCTCGCTGTGATCGGCCTCGTCGGCATGGCGATCGGCTACCTGTATACAGGCGGGCCGCTGCCGATCGCGTACACGCCGTTCGGTGAATTATTCTCAGGCATTTGCATGGGTTCGGTGTTTGTGCTGATTTCGTTTTTTATTCAGACAGATAAAATCAATATGCAAAGCATTTTGATTTCGATCCCGATTGCGATTCTTGTCGGCGCGATTAATTTGTCAAACAACATTCGCGATATTGAAGAGGACAAAAAAGGCGGCCGCAAAACATTGGCGATTTTGATGGGGCATAAGGGAGCTGTTACTCTGTTAGCTGCGTCGTTTGCCGTCGCTTATATTTGGGTTGTCGGCTTGGTTATTACCGGTGCCGCAAGCCCGTGGCTCTTTGTCGTCTTTTTGAGCGTGCCTAAGCCGGTTCAGGCTGTGAAGGGCTTCGTCCAGAAAGAAATGCCGATGAATATGATTGTCGCAATGAAATCAACAGCCCAAACAAATACATTTTTCGGATTCCTGCTCTCAATCGGATTATTGATCAGCTATTTCCGATAATAAAAAAGACCGCTCGTTTCGTGCGGTCTTTTTTTGTTACAATCGACCGCATTTTGTAAAAAAATTCATAGAACCTTACAGCTGACAGGGACGTCTAGTACATGGACAGCGGATAAAGTTCCGTTAAAGGAGATGACGAAAATGGATTTATCTGTAACACATATGGACGATTTAAAAACAGTAATGGAAGATTGGAAAAATGAATTATTAGTTTATAAATTTGCGCTAGATGCACTCGATACAAAGTTCTCAATTATCAGCCAGGAATATAACCTCATTCACGGACACAACCCGATTGAACATACAAAATCCCGTGTCAAAAGCTTTGAAAGCATCGTAAATAAGTTGATGAGAAAGGGCTGCGAAATTACGACGAGGGAAATGAAGGAGCATATTCACGACATTGCCGGCGTGCGCATCATCTGTTCCTTTATTTCTGACATTTATAATGTCGTAAATGTGTTGAAGCAGCATGAAGATTTGAGAATCGTAAAGGTAAAGGATTATATCCAGACACCCAAACCGAATGGCTACCGAAGCCTGCATTTAATCATTGAGATGCCTGTGAATTTAACGAATCGTGTGGAATACGTCAAAGCAGAAATTCAAATCCGGACGATCGCGATGGATTTCTGGGCGAGCCTTGAACATAAAATTTACTATAAATTGAACAATGATGTTCCTAAGCAATTAACAGATGAGCTGAAGGAAGCCGCGGAAATCGCCCATTACCTAGATGAGAAAATGCTGGGGATTAAGAAAGAAGTGGATTGATAAACAAAATGTTTTACAAAAGCGAAGCCTGACAGGGTTTCGCTTTTTTGCTTTGCTAGTACTTTTTATACCAGTATAAACTCACTTCTGTTTCCATGATTGAACCTGCTTTATCATGCATGAAGAAAGGAGGTAAACATGAGCCATTCCATTTCATTATCGAGAGGTTTGATTTTTCTTATAGCGGTGACTTGCGGGTTTACTGTAGCTAATGTCTATATCAATCAAACATTGCTTGTCAGCATGGCAGGCACGTTTCATGTGACGCCGGCACAAGCGGGGATGATTGCTACATTGGCGCAGATTGGCTATGCGGCTGGGAACCTGCTGCTTGTTCCATTGGGAGATCTTTTTGAACGCCGCCGCTTCATTGTGAGCCTGCTATTTTTAGTGGGGGTTTGTTCGGCCGCTTCAGCGTTAGCTGTAAGCTTTCCATGGCTAGTCATCACAAATTTATTATTGGGATTCTTCACGATTATTCCTCAAATCCTTGTGCCGTTTGCGGCAGGTTTAGCAAACGACAGGAACAGAGGAAAAGTGCTCGGAAACGTAGCCATCGGCTTGGTTTGCGGAATTTTAGGGGCGAGAGTAGTCAGCGGGGCGATAGATGCCCATTATGGCTGGCGCGTGATGTATTGGATTGCCTGTGCGGCAGCCGTCATCATTATGTTGATCATTTACTTCTGCTTTCCGAAAAGCAAAGGGACACATGCATTTCATTACGGAAAGCTTATTTCTTCATTATTTCCCCTTTTGATTAAGGAGAAAGTGTTAAGAAAAGCATGTGTAAACCAAGGCTTCATGTTCGGCGCCTTCAGTTTATTTTGGACGGCGTTAGTGTTTATGGTGAGTGAACCTCCATTTTCGTTTGGCAGCCAGACTGCCGGAACAATCGGTTTGGTGGGAATTGGCGGAGCTTTTGCAACGCCGCTGATCGGCCGGATTATTGATCAAAAAGGAGCTGCTTTTTCCAACAAGCTTTGTATGTCGTTTACCTTATTGTCATTTGTTTTATTAATGGCAGGCCAGACTTCATTGATTGTGATTGTATTGGGCGCTTTATTCATCACCATGGGCATTCAGGCGAATCAGGTGGCGTGTCAGGCGGAGATTTTCCAATTGTCGGCTGAAATGAGAAGCAGATTGAATGGCATCTTTATGGTCAGCACGTTTTTAGGCGGCGCCTTGGGATCGTATGCAGGGGGTGCAGTCTGGATGCTGTTTCATTGGAACGGCGTTTGTATTATGGGGATGATCATGGTCGGTATTGCCTTCAGTTCAAGGATTACCATAAATCGTACTACTAAAAAAGCGATATTGGAAGGGAGATAGAAGCTGGTGCAAACAAGTGAACGTTATAAAAAAGGGTTAGATATTCTGAAACAAATTGATGAGGAGAACTATGAAGCGATCGTGGACAATTTTAAACATTCCATCGCTCCGGACCTTGGTGTGCTTGCTGTGGAGTTTAACTACGGTCAGATTTTTTCAAGACCAGGTCTTGATCTGAAATCCAGATTATTAGCAACCGTTGCTGGATTGACTGCATTGGGCAATACCCAGCAGCTAAAATTCTATATTAACGGAGCCCTGAATGTCGGATGGACACAAGAAGAACTCATAGAAGTGATGATGCAGATGATTATTTACTCAGGTTTCCCGAATGCACTGAATACCATTCTTCCTGTGGCCGCGGAAGTATTTGCAGAACGAAACAAATAATATAAAAACCTTCTCCTTTTTATGTAGAATACTAATAGGAAATTCTATGCAGAAGGAGAGTGTGTATGTGGACAGTATGGCAGAAAAACGGAAAGAGCTAGGGGAGTTTTTAAAACTTAAAAGGGCACAGATTTCTCCGCAAGAGTTTGGATTGCCTATGGGCACCAGAAGGAAAACGACAGGCTTGAGGAGAGAGGAATTAGCCCAGCTGTCCGGTATAGGTGTCACATGGTACACATGGCTTGAGCAGGGAAGGGATATTCGGGTATCTACACAGGTACTGGAAAGCATATCGAGAGTGCTCAAATTGAATTACGAGGAAAAACGCCATGTCTTTCTGTTGGCGGGCCATCATGTTCCTTTAGATGATCAGGATGAAGAAAATAAAAGCCTTCCTCTGGCTGTACGGCACTTTATTGATCATTTAACCAATTGCCCTGTTTATGTGACTGACGAAAAGTGGGACGTTATTGCTTGGAACACAGCAGCTTGTGCTGTGTTCGGCAATTTTGGCCAAATGAGCAGAAAGGAAAGAAATGCCATATGGCGATGTTTCACCTCGAAGGAGTATCGGAATCTGCTTGACGACTGGGAAAGCCACGCCAAAAAACTGATCGCACAGTTTCGATCGACAGCCAGCCGGTTTCTTGGGGAAGCATGGATAAAAGAGCTGATCGATGAGTTAACTGAAAGAAGCCCGGAATTTAAAGAATGGTGGAACCACCATGAAGTATTAGGCACACACGCAGGAGAAAAAGTACTTCATCACCCGGCAGCCGGAACAATGGTGATGGAGCATATGACATTACAAATATATGACTCTCCTGATTTGAAACTGACCATTTATCGGCCGTTAGAAAAAGAAAATACAGTTGATAAACTGAAAGCTTTACTTATAGACGGCTAAACAGCTGATCATTATAAAAAAGACAGCACCCAAGTGCCGTCTTTTTTTATTTGATATCTTCATAAATGTCAGATGCTTTGGCCTTCATTTGTTTCTTAATGGTTTTCGGTTTCTTCTCTTTTTTCACAGCCTCATAGACAGCGGCTGTCACAAGATCGCCTGCTTGCTGGAGGCGGTCCTTGCTGATATGTTCGATCGAGTCTTCGGGGGTATGATACCATGGCTCAACTTCTTCTGTTTCCGGGTCTCCCCAAATAAAGTTGGCGGAATCAATGCCGGCTTCGTGGAATGGCACGTGATCAGATGATCCTCCCTGTGTCAGAGACAGGCTGTCAAACCCTATTTTTTCAGCGGCCGTATGGCTGGATTCCCAAACAGCGTTTGATTGGCCGTCCAATGTGTTGACATACAGCTCAGACGCTTTTTCCCAGCTTGTGCCTACCATATCTAAGTTGAAGTTCACTTCGCTTCGTTTTAGCTCTTTTTCGGATAGATGATCTACATAGTGAGAGGATCCGAGCAAACCGAGCTCTTCAGCGCCGCAAGCGATGAAGCGGATTTCTTTATCAGATGGAACGCTTTTTAAGACACGCGCCATCTCCAGCATAACAGAGGTTCCTGAGCCGTTGTCATTTGCTCCGGGCGAAAAAGGAATACTGTCGTAATGGGCCGTCACGTATACAATGTCTGGATGTTTGATATTCTTTGGTTTTTTGATTCCGATGATGTTCTGGGAGGTTTGGTTTGTGAATGCTTTTAGTTTTAAAGTGGCTTCTTTTTGCTGGGTAAGTGCTTCGCCGTCTTCTTTCTTAATGCCGACGACCGGAATGCCGGATTTATTTCCCGATAGGTTTGGCGTCATAGGCACGAGGCTTTCTTTGTTGTTATAAATGATGACAGCTTTCGCTCCAGCGGCTTCGGCATTTTTGGCTTTCTCGTAATAAGTCAGGTCTCCTCTGGAAATTAAGGCGATTTTGCCCTTGGCGTCAGCGGTAAAGTCCTTTTGATAGCCCAAGCCTGCATTGTAAAGCGGAGCCGTTAGTCCTTGTTCCTCAGTCGGAGCCGAGCCGGACGCCGCTTGGAGAAGAATATCGCGTCCTTCTGAAGACAGCGTTCCCTCAAGGCGGTCAGGAATGTCGAATCGTTGAACCTTTACATCAAGCTTTAATTTTCTCATTGATGAGGCGATCAATAGGGCACTCTTTTTTTCAGCTGCAGTTCCGGCTATTCTGGGTCCGATTGCTTCACTTAGCTGAGAAATGGTAGAGTACGCATGCTTTGCTTTGAATGGAAGCTCGCGCTCGCTATCTGATAGTTGTACAGCGTGCGCCGCAGGGGTAACACTCTGTGCCGGCAAGAGCAGTGTGCCGGCAGTTAAAACAGCCATCGTCATGACAGTCAAAAGCTTTTTCATCAAAAATAAACCTCCCCTAAATATATGGTTGGGGAATATTTCGGGATGCTAAAGGAGTTTCCTGCAAGATGAAGAGCGTTTTTGAAAAGACAGTGCTTTATACCTGCAAAAAAACGCTTATGAATGAAGGATCATAAGCGTTTCGGAATATCAAACTATTGGAGCTTTAAAAACTTGCGTTTGCCGACTTGGATGATCATATTCTCTCTTATCTCTGCTTTGGCGTGAACATCTGTTATTTTCTCTCCGTCGATGCGGACACCGCCGTTTTGAATCATGCGGCGCGCCTCGCTCTTCGAAGAGAGGAGTTCCAGCTTGACGAGCAGATCAATCATCGCTATCGTTTTCTCGCCTTTCCAGTTTACGGCCGGTATATCCTCTGGCAGGCTGTTTTCCTGAAAGACTGTTTTAAACGAGTGTTCGGCAGCTTCTGCGGCTTTCTCTCCGTGATACATTCGGACGATTGTTTTAGCTAAAAGCATTTTAGCATCACGCGGATGAACGGCGCCGGTTTCTAAGTCTTTTACCAGCTGTTTTTTCTCTTCAAGCTCTAAGTCTGTCGCCAAGTGGATGTATTTTTTCATCAGGCTGTCGGGCAGTGACATCGTTTTCCCGTACATGTCGTTTGGATGTTCGTCAATGCCGATGTAGTTGTGTTTCGACTTCGACATTTTCTCCACGCCATCCAAGCCTTCCAAGAGCGGCATCAGGATGACAACTTGTTTTTCTTTGTTGTATCGTTCTTGGAAATGCCGTCCCATGAGGACATTGAAATGCTGGTCTGTTCCGCCAAGTTCAATATCGCTTTCGAGAACGACGGAATCGTATCCCTGCATCAATGGGTAAAAGAATTCATGAAGCGAGATCGGTTTTTGCATGGCGATGCGTTCTTCAAAGTCGTCGCGCTCCATCAGGCGGGCTACCGTTATTTTCCCTGCTAATTCAATGACATCTTCCAGATTCAATGTTTTCAGCCATTTTGAGTTATAGTGAAGCTCGACTTTTTCTGGATCAAGCACTTTTCCGAATTGCTGAAAATATGTTTTGGCATTGTGCTGAACTTCTTCATCAGTCAGTTGCTTTCTGGCTGTCGATTTTCCGGTCGGATCACCAATTTTTCCTGTGAAATCCCCAATTAACAGCTGGACAATGTGGCCGTTTTCTTGAAATTGGCGAAGCTTATTTAACACAACCGTATGGCCCAAATGTACATCTGGTGCAGACGGATCTAATCCAAGTTTAATTTTGAGGGGTGTGCCTGTCGAAATCGATTTCACGAGCTTTGCCTTTAATTCCTCCGGCGGTATGACTTCGTGGGCGCCTGTCATGTATAGCTGAAGCTGTCTTTCGACTTCTTTTTGCTGTGCTGCTGTGAGCTGTTCAAATGTTTTCATCACTTTTCCTCCTTTTTTTAAACACAAAAAAGAGCCCATCCCGATAAGGGACGTGGCTCAATGCACGCGATACCACCCTGGTTGAAGACATCGTCTTCCGCTCATTCGAATAACGGTTTCCCGTTCTTTGCTACTTTTAAGGTTCACAAAGAAAGCTCGGGGAGGTAATTCACGTTTGCCTGTGCGCCGGCTCGCACCTTCCGCCGGCTCTCTGGAACAGGGAGACAAACCCTACTGGATTCCCGTCAAAGCTTATGTTGTATGAAGATTGTCAGCTACCTTTCTAAGCAGCCCTGTCAATGTTTTCTGTTCGTCCTTTGTCATTCCCGCTATGAGCTCTGTTTCCCCTTTGTGAAACTCAGGGTAGAGTTCTTCGATCGCTTGTTTGCCGGAATCGGTGATGGAGACAAACACGAGTCGCCGATCTCTTGTGTCGATGCTTTTACGGCAAAAACTCTTTTTTTCGAGCGTTTTGATCACGTTGCTTGCTGTAGCTGTAGATATCCCTGACAGCTCAGCGATTTTTCTTGTCTCGAGCGCTCCCCATACCCATAGATCATAAAGAATGGAGAAAGCGGTCCAAGAAAGGTTATAGGAAGAAAGAACCTCAGTCTCCATTTTGACACGGAGCCTTTGTGCAGACCGATACAGATTCGTAGCGATCGAAATGGCTTCCAGGTTGAGTGACTCGACGGGCATTTGTTTGAGCTTAGAAAGTGTATCGTGTTCTTCCTTCCGAAGCTGCTGATGTTGATGTGAACGTTCCATTTTTTAGGCCTGCCTTAAATTATCAGAATCATGAAACGAATTGTAACAGAGTCTGATGTGAACTTCAAGCCCATATATCGGTTGAATAAAAAAAGCCCAAACAACGCCAAAATAAACAAAAACCCGCAAACGGGGGTGCAGTTTTGCAAAAGTATGTTCAATCCGTCTATAAGCATGATCCGTTTCATCTGTTTTCGGCAGAGCATGTGGTAACGCTAGCGATTATCGCTCTTTTGGCCGTTCTGTTGTTTCTGTTTCAAGATGGGATTAAACGGTCTAAGGCCAGCCGGTTTTTGCGTTTTTTGTTTGTGTTTCTTTTGCTGGGTTCGCAAATCGGCTATCAAATATGGATGATCGCCACAGGCAGGTGGTCAGTGCGTACGTCATTGCCTCTCCAGCTTAGTGACCTGTCGGTGTATTTGTCAGCCATTATGCTAGTGACAAAAAGCAGGAAGCTGTTTGTATTTTTGTTTTTTGCCGGCATTGGCAGTTCGATTCAGGCTCTTGCCACTCCCGACCTCGGCATGTATTCTTTTCCGCATATCCGATATATCCTCTTTTTTATTTCGCACGGGTCCGTGTTTTTATCCTGTCTGCTGATGGCGGTGATTGGCACATACAGAATGGGCCAGCGCTCGTTATGGGTGACTGTCCTGCTTGTTAATGTGTACGGCGTCTGCATTTACCTGATTGATCGATGGCTTGGCGCGAATTATATGTATTTGACGAAAAAACCGGGCGGGTCCTCTCTCTTGGATGTTCTCGGGCCATGGCCGTGGTATATCGTCTCAGCTGAAGCTATCACGATCGCCAGCTTTTTCATTCTTTATTGGCTTTATCGCATCTTCAAAACATGACACCTTTTTTGTTGTATCACACATTCTGTTTTAAAAAATGTCGGAGAACGTGTTTATTTTTTTGAAAAAGGGTATGTAACTTGTACAACAAAAAGGGAGATGAATACCATTGAGGAAAGATGAAATCATGCATATCGTATCATGCGCAGATGATAATTATGCTCGTCATTTGGGTGGGATGTTCGTTTCTTTATTGACTAATATGGATCAGGAGAGAGAGGTTAAATTATACGTCATTGATGGCGGAATTCAGCCTGATAACAAAAAAAGACTGGAAGAAACTACTTTGAAATTCGGCGTGCCGATTGAGTTTTTAGAAGTGGATACCAACATGTATGAACATGCTGTAGAGAGCAGCCATATTACAAAAGCAGCGTATTACCGCATTTCGATTCCCGACTTAATTAAGGATGAAAGCATCAAACGAATGATTTACATCGATTGCGATGCGCTTGTCCTAGAGGATATTTCAAAGTTATGGGACTTGGACATTGCGCCATACACCGTTGCCGCTGTTGAGGATGCGGGGCAGCATGAACGCCTGAAGGAAATGGACATCACTGATACAGGGAAGTATTTTAACTCAGGTATCATGATTATTGATTGTGAGTCTTGGAGAAAGCAAAACATCACAGAAAAAGTCATCAACTTTATCAATGAACACCCAGACGAAGACTTTCTTGTGCTGCACGACCAAGATGCACTGAATGCGATCTTGTATGATCAGTGGTATGAACTTCATCCGCGCTGGAACGCTCAAACCTATATCATGTTAAAGCTGAAAACCCCACCGACTCTGTTAGGGCGGAAGCAATATAATGAAACGAGAGAAAACCCGGCAATCGTGCACTTCTGCGGCGGAGAAAAGCCTTGGAACTCCAATACAAAACATCCGTATCGCGATGAGTATTTCCATTACATGTCGTATACGAAGTGGAATACGATTGGGAACCCGGCGATCAACCAATAATATAGATATAAAAAACGCTTTTGAGATGATCAAAAGCGTTTTTTTGTTTGCTTCAGCGTGCGACTGACCGTTGGTAGAACCGCTGAATATGCATGGCGATGTAGCACAATTCTTTTTCAGGAAACTCAAAGCCGTATTCCTTTTTCACAAAGGTGCCGATGCTAAGGGCGCACAGGAAAGCATCCTTAAACCTCTCTTTAATGATGTCGATCATTTCTGCGTCCAGCTCATAAATGGATTCGCCCGCTTTGATATGCTGAATGGCAAAGCGGAGATGGGTCACGAGCCGTTCATAAGAGATGGTATCTTCCACGATATTGATAGACAGCTGAATTTCGATAATCTCGATAATATCACGGATCATTGTTGTAATATCTAGCGTTTGGGTCATATCGCCGGCATTGTTTCTTGCTGTGTGGATATGCATGGCAATATTGCCGATTTCATCATCTGGAATGTGAATCCCCAGTTTATCTTTAATCAGTGCTCTGGCCCATAAGCCGATCTGGAACTCCTTCGGATAAAGGACCTTGATTTCATTCAGCAGCGGATTTTTAATGACCATCCCATTGCTCAGGCGTTCAATCGCAAAGGAAAGATGGTCTGAAAAAGCGACATGAATGCGCTCATTGATTTTGATGTTCAGCTCTTTTTCGGCATGAGAGATAATTTGCTCAGAAATCTGAATATGGTCTTCAGGCAATGTTTCTAAAATCTCTTCGAACTGCTTATAGTCAGCTGTATCTTTTCTGATAAAGGTTTTTTCTATTTTTGACGGATCGACAATATCATTTTTCTTTTTGTCGAACCCAATTCCTGCACCCAAGAGAATCTTCTCTTCATTTTGATCCTTTACGACGATAGCATTATGATTTAAGATTCTTTTAATTTTCATAGCTTTTTTGTCCTTTCATCCCCCGTTTTATGAATGAAAACGAATAAATCCAGTTATTCTGTCTCTTCTTTAAACCCGAGAAACAATGTAGCTATAAAAGCAGAGACGGCGGCGATCAAAAAACCGATCATATAATGAACAAAATTCGCGGCGCCAAACGGCAGCACAATTGAAATCATCGGAATGCCTGTCAGCCCGTAGGAATTTGCCACAACTTGTACCGCAACTACGTACGCTCCGCCAATAGCACCGCCGATGGCTGCACCGATAAAGGGACGGATCAGTTTGAGATTCACCCCGAATACAATCGGTTCAACAATGCCTAAAAACGCGGTCAGAGAAGCGGGGAGCGCAATTTTTTTCAGGCTTGATTGTTTCGTTTTGAGGAATACCGCAAGCCCCGCTCCGCCCTGGGCCACATTCGCCATCGACCATATCGGCACTAAAAAGTTGACACCGACATGCGGATTCGCAAGCAGCGTTGCTTCAATCGCATAAAAGCTATGATGCAAGCCAGATAGGACGATAGTAGAGTAGATGCCGCCGAAAAGGGCTCCGGCGGCAATGCCGGCGTGATCATAAATATAGACTATCGATTGTGTCATGATTTGGCCGACGATAGAAGCGGCGGGATTCATCACAATCAGCGCGAGGCACCCTGTCACCATGACCGTAATAAAGGGAATGATCACGACATCAAGTGACTTCGGCACAATCGATTTTAATAGCTTCTCAATTTTGCTCATGACAAAAACGGAGAGAAGAATCGGTATGATGGAACCCTGATAGCCCATCATCGGGATGTGAAGCCCCCATATATCTAAAGAAGACGGGGTTTTGCTGCCGAGCATAGACGGGTCCAGCAGATCAGGGTGCGTCAAAAGCCCCGCGATCACTGCCCCTAGATATGGGTTGCTGCCAAATTGCCGTGCGGCACTGAAGCCGACTAAAATCGGCAGCAAAATAAAGGCTGTGCTGGACACGAGGTCGAGCATTTTAATCCATGGGCTGCCGGCAGCGAACCAGTGAAACACCTTAATCATGCCAATCAGCCCCATGAGCAGGCCGCTTGCTGTTATTGCCGGAATAATCGGCACAAAAATATCAGACAGTGTTTTCGCAAAAGCTGCGGCAGGGTTCAGCTTCCGGCTGGCTTTTTTCTGGTGAACAGGCTCTTCAGAAGGCGCGGCCTCCCACACTTGAACGACTTCTTTATATATTTTGTTGACGACGCCTGCTCCGAAAATAATCTGGAATAGTCCGTATCGGAAAAAGGTGCCCTGCACACCTTGCAGGTTCTCAATGGCACGTATATCAATTTTCGTCTCGTCCTTTACATCAAAACGAAGACGGGTCGTACAATGGCTGATGCTGATAATGTTGTTTTTTCCTCCTGCTAGCAGCAGTAAGTCTTTTGCAATCTCATTATGCAAGCAATCAAAACCTCCTTTGCTGAAGAAAAGTCGGCTTGTTCATCGTATCAAATGAAAAGTTGACAATCAAAATGAAAAAAGTGAGAAATACCGGTTGAAAATGGCAAAAATGCCCGCGTCGGTGACGGAGCATTAGTATAGGAATTGTTGTCCAAGGCGCCGTTATGAGACCAACACGAAAAGAAGAGTTAAAATGCCCTGCTTTTTTAGGCACTAATACTCCCTTTGCATCATTGGGTCTTGCCTGCCTGCCCAGTCACAATCCCGCCATATGTGGTGATAACTGTAATAACGTTCATTTTATGCTGTTCATGGCTGTATAGCAATAGTATGAAAAGCCTGTGCGATGGATGGGAAAAAGGTTGTGTGCGGTGTTCTAAGAAGATAAAAACCCTTTAAGACCTGGTATGCAAGTCTTAAAGGGTTTTGGTTACTTTTTCGCTTTGACGGCGTTCAGCCGTTTTTGCAGCTTTGTTTTTTCATTGGATGCTTTTAATTGGTTCACTGCAGACTGAGCGGATGTCTTCGATTTCTTTGTTTTGTCTTTCTCCGCTTTCTTTACCCTAGCTTTTGCCGTTTCGACTTTTTTTGCTTCAGCTGCCGCCACTTTTTTCTTCACTTTGTCTAACCGTTTTTGCAATGCTGTTTTGTCCTTGCCTGATTGAAGCTGATTGACAGCTGATTGTGCTTTTGCCGCATTTGCATCAGTTGATGTCTTTTCAGCGAAGGAGACGGATTGCTGCGCTGTTTTCAAATTGGTGCTTTTCACTTTGGCAAGGCGTTTCTGCAGGGACGTTTTTTCTGAACCTGCGGGCAGCTTGCCAACTGCTGATTGTGCGCTATCCACATCTGTTTTCTTTTTGCTTTTCTCCGCTTTCGCAACTTTGTCTTTCGCCTGCTTTGATGCGATGTAGCGTTTAACTTGGTCTAACCGTTTTTGCAGGTTCTTTTTGTCTGTTCCGTTCGGCAGCTTGTTAATGGCAGGTTGTGCTGTATCAACGGTTTGCTGTGTTTTGTACTTTTCTGCCTTTGCGACTTTGTCTTTCGCATCTTTTACATTTCTGTATGACTGTACTTTATCCAGTCTTTTTTGCAGGGCAGTTTTGGCGTTGGAGTCCGGCAGCTGGCTGACGAGTTCCCGCGCTTTGTCGATATCGGTTTGTGCTTTTGATTGTTCCGCTTTTTTCACCGCTTGCTCTGCTGCCGTGTACGCTGAATCTGTTGCCTGTGCTTTATACTGGATTAAGCCGTAGCCAAATTGCTGATCGCGGCCTGCGGTACCAAGATCAACGATGTTTTTCCGCATTTCCTCACGAAGCTGGACGTTTGTCTCGTCAGGGTCACGCTGTTTTAACAAAGCAAACATGGCAGCGGCGTGCGGTGTCGCTTGGGATGTTCCGCTTCCTGTCGCATAATACTGGTTTACGTAAGTGCTTGTGATGTTTGTTCCCGGCGCTGAAAATTCAACTTCATCTCCAGTTGTTGAGAAGGAGGCAAGCTGATTCTTTTCGTTTGTTGCCGAAACTGCAACGACACTGCTGTACGCCGCCGGATAATTCACTGGCTTTCCGTTTCCGTCATTCCCGCTTGCTGCAACAAGCAGAACGCCTTGCTCATATGCTTTGTCCACGGCGTCATGAAGGATTTTGCTGTCTGACGTCGTGCCAAGGCTCATATTGACGATGTCCATCCTGTTTGCGATCGACCAGTCAATTCCTTGGAGAAGGCTTTGAAGATCCCCCGAGCCGTTCTGATCAAGCGCTTTAACCGCGTATATTTGTGCTTCCGGTGCGATGCCGTCAATTCCGTAGCCATTGTGCTTGGCTCCGATAATCCCTGCGACATGTGTTCCGTGGCCGTTATCATCTTTGTAAGAAGAGGTATAACTGACAGCTGAATACCCGCCGGCAATCGACAGGTCATCGTGGGGGGAGATTCCGCTGTCAATGACGGCAATTTTGACACTTTTTCCTGTCAGTCCTGCCTTCCAGGCCTGTTTTACCTGAATGGGCTCAAGGTTCCATTGCTCGAAGTTGTCAGAGGTGTCAGCGCCGTCTGACAGCACTTTGAAATCCGTGCTGTCTGCTGCGGTAAAGGATACGTTATTTTCTACATACAAAATATCAGGATCCTGCTTTAATTCTTTTACTGTCTCCTGATCTGCTGTGACTGCTACTGCGGGAAGATGCTTATACTGCTTTTCAACATCAGCATCGCTGTCCAGGATGGTTTCCTTTCCGGCCTTGTTTTTATAAACCACAATGACCTCTTTCTCGCTGCTGTTTTGCGCATGAGCGAGAGGGCCTATGGCGAGAAAACTGAAAAACAGGGTGACTGATACAACAAGTTTGCAAGACATGTTTTTCATGATTCATCTCCTTTTTCTATGATGTTTGATATATATATCGGAGAAAAAAAGAGAGATTGATAGTAAGAAGGAAAAAAATTTTCATGGGCAGGGTTGTTTAGCAAAATGCAGATTTTTTCCGCAGGAAGAGGAAATTTTCCAAATGAATTTGTAAGCGTTTTCAAAATAAGATAAAGAAAACATTGCGGAGGTTGTTCACAAAGCAATGAGAAAAGGGGGCTTTTCAGATGAGCGCATTCACTCGGGTAATGGAAGAAAAAATAATGCCTGTCGCCGGGAAAATTGCCGGACAGCGGCATCTCAGCGCTTTGCGTGACGGAATTATCCTGACCATGCCGCTGATTATTATCGGGTCTGTCTTCTTGATTTTAACGAGCCTGCCGATTCCGGGGTATGCTGATTTCATGGCGAGTGTGTTTGGGAAGGAGTGGGCTGATAAGCTCGGATATCCCGTCAATGCTTCGTTTGATATTATGGCGATGATCGCCGCTTTCGGGATCGCCTATCGGCTGGCAGAAAGCTATGGTGTCGATGCCCTTTCTGCCGGAGCGATTTCAATTGCCGCATTTCTATTGGCAACGCCGTTTGAGGTGCCGTTTACGCCGGATGGCTCAACGGAGTCCATCATGGTAGGGGGCGGAATCCCGATCACGCTGCTCGGCAGCAAAGGCTTATTTGTCGCCATGCTGATCGCTTTGTTTTCAACCGAAATCTATCGATATATTATTCAAAAGAATATCGTCTTCAAAATGCCAGACGGTGTGCCGCCTGCGGTAAGCAAATCGTTTGTCGCGCTGATCCCCGGCTTTATCATTGTGTTTCTCGTGTGGCTGGCGCGTCTTCTGATTGAAATGACACCTTTTCAGAGCCTGCACAATGTCGTAGGAGACCTGCTTGGCACACCGCTTTCCATCCTTGGCGGCAGTCTCGGCGGAAGCCTGATTGCTGAATTTGTGCAGATGCTGCTTTGGTCGTGCGGGATTCACGGGGCTTCCATCATTGGCGGGATCATGGCGCCAATTTGGTACGGCGCGATGGATGCCAACCGTCTCGCCTTCCAAGCGGGTGAGGCGCTGCCAAGCATTTTTACGACTCAGTTTTTTCAAATTTGGATCAATGTCGGCGGAAGCGGAGCGACGCTGGCGCTTGTCTTGACGATGCTTGTCCGGTCTCGCAGCAAACAAATGAAGCAGCTTGGCCGATTAGGGATTGGGCCCGCGCTTTTTAATATCAACGAGCCAATCATTTTCGGCATGCCGATTGTCATGAACCCGCTTCTCATTGTTCCATTCATCATCGCGCCGCTCCTCACGATTACCGCAACTTATATCGGCATGAGCACCGGATTGGTGGCGAAGCCGGCCGGAATCGCCGTGCCATGGACGATGCCGCCGCTCATATCAGGCTATTTGGCGACAGGCGGCAAGGTCTCGGGCGCCGTTATGCAGCTGGTGAATCTGTTGATCACCTGTGCTATCTACTATCCGTTTTTCAGAATATGGGATCATCAAAAATGGCGGGAAGAGAGTGCGGTTGAATCCGGAGATAAGAATGTGACGTGATAGACGATCAGCCTGTCATAGGGCTGATCATCTTCTTTCAAACGAAAGGAAATGTTAGAATATGTAAAGGAGGTGCGCATGTTAGATTATATATGGTTCGATGACGAATCACCGATCTTAAAACAAATACCTGTTGAATACTCATCAGCTGCTCTTATTTTTTCTCCTTTTATCCAAATGCCTGAAGGATGGGAGAAAGCAAAGAGAAAACATGATTACGAGCATATTTATCCAAACGATGATGAAATAAGAAGAAAAGGCAAGGCTGTTTCCTGGGAGAAGGTTATGTCCTCTTGCGGCTTGCAAACACATGCTGAGCTGGCGCTGGCTTTAATGACATCGATAGGCGCCTTAAGGGACGAGTGCGCGAGAGAGGATTTGGCTGAGCTTTTACATGAAAACATAAATGGAGACCTCTATTATCCCAGTGAGGATCATATTTCAAATTTCCACATTCCGGGTTTGATAAAGGTGTTAGGTATGAACGGATCTAATCGGTTTTATTTCGCAGAACCGATTGTGGAAAACAGTGGCTTTTTGGACATAACTGAGGCGAACTTGCGAACGGTTCTTGATGAAGCCGCGGCAGAGCTCGTTTTGACTGATGAGAAAATGGACTTTGTGTTTATGAGCGTATATGACTCATTCATTAATGTCTTTTTAGCAAAAGATAAAAACATCAATGACCTGGTTCAGCGTATGGACTGGGAAGCGATGGTTTGCGATGAATCGACGCATATCAGTTGGTACAGATAAAAAAGAACGTACTTCACAAAATGTACGTTGAATATGTTGAATTTTCCCTATTGTTTTGCTCTGTGCGAAGGCCTATATCGGTTTCTTGAATATGAAAGTATATATAAATAGACGCCAGTTTTTTTCTGTAGATTTTCTTTCTAAGCTCTTAACTGATAAAGAAAGTACTACTCGATGATATCCTGATACAATATCTGTAAATCATCAACTCCTTGATGTATAATACCGGTTAGTTTTTGATTTTATTTCAATTTATAAAAAGACACTCCTATTATAGAGCGAGAACAATGCATTTTAACATAAATTTCAATAAAAGCTATAAAAAATTGGTAAACGAAGTCGATATTTGTTAAGTGCACCTATTAAAAAGGAGTGTTTAATTTGAGGAAATACTTAATTATGTTACTTTTGTTGATCATTTCAGTGACTCAATCGTTCCAGACTGCGAGTGCGGCTGAAGAAATTGGGTGGAAAAAAAAGGCGGATTTACCAGAGGCGAGGGTTCATGCAAGTAGCAGTGTTGTTGGTGGAAGAATTTACATAATTGGTGGTGGTAGCACTGCGAACTATGCTGAAAATCAAACATTTATGTATGATCCAAAAACAAATGAATGGACGAGGAAAGCTAACATGCCTACAGCGAGAGCAGGTGCTGCTACTGTTACCGTTGATAATAAGATCTATGTAATGGGGGGCAGATCGTTAGAGGGGTATGTCAATACAGTAGAAGTGTATGATACCAAAACTGATACTTGGGAAAAAATGGATGATCTTCCGTTTGAGTTGAAAATTCCAGCGAATAGTTTATACGCAGGGGTCATCGGAAAGAAAATATATGTGGTCGGATCTGGGAATACTTTAGCTCATAAAGATTATGGAAATACTTATAGTTATGACTTGGAAAATAAAAAATGGGAAAAGAAACAAAGATTTAATTATGAGGTAACTGATGGAACCTCGGTGGTAATCAATGATAAATTATATATTTCTGGCGGCAGACAAGCATCGAATCAAAGTATGTATGAATATAATCCAGTGAGTGATAGCTGGAAAGTAAAAAAGGGAGGATTTTCAGGACATTATCTTTCGTCGGTGGTATATAATGGTGAGATGTTGGTAACAGGGAATGTCTATACAGTTAGGGTTTATGATCCTAACTCGGAAACATTTACAGCTCTATCTGTTCCTAAAACAGACTATTACAAAATGGCGCATTCATCTGTAATAGTTGATGATACTCTTTACATGATAGGCGGAAGGGAGCAAAACGGCGGTTTTGCTGAAAAAGCGTTCAAATATAAATCAGTTGATGCAATTTCATTAAAAGATTTAGGTATAAAATCAGATAGTAGTACAGAAGGTGAAAAAGATAAGCCTTCTGGTGATGATACGACAATACCAGGAGATAAAGATAATGATGATGTAACATCTGGCTCAGATGAGGGGCAAGCTCTTCTTGTAGTCACGATGACCAACGGTCTACAAAAGGAATATGAGCTTTCCATGAAGGAAGTGAATGATTTCATCAAATGGTACGGAGCACGTGATAAAGGGGAAGGACCTGGTTTTTATGTAATTGATGAGCATGACAACAACAAAGGGCCGTTTGAAAGCAAAAAAGACTATGTTGTATTTAAAAATATTTTAATGTTTGAGGTTAACAAATATAAGTAAGCCTGTCAGGCCATTCAGTGAACTGAATGGCCTTTTTATTTTACACTAATTTTTTTATTCTGCTTAAAGAGATTTTTTTCTCATCCTTCCCTTCATGCATCGGATGCGTGCCTAGATACGGCTTCGCCACACCTTCAAGTAATTGCGGAATCATACGGAAACTGATGTAGTGTTCATGGCTTTCCGGATATGACATACTCTCTGTTAATCAGGCTCGAACGTACATCACAAAATGTACGTTCTTTATTTTTTACCGCTGAAAGAACTCAATCCACTCACCATCAGGGCCTTCGATATAGAAATAACGGTATCCGTTTGGTAATGTTGTGATCTCCTCGTCAATAAATTTCGCGTTCATTCTTTCCGCTTTTGTATATTCAGCCGCGATGTCATCCGTCAGCAGGGCAATGTGGTGCACTTTTCCTTCGGAGGGAAGCTCACTGCTGTAGCCTTGAATCAGTTCGATTTCTGTTTCCGGGCCGTCTTCAAAGCCGAGAAAAGCAAGCTCGATTACACCGTTCGTGTGTGTGATGCGATCCTTCAATTTCATGCCGAGTACCTCTTCATAAAATGTGATGGACGCGTTAATATCTCTTACCATGATGCCTGTATGGTCAATTCGTTTTGGCATGCTGCTCCTCCTCGAAACTCTTTTTGTCTATCGTAGAAAAACCTTTCCTTTCTGTCAATGCAGACATCTTGGCGTTTTGTGGTACGATAAGAGAAAGCAAACAGAAAGAGGACGACATATATGAAGCTACTCACCCTAAAGAAAGCACACGCTGCCAAAATCAAAAAAGGCTATCCCCTTATCGAAAAAGAAGCTCTCGCAGGGAGTGCGGGGCACATGAAAGAAGGAGACCTCGTTGATATCGTGTCTGAGAGCGGCGAGTTTCTCGCACGGGGCTATTATGGCCTGCAAAACAAAGGGGTCGGCTGGACGCTTACCCGCAATAAACATGAACAGATTGACCAAGCCTTTTTTCTCAGCAAATTAACAAAAGCGGCCCAAGCGCGCGCCAAACTATTTGAGGCTCAAGATACAACGGCTTTCCGCCTGTTCAACGGTGAGGGCGACGGTGTCGGGGGCGTCACCATCGACTATTATGACGGCTATCTGCTGGTACAATGGTACAGCAAGGGCATTTACACCTTTAAAGATATGCTGATTTCCGCTTTGGATGAAATGAATCTTGATTATAAAGCGATTTACGAGAAAAAACGATTCGACACGGCTGGACAATACGTTGAAGACGATGACTTCGTGAAAGGGAAAAGAGGCGAGTTCCCGATCATCATCCAGGAGAATGGCATTCAATATGCGGTGGATCTGAATGAGGGCGCCATGACGGGCATCTTTTTGGATCAAAGACATGTGCGCAAGGCAATCAGAGACCGCTATGCAAAAGGGAAAACAGTTTTAAATACGTTTTCTTATACGGGTGCATTCTCCGTGGCAGCGGCGCTTGGCGGAGCGGAGAAAACAACAAGCGTGGACGTGGCAAACCGAAGCTTGGCCAAAACGATCGAGCAATTCAGCGTGAACAAGCTGGATTACGAAGCGCACGACATTAAAGTGATGGACGTGTTTAATTATTTTTCATATGCTGCAAAAAAGGATTTGCGCTTTGATCTCATTATTCTCGACCCGCCTTCCTTTGCGCGTACAAAAAAACGCACCTTCAGCGCGGCCAAGGATTATAAAAACCTGCTGAAGGAAACGATCGCCATCACAGCTGACAAGGGTGTCATTGTAGCCTCTACAAACAGCAGCGCCTTTGGCATGAAGAAATTCAAAGGCTTTATCGATGCCGCCTTTAAAGAAACAAATGAACGCTACACGATTATTGAGGAATTTACACTGCCGGAGGATTTCAAAACGATTTCGGCATTTCCGGAAGGCAACTATCTGAAAGTGGTCTTTCTGCAGAAAAAATAACGAAAAAGCTGCCCTTTTCGGGGGCAGCTTTTTTATGTAGAAATGATCTGCTGGACGCGGCCGATACGGCCATCTTCAAGCCGGACTTTAATGCCGTGCGGATGAAAGCTTGATTTCGTCAAAATATCCTTCACTATCCCTCGCGTCAGTTTTCCTGTTTTTTGATCCGCTTTCAATACAATATCAACCTGCAACCCTTTCGAAATGCTGTTTCGCTCTTGCCCGTTCATAACGCTCGTCCTTTCTTTTATTCATTATAGTCATTATGGTTTAAAAGTAACAGCCGGCTGATGGAGTGTATTTTTGTTTTTTTCAGCCTTCATTAAATATAATGTCAAGCCAAAGCCTGCTATGCTCAGAATGCCAAAAAGCAAGTAGACTGCGAAGATCGATACGTAGTCAAAAATATACCCGCCCGCAAATGTGCAGAACCAGTTGCCGAACCCGTTGCCGATGGCGGCGTACATGGTCAGCGCCGTCGCTTCAACGTGTCTTGGCGTAATCTTTTTCACATATTGAAGTGCTGCCGGGATAAATAAACCGATGGCCACTCCTTGAAGAAAGACCGTCGCATAAATGATCCATAGTGAAGGCGCCGTGAAATAGAGCGCCCACCTGAATAATGAAACCCCGCCTGACAGCATAATGACGTTGAGCAGCCCCATTTTATCTATAAATGTTTGGGCAAATCGCATAAATGGTATTTCCGAAATGACGCCGATAAAAAATAAAATGCCAATGGCGGAAAGTGACGCGCCGCTTTTGTCCAGAAAAAGACTGAAATACGTATTGTTTGCTAAGTTTGGAGCAAATGTCGTAAAAGTGATGATCATAAAGATGAGGAAGGTTTTGTTGCTGATAAGCTCCCGGAATCCTTTGCGGATATTGACCTTTGTTTTCGTTTTCTGCTGGCCCGGCATTTGAGAAGCCAATATGGCGGCAATGCATAGAAAGGTACAGCCGAAGATAAAGATCACATGAATGGGATACAGCTGATTCGTCACCTGTCCCATCACAAACACCGCGACGCCGAAGCCGAGAGAACCAAACAGGCGGATTCCGCCATAATTGCCGTTTGTTTCTTGTGTGTACCTTAGTGAAATGCTGTCCGAAAGTGGAATAATCGTGCTTTGAAAGGCTGCAAAACAGGCCGCAATCAAAATAAACAGAGGAAAGCTGTCAAATGCAATATAGCCTAGTCCAATGATGCCTGTGATTGATGTGCAAACCGCCAGCAGGCTTTTCGTTTTTTGTGTATAGTCGCTCAGCATGCCCCAAAATGGCTGAAAGAAAATCATCACAATCGGGCCCAGTGACATGATCAAGCCGACCTGTGATCCGCTTAAATGCTGTTCCTTCGTTAAATACATACTGAGTAGGGGAATCATGCTGCCCGTACCGAGAAAAGCAAACAAATAAAATCCTTTTAACGCGGCATAATGCCGTCTCACCTGCAAGTTGTGCATCAGGGTGCCTCCTTTGGGTATCCACAAATACATTATATTGGAATTCGCCAGCTTTTCAATAAGTGGAAGCACATAAAAAAACTGCCCGTGAAAGGACAGTTTTACATAAATGAAAGCAAAAACGGCGCCGCGCAAAGCGTCATAATCGCAGCTAGGATCATCGACACGCTTGAAATCGTGCCGGACACAGAGCTGAGCTCAAATGCTTTTGACGTTCCCGCTCCGTGCGCGCTTGTGCCGAGCAGCACGCCCCGGGCGATTTCGTTATCAATGCGGAAATAGCGGATGACCATCGGGCCGATCACTGTGCCGAACAAAGCGGTTAAAATCACAAACACGGCAGTGACGGCAGGCATTCCGCCGATCATTTCAGATACGTTCATCGCGATCGGCGTTGTCACTGATCTCGGGACGAGGCTGTCAATTAAGCCGGTGCCGAGGTGAAGCCATTTCGCAATAAGAGCGGTAGAAATAATCGCGATGCATGAACCGACGGCCACATTCAAAATAATTTCCACTGCGTATTTCTTTAAAACAGGGAAATATTTATATAGCGGGATCGCGAATGCCACGGTGGCCGGCTGAAGCATATCGGTCAGCAAACCGCCGCCGAGATTATAGGACTCGTACGGGACATTCACCAGCAGCAGCAGACCGACTAACACAGCGGGCGTCAGCAATAGCGGCGACGTATAAACACGCGGAAAGCGTTGATAGACCTTTTTTGCTCCTAAATACACCAAAACCGTTAAAAACAAACTTACAATTCCGATGAACACGTATGCTTTTTCTCCTTTCTCTTTGCAATGAGTTGTGTAAGCGTTCCTGTAGACACCATCACGACAAACGTGCTGATGATGACAACAAGCAGAATGCTGACACCAAATTTCGACATAATGTCTCCGTATTCAATCACTCCGACGGCAGACGGGATAAAAAATAAAAGCAGCTCCCCGAGAAGCCACGCTGCACCAAGCTCTATCCATTCCAGCTTGATGATGTTAAAGTGCAATAATGTGAAAAGAATCACAATCCCTATTATACTGCCGGGAATATTTATATGAAGAAGGGCTGTCACCCAATTAATCAGCCTAGCAAATATAAATAACAGAGCGATTTGAATAACGGTTAGCAACAGTTTTTTCATATTGATGCCTCCCTTATATTCATATTGTACATAAGGTCTCGCTATAGGTAAAATATATATTAAGAATAAGAAGTATTCCTTTTGTCTATAGAAAGGGTGAAGCACATGGATATCCGCCATTTAACATATTTCTTGGAAGTCGCCCGTTTAAAAAGTTTTACGAAGGCTTCCCAATCCCTTTATGTTTCTCAGCCGACGATATCAAAAATGATCAAAAATTTAGAAGAAGAGCTCGGGATTGAACTGTTTTACCGAAATGGCAGGCAGGTGGAACTGACAGACGCCGGCCATAGCATGTATGTGCAGGCGCAGGAAATTATTAAATCATTTCAAAACCTGACGTCAGAATTAAATGATATTATGGAAGTCAAGAAAGGGCACGTACGGATTGGACTGCCGCCAATGATCGGCTCGGGGTTTTTCCCGAGAGTGCTCGGCGATTTCCGTGAAAACTATCCGAATGTTACCTTTCAACTAGTCGAAGACGGTTCTATAAAAGTCCAAGAAGGTGTCGGGGACGGCTCTCTTGATATCGGCGTTGTGGTCCTTCCCGCAAACGAAGACATCTTTCATTCGTTTACAATCGTAAAAGAAACCTTAATGCTTGTCGTTCACCCTTCCCACCGGCTGGCTGATGAGAAGGAATGTCAGCTGCGTGAGTTGAAGGACGAGCCTTTTATATTCTTCAGGGAGGATTTTGTCCTGCACAACCGAATTATGACGGAATGTATCAAGGCTGGATTCCGGCCTCATATCATTTATGAAACCTCACAATGGGATTTTATTAGTGAGATGGTGTCAGCCAACCTTGGAATCGGGCTTTTGCCGGAACGAATTTGCCGCGGACTTGACCCGGAAAAAGTGAAAGTCATTCCGCTTATCGATCCGGTCATCCCTTGGCATCTCGCCATTATTTGGAGAAAGGACCGCTACTTGCCGTTTGCCGCCAGAGCTTGGCTCGAACATACGAAATCGTATTTATGGGACCCGAAAAAAGATAGTAAAGGATGATGCAAACATGGATGAACAATCAGCAGCAAAATGCCTGACTGCTGTCCGCCAGCATAGCCCTCTGGTGCACAGCATAACCAACAATGTTGTAACGAATTTCACAGCAAACGGCCTGCTCGCGCTCGGCGCATCGCCCGTTATGGCGTACGCGAAAGAAGAGGTTGCCGATATGGCGAAGATTGCGGGGGCACTCGTTTTGAATATCGGAACGCTAAGCAAGGAGTCAGTCGAAGCGATGATCATCGCGGGAAAATCAGCCAATGAACATGGCGTCCCCGTCATTCTTGATCCTGTCGGTGCCGGAGCAACACCGTTCCGAACTGAATCGGCACGTGACATCATTCGTGAGGTGCGCCTTGCTGCAATCAGAGGAAATGCGGCGGAAATTGCCCATACCGTCGGTGTGACGGATTGGCTGATCAAAGGTGTTGATGCGGGTGAAGGCGGGGGCGACATCATCCGGCTGGCTCAGCAAGCGGCACAAAAGCTAAACACGGTCATTGCGATTACTGGTGAAGTCGATGTCATTGCCGACACATCAAACGTATATGCCCTTCATAATGGCCACAAGCTGCTGACAAAAGTAACAGGCGCCGGCTGCCTGTTGACTTCCGTTGTCGGTGCGTTTTGCGCTGTGGAAGAAAATCCATTGTTTGCTGCTATCGCTGCTATTTCCTCGTATGGAGTCGCAGCTCAGCTTGCCGCACAGCAAACAGCTGACAAAGGTCCAGGAAGCTTTAAGATTGAATTGCTGAACAAGCTTTCGTCTGTTACTGAACAAGACGTCCAAGAATGGGCGACAATTGAAAGGGTGACTGTCTCATGACTCGTATTTCTCGGGAAATGATGAAAGAGTTATTATCTGTTTACTTCATTATGGGGTCAAACAATACGAAAGCTGATCCTGTCACAGTTGTACAAAAAGCGTTAAAAGGCGGTGCCACCCTGTACCAATTCCGTGAAAAGGGCGGGGATGCACTGACTGGAGAGGCTCGGGCTGAATTTGCTGAAAAAGTGCAGGCAGCCTGCCGTGAAGCTGGTGTTCCGTTCATCGTCAATGATGATGTGGAATTGGCTCTGAAGCTGAAAGCTGACGGTATCCACATCGGCCAGGAAGACGCAAACGCGAAAGAGGTAAGAGCTGCCATAGGTGATATGATTCTCGGCGTTTCCGCCCATACGATGTCTGAGGTGAAGCAAGCCGAAGAAGACGGAGCGGATTATGTCGGACTCGGGCCGATCTATCCGACTGAAACGAAAAAGGATACGAGAGCGGTACAAGGGGTATCTCTTATCGAAGCAGTCCGCCGCCAAGGCATCAGCATTCCAATTGTCGGCATCGGCGGCATCACAATAGATAATGCCTCACCTATTATCCAAGCGGGGGCCGATGGTGTCAGTATGATCAGCGCCATCAGTCAGGCGGAGGATCCTGAGGGTGCCGCACGCAAGTTTCATGAAGAAATTCAAACGTATAAAACAAGAAGATAAACGTTCTTCTTCCTTCAAAAGGCTGTTCTATAAAGGACAGCCTTTTTGCTTTATATCAAGGTTTTCAGACCTTCAAATTTTAATTGACAAAGGACAGGAACTGGCTATGATTATGTTATACAATGATAATCATTTTCAGTTATAGGAGGAACATGATGGCTCGGGGGCTGGCACTTATTTTATTCAGCTTGTTGATGGTTTTCGGTTCTGCGGCACACGCGGAAGATGATCCGATCGCTGCATTAATTCAATTAAACAAGCAAATGATCAAATCCGTACAAGACGAAGATATAGACTCGGCACAACAAACGTTTGAAACCTTCAAGGCGAAGTGGAAAAAAGAAGAACCTTCTATTAAGAAGGAAAACCTTTCTTCTCACAGCGAAATGGACGCGAATATCGCAATGATTTCTCTTTCTTTTATCAATCAAGATGCAGACAAGCTCAAAACACAGCTTGAAGAGCTTTCGTCTCATTTAGAAACCTATCAGCAGGCTGTCGTGCTGAAAAAGACATCCTCAGGTCAATCAAGGGCATCCTTAACAGCCTATATACACAGCTTGAAAGACACGAAGCAGTTAATAGAAAAAAAACAATTGGATGAAGCGTCATCCGCAATCGACAATTTAGTTACATCCTGGCTCGCCGTAGAGGGAGACGTCGTTTCCCAATCGAAAGAAGCCTATACGACATCAGAGGAAAATCTGGCGTTGATGAAAGCTGAGATCGGCAGCCATCCCGAAAAGGTATCAAAGCAAATTGACGAAATGATTCAATTGCTCGAGCCGATCGCTTCAAGCAGCTACAGCTGGTGGGACGCGGCGCTGATCCCGATTCGTGAAGGAATGGAGGCCCTCCTTGTCATCGGAGCGCTGCTAACCATGACAAAGAAAGCGCGGGTCACGCGCTCTTCGGCATGGATCTGGGGCGGGGCGTCCGCCGGCATCGTTGTTTCCTTAGCAGCGGGCATCGGTGTCACGGTTTTGTTCTCCTCCAGTGTATTCGGAGAAAACAATTTCTTGCTTGGCGGTGTTACCGGCGTATTGTCCGCTGTCATGCTTTTGTATGTCGGGGTGTGGCTGCACAGAAACGCCTCAATGGATAAATGGAGAGAAAAAATCAATATCCAGAAGTCACAGGCACTGAAAAAACGAAGCCTGCTTTCCTTTGCGCTCATTGCATTTCTGGCCGTTGTAAGAGAAGGTCTCGAAACGGTCATCTTTTTCATCGGGCTTGTCGGGAAGCTCCCGCTCACTGAACTGATCGGCGGAACTGCCGCAGGGCTTATCGTTCTCGTTATCGTCGGTGTTCTGATGATCAAGCTCGGGATGCGCATTCCATTGAAGCCGTTCTTTCTTCTATCAATGGCGGTTGTCCTGTATATGTGCGTGAAATTTCTCGGAACCGGCGTTCACAGCCTTCAGCTTGCGGGCATTCTTCCGTCTGATGCAGAAAGCTGGCTGCCGTCTGTATCGGTGTTAGGAATTTATCCGTCCGTGTACAGCACGATTCCGCAATTACTGATTTTACTCTTTTTATTGATTGCGCTTGTTTCAGAAGCGGCAAAACATTTTACAAACGGAAAGGAACTGACAAAATGAATTTCACAAAAATCGCTGTATCAGCCGGATGCATCCTTGCGCTGTGCGCAGGCTGCGGAGCCAACGACACATCTTCAACCAAAGAAAAAGCTTCATCAGAAAAAAGCGGGGTCACTAAAGAAATCACCGCATCCGTAAATAAAATGGAAACCATCATTTCCAAGCTGAATGACTCAGCGGAAAAAGGAGACCAAAAAGAGATTGAAAAGAAGGGGAAAGAGTTAAACAGCTACTGGCTTTCCTTTGAAAACGATATTCGCAGCGACTATCCATTCGAATATACAGAAATCGAAAAGCATCTTCAGCCAATCTACACAGAAGCGCAAAAAGACAAACCGGATACAGCAAAAATCAAGACAGAATCCGAGTCACTGAAAGCATCCTTAGAAGACCTGACAGAAGCAAAGAAGAGCGGCAAAAAGGCTAGCGATCAGCTGGCAAAAGCAGCGGATGAATATAAAGGCTATGTCAAAGAGCAGAGTGACCAGCTTGTCAAAGCGACTGAAGCATTTACAAGCGCTGTGAAATCCGGCGATATCGAAAAATCTAAAACGTTATATGCGAAAGCCCGTGTTTATTACGAGCGAATCGAGCCGATCGCTGAAAGCCTTGGAGATCTTGACCCGAAAATTGATGCACGAGAAAACGATGTTGAAGAAGGAGACAAATGGACAGGCTTCCATAAGCTTGAGAAGGCCATTTGGAAGGATCAAGATATTTCCGGGGAAAAGGCAACAGCTGACCAGCTTCTCAAAGATGCAAAAAAGCTTGACGGTTCAATTCAATCACTGAAATTAACACCTGAACAAATTGTAGCAGGCGCGATGGAGCTTCTGAACGAAGCCGGGATTTCGAAAATCACGGGAGAAGAAGAGCGCTACTCACGAATCGACTTAGTCGACCTTATGGCAAATGTGGAAGGCTCCGAAGCCGTTTATCAAACAGTGAAAAGCGCGCTTGTAAAAGATCACTCCGACTTGACGGAAAAACTGGATACGGAATTCAGCGAATTTGAAGTTTTAATGGCAAAATACAAAACAAATGATCAGTCCTATACGTCTTATGATAAATTAAGTGAAAAGCAAATCAGAGAGCTGAGCACTAAGCTGACGACTCTTTCTGAAACCATGTCGAAGATTGCGAATGTGCTATAAAAGGAGTTTTGTAACATCATGAGCGATGAACAAAAAAAGCCAGAACAAATTCACAGACGGGACATTTTAAAATGGGGGGCAATGGCGGGGGCAGCCGTTGCGATCGGTGCCAGCGGACTCGGCGGACTCGCTCCGCTTGTGCAGACCGTGGCTAAGCCATCGAAAAAGGATGAAAAAGAGGATGATCAGGTCGTTCCGTTTTACGGAAAGCATCAGGCCGGAATCACGACTGCCCATCAAACGTATGTCTATTTTGCTGCGCTGGATGTAACAGCAAAAGAGAAAAGCGACATCATTACATTATTTAGAAACTGGACAAGTCTCACACAGATGCTGACGTCTGGCAAGAAAATGTCGGCTGAGCAGAAAAATCAATATCTGCCGCCGCAGGATACAGGTGAGTCTGTTGATTTACCCCCTTCCAACTTAACGGTCACATTCGGATTCGGGCCTGGCTTTTTTGAAAAAGACGGAAAGGACCGCTTCGGGCTGAAAAGCAAAAAACCGAAGCACTTGGCCGCTCTTCCAGCGATGCCGAATGACAACCTGGATGAAAAGCAGGGAGGCGGAGACATCTGCATTCAAGTGTGTGCAGACGATGAGCAAGTGGCGTTTCACGCGCTGCGCAACCTGTTAAATCAAGCGGTCGGCACTTGTGAGGTCCGCTTTGTGAACAAAGGCTTTTTAAGCGGAGGAAAAAATGGCGAAACACCGCGCAATCTCTTCGGGTTCAAAGATGGAACAGGCAACCAGAGCACGGAGGATGACAGCTTGATGAACTCGATCGTGTGGATTCAGTCCGGTGAGCCTGACTGGATGACGGGCGGCACCTATATGGCTTTTCGGAAAATCAAAATGTTCCTTGAGATATGGGACCGCTCTTCCCTCAAGGACCAAGAGGATACCTTCGGCCGCAGAAAAAGCTCAGGGGCGCCTTTCGGACAGAAAAAGGAAACAGATCCTGTGAAGCTGAATCAAATTCCGTCTAATTCGCACGTCAGTCTAGCGAAATCTACTGGAAAACAAATTTTGCGAAGAGCTTTCTCTTACACAGAAGGACTTGATCCGAAAACCGGCTATATGGATGCAGGTCTCCTGTTTATCAGTTTTCAAAAAAATCCCGACAATCAGTTTATCCCGATGCTGAAGGCTCTTTCGGCAAAGGATGCGTTAAATGAATATACACAAACAATCGGTTCTGCTTTATACGCATGCCCAGGCGGCTGCAAAAAAGGAGAATATATTGCCCAGCGCTTGCTGGAATCATAAAGAAGCCTAAATTGGCTTCTTTATTAAAAAAACAGTTGTAACTTTAATTGTTACAGTTTAAAATCAATTTATACGAAAGGAGAATTATCATGACAGTACACATCAAAGTTTATTCAGATTACGTCTGCCCATTTTGTTTCGTCGGAAAAGCCGCTTTTGAAGAAGCGATAAAAGGAAAGGATGTTGAAGTCGAGTGGATGCCGTTTGAACTGCGCCCAAGCCCATCCCCTCAGCTTGATCCGGTCAATGATCCTTCCAAACAATACATGTGGCAGACATCCATTCTGCCAATGGCGGAGAAATTAGGAGTCGAGATCAATTTTCCAAACGTCTCGCCCCATCCGTATACAGATCTCGCGTTTGAAGGCTTCCATTTTGCGAAGGAATTCAATAAAGGACATGAATACAACACCCGTGTTTTTCAGGCATTTTTTCAAGAGGGCCAAAATATCGGCGACATTGACATCTTGACGAAGCTCGCCGAGGAAGTGGGATTAGACGGAGCATCATTTCAATCAGCACTGGAAGCAAGAACATATCAGGACGTGCAGCGCCAAGCCTTGAAGCACGCCTATGAAGAGGCTGACATCACAGCCGTTCCAACCTTTATTATTGGCGACACTGTCATTCCGGGTGCGGCCGGCAAGGATGTATTTGAAAAAGCGATTTCTGACGAGCAGAAGAAAAAGTAAGGAAAAAGCTCTCGATAAAGAGAGCTTTTTTACTCCTGTTCCATATGAATGCCAGTATGCGCCTTCACCTGTATTTCTGCAAACGTATCTTCATTAATTGTTTTATCAGACGACAGCACCGTTCCGAGCCACGCGCCGAGGAAGCCAAGCGGGATGGAAATAATCCCTGGATTAGACAGCGGGATGAGCGGATCGCCGGTGAAAATAGCACCTCCGGCCGGGTCCCATACACTCGGACTCATCGACACAAGCACAAGCGCGCTGATCAGGCCTGTCAGACTCCCCCATAAAGCGCCTGAAGCATTGAATCGTTTCCAAAAGACCGTAAACACAATCAGCGGGAGATTTGCGCTGGCGGCTACCGCAAACGCAAGGGCAACAAGGAACGCCACATTTAAGGACTGTGCAAAAATCGCTAGGAGAATCGAGAGCACTGACACGGCGATTGAAGCCCATCTGGCCGCTTTCATCTGTTCTTTTTCAGTTGCTTCTCCCTTTCTGATGATCTGGCTGTAAATATCATGGGCAAATGCTGAGGCGGCAGACAGCACCAATCCTGTCACGACAGCCAAAATGGTAGCGAAGGCAATGGCTGATACAAACGCGAATAGGAAGTCTCCCCCGAGCGCTTTTGCTAAAAGCGGAGCCGCCATATTTCCCGCTTGATCAGCTGCCGTAATCGCGTCAAAACCGACAAATGCAGCAGCGCCAAAGCCGAGAAACACCGTCATAATGTAAAACACGCCGATAATCCATGTCGCTGACACAACGGATGTACGGGCCGTCTTGGCATCCTTAACGGTATAAAACCGGATCAAAATATGCGGAAGCCCGGCGGTTCCCAGCACGAGTGCCAAGTTTAACGATAAGGTTTCAAGCGGCACCTTGTATTTATTCCCGGGATTCAAGAAATCAGCGCCAAGCGGAGTAGCCGTTTTCATCTGTTCAAACATGGTATTAAGGCTAAAGCCGAATTTTGAAAACACGATGATCGAAATCACGAGTGTGCCGGCCATCAGCAAAACGGCTTTAATAATTTGAACCCAGCTTGTCGCGATCATGCCCCCAAAAACGACATAAATGGTCATCAGCACTCCGACGATGAGAACCGCCGCGGTGTAATCCAGTCCAAGAAGCAGTTTGATCAGCGCGCCCGCCCCCACGAGCTGGGCAATCATATAAAAAGTAGAGATGGCAATGGTATTGAGCGCCGCAACTCCGCGGATTTTCTTTTCTTTAAATCGAGCGGCTATCATGTCTGCCATCGTATACTTTCCAAGATTCCGAAGCGGTTCCGCCACGATATACAAGACAACGAGATAAGCCACAAGAAAACCGATGCTGTAAAAGAAACCATCAAATCCATATAACGCAATCATTCCGGCAATCCCAAGAAACGAGGCGGCAGACATGTAGTCACCCGCAATTGCCAGTCCATTCTGAACACCGGTGAGCCCGCCGCCCGCCGTATAAAACTCACTTGTCGTTTTTGTCTTCTTCGCGGCAAAATACGTGATAATAAGCGTCAGGCCGACAATCGCCAAAAACAATAAAAAAGCGGTCATATTCATGTCTGTTCACCCTTTAGATCTTCTTTTAAAGCGCTTACATACCGATCGAAATGAGCTGCTCTTCGGGAATACACCGTACTCAGTATCCAGGTCATGGCGAATTGGGCGATGGCGAACAGCCAAGCCCATGAAACAGCTCCAATGGCCGGTGCATTCAAAAAGGTGAAATAAGAAGTCAAAACAGGAAGTGAAAAATAAAAGACAAAAAAGAAAATCGCAGAAGGAACAATAAAAGCACGTTTCTGCTTTAAAAAAGCTTGGAAAGACGGCGTTGCAGCAATCTGTTTGTAATCAGCTTTGTACATGGCTTTCCTCCTTTTATTCGCTATACGTAAGCAAAAAGGTACACCAATAGGTATGTACTGAAAGTCTGATTTATGCGTTGAACTATACCTGGAGGATGAAAAAAGAAGGAAGTCGTGAAGAGGTGAACACAGTGGTATAAAGACAGGCGAAGGTTTTCAAGCTCGGCCGTGTATAAACGAGTTTGCTTTCAAAACCTCACCGAATGCAGCTTCTTCTCAGCAAAGCTGCTGTTTATCAGAGCACGGTTATCATATTCGCATCACCTCTTTATGACAATGCATGTGCCAAGAGGTGATCGCATCACCGGCTGTCTGTCGTAGTTAGCTGACACACCGTTTGTCCTCAAGCTAAGCGCAGCAATGTGCTTTCGAAATAGAGGATATGGTGAAAACTCAGATCAGGTGATAGAAAAGCCAGAGGTAAATAGATCCGCCTGTTCGGATTAGTCTTGGCGGACGGTTTTTTTGTGGTTTTTCTTTCTCGATGCTGCTTCAGATTCTAAAAACTGCCTCACATCATGAATGCCTAATCCAATGGATCTAGCTTCTTGAATCAACATATGCCAACCTTTGTCCAAATCTTTTTTAACATGAGTTTTCATAGTAACCTCCAATTGTATAAAATGTTTTCCTGCAACATGCGGGCAATAATAGACAAGCCGGCGCGATGATGAGGCGAGTACAACAAATTTCACACATAGTTGCTCGGTGTTCACAAACTGAAGGAAAAACCACCTACCTATTCCCTAAAAAAATGACTAATATAACCAATGAATCTTAATTATAATAATAAACAATTAAATACTGACTGGATAGTATGTAAATGAAAATAAATCAATTAGCCTATTAAAAATGACCCCTGGGAAACCGAATAGCATAATCGTTCAAAGAAATAAATACCGCTAAAGATTGATCCGGTGTAAGATAAGGGTAATCATTACCGCCAGGAGAAAAATATGAAAAAAAACAAATTTCAAATCAAAAGAGAAGCAACATTTGAAAGTTTTATAGAAGCTGGCGTGAATTTGTTGATTGATCGAGCGTATGATCCGGTTTCTGTAGAAGATATCAGCAGAGCCGCCGGATACAGCAAAGGAGCGTTTTATGTTCATTTTGTCAGCAAGGACGATTTTCTGCTGTATCTTCTTGAAAAACGCCAGATGAAAAAAAAGATCATTATAGGGTACCTTGATCAAATGGAGCGGGAATCAGTGAAATCGCTGACATTGGACGAGGCTGCAAAACACGCTGCAGAACTGCTTTATTCCTATTACATAAATAAACCGTCGTGGGACATTACCTCGTTTGCCATGAACATGCCGACATATAAAGTCTTACAGAAATGCAAGGCCTATGTCCGGCTGTACGAATTGTGGGTGGAAGAAAATGTGTTGTTTATTAATTGGCTGAAGGAGAGAAAGCTGATTGACGCCCGTATTGATCCGGAATATACGGCTAAAATAATATGTGCAGTCCTCGACGGAATCATCAAACAATCATATGTATTGGGCCAGCCCGCCACCTTCCGCAGCTTTTTAGACGCACTTTCGGCATTTTTCACCTTAGACAGAGAGCACGAGAGGCCAAGAATTTTGAAAAGTTTTTCAGAAAGCGAGGAACATCAGTGAAGTATAGAGAAATGATTATGTATGTCATTATGGGGGTTTTCACAACCATTGTGAATATCGCCAGCTTTTATATATTGGTAGAGATGATGAATATGGATTACAAAGCCGCCACTGTCGCTGCTTGGATTTTGTCCGTGCTGTTTGCTTACATAACAAATAAATTATATGTGTTTCAGCAAAAAACACATGATCTGCAGAGCCTGCTGAAAGAGATCACTGCTTTTTTCAGCGTTCGGGTCCTGTCTCTCGGCATAGATTTAGGCATGATGATCATTCTTGTCGGCCAGTTCAATACAAATGAAACCTTGGCCAAAATACTCGACAACGCAGTCATTGTTGTCGTCAACTATGTTGCGAGCAAATGGCTCGTCTTCAAAAAAACAAAAGAAGAAGGGGTATGACAGAGGACAGCAGCATATGATCTACCGTTTTCTCTGAAGAAATAAAGGGAATAAAAAATAAAAACCAGAAAGGTGATTGCACATGCGGGAAGAGCTAAAGGGGATATTTGCAAGTGTATTCGGAGAAAAAGAGGGGTTACGGTTTTTTTTCGCACCTGGAAGAGTGAATTTGATTGGAGAACATACAGACTATAACGGCGGGCATGTATTTCCGTGCGCGCTGACAATGGGTACATATGCTGCTGTTGCAGAAAGAAACGACGGGCTTGTCCGGATGTATTCAGATAACTTTAAAAACGCAGGCATCAAGGAGTGCAGCCTTGGCGACATTCACTATCAAAAAGAAGACGACTGGGCGAACTACCCGAAAGGCGTTATTTATGAATTCCAGCAGAGGGGCTATTCTGTTCCCCATGGCTTTGACATTGTATTTTCAGGAAATATTCCAAACGGGGCGGGGCTGTCGTCGTCCGCTTCTATTGAACTGCTGATGGGAGTCGTCCTCCAAAGCTATTTTCATCCTGAAGTAGATGCGCTTGAGCTTGTGAAAATGGCGAAGCATGCGGAAAACCACTTTATCGGCGTCAATTGCGGGATTATGGACCAATTCGCAATTGGAATGGGGAAAAAACATCATGCGATGCTGCTGAACTGCGACACGCTTGACTATGAATATAGCAAGCTCGATGTCCCTGGCCTCGCGCTGGTCATCGCGAATACGAACAAAAAAAGGACATTGGCAGACTCAAGCTATAATACGAGACGCCAAGAATGCAACGATGCATTGCTTGATCTGCAAAAAGGCCTCGATATTGCCTCGCTGGGCGACGTCACGCCTTCTGATTTCGATGCGCATTCCAGCCTGATCCAAAATGAAACGAACAGACGACGGGCAAAGCACGCTGTATACGAAAATCACCGTGCCATCAAGACAGCCCATATGTTCAAAGAAAACAATATAGATGAGATCGGGCGTTTAATGAAGGAATCCCATCTTTCATTGAAGGATGACTATGAAGTAACATGCCCTGAACTTGATGAGCTTGTGTTTGCGGCGTGGGATCACGAAGGTGTAATTGGATCAAGAATGACGGGCGCGGGCTTCGGCGGCTGCACCATCAGCATTGTAAAAGATGCGTTTGTGGATGATTTTATTCAAAAAGTTGGAGACAGATATCAAGAAAAAACAGGGCTCCAAGCGGATTTTTATGTCGCTGATATCGGAGAAGGTGCAAGAGAACTAAAGGGGGAGTGACACATGAGTATTGTAGAACATCTAGAACAGCTGCTTGAGTATGGCCTAGAACGAAAACTGATTTCAATCTGGGATCGGGAATATACGAGAAACCGTCTTTATGAAGCGCTGGGCATCACGCACCCCGAGCCGGTCTCCAGCATCTCTATTAAGCAGTCACAAAGCCTTCCGGACTTACTCGCTCCCATTTATAAATGGGCTGCGGAAACCGGCCGAATGGAAGCGGATACAGATGCGTACCGAGACCTGCTCAGCGCAAAGCTGATGGGCTGTTTTGTACCTGCTCCATCCGAGGTCATTCGCAAGTTTGAAGAAACAAAAGCATTATACGGCCCAAAACAGGCGACAAAGGAATTCTATCAATATTCAGAGGATGTCTATTATATACGGACAGACAGAATCGCCAAAAATGTTCATTGGACAGTGCCGACCGAATATGGCGAGCTGGAAATGACCATTAACCTATCCAAGCCTGAAAAGGACCCGAAAGCGATTGCGGCTGCAAAAGAGCAGGCGCAGACAAATTATCCGATGTGTTTGCTGTGTAAAGAAAATGTCGGGTTTGAGGGAAACGTGAACCATCCAGCCCGGCAAAATCACAGAATCATTCCAGTCATCCTTGAAGACGAACAATGGTTTTTGCAATTCTCGCCATACGTCTATTATCCAGAGCATTGCATCGTCTTAAAAGGTGAACATGAACCGATGGAGATCAGCAAAAAAACATTTGAAAGGCTGATGTCATTTCTTGGGCAATATCCGCATTATTTTATCGGTTCGAACGCGGATCTCCCGATTGTCGGCGGCAGCATCCTAAGCCATGATCATTTCCAAGGCGGCGCACATGACTTTCCAATGGCACGTGCAGAAGCGGAAGACGTTTATGACTTAAATGATTATCCCGGCGTGTCGCTGGGCTTAGTGAAGTGGCCGATGTCTGTGCTCAGGCTCCGAGGAGACAAACCGGATCGTGTCGCTGAAGCTGCTGATCATATCTTCCGCACGTGGCAAACGTATTCTGATGAAAAAGCCGGCATTTCCGCCTATACAGGCGATACGCCCCATAATACAGTCACACCGATTGCGCGGCGCAGGGGAGACCTGTACGAACTCGATATCGTCCTGAGGAACAACCGGACGAATGAGGAGCATCCATTAGGAATATTTCATCCTCATCAGGAAGTCCACCATATTAAAAAAGAAAATATCGGCCTGATTGAGGTCATGGGATTGGCGATATTGCCTGGCCGCTTACAGGAGGAAATGAAAGAAACGGCAGCGGCGCTATGCTCTGCTGATCCGAAAACAGCCTTAGAACAAAATCCGCTCACGGCAAAACATAGTGAATGGGCTCTTCGGATGATGGAAAAAAGAACCATAACGAAAGAGAATGCAGATCTAGTCATAAAGGAAGAGCTGGGACAGGTATTCGCGCGCATTCTTGAACACGCCGGTGTATTTAAACAGACAACAGAGGGAAAACAGGCCTTCAGAACGTTCATCGATCAGTTGGGCGCCAAACCAGTCAAAAGCCTCAACCGCTAAGGTTGAGGCTTTTTCGATTTTTATGGCAAAACAAAACACCCAAAGCGCTGACGCCTCGGGTGCTGTTGCATTTATCCTCTTTTTCTGGTTAACAGGCTTACTAGAAAGACAACAATGGCTGCGCCGATTACCGCTGGAATAATGGCGAATCCGGCTAGGTGCGGCCCCCATGTTCCAAGCAGCCCGTGACCGATCCAGGCGCCAATAAGACCTGCGATCATAGACCCAATAATTCCTCCGGGCATATCTCCTTTTACAAATAGGCTTCCAAGCCATCCGATAATAATAGCTACGATAAGTGAAATAAGAAAACTCATCATGCAACACATCCTATTTTTATTATTTGCTTATATCATTCCTCATTTTTGTATAAGATAAACAACTGGATGCTCTCTTTGAAAAATGCGGACAATTCAGAGCATATTGGCTCTTCATTGAGCCTTTTCTTTCAATATTTGATGCGTTAAAATGGTAACCATGTGAAAAGATGCTAGACAAGGAAAAAATAATTCCTATCTAGAAAGTTTAACAAAATGAAACTTTTGATTGACCTAAGTTTTTTATTGTGGTAAACCTTAATTTGTCAGAATTAGTTCTTCATCATCTTTCTTTACTTTATATGCGGAAATAACTAGAAACTTTTCATCTTAAGCGATAGATGTGAATAAAGTTGGAGCAATTTTTGTCGATTTTATGACATTTAAGCGAAAATGGGATGAAGTTTATAAAAAAATAAAGCTAATAAGTGAACTTTTTGATAGCATAACAAAGTAGAGAAAAGATTTTGAGGAAGTATGCACTTCAGATTTATTACATCAATAGGAAGGATGGTGATCTTCTTGTTCAGAGCATTAAAACCGTTGCTTGTATTAGCGCTGTTAACTGTGGTTTTCGTCCTTGGGGGATGCAGCAATGCTTCAGTACTAGATCCGAAAGGGCCTGTAGCTGAACAGCAAAGTGATTTAATCCTGTTATCTATCGGATTTATGCTGTTTATCGTCGGGGTCGTCTTTGTTCTATTTACCATTATTTTAGTAAAATACCGCGACCGTAAAGGCAAAGATAATGGATCTTATAACCCAGAAATTCACGGTAACACGTTTTTAGAAGTAGTCTGGACAGTGATCCCAATTTTAATCGTCATTGCACTTTCTGTGCCAACAGTACAGACGATATATTCGTTAGAAAAAGCTCCTGAAGCAACAAAAGACAAAGAGCCTCTTGTTGTTTACGCTACTTCGGTAGACTGGAAATGGGTATTCAGCTACCCTGAACAGGATATTGAAACGGTCAACTACTTAAACATTCCTGTCGACCGCCCGATCTTGTTCAAAATCTCATCTGCAGATTCAATGGCTTCGCTATGGATTCCTCAGCTTGGAGGGCAAAAATATGCGATGGCCGGAATGCTGATGGATCAATACTTACAGGCTGATAAAGTGGGTACTTACGAAGGCCGCAATGCGAACTTCACAGGTGAACATTTTGCAGACCAAGAGTTTGATGTGAATGCAGTCACAGAAAAAGACTTTAACAGCTGGGTGAAAAAGACTCAGAACGAGGCTCCTAAGCTGACAAAAGAGAAGTATGATGAATTGATGCTTCCTGAAAATGTGGACGAATTAACGTTCTCTTCTACTCACCTGAAATACGTTGATCACGGACAAGACGCTGAGTACGCGATGGAGGCGCGCAAACGCCTTGGCTATCAAGCCGTTTCACCGCACTCTAAAACAGATCCGTTTGAAAACGTAAAGAAAAACGAATTTAAGAAGTCTGATGATACAGAAGAATGATATTGATCAGGAAAGGAGGAAGCCCGCATGAAAATGAAATGGGACGAATTTTTCGTAACTGGTGACCCATTAATTCTGGGCGCACAAGTTTCCATTGCGCTTTCAACCATTGCCATCATTGTTGTACTGACTTACTTCAAAAAGTGGAAATGGCTTTGGTCTGAATGGATAACTACTGTTGACCATAAAAAACTCGGAATCATGTATATTATATCTGCTGTAATTATGTTATTCCGCGGCGGTGTCGACGGTCTGATGATGCGTGCCCAGCTAGCGCTTCCGAATAACAGTTTTTTAGACTCAAACCACTATAATGAAATTTTTACAACTCACGGTACAATCATGATCATCTTCATGGCGATGCCGTTCTTAATCGGTCTTATCAACGTTGTTGTACCTCTTCAAATCGGTGCTCGCGACGTTGCGTTCCCTTACTTGAACAACCTGAGCTTCTGGACGTTCTTTGTAGGTGCGATGCTTTTCAATATTTCTTTCGTAATCGGAGGTTCTCCGAACGCAGGCTGGACGAGTTATATGCCGCTTGCAAGTAACGACATGAGCCCTGGGCCGGGTGAGAACTACTACCTCCTCGGACTTCAGATTGCCGGTATCGGTACCCTGATGACAGGGATCAACTTTATGGTAACAATCTTAAAAATGAGAACAAAAGGCATGACATTAATGCGTATGCCAATGTTCACATGGACAACACTGATCACAATGGTTATTATCGTGTTTGCGTTCCCTGTACTTACAGTAGCATTAGCACTTTTATCATTTGATCGTTTGTTCGGCGCTCACTTTTTCACATTGGAAGCAGGCGGTATGCCGATGCTTTGGGCTAACTTGTTCTGGATTTGGGGACATCCTGAAGTATATATCGTTATTCTTCCGGCATTTGGTATTTTCTCAGAAATCATCTCAAGCTTTGCAAGAAAACAATTGTTTGGTTACAAAGCGATGGTTGGTTCTATTATCGCCATCTCTGTATTGAGTTTCTTAGTTTGGACTCACCACTTCTTCACAATGGGGAACAGTGCGTCCGTTAACTCATTCTTCTCAATTACGACAATGGCAATCTCAATCCCAACCGGGGTTAAAATCTTTAACTGGCTCTTTACGATGTATAAAGGCCGAATCAGCTTTACAACACCTATGCTGTGGGCGCTTGCGTTCATTCCTAACTTCGTTATCGGCGGGGTTACAGGGGTTATGCTTGCGATGGCAGCAGCGGATTATCAATACCATAATACGTACTTTCTTGTATCTCACTTCCACTATGTGCTGATCGCGGGTACTGTATTTGCTTGTTTCGCCGGATTTATTTTCTGGTATCCAAAAATGTTCGGCCACAAGCTGAACGAAAGAATCGGAAAATGGTTCTTCTGGATCTTTATGATCGGTTTCAATGTATGTTTCTTCCCTCAATATTTCTTGGGGCTTCAAGGCATGCCTCGCCGTATTTACACATACGGACCAAACGATGGCTGGACAACATTGAACTTTATCTCAACTGTCGGAGCTTTCATGATGGGTGTAGGATTCTTAATCCTTTGCTATAACATCTACTACAGCTTCCGTTACTCTACTCGTGAAATCAGCGGAGATTCATGGGGTGTGGGACGTACGCTTGATTGGGCGACTTCTTCTGCGATTCCGCCGCATTACAACTTTGCGGTGCTTCCTGAAGTCAAATCTCAAGATGCATTCCTGCATATGAAAGAAGAAAAAACTGAATTATACCCTGAAAGCAAATTCAAGAAAATCCATATGCCAAGCAACTCAGGCAGACCATTCTTTATGTCTGTTGCCTTCGGTCTTGCAGGCTTTGGACTTGTCTTTGAATGGTACTGGATGGGCGTAGTCGGATTGATCGGAGTCCTGCTCTGCATGGTTCTGCGTTCATTCGAATACGACAACGGCTACTACATTAGTGTTGATGAAATAAAAGAGACGGAAAGAAAGATTTCCGAATAAGGAGGCGTGAGTTATGGAACATGCAGAACACGGCAATTCTAACGCGCCTATGGAATATCAATCTGAAACCGGCAGACTTAATATACTCGGGTTTTGGATCTTTTTAGGGGCAGAAATTGTGTTGTTCTCAACACTATTTGCAACCTTCTTCGTTCTTAAAAACAGAACAGCTGGAGGTGTCTTGCCAGACGAACTTTTTGAAGTCAATCTGGTAATGATTATGACGTTCTTGCTGCTTATCAGCAGCTTTACCTGCGGGATCGCTGTTCATGAAATGCGCCGCGGAAGTTTAAAAGGCGTCGTCATTTGGACAATTATCACTCTTCTTCTCGGTGCCGGCTTCGTCGGATGCGAGATCAGCGAGTTTGTCCATTATGTACATGAAGGAGCGGCTCTCAGTACAAGTGCGTTCTGGTCTGGATTCTTTGTTTTACTTGGAACTCACGGAACTCACGTAACAATCGGTATTTTCTGGATTACAGGAATTCTGATTCAGTTGAAGAAACGCGGCTTAACTCCGCAAACTTCATCTAAAATCTTTATCTCAAGCTTGTACTGGCACTTCTTAGATGTTGTATGGATTTTCATCTTTACAGGTGTCTATCTCATGGGATTGGGGGGTCTGTAAAATGGCAAACAAATCTGCTGAACACAGTCACTTTCCATGGAAGCACATTGTAGGTTTTGCACTGTCTATCGTTTTGACCCTGCTGGCTCTATGGGTTGCAGTGTATACTGACCTGAGCTCATCAGCAAAACTTTGGATTATCTTCGGTTTCGCCTTCATTCAGGCGGCGCTGCAGCTTCTCATGTTCATGCACATGACAGAGAGCGAAAACGGCACAATCCAAGTCGGAAACACGCTGTTCGGATTCTTTGGCGCGATCGTTATCGTACTTGGCTCCATCTGGATTTTCGCGGCTCACTATCACCATGGTGACCACATGGACGGAAATCCTCCTGGAGGCGCTAAACACTCAGAGCACTCAGGCCACAACGAATAATACAAAAACCCTCTTCGTGAGAAGAGGGTTTTTTGCTGTCTTCAGCTGCTTCGCTTTCTGCGAAGATACGGAAGACCGTAAATGATAAATGCGGCGATATGAGCGACAATGACGTTGACGGCAAACAAGATAATCATGAGAGTGTGTCCTAGTGGAGAAAGGCTTTCTGTTGCGTAAAAGAAGAAGAATACCCACATTAAGATGATTGGCGGAATAGCTGAGAGTGCGACTTTTTTGTTATCAAGCCAAATAAAGAGAGGCGTTGCGCTGGCAACCAATAAGTAAGCGAAAAACATGTCCATCATACCCGTCTCCTTTCATTTTGTGATAACGTTTACAAAAATGAAATAGAGGAACTGAGTTGTGTCTGTTTTGTGATTGTTTTTTGAACATTCTGTTACAATTATTATACCATGTTTTCCAGAAATTGATACGTATTTTTGCAGAAATGGACTGCATCTATCGTCTTATTTTTTTTGCTTAATTTGCTAGGAGAATGTATGGGCACCGGGCTCTAATGTTTTAGTCTCTTTTGAGAACGGAACACATCATCACCTCCTTTTTTTAATGATCTCTTTCGAAATGGAGTTTTTTTCATTTGAAAAGTTTTGTGTCAATCGAAACATTTCGGTTTATCATACGTCATATGTCGTGTAGCTGAAAAGCGCCGCAAGTGCGGAAAAAACTTAAAAGGAAGCGAGCTTCACGTGTCATCTTGAACGTGGTTCATGTATAATAAACATTAGTGATTTTCCGATGAAAATGTAAGGCGGGATAGAATGAGTCGATATAAGAAACAGCAAAGTCCCTTTTACCAGGGGGATTTGATTTTTATATTTGGTGTGTTTTTTATTATAAGCGTATTGGCGATTTATGCTGCCGGTCAGTTTGGGCAGTATGGAGATAATGCCTGGACGAAACAAATTATTTATTATGCTTTGGGGGCTATTGCCATTTCGGTACTGCTGTATTTCGATTTGGAGCAGCTTGAAAAATTGAGTTTATATGTATTTTTATTCGGGATTTTGCTTCTTTTGATATTGAGAGTCAGTCCTGAGTCTATTGCACCAGTGAAAAACGGTGCAAAAAGCTGGTTTCAGTTTGGTTCTGTAACGTTACAGCCCTCTGAATTTATGAAAATCGGGCTCATGATGATGGTAGCCTCAGTGATTTCAAAAGCAAGCCCTAAAAAAATCCGAACGCTCAGAGATGATGTGCATCTTTTGCTTAAGATTGCAGGTGTATCGGTAGTGCCGATCGGACTTATCCTTCTTCAGGATGCTGGTACAGCCGGGATATGTATGTTTATTGTGATTGTCATGATCTTTATGTCAGGAGTAAACTGGAAGCTGATCGCAATCATTGGTGGTTCTGGTATCTTACTTATTTCTCTTATCTTGTTAGTAATGATTAATTTTCCTGATGCTGCTAAATCAGTTGGGATTCAAGAGTATCAAATAAAGAGGGTAACATCCTGGGTTTCTGATACAAATGGAACAACTCAGGAAGATGCAAATAGCAGCTGGCAGGTTGATCAGGCTGTTATGGCTATCGGATCAGGCGGCATTGTCGGAAATGGCGTTCACAATTTGAAGGTGTATGTACCAGAAGGACAGACCGACTTTATCTTCGCCATTTTGGGTGAAAGCTTTGGCTTTATAGGCTGTGCAATTGTTGTCATTATGTTCTTCTTCTTAATCTACAGGCTTGTGGTTCTGATAGACAAAATACATCCGTTTAACCGTTTTGCTTCCTTCTTTTGCGTTGGCTATACGGCGTTAATTGTCATCCACACATTCCAGAATATCGGAATGAACATCGGCATTATGCCTGTTACCGGGATACCGTTGCTGTTCGTCAGCTACGGGGGAAGCTCGACGCTTGCAACGCTAATCGGTTTCGGGATTGTGTATAACGCGAGTGTGCAGCTGACGAAATACAGAAGTTATCTCTTTAATTCTTAAGATGAAGACAGCCTTTTCAGAGGTTGTCTTTTTTTTGTGCAGAGCATTTCACTTTTGGGAATACTTTTTTTCGGATATGATAAAAAGAGATAAGGAGGTTCTTGTGATGAATAACACAATCGAAACCATTTTGAATCATCGGTCAATCCGGTCTTTTACTGATCAGCTTTTGACAGCTGAAGAAATTGATACATTAGTGAAAAGTGCGCAGGCTGCGTCTACATCCAGTTATGTGCAGGCATATTCGATTATCGGGGTTTCTGATCCTGAGAAAAAACGTGAGCTGTCTGTGCTTGCTGGGAATCAGCCTTACGTTGAGAAGAACGGGCACTTTTTTGTATTTTGTGCGGATTTGTACCGCCATCAACAACTGGCTGAGGAAAAAGGGGAACATATTTCTGAGCTGCTCAAGAATACGGAAATGTTTATGGTTAGCTTGATTGATGCGGCGCTCGCAGCGCAAAATATGAGCATTGCGGCTGAATCTATGGGGCTTGGCATTTGTTATATCGGCGGCATTCGGAATGAGTTGGACAAGGTGACAGAGGTGCTGCAAACGCCTGACCATGTGCTCCCGCTATTCGGGCTGGCAGTAGGTCATCCAGCGAATCTATCCGGCAAAAAACCGAGACTGCCAAAGCAGGCTGTTTATCATGAGAATGCGTATAATGTGAACGCAGACGATTTCCGTCATACTATGAATACGTATGACAAAACCATTTCTGATTACTATAGAGAAAGAACAAACGGACAGCGGGAAGAAACGTGGTCCGATCAAATACTGAACTTTATGAAGCAGAAGCCGCGTACGTATTTAAATGACTACGTGAAAGAAAAGGGCTTTAATAAAAACTAAAGCTAACCTCTCCGTCTAGGAGGGGTTTTTATGTTTCACGTGTAACATATTCCGACAAATAGGGACATGCTTTCACAAATAAACGGCGAATGATGGGAGACACTGATAAGCAGTGTGAGCGGCTTTGAAGAAAAATTAGGGGATCAGTGATACGATGAGGATGAGGTGGTAGGGATGGTTTCATTAAGTATATTAGATCAATCTCCAGTATCAGAGGGCTGCAATGCAGAAATGGCCTTACAGCAAACCGTTGCGCTTGCCCAAGCTGCTGAGGACCTTGGATATAAGAGATTTTGGGTTTCTGAGCATCACTTTTCAAAACGGCTGGCAGGGTCTAGTCCTGAGGTGCTCATCAGTCATATAGCGGCGAAAACAAAGCGAATCCGCGTTGGATCAGGAGGAGTTATGCTGCCGCATTACAGTGCTTATAAAGTAGCTGAAAACTTTCGTGTTCTGGAGGGGCTGACACCGGGAAGAATTGACCTGGGGCTTGGCAGAGCACCGGGGGGAATGCCGATTGCATCATGGGCGCTGAATGATGGCGGTAAGCGCAATGCTGATCAGTATCCGCAGCAAATTAAGGAGCTGACCATGTATTTGCATGATTTGGCGGATGACAAACACCGTTTTCCGAATCTGACGGCTGCGCCGCATATTTCAACTGCTCCGGATGTATGGCTGCTAGGCTCTTCTGGAGAAAGCGCGCTGCTCGCCGCGGAATCTGGCGCTGGCTATATGTTTGCCCATTTTATCAATGGAGAAGGCGGAGAGGATACTGTCAGACAGTATAAGAGACGATTCAAACCGTCTGTATTAGGGGATGCACCGCGAGCGGCAGTTGCTGTTTTTGTTCTTTGTGCTGACACGGAGGAGAAGGCAGAGGAGCTTGGGGCTGTCCTCGATTTTACGCTTTTGGCAGGAGAGCAGGGGATTCCTTTAGAGGGAGTTCCTTCGTATGAAGCTGTTCAGGGAAACTCGTATTCTCCCTATGAACAGAGACGAATTGCTGATAATCGAAATCGAATGATTGTTGGTACGAAAGAACAGGTTAAGGAGCAGCTGCTAGCTTTGAGTAAAGCATATGAAACAGAGGAAATCATGGTGGTGACCATTACACATCATTTTGAAGATAAGCTCCGCTCGTATCGTTTATTGCAGGAGGCGTTAGCTGACTGATCGTTAAAAAGCCCTGCCAATCGGCAGGGCTTCTTCTTATTCAACAGTGAAAGGCTCTTCGGTCAAAACCTGGTTTGATTTGCCTTTGTTCGCGGCATAGGCGAGCAAGTAATACTCTCCGGCCGGAAGCTTGGTTCCGCCATTAATCGTGCCGTCCCAGTCAAAGTACTGATAACCTTTATCTGAATTTTTATAAATGCCTGCTTGGCCTGCGAAATCAAGATTGCTGTCATAGACGAGGAACGCCAGCTCTTCCGCTCCCGCAGGAAGGTAGGTTTCAATTTGATAGGTGCCTTGTACAGACCCTTCACTGACGGAGACAGATGTGACTCTCGGATAATCGGGCTCTTTCACAATCAGCAGTGTAGGTACCTTAGCGACCGTTTTTCCGCCTTCTCTGACGATAACTGTACCTTCATAGGTGCCTGCTTTTGTTTTCTTCGTATTGACTTTTACTTTTGCAGTGGCTTTTCCGGTTTGATGTGCCGGAATCACAACACGGCTTGTCCCGGATGTGGAGATGCCGCTGCCATTAAATGAATATTCCAGTGTGTATGACTTTCTAATGGAAGATTGATTTTCAATCGTAAACGTTTCTTTTTTCGTTTCATTTCCGTTTTCCTTCAAGAATGTGCCGTATGAATAGCTTCCAGGTGAGACGAGCGAATCGGCTTTGATCGCGTTCATAATTCTTGCGCTGCCCGCGCCTTGGGCATTATGCGGATATACTTCCCCATCGCCATCCTTTAAAGTGACGGCGGTATTCATGATGGCAGCTTTAATCTGTTCAACGCTCCATTTTGGTTTGGCTTGTTTAATGACGGCAACTGCTCCGGCGATATGAGGCGATGCCATGCTTGTTCCTTGTTTTGATCCGTAGCCGTAAGGATGCTCAGGATTGTGTGTGGGGATCGTGCTGACGATATTGACGCCTGGCGCGGAAATATCAGGCTTAATCATCCACGTATCCATAACAGGGCCGCGTGATGAGAAATCAGCCACTTGTTCACCGAGCGCTTTTGAGACCGTCAATTTGAATGTTGTTTTTGTCTCACCAGCCTTCAGGGCGCTGACGAGTTTTTCGCCGTCTTCTAATGAAAGCTTAATCGTTGGGACAGACATGCCCGGCACATTGGCTTCAATTTCTCCAGAGAAGTTGTTATACACAACCATGCCGATGGCACCGGCCTTTTTAGCGTTATCCGCTTTATCCACAAATGCAATGCTGCCTCGTTTGACAACGGCGACTTTGCCTGTCAGGTCTTTTCCTTCAAAGTCCTTTGCTTCGCCGATTCCCGCTTCGACGAGCTCAACTTCTTTGTTATTGAGTGCTTTGACTTCGTCCTCCTTGTTATAGCCCATCACTTTTGCTGAAGAGTAGGAGCCGAATTTGACGGCGTATTCATTGAGCGGCAGCTGAGTCGCACCGACAGAAATCGCTTCTCTTGATGTGCCAGGCGATCCGACTGTCCAGCCGTTCGGTCCGCTGTTGCCGTTTGATGTAACAGCGACAACCCCTTCTGACATGGCCCAGTCAAGTGCTGTGCTTGTCGCCCAGTCCGGGTTGTTTAAAGAGTTTCCGAGAGACAGGTTCATCACATCTGCTCCGTCCTGTACAGCGCGTTCCACGCCCGCAATGACGTTTTCCGATGTCCCGCTTCCACCAGGGCCTAACACACGATAAGCAAGAAGTGTGGCATCAGGCGCTACACCTTTAATCGTTCCGTTTGCAGCCACAGTTCCGGCTACGTGTGTGCCGTGGTCCGTTGCACCGCCCCTTGGATCGCCGGTTGGTGTTTCTTTTGGATCGTAATCATTGTCCACAAAATCGTATCCTTTATATTGTCCAAAGTTTTTCTTCAGATCTGGGTGATTGTATTCAACCCCAGTATCGATAATCGCCACCTTGACGCCTTTTCCTGTGTAGCCTAAATCCCATGCATCGTTTGCTCCGATATAAGGCGCACTGTCATCCATTTGCGGAGATACGGCGTCTTCGGAGATCGTGACGTCTTTATCCTTCATATTGTCTGTTTTATACGTGACGTTCGGGTATACTGCCTTCACGTCTTTTACCGCGAGAAGTTTTGGAATCTCATTAGCTGGGAGTTTCATAGAGAAGCCTGAGAATACCTGCTCATATTCCCGGTTTACTTTTCCGTTTTTCACCGCTTTGATTGCTTTGTTTTTTGCTTTTGTGCGAGCGGTTTTCAGCTTGCTTTTCGATTGGCTTTCTCCAGCTTCCTTCGCTTCTGCCAAGGATTTTTCTTTTAATTCCACTATAACGGTTGTTTTTTTGCTTGTTGTCATATCGATATCACCGAATATCTCGGCTTTTTCCAGGTCAGCCGACGTTTTTGAAGACGGCGGTGCTGCCTTGACGCCCGTAACACCTGTGGATAACGTAAAAAATAAGACGAAACTGACAAGCAGAAAGCGAATGATCCCCTTTTTCAATGTGTTTCCCCCTTTGTATTTAGAAAAAATGTGAAAGATCTAGTATATATTTCTTGAAAATTCAAAAAAATCCTTGTGTCATTTGGACCATTTATTGGATTTTGTTTGTGTATAAGGAAGGAGTTATACACAGAACCCTGTGCATAAGTGAATAAACCTGTGTATATATATAGTTGGGAATAAATGTTCGTATACAAAATATAGATAGAGTTTGTGGACATGTGGATATCTCTTGTGATTAAGTTGTTCTTATCTTTGGGATAACTTGTGTATAAAGTTTTCAAAGCCGTTCTCCAATTTTCATTTCAATTCTTTCAGCTTTCAACAAAACTTCTAAAAACTAGTTGGTTTTTTCACTCATATTGTGACAAAGAATTCTCTTTCAACGGTCTATCATAGAGTCATGAGTTTTGCTAGAGCTGCTAGTTTGCGAGAAAAGAAATCGGCCGTCTTTTCCTGCGGGCTGCGGCTGAGAAAACGGGCTGCTAAAAAAGGCTGCCTGCCAAAAAGAAGCGGAGGGATGTTTTTCTATGAAACGTTTGCTTGTATCTTTACGGGTGTGGATGGTCTTTTTGATGAACTGGGTGACGCCGGACAGAAAAACTGCGGCTGCCGCGGTCTACTCGGCTCAGCGTACATACCAAAGAAAGGCGGCGGTGCAAGCCGCGGGACTTGTTTCGTTTTATGAATGGCGGATGGCTGTGAATGAGGAAGAAAAACAGAAAGCGAAAGCCGCCGCGCTTTATAAAAGAAGGTGTTTGCAAGCCTTCAAGGAATCGCCAAAGCAGGAGAGAGCGGGCCCGCATCTTTACATGGCGGTCAAAAGGAGGTAAAATCCCAGTCAAAAGCAAATTGGCGGGAGAGATAACCTCTTGAAAATCTATAAAGTATTAAACAACAATGCGGCTTTAATAAAAGAGGATGATCAGGAAAAAATCGTGATGGGACCTGGAATCGCTTTTCAAAAAAAGAAAAATGATCTCATCCCTATGAATAAAGTGGAAAAAATCTTTGTCGTGCGCGACGAGAATGAAAAATTCAAACAAATCCTGCAAACACTGCCGGAGGAGCATATAGAGATAGCTGAAGATATCATCAGCTATGCGGAAGGGGAGCTCGCGGCGCCGCTGAGCGACCACATTCATATCGCGCTTTCTGACCATTTATCCTTTGCGATCGAAAGGGTTCAAAATGGGCTGCTTGTGCAGAATAAATTGCTGCATGAGATAAAAGCGCTCTATAAAAAAGAATACGAGATCGGCCTGTGGGCGATCGGACATGTAAAAGAGACATTAGGCGTGTCTCTGCCTGAAGATGAAGCGGGTTATATTGCCCTTCACATCCATACGGCCAAGATGGATGCGGAGAGCATGTATTCAGCGCTGAAGCATACGACCATGATCAAAGAAATGATAGAGAAAATAGAACAATACTTTAATCGAAAGGTGGATGAAAACAGCATTTCCTATCAACGCCTTGTCACGCATTTGCGATACGCGGTCAGCCGGTTGGAATCAAATGAAGCTCTCCATCATATGGACGAGGAGATGCTTTATTTCATCCAAAAAAAGTATTCATTTGCCTATCAATGTGCGCTGGAGCTGGCGGAGTTTTTGAAAAATGAATATCAATTACAGTTGCCGGAATCCGAGGCCGGCTATATCACGCTGCATGTCCAGCGTCTTCAAGATCTCTCGGAATAACCGCTTTGACTTGCAGGGAGTGATCTCTGGAAGTTTTTTTTATTGATCAGGATTGAGTGTGTAGTACATCCAGCCCATCATGACCATTCCCGCGGTCAGATTCCCGAGTGTAACGGGAATTAAGTTTCGGACTGCTCCCATCAGTGTCACTGTATCAGGGTGCTCGACCAAAAGTGAGATGGCGAATGTGCACATATTGGCAATGCTGTGTTCAAAGCCGGAAATAAAGAAGCAGAAAACGAAAAGCATCATGGTAAAGAGCTTTGCGCCTTCCCCTTTGAGAGCCATTGGAATGAAAAAGGCGAGGCACACAAGCCAATTGCACAGCAATCCTCTGAAAAATAGTTCGGAAGCCGGCGGCTCCATTTTGTGTTCTGCCAGATGAATCAAAAAGGAATGTACGGAAGACTCCTCAAAAAGCCCTGTCGCGCTGATCAGGATGGCAAACAAAATAGCGCCGATTAAATTGCCGGCATAGCTTGATATCCACAAGTACAGGGTGTCGCGCCAGCGGAGTTTTTTTCGGAGCGCGGTATAGGTGAAATAAAAGGTATTGCCGGTAAATAAATCTCCGCCTCCGTAAGCGATCAGCACAATAGCGGCCCCGAAAGTGACAGCGGCTGCCGGAAAGGCAAATGGAGAATCAGCCATATAGAAATAACTGCCGGTTTTACTTGCGGCTGTAATGCCAAAACCAATAAACATACTGGCCAAAATGGACCGAAGCACATAACGGATTTTGCTTGAAGCGAATATGTTTTGTTTTTTCAAAGCGTACTGTTCAACCTTTTGCAATGCTTGAGTTTCCATGGTCTTTTCCTGCTTTCTATCATGATTGAGCATAGTATAGCATGATATTGTGAAATATTTCACAAATATTTTTTACGAATTTTTGTCTACATGTTTTATCAAACTATTTAACTAAAAAGTAGTTGACGAAAACGCTGTCATGTTTTATGATGAAAGCGTATTCTCAATCTGAATAAGCGGGATTGTGACTGGTAAAGCAGGCAAGACCTAAAATTTGCGAAATGAAAAAAGGATCACTGTGTCCTTTATTCGTTGGCGAATTTTAGGTCTTTTTTGTTTAAATAAAAGGGGGAGAAACAGATGGATTACAAAGAGACTGCAAAACGCCTCATTGAGCTTCTCGGAGGGAAAGATAATATTATCAGCGCGGCTCATTGTGCAACAAGACTGCGTTTAGTGATGAAAGATGAATCAAAGATAGATCAAGCACAGGTTGAAGAGCTTGATGGTGTCAAAGGGGCCTTCAGCAGCTCTGGCCAATACCAGATCATTTTCGGAACAGGCCTTGTGAATAAAGTATTCGATGCTTTTTCTAAAGAAGCTGATATTGAGCGTGAGGAACACGTCAATCATCAGGATGCGGCAAAAGAAAAGCTGAATCCCGCTGCGAGATTTGCGAAAACGCTTTCTAATATTTTTGTCCCAATCATTCCGGCTATTGTAGCCAGCGGTCTATTAATGGGATTGCTGGGTATGATCAATGCGTTTCATTGGATGAGCAAGGATTCTGCAGTTTTTCAGCTGCTTGATATGTTTTCAAGTGCAGCATTCATTTTCTTGCCGATTCTAATCGGAGTAAGCGCTTCAAAAGAATTTGGCAGCAACCCATACTTGGGAGCGGTCATTGGGGGAATCATGATTCATCCAAACCTTTTGAATCCATGGGGTTTGGCTGAAGCGACACCTGATTATATGCATCTTTTCGGATTGGATATCGCGCTTCTAGGCTATCAGGGAACTGTCATCCCTGTTCTGCTGGCGGTTTATGTAATGAGCAAGGTAGAGAAATGGACAAGAAAAGTGGTTCCGCATGCGGTAGATTTGCTTGTTACACCTTTTGTTACTGTAATTGTCACCGGGTTTGTTGCTTTTATCGCGATTGGCCCTCTGGGAAGAGCCCTTGGCTCCGGGATTACGGTTGCTTTAACTTATGTGTATGACCATGCCGGTTTTGTTGCAGGTTTGATTTTCGGGGGCACGTATTCACTCATCGTACTGACAGGTGTTCATCACAGCTTCCATGCGATTGAGGCGGGGCTAATTGCGGATATTGGCAAAAACTACTTGCTGCCAATCTGGTCAATGGCGAATGTCGCACAGGGCGGGGCCGGCCTTGCCGTCTTCTTTATGGCCAAAAAAGCAAAGACAAAAGAAATCGCGCTTCCGGCAGCATTTTCCGCTTTTCTCGGCATTACTGAGCCCGTCATATTCGGAGTTAACCTTCGCTACCGAAAACCGTTTATCGCCGCGATGATCGGAGGCGCATTGGGCGGTGCTTATGTCGTCTTTACTCATGTTGCTGCAAACGCTTATGGGTTAACGGGTATTCCGATGATCGCCATTGCTGCACCGTTTGGCATGGGCAACTTGATCAACTATCTGATTGGAATGGCCATTGCGGCAGTGTCATCGTTCATTGCAGCATTTGTCATGAAGATCAATGAGGATGAGGGGAGAAAAAAATGACAGCACATGATCAGGAGCTTCGTCGCCGGGCTTATGAAGAGGTGGAGAAAAAAGAGCCTATCGCTGACAGCGATCCGCATCGCCAGCATTTTCACATCATGCCGCCGGTTGGGCTGCTGAATGATCCGAATGGCGTGATTTATTGGAAGGGCACCTATCATGTATTCTTTCAGTGGCAGCCGTTTCAGACGGGGCACGGCGCGAAATTTTGGGGGCATTATACGACACAGGATGTTGTGAATTGGAAGCGGGAAGACATTGCGCTTGCTCCGAGTGATTGGTTCGATAAAAACGGCTGCTACTCGGGCAGCGCTGTCCCGAAAGATGATCAGCTCTATTTGTTTTACACAGGAAATGTCAGGGACCAGGAGGGAAATCGGGAAACGTATCAATGCCTTGCTGTTTCTGACGACGGGCTGTCTTTTGAGAAAAAGGGTGTTGTCGCCCGCCTTCCGGAAGGATATACGCCCCATTTTCGCGACCCGAAGGTATGGGAGCATGAAGGTACATGGTATATGGTGATTGGTGCGCAAACGGAAAATTTGAAAGGGCAGGCTGTATTGTTTGCTTCTGATAACCTGACAGAGTGGCGATTTCTTGGCCCGATAACTGGCGCGGGATTCAACGGGCTGGACGATTTTGGATACATGTGGGAATGCCCTGATTTGTTTACCCTTCAAGGATCCGACGTGCTGATTGTCTCGCCTCAAGGGCTTGAGGCTGACGATTTCCTTTATCAGAACGTGTACCAGTCAGGTTATTTTCTCGGGCGTCTCGATTATAACAAGCCTGAACTGAAGCATGGTGATTTTAGGGAGCTTGATCAAGGTTTTGATTTTTACGCGCCGCAAACACTTGAAGATGATCAGGGCAGACGAATTTTGTTTGCATGGATGGCTGTGCCTGACCAGGATGAAGGATCTCATCCGACGATTGACTATCACTGGATTCACTGCATGACGCTGCCGAGACAGCTGACGCTATCAGGCGAGAAGCTGATTCAGCAGCCGCTGCCTGAGCTGAAAGCCATGCGCAGAAACGAGAAGAAATTACAAATCCACATGCACGAATCATCTGGCACACTTCCAGTGGAAAACCCTGAAAGAGCTGAGATCTTGCTGGAAGACATTCATACGGAGTCCGGTTTTTCAATCAGTATCCGCGGAACGGCTTCGTTTTCCTTCCATAAAGACGAGGGGATTGTTACGCTGGAACGGACGAGCTTCGACGGAAAAAGAACAGAGTCGAGACATTGCCGCATCAAGGATTTGCATACCGTGCACATGTTTATCGACGCATCCTCTGTTGAAATCTTTATCAATAACGGAGAAGAGGTCTTTAGTGCGAGATATTTTCCTTTCCCGGGAAATCATGAAGTAACAGCCAGTTCGACCGGGAAATCTGAAATGAATGTCAGAATTTGGACCCTTATGTAGAAAATCCTTCTATTTTCTTATGTGAAATCTAAGCCATCTGTGCTATTCTTCAACGATAACCTACTATTTTTTTCTGTAAAAGGAGTTGTTTTCTTGAATATACATGAACAGAAGATAACACCGGCATGTTTGGAAAAGGCTGCGGACCAAGTTGAAGATAAGCGGGAAGAATATAAGGATGTGCTGCTTCAGCTGAAAAAAATGCTTGGCGGAACAACACCGCACAGTGAAACGGCCGAAATTCTCACGCGGGCATATGAACAAATGAAGGAATATGCACTTTTTGTTCAGTCGATAGAAGCATTTTTGAGGAAATCTGCAAATAATTTAAAAATGAAATAAACAGGCTGCCGAGGGGATCGGCAGTTTTTTCTGTGAAAAGTCTTCGGTGATTTAAAAGGGGCTGCCTCTCAGTAAGGCAGCCGCTTTTTTTATGATTGTTGATTCAGGCGCAGCGCAGAATGCTTCGTAGGTCCGACATACTGGTTTAACGGGAAGGATTCTTTAATGGCAGCTGTGATGAATTCTTTCGCTGCGTAAATGGCTTCTTTGACTTCCGCACCTTTGGCAAGCTCCGCTGTCACGGCTGCTGAGAATGTACAGCCTGCGCCATGTGTATAAGGCGTATCGATCATTTCGCTTTCAAGGACTTCCGCTGTTTTACCGTCATAGAGAACATCAACGGCTTTCTCGTGCTTGAGTTTGCCTCCGCCTGTAATGACGACATATTGAGCGCCGAGTGCATGAATTTTTTTCGCGGCTTCGATCATATCGTCAACTGTTTTTAGTTCATCCATGCCGCTGAGCTGGCTGGCTTCAAACAAGTTTGGCGTAATGACAGTGGCTAGCGGAGCCAACTGCTCACGCAGGGCTTGGGCATGCTCTGGATAAAGGACTTCATTAGCACCTTTGCAAACCATAACCGGGTCAATTACCACATTTTTTAATTGTTTTTCTTTGATTGTTTTTGCTGCAAGCTCGATAATATCAACGGTTGGCAGCATTCCTGTTTTCATGGCGTCCACACCGATGCCGTCCGTAATTGTTGCAAGCTGGGCGCGGATTGTATCCGTATCGATCGGGAATACCTGGTGGTCCCAGCTGTTATTCGGGTCCATCGCAACGATCACCGTTAAGGCGGTCATCCCGTATACGTTTTTTTCTTGAAATGTTTTTAAATCAGCTTGAATCCCAGCACCGCCGCTGGAATCTGAGCCGGCAATGGTGAGTGCTTTATGCATAGACATGTCTTGAACCTCCATCGTGTTTTGTCTTTCATTATAGTTAGATTTACTCTGTATCACAATATAGAAGGCTTAGCAAATCATCTGGTATTCTCAAGGTCACCTTTCCTGTTTCAGTAGGATATTCCCACTGATCTCCCGTGCAATATATGTTTTAATAGTACATGACTATGAAAATGAGAAGGAGAGCATCATGAAGATTTCTATCGTAATTGTGACCTATAATCGGATTCCGGCTTTGTGTGAGCTTTTGGAGTCGATTTCCCGCCAGACCTTGAAGCCGCATGAAATTATTATTGTGAATGATGCGGGGGAATCGGTCGTGCCAGTCAAAGCACTGTATCCGGAGCTGCCGATTGCTGTCATCAATTTAGAAAAGAACTCGGGGCATGTGGCTGCGAGAAATGCCGGTGTAAAAGAGGCGTCTGGCGATTGCATTATGCTGTGTGATGATGATGATTTCTTTACGCCAGGGCATGTGGAGAGAATGGCGAAGGAAATAGAAACGGCAGATTTCGTTCATTCTGATGCGGAAATTGTCTCGTTTGAAGAGAAAAACGGAACAAGATATCCTGTTTCACGGAAGCTGTTTGCTTATACCGCAGACTATGAGGATATGAGAGTGTTCTCTACATATGTGCCGTCGGGCAGCATGTACAGACGTTTTTTGCATGATGAAATCGGGTATTTCGATGCTGATGTGCACAATTATTGGGACTGGGATTTTTATTTACGCGCGGCCAAGGATTACCGGGTGAAGCGTGTCCCTTGCGCCAGTGTGATTTATGCCTTCAGTGACGCGGGAGACAATCAGTCTGCGGACCTTGGCGCCAAGCGGAAGCAATATTTGGATCGGTTAAGTGAAAAGCACGGACTCGGAGAGCTGCCGACGAAAAACTTTGCCGTCCTGCTTGAAGAGCCTGAGATGAAAAGGCGGGAAGCAAAAAGTGAAATGGTTTGGGATGGCGAACCTGTTTATTCCAGACTTCATCGTTCGTAAGGAGGCCTGAATCTTGAAACAGCTTTTACAAGACAGCTGGTGGGATCAGCTAAAGGAAGAGTTTGAGAAACCGTATTATCAAGAGCTCAGAGAAATGCTGAAGCGGGAATACGCGGAGCAAACGATTTATCCGGACAGCCGGGACATTTTCAATGCGTTGCATTATACGTCATATGATGATGTCAAGGTCGTCATTCTGGGGCAAGATCCGTATCACGGGCCAGGACAGGCTCAAGGTTTAAGCTTCTCTGTAAAGCCGGGTGTAAAGCAGCCGCCTTCGTTAAAAAATATTTTTCTTGAGCTGCAGCAGGACATCGGATGCAGCATCCCAAATCACGGATCGCTTGTGAGCTGGGCAAAGCAAGGGGTTCTTTTGCTGAATACTGTGCTGACAGTAAGGCGCGGACAGGCGAATTCCCATAAGGGAAAAGGCTGGGAGCGTCTGACAGACCGGATTATCGATGTGCTGAATGAAAGAGAGCGGCCGGTTATCTTTATTTTGTGGGGACGGCATGCTCAAATGAAAAAAGAACGGATCGACACGTCCAAGCATTTTATCATTGAATCAACGCATCCCAGCCCGTTTTCTGCAAGAAACGGATTTTTCGGGAGCAGACCGTTTTCCCGGGCGAATGCCTATTTGGAGAAAATGGGAGAGGCACCGATTGATTGGTGTATTAAGGATTTGTAAAAAGCGCAGGTGATCTGCGCTTTTTTATTTGAGTATTTTTCGAATCATTCGCAGCCAGTTTTTGGAGGAAGGATAACGAAATGCGAAGTCGAAGCGGTTCGTTTGTTTGACGATGCTTTTTTTGTGCGTAAACGTGTTAAAGCTGTCAAATCCGTGATAGCTGCCGATGCCGCTTTCCCCGACGCCGCCGAATGGCAAATACGGTGTCGCGACGTGCATTAACGTATCATTGACACAGCCGCCGCCAAACGACAGATTCTCTAAAACAGCGCGCTCAGTTTCTTTGTTTGTGGTGAAGAGATACAGGGCGAGCGGCTTTGGGCGCGATTGGACTTTCTCAATGACTTCCCCGATATCACGGTATGTAAAGAGCGGAAGAATCGGCCCGAAAATCTCCTCCTGCATCACTGGAGAGTCATCCTTCACTTGTTCGAGAATGGTCGGCGCAATTTTGTGATGATCAGGATCAGATTGTCCGCCTGTGAGCGGGATGCCATCATTCAGAAAGCTGAGCAGCCGCTGATAGTGCCGTTCACTGACGATTTTCCCGTACTGCGGATTTCGTTCAGGCTGAGGGCCGTAAAATTCTCTGATTGCATGCTTCATTTCTTCCGCCAGCTTCGTTTTGATGTCCTCGTGGACAAATAAATAATCCGGTGCGATGCAGGTTTGTCCCGCATTTGTAAATTTCCCGAAGACGATGCGTTTTGCGGCAAGCCGTATGTCAGCATCCTTATGGACGATGCAGGGGCTTTTTCCGCCGAGCTCCAAGGTTACGGGAATTAATTGTTTGGCGGCGGCCTCCATGACGACTTTTCCCACGGCTACGCTGCCTGTAAAGAAAATGTAGTCAAAGGGCTGCTGTAATAATGCCGTGCTGACGTCGGGCCCGCCTTCTGCCATAGCGACATAATCGGTCGGAAAAACGCTGCTGATGAGTTTCGAAAGTGCAGCGGAAACAGCCGGCGTATATTCTGACGGTTTGAGAACGACCGTGTTCCCCGCCGCAATGGCTCCAATCAACGGGGAAAGCGCCAGCTGCAAGGGATAGTTCCAAGGCGCAATTACCAAAACGGTTCCATACGGCTCAGGGATGATGATGCTCTTGGAGCCTAGATGAGTCAGTGGCGTTTTGACTCGTTTCGGCTTGGACCATTTTTTCAGCCGTTTCATGACAAAGCTGATTTCCTCCAAGATGATTCCGATTTCTGTTGAGTACGCTTCTTGCTCAGATTTGTGGAGATCCTGGTAGAGAGCGGCTATGAGATCGGCCTCATGAGTTTTGACGGCTTGTTTCAGCTTCTGCAAAATGTTCAGTCTCGTTTCAAGCGGTCTCGTATGTCCCGCTGCAAAATAGGTTTTGTGCTTGCTGACGATAGAGGGGATGCTGTTCATTCCGTCTCTCCTTTTTGTAAGGCATGGTGATTTATTATGTGAAAAATTTCTTCTGCTTGTCAATTGCGCAGGGTTTGTCAGAAAAAATAACAAACTCATTTCTGCGTTCGCGGCAGGAATTTGATAAAATGCAGGAAGATAACATTTATTTTTTGGAGGGTGCTTCATGAACATTCATATATCTGCTTTGATTCAAAAGATGGAAGAAGAGCTGAAAAAAGCAAAAACGGCTGAACGAGATGAGGAGCTGAAGCGTTATGTAGCGGTTGTCCGTTCTCTGTGTGATGTCGTGCTTGATCAGCCGGAGACCGCGAGCGCGCCCCGCATACAGCCGAGCGTTACGCCAAGTCCTGCCCCGCCGCCATCGACAGACCTTCTGATGATGGAAAAAATGATGGGGAGCGCGGGATTAAACAAATATCGAAAGCAAGAAAAAGAGAAGCAGGAAGAGGACGGAAACGGAGAGTCTTTATTTGATTTTTAAAGAGAGAGGTTGAGCTTACGTGAAATTGGTTCTTGGCGCGCTGCAATGGACAGCGTTTATCATTGCTGCGGCGATTGTTGTTCCGGTGGCGGTTGCCCAGTCGTTTCATCTGGATCACTCGGATTCTGCGAGATTGATTCAAAGCACTTTTTTTGTACTGGGAATTGCTGCCGTCATTCAGTGTTTGAAAGGCCACAGACTGCCGATCAATGAAAGCCCCGCCGGTTTGTGGTGGGGAGTGTATACGATCTACGCAGGGCTGACGGGAACTGTGTTTGCGACATATGGAGACACACTGCGGGGGTTGCAGGGAGCTCTTCTTGTAAGCGCTGTATGTTTCTTTTTGTTAAGTGTTTTCAAGGTCATTGACAGACTTGCAAAATTGTTTACTCCGGTTGTAACGGGCGTCTATTTATTGCTTCTTGTCATGCAGCTGAGTCAGCCCATTATAAAAGGAATTCTCGGAATCGGTTATCGACAGGACGGGGTGGACGGTCTTGTATTTGGTCTGGCGCTTGTTGTGATCGCTGCCGCCTTTATAATGACAAATTCGAACATCATGTTTTTTAAGCAATATTCTATTTTATTAGCTTTGTTTGGCGGATGGGTGCTGTTTGCGGCTGCCGGGGCGGCAAAGCCGATTGAAATGCCGGACCGGCTGTTTCAGCTGCCCTCCCTGTTTCCTTTTGGGACTCCGTTATTTAACAGCGGCCTGATCATTACTTCTATATTTATTACAATCTTGCTGATCGTGAATATGCTGGCGAGCATGAAGGTCGTGGACATCGCCGTGAAAAAATTCAGCAAACAGCCTGATGGAAAGCATCATGAACGCCATGCCGGTTTTGCCGCTTCATTCAGCCATTTGCTTAGCGGTTTGACGGGAGCGATAGCACCGGTTCCGATTTCGGGAGCGGCAGGTTTTATTGAAACAACCAAAATGCCTTCTAAAAAACCGTTTATGCTCGGCAGTATTCTGGTTATCGTGATCAGCGTGATCCCGTTTTTTATGAATACGTTTGCGAGCCTGCCGTCACCCGTGGGATTTGCGGTGAATTTTGTTGTTTTCTCCGCAATGGGCGGTCTGGCCTTTGCCGAATTTGATTCATATGAGAAAGAAGAATTAAAAAGGGTGCGGTCTGTCATCGGCATCTCGCTGCTGACAGGGGTCGGTATCATGTTTGTTCCTGAAACTGCGTTAAAAGGATTGCATCCGGTATTTATTTCTCTGTTAAGCAACGGGCTCGTATTAGGGACGCTTGCTGCAATAGGGGCTGACCAGTTCCAGCTTTGGCGCAGGAGAAAATCCGACAATCTCGTGTCAACGGAGAACAAACATTGAATTTTGGTGCAGGTGCGATAAGATAAATGATATGAGTTTAACGAAAAGGCGGGAGAGATAGATGAAAGTTTTTATCATATTAGGGGCCATTAACGCCCTGCTTGCTGTGGGGCTTGGAGCATTTGGCGCTCACGGATTAGAAGGGAAAATACCTGATAAATATCTTCAGGTTTGGCACACAGGCGTGCAGTATCATATGTATCACGCTCTGGGGCTTTTCGTTGTCGCGTTTCTGGCTGATAAATTATCCGGCATAGGCAGTGTCACGACAGCCGGATGGCTGATGTTTGCGGGAATCGTGCTGTTCTCCGGAAGCCTGTATATTCTAAGTGTGACGCAAATCTCCATTCTTGGCGCGATCACTCCGCTCGGCGGTGTGGCGTTTATTATTTCTTGGATTATGGTTGTTGTCGCAGCTGTCAAATATCTCTAAACAAAAAAGCCAATCCTCATCATATGAGTGATTGGCTTTTTTCTTATCTTGGCGAATAGGACGCCATGGAATATGGATACGTATAAGCAATTTCTTCATCAAACGTAATGTAATCGAGATAGATTGTCAGGAGCAGATAGCGTGTTCCTGATTTCGGGTCGCTGATAATAATGTGATCCCGGCCCGCTGCTTCGATGACGCCGCGAAAGATCTTCGAGCCCCATTCCTTGCTGTTTTCAAATGTCATATAAATGGTGGCCGTTTTTCCCCGATTCAGTCGCAAAATATTTTCGATGTAAGATTCCTCAACAGGCAGCATGCCGGGAACGCTTTGGCCTGGTGCTGATGGTGTAGGCCCCGAAGGAATTTGAAACCCGCCGCCCTGCTGCTGGCCCGGGAATCCAAATCCCTGCTGTCCTTGCTGTCCCTGCTGCATTGGCATCATTGGCTGCATCCCCATCGTCTGCATTTGTGACCCTTGGCCTTGCTGCGGGTAAGGGTTGGCGCCAAACTGAGGCTGATACCCCTGCATATTATCAAATCCCTGCATTTGCTGGTATTGATTTTTTTTCGGTTTCATATCGTTCCTCCTTTTTATGAAAGCCATTCAAAACATGTTCTGGATGTATAGGTGAACGCTCCGCGATGACTCACCTCCGATGGAAAACGATCTTAGTCGCTGGTGCGATTTTTATCTCTTTCACCTTATGAGGCTGATGCTTGAAATATGCTGAAAAAGAACAGCGGACGGATCAGATTTCACTCTGGGCAGCCGCTGTTTTTCATAGACATACACAAACTTTTCGCATATTGGTTTGTATCCCTAGCGCAACTTGAGCGTAAGCAACATAAGATAACGATAGTTTCAGGTGTGAAGTTCCAAGAAGGAGGTGTAGGATTTGCCGAAAGTATCAGTCATTATGACGAGCTATAACAAAAGCGATTATGTGGCAAAGTCCATTTCTAGCATACTCTCACAAACGTTTTCCGATTTTGAATTGTTTATTATGGATGACAACTCCAATGAAGAGACGCTGAATGTAATCCGTCCTTTTTTGAATGATAACCGAGTGCGTTTTTATCAAAGCGATGTATCTGGAGTAAAGGAAAGAACAGAAAAAACAAGGTACGCGGCACTGATCAATCAGGCAATTGAGATGGCGGAAGGTGAATATATCACCTATGCGACGGATGACAACATCTATATGCCGGACCGGCTCCTGAAAATGGTGCAAGAGCTCGATGCCCATCCTGAAAAGGCTGTGATTTACTCAGCCTCCAAAACCTATCATTTAAACGAGCATCGCGACATTGTAAAAGAAACGGTCAGGCCTGCCGCTCAAGTGACATGGAACGCGCCGTGCGCCATCGATCATTGCTCGGTGATGCACAGATATTCGGTGCTTGAGAAGGTGAAGGAGAAGTTTGGCTCCTATTGGGATGAAAGCCCGGCGTTTTACCGTATAGGAGATGCCCGGTTCTTTTGGAGAGTCAATCATTTTTATCCGTTTTACCCGCTGGATGAGGAGCTGGACCTGAATTATATTACCGACCAATCGATTCACTTTCAGCTGTTTGAATCAGAAAAAAACGAATTTGTCAGGAACCTGCCTTCGCAGCGAAATTGCCGAGAGCTGCGTGAATCATTAAAAAAGCTTGGAATGGGGTGAGAGCTTGTCGGCCTATTTAAGCAATTATTGGGTGCTGTACCGGAAGTATGTCGAGCTTTTTGACAAACTTCGCTACAAAGGGATTCCGCTTGGGCTTATCAGTAATTTTTATCAATACATCAGCCCTGAGCTGAGGGTGATGATGGAAGAAGAACCGGAGTTATTCGGACCGGTGGATCAGCATATTGATGAGGGGCAGATTCAGCCGTTTTTTGAAGAAAGAATCCAAAACATCGTTAAAACAAATGACGAACCTGTTAAAGGAAAAGTCATTTTGCACTTTGATTACCTGCGTTTTTCAAACGAAAATTACTATCAATTTGATCCTGAAAAAACCGCTGTTCTGGCCAGATGGAGTTTGCCGCATTATTGTGATCTGCCTGTGATTAGCAAGCGGGAGATTGCGGAATCATGCCAAAAAGGCGATTCGAAGCCTTATCTCGAAACAGCCTGTTCGATTCTCGCCCCTTATGATGACCATCCGGCATTTGGTGATCAAGCGTTTCGTGACCGGCTTTTCAAAGACATTCCTTTATTTATAGAGGCCATTGATACAGTTGATGCGCTGTTTGAACAGGAAAAAATTTCAGCAGTTATTGTCGGCACGGCAGAAGATATTTACAGCAGGGTGCTCGCTCTCATGTGTCAAAGGAAAGGGACCGTCAGCATTTGTCTTCAGCATGGCGCGTTGATGGGAGATGAAGCCTTCATTCCTGTTTTTACAACCTATCAAGCAGTTTTCGGTGCGTATGAAGCAGAGTGGTTCTTACGAAAAGGCTGTAAACCCGAGCAGATTCTAGTAACGGGACATCCCCGCTTCGATCAGATTTTTAACAGAACACCAATGGATATGTCCATATTCTATCGAAAACTTGCTTTTCACCCGTCTAAAAAAATTGTGCTCATTGCCACTCAGCCCTTTTCAGAAGATTTTTATTCCGGTGTGCTGGAAGGGCTTTCTGATCAGAAGCAGCTGCAAATCATCATCAAACCCCACCCGTGGGAAATTGGGAAAAACAAGCTTGATCTGTATCACGAGGCAGCGAAAAAACATCAAGCATGCAGAGTCATCAAAAAGGAGCTCGACCTTTATGACTTGCTGCCGTATGCTGATGCCGCAGTGACGCAAACCTCAACAGTCGGTCTCGAAGCCATGCTGTTTCAAAAGCCTGTTCTGATCGGCAAATCATCCGGAAATCGTTCGTATCCGTACTATGAATCTCTTGGCGATTTTATGTTTGACCAGCCGGATGAACTGGCACACACCTTGGTTGAGGTTCTTCGAAGCCCTGACGTGCATCAAAAAGCGGAAGAGGCGCGTCTGGCATTCATAGCGGCTAATTATCCGGTGGCAGAATCAACAAACGCTTTATTTACGGAACTGAAAGCCAAAACAGGGGTTGATTATAGGCGGGAAGATACTGAATAAAATGATAGGAGCGCAAAGAAATGGTGCAAAAGAGAAATCATTTTCTCCCTTACTCATTGCCGTTAATCGGTAAGGAAGAAATTCAGGAGGTTACTGAAACGCTTGAATCGGGGTGGCTCTCCAAAGGCCCGAAGGTTCAGCAGTTTGAAAAAGAGTTTGCCGCATTTGTCGGGGCGAAACACGCCGTGGCGGTGAATTCATGTACCGCAGCTTTATTTTTGGCTTTGAAAGCAAAAGGAATCGGTCCTGGGGACGAGGTCATTACCTCTCCGCTTACGTTCAGCTCGACCGCCAATACGATTATTCATACAGGAGCGACGCCTGTGTTTGCGGACATTGACGAAAACACGCTCAATATTGACCCGGTAAAGCTTGAGGCAGCCGTCACACCGCGAACGAAAGCAGTTGTACCTGTCCACTTTGGCGGGCAGTCCTGCGATATGGATGCGATTTTGGCAATTGCCCAAAAACATGGTTTATTCGTGCTGGAGGATGCGGCGCATGCGGTATATACGACTTATAAGCACAGAATGATCGGTTCGATCGGGGATGCGACGGCATTCAGCTTTTACGCCACCAAAAACCTGGCGACAGGGGAAGGCGGCATGCTCACGACAGATGATGAGGAGCTTGCCGATAAGATTCGGGTGCTAAGCCTTCACGGCATGAGTAAAGCCGCATGGAACCGTTATTCTTCAAATGGCAGCTGGTACTATGAAGTCGAATCGCCCGGCTATAAGATGAATATGTTTGATTTGCAGGCGGCTCTTGGACTTCATCAGCTGAAACGGCTGGATGATATGCAGAAACGGAGAGAAGAGATTGCCGGCCGCTATCAAACCGCTTTTCAGCAGATTCCGGGGCTGATCACACCGTTTGTTCATGATGACGGCAGACACGCCTGGCATTTATATGTTCTGCAAGTTGATGAAAAAAAGGCTGGGGTTACGCGAAGCGAAATGATTACGGCTTTAAAGGATGAATACAATATCGGCACGAGCGTTCATTTTATTCCAGTACACATTCATCCGTATTATCAAAAACAATTTGGATTTAAGGAATCGGACTTCCCGAATGCCATGAATTACTATAAACGAACCCTTTCCCTCCCGCTTTATCCGTCAATGTCTGACGACGATGTACATGATGTCATTGAAGCTGTGCGGGATATCGTAAAAGGGGCTGGTTAAGTGTATACGGTAAAAGAACATGTCTCCAAAGAGGCGATTGAGGAATTTCTCCAAAGCAGACAGCTTACATTGGATGTTCCGTATCAATTTTCCCTCGGCCTTTTTGAAAACAGCAGGCTCCAAGGCGTATTGCTTTACGAAGATTCTTTGTGGGAAAGCAAGGTGCTTCAGAAGAAAGTCATGAATGTCAAACTTCTTGCGGCGAACAGCACCGGGCAGCTGAAGAGGCTGTTTGAAGCTTTTTATTCTGTACGCCAAATGGATGAAACGGATTTTATCTTTGTCCGTGTTCCGGCTGAAGATATCGGAGCCGCGCATGTGATACAGCAACAGCCGTCCTCTTACTTTGTCGGCAGTTTGCTGAAGCTGGCGATGCCTCCGTCTTTTTATGACAAAACCCCGCCATTTTTTGAACTGGGTCCGCCTGAGCCCGGAGACACAGAAGCGATATGTGAGCTGGCCCGAGACTCGTTTACAAAAAGCAGATATTTTCAGGACCCTCATCTCAGCCGCGATGCAGCAAACAACATTTTTCAGGAGTGGACACGAAACAATCTGAATGGAAGGGCGGCGGTTAATATTGTCGCTAAACACAATGGCGAGGTCATCGGCTATCTTCAGGGCTTATCAAGGGATGATGAGTGCATTCTCGATTTGATGGCTGTAAAGCCGGGATTTGAAGGAAAACGTATTGCCTTTCATTTATTGGCGAATCTCATAGAACAACCGGAGACCCAGAAGCATAGAACGGTAACAGCGGGGACGCAGCTTCACAATGTAAGGGCGATCCGCCTTTATGAACGAATGGGCTTCACCGCTGAACAATCGTATTACTATTATCATATTTGGCCGGGCAAGGAGGCGAAATAATGGCAAAGTTTCAGATTGCAAATAAAACTGTAGGCCATGACGCTCCTGTATTTATTATCGCCGAGGCGGGGATTAATCATGACGGGAAGCTTGATCAGGCTTTTGCGCTGATAGATGCCGCGGCGGAAGCGGGAGCGGATGCCGTGAAATTTCAAATGTTCCAGGCTGATAGGATGTATCAGAAAGATCCTGGTTTGTACAAAACGGCAGCGGGCAAGGACGTCTCTATTTTTTCTTTGGTTCAATCTATGGAAATGCCCGCTGAGTGGATTTCACCGTTATTGGATTACTGCCGCGAAAAGCAGGTAATCTTTTTAAGCACGGTATGTGACGAAGGGTCAGCCGACCTGCTTCAGTCCACCTCGCCGAGCGCTTTTAAAATCGCATCCTATGAAATTAACCATCTCCCGCTGCTCAAATATGTTGCCAGGCTGAACAGGCCGATGATTTTCTCTACAGCCGGAGCTGAAATCTCTGACGTTCAAGAAGCTTGGAGCACCATCAGGGCAGAGGGAAACAATCAAATTGCCATAATGCATTGTGTGGCGAAATACCCTGCACCGCCGGAGTATAGCAACCTTAGCGTCATTCCGATGCTTGTCGCCGCTTTTCCTGAGGCGGTGATCGGCTTCTCGGATCATAGCGAGCATCCGACAGAAGCGCCATGTGCCGCGGTTAGGCTTGGAGCAAGACTGATAGAAAAGCATTTTACGATCGATAAAAATCTGCCGGGTGCCGACCACTCGTTTGCATTAAATCCAGATGAATTGAAAGAAATGGTCGATGGCATCAGGAAAACGGAGGCTGAGCTGGAACAGGGGATCAAAAAGCCGATCTCTGAAAAACTGCTTGGCAGTTCATACAAAACAACAACCGCCATCGAAGGTGAAATCAGAAATTTTGCATACAGAGGCATTTTTACAACAGCTCCGATTCAAAAAGGTGAGGTCTTTAGTGAAGACAATATCGCAGTGCTTCGGCCCGGACAAAAGCCGCAGGGACTGCACCCGAGATATTTCGAACTGCTGACCGGCGGTGTTCGGGCTGTAAGAGACATCCCGGCCGACACAGGCATTGCCTGGGATGACATTTTAATGAAGGACAGCCCGTTTCATGAATGACATTCTCTTTATCATTCAAGCGAGAATGGGTTCAACAAGGCTGCCGGGAAAAGTGCTTCGGCCGCTTGGATCGGATCGTTTACTTGATATTCTCGTTCATCGCGTCCGGAAAAGCGCGTTTTACCAAAAGGATCGGGATAATCTTGTCATTGCCACGTCTGACAAAGAAACCGACGACATATTAGAGGCGCATTGCATCAAACATGGCTATCGCGTTTTCCGCGGGAGCGAAGAACGTGTTCTCGATAGGTTTGTCAAGGTCATAGAGGCTGTCAAACCGTCAGTTATCATCCGGTTAACGGGTGATAATCCGTTTGTTGATCCAGAGCTGCTCGATGTAATGATTAAGGCGCATTTTGATCAAGGCGCGGATTATACGTATCTCCTGAATGCCCCATTAGGGATTTGCGGCGAAGTGGTCAACGCCAACCTGTTAATTGACATCAGCCGTATTCAGGCTTTGGAGGATCAATATCAGGAGCATGTCACGTTATATGTGAGAGATCACCCAGCCCTTTATCGTGTTCAATTTTTAGAGGCGCCGGAACGGTTTCGGGCCCCTCAATACCGGTTGACCATTGATACAAAAGAAGACTATGAATTAATAAAGGCCCTCTATCAAAAAGCAGGCGAGCGCCCCGATGTATCAGCCTCTGAGCTCATCAGCATTCTGAACCGAAACTCTGATGCGGCGATCGAACGAGAGGATGACTAGCCATGCGTGTTGGGATCGTTGCAGACGGTGGCTATGAAAAGGGAATGGGCCATGTTGTCCGGATGAAGAGACTTGCGGAAGAACTCAAACAGAGCTGCTTGATTACGTTTTACACGAATCAGGAGTCTGAAGCGTTTCTTCATGAAGAGCATTGGCGTGTCATCGTAAAACCGGACCTGCAGCAGCACGAATTTATTCTCCGGGAAATAAAAAGCAAGAAGTTTGATTTGCTTTTATTTGATATTCTAGGTGCGCCTGCAGAGCTGTTAAAGAAAATAAAGACGGAAACAGATGTGAAAATTGTTCTTTTTGAAGAGAAAAATGGTAAATCGATTCAATATAGTGACGCGGTCATTAACGGCATTTACGGTGACATCAGGAGCAGGGTGTACGTTCAGGGAAACACACGCGTCTATGAAGGCCCGGACTATCTTATTCTTCACCCCGCCTTTCAGGCCGCAAGAGAGAATTACACACTTAAGAAAGACTGCCGCACTATCCTTGTTGCATTAGGAGGAAGTGATCCGAAGCAGCTTATTTTTAAAGTGCTGGCTGCCGCTGATCAAGTCCCCGCCATAAAAGACAAAAACATGATGTTTGTGATGGGGAGCGCTTCACCGCATCAAGAGGCAGTCCGAAGGCAGATCGAAAAGAAGCCGCAGTACAAGGTGATCGAACAGACAAATGATATGGCGGGTTTGATGAAACAAGCGGACGCAGCCATTGTCGCCGGCGGCATCTCACTGTATGAAGCCATTTGCATCGGCGTGCCGTGCCTTGTTCTCTCTCAGGTTGAACATCAAACGACAACAGCCAAAACATTTGCCGAGCAAGGTGCCGCTCTTAATCTTGGCTTGGGTGAGCTTGTACCGGGTGAAACACTCATTTATCAGATGTCGCGCATTGTGAGCAGCTATCCTCTTCGCCTTTCTTTGCACAAAGGAGGAAGGCCGTTCGTGGATGGAAAAGGCATCAAGCGGGTAACAGCTATTCTTCAAGAATTACATGAACAAAAGGTATAAAAATGCATGTAAGGAAGTGTTAATGTGAAAGGTGTTATTTTAGCCGGAGGAAACGGCTCACGCCTTATGCCCTTAACGAAAGCCGTCAACAAGCATTTGCTTCCTGTAGGCCCGTATCCGATGATATACTGGTCGATTATGAAGCTGGAGGAAGCCGGAATAACAGACATTTTACTCATCAGCCAAAAAGAGCATATGCCGCAATTTTATAAACTGCTTGGAAACGGGGAAGAGCTTGGCGTTACAATCACTTATCAGGTACAGCCTGCAGCATCGGGCATTTCGGATGGGCTGTCTTATGCAAAGCGCTTTACGAAAAAAGAGCCTTTCATTTTGTTATTAGGTGATAATATATTTGAAGATTCATTAAAGCCTTATACAGAACGCTTTGAACAGCAGGGGAAAGGGGCAAAGGTGCTGCTGAAAGAAGTGGATGACCCGGAACGCTTCGGAATCGCTCAGATTGATGAAGAAAACACACGGATTCGTTCCATCATCGAGAAGCCCAAACAGCCGCCGACCAACCTTTGCGTTACCGGCATTTATATGTATGATGCGGAGGTATTTTCGTATATTGAACAAATATCACCATCAAAGCGAGGCGAGCTGGAAATCACCGATGTAAATAATCTATACATCGAAAACAGCCAGCTTACGTATGATGTGTTATCAGGCTGGTGGGTAGATGCCGGAACTCACGAATCGCTTTATCTCGCTTCCCAGCTTGTACACAAGGCTTTACAGAAAGGACAGGACGAAAAGTGATGGCAAAATCATATTTAATTACGGGCGGGGCCGGCTTCATCGGGCTCACGTTTACAAAGCTCATGCTGAGGGAAACGGATGCGCGCATTACCGTTTTAGATAAACTGACGTACGCCAGCCACCCGGAAGAAATGGAAACATTAAAGCAAAACAGCCGCTTTCGCTTTATAAAAGGGGACATCAGCGTTCAGGAGGATATCGACCGCGCGTTTGACGAGACCTATGACGGGGTTATTCACTTCGCTGCAGAATCGCATGTGGACAGAAGCATTTCCCAAGCAGAGCCGTTTATCACCACAAATGTCATGGGGACTTACCGATTGGCGGAAGCGGTTTTGCAAGGCAAAGCCAAGAAGCTGATTCATATTTCAACGGATGAGGTGTACGGAGATTTAGAAGCGGATGATCCAGCATTTACAGAAACGACGCCGCTTTCTCCTAATAATCCTTACTCAGCCAGCAAAGCAAGCTCTGATTTGCTCGTATTGTCTTATGTGAAAACCCACAAGCTTCCGGCGATCATTACACGATGCAGCAACAATTACGGCCCTTATCAGCACAGCGAAAAAATGATTCCGACGATTATCCGTCATGCGAAGCAAGGCCTGCCGGTTCCGCTGTATGGAGATGGACTTCAGATTAGAGATTGGCTGTTTGCGGAGGATCATTGCCGCGCCATCAAGCTGATTTTAGAAAAAGGAACCGTAGGCGAGGTGTATAACATCGGCGGCGGAAATGAACGCACGAATAAAGAGCTTGCGAGCATCATCATGAAGCACCTGGGCTGTGAGGAATTGTTCGCCCACGTGGAAGACCGAAAAGGGCATGACCGGCGCTATGCAATCAATGCATCAAAACTGAAAAACGAACTTGGCTGGCGGCAGGAAGTGCCGTTTGAAGAAGGCATTGCGCGTACGATTCAGTGGTATACAGACAATGACCGATAAGAAGGTGATCTGATTGACAAAGGTATTGGTGACTGGGGCGGGAGGACAGCTTGGACTGGAACTGTGCCGCCAGCTGAAGCAAGCCGGATACGAGGTCATTGCGTTAACAAAGAAGATGATGAACATTGCTGACCAGCGCTCAGTACGGCATTCGTTTGGCCATTATCAGCCGGATATTGTGGTCAATACCGCCGCTTTTACGTCGGTTGATCAATGTGAGAAAGAGCTTGATAAAGCGTACTTGATCAACGGAATCGGCGCTTATTATACTGCGCTAGAGGCAACCCGCATCGGCGCTCAATATGTTCATATCAGCACGGACTATGTATTCGATGGGAAAGGAAACCAGCCTTACAAGGAAAACGATCCCCTTGATCCAAGCACCATCTATGGCAAAAGCAAAAAGCTCGGAGAAGAACTGATTCGTTTGGCAACAAAAGACAGCACGATCATCAGAACATCATGGGTGTACGGACATGGCGGCAGCAATTTCGTTCATACCATGCTGAAGCTTGCTGAAACGAAACAAGAGCTGCGGGTTGTCAGCGATCAAATAGGTTCGCCGACTTATACGAAGGATTTAGCAGAAGCGGTCATCAAGCTGTTCAGCCATCCGCCGGGCATCTATCATGTCAGCAATTCAGGCATATGCAGCTGGTATGAGTTTGCGAAGGCGATTATGGAAGAAAGCGGGCTGGCCACAGTCATTTTGCCTGTCACAACAGAGGAATATGGGAACCAAACGCCCCGCCCGGCATACTCTGTGCTGAGCCATCGGGCTATTGAAGAAGCCGGCATCCGCCCCCGCCACTGGCGGGAAGCGTTACGGGAGTATTTGCAGGAAAGGAGCAGTGTGCATGATTGATGGAGTCAAGGTGAAAAAATTGACGAAGCATAGCGATGACAGAGGCTTTTTTGCTGAGCTGGTCCGGGATGATGAGAATCTTCTTGAGCATTTCGGGCAGGCCTCTTGGTCGAAAAGCTATCCGGGTGTGATTAAGGCATTTCATTATCATGAGAAGCAGGATGATCTCTGGTTCTTCCCAACCGGTCACGCTCAGGTTGTCCTCTACGATCTTCGAGACGACTCAAAGACAAAAGGAGAAACGGACGTCTATTATATGGGCGAAGACAACCCGATGCTGTTATTAATCCCAAAAGGGGTGGCCCACGGATACAGAGTGCTGGGAGAAACGCCGCTGACAATTATCTATTTTACCACCATGTCATATAATCCGGATCAGCCTGATGAAAAAAGAATTCCGTGGAATGATGAGACGATCGGTTTTAACTGGAACACTGAATTCAGATAAAAATAGGAACGTGATCAATCGAAGAGCAGAGGCATCTTCGACTTTTTTTGTCCTTTTTTAAAATAGGTGAAAAGATAGAAATAGGAAGGTAGAAGTTACTAGAAAAAGAGTGAGAAATCCTCCATTTGAACCTTGTATAAACAGGAAGGAATTCACAAGTGATTCCAAGTGTTAATATTCCTGAAAAAGCATTTACTTCCATAGAAAATGATGATAGATTAATTTTTAAGAAAAAGAACTGGTAATTCGCGAATTGCAAAAAAACGCTTTTTCTGCAGAGGACGCTCTGGCCAATTTCAACAGTGATTTGAGGAGGAAATGTCATGTTAAAAAGAACTTCATTCGTATCTTCATTATTGATCAGTTCAGCTGTCTTACTATCAATCTTGCTTCCTTCAGGCCAAGCTCATGCACAGTCTGCATCAATCGAGGCAAAAACGATCAACAGCACAAAAGAGTGGACCACTTCTGATATTGAAGTGACATATAAACCAAATGCGGTGCTTTCTCTTGGAGCGGTAGTATTTCAATTTCCTGACGGGTTTCATGCTACGACAAGAGATTCAGTAAATGGAAGAACACTGAAAGAAACACAGATTTTAAACGATGGAAAAACAGTCAGACTCCCGCTTACGCTTGATTTGTTAGGCGCATCCGAATTTGACCTCGTCATGGTGCGCAAAACTCTTCCGCGCGCAGGCACTTACACGATTAAAGGCGATGTAGTAAACGGTTTGGGAATCGGCAGTTTTTATGCTGAAACGCAGCTGGTGATTGATCCCCGTTAATCGATAGATTTGTAGTCAGAGACTGAGATGTTTTCAGTCTCTTTTTTTGTGGATTCAAAAGCTGGTACGGATCTTGCATGATCATATGGTGAATCCAATGAAGAAAGGAATTGGCGGGCTGATTTTTTAAAGCGCTTACATTACAGCCGGCCAAAAAAACAATGAGGTGAAAAAGATGTCAGCAAAGCAAGTCTCAAAAGATGAAGAAAAAGAAGCTCTTAACTTATTTCTGTCTACCCAAACGATCATTAAGGAGGCCATTCGGAAGCTGGGGTATCCGGGCGATATGTATGAACTCATGAAAGAGCCGCAGAGAATGCTCACTGTCCGCATTCCGGTCAAAATGGACAATGGGAGCGTCAAAGTGTTCACAGGCTACCGGTCACAGCACAATGATGCTGTCGGTCCGACAAAGGGGGGCGTTCGCTTCCATCCAGAAGTCAATGAAGAGGAAGTAAAGGCATTATCCATTTGGATGACGCTCAAATGCGGGATTGCCAATCTTCCTTACGGCGGCGGGAAGGGCGGTATCATTTGTGATCCGCGGACAATGTCATTTGGAGAACTGGAAAGGCTGAGCAGGGGGTATGTCCGTGCTATCAGCCAGATCGTCGGTCCGACAAAGGATATTCCAGCTCCAGATGTATACACCAATTCGCAGATTATGGCGTGGATGATGGATGAGTACAGCCGGCTGCGAGAATTCGATTCTCCGGGCTTTATTACAGGCAAGCCGCTCGTTTTAGGCGGATCGCAAGGACGGGAAACGGCGACGGCACAGGGCGTCACGATTTGTATTGAAGAGGCGGTGAAGAAAAAAGGGATCAAGCTGCAAAACGCACGCATCATCATACAGGGCTTTGGAAACGCGGGTAGCTTCCTAGCCAAATTCATGCACGACGCGGGCGCGAAGGTGATCGGGATTTCTGATGCCCATGGCGGGCTCTACAACCCGGACGGCCTTGATATCCCTTATTTGCTCGATAAACGGGACAGCTTCGGCATGGTCACCAACTTATTTACTGACGTCATCACAAATGAGGAGCTGCTTGAAAAGGAATGCGATATTTTAGTGCCTGCCGCGATCTCCAATCAAATCACAGCCAAAAACGCACATAACATTCAGGCATCAATCGTCGTCGAAGCAGCGAATGGACCGACAACCATTGACGCCACTAAGATCCTGAATGAAAGAGGCGTGCTGCTTGTGCCGGATATCCTGGCGAGTGCCGGCGGCGTCACGGTTTCTTATTTTGAATGGGTGCAGAATAACCAAGGATATTATTGGTCGGAAGAAGAGGTTGCAGAAAAATTGAGAAGCGTCATGGTCAGCTCGTTCGAAACGATTTATCAGACAGCGGCAACGCATAAAGTGGATATGCGCTTGGCGGCTTACATGACGGGCATCAGAAAATCGGCAGAAGCATCGCGTTTCCGCGGATGGGTGTAATTTTCGGATTTGAAGCCAATGCAAAATAATTTTGCGTTTTTCTTTGTAGGAAGGGCAAAAACCGCAAAAATAATTTGCTTTCAAGCTCGGAAAAAGAGAAAGGTGATCACCTGTTAGACAAATTTCTGTTCGATTCAACAAGCTTTTTCAGCAAAAGACAAGAAAATGGCATGATTCTTGCATTTTTATTCATATGCGAAGATATATTTTCATAACACGAGGGGGACTACATATGACAGTCACATACGCGCACGAACCATTTACAGATTTTACGGAAGCAATGAATAAAACAGCATTTGGGGAGTCATTGGCCTTTGTAAACACTCAGCTTGGCAAGCATTATCCGCTTGTTATCAATGGAGAAAAAATTGAAACGGACCGCAAAATCATTTCTATTAACCCGGCTAACAAAGAAGAGGTGATTGGGTACGCGTCTACAGCGGATCAAGAGCTTGCTGAAAAAGCGATGCAAGCCGCATTGCAGGCATTTGAATCCTGGAAAAAACAAAGACCGGAGCACCGCGCGAATATTCTCTTTAAGGCAGCGGCTATTTTGCGCAGAAGAAAGCATGAATTTTCAAGCTATCTTGTGAAGGAAGCGGGAAAACCGTGGAAGGAAGCGGATGCGGACACGGCTGAAGCGATAGACTTTTTAGAGTTCTACGCGCGCCAAATGTTAAACCTTAAGGAAGGGGCTCCGGTGAAGAGCCGTGCTGGCGAGTTCAATCAATATCATTACGAAGCGCTTGGCGTCGGCATCGTCATTTCACCATTTAACTTCCCGCTTGCAATTATGGCGGGAACAGCGGCGGCAGCGATTGTGACAGGAAATACGATTCTCTTAAAACCGGCTGACGCAGCACCGGTAGTGGCAGCAAAATTTGTCGAGGTCATGGAGGAAGCGGGCCTGCCAAACGGTGTTCTGAATTACATTCCGGGAGATGGAGCGGAGATCGGTGATTTCTTAGTTGAGCATCCGAAGACACGATTTGTCTCATTTACAGGTTCCCGTGCAGTCGGCTGCCGGATTTATGAGCGAGCCGCCAAAGTGCAGCCGGGCCAAAAATGGCTCAAACGGGTAATTGCTGAGATGGGCGGAAAAGACACAGTGCTTGTCGACAAGGACGCTGATCTTGACCTTGCTGCATCCTCTATCGTGTACTCAGCATTTGGGTATTCAGGACAGAAGTGTTCTGCGGGCTCCCGCGCGGTTATCCATCAGGATGTCTATGATGAAGTGGTGGAAAAAGCTGTGGCGCTGACCAAAACGCTGACTGTCGGCAATCCAGAAGATCCTGATACGTATATGGGACCCGTGATTCATGAAGCATCCTACAACAAAGTGATGAAATACATTGAAATCGGCAAATCTGAAGGCAAGCTATTGGCCGGCGGAGAAGGCGATGATTCAAAAGGCTACTTTATTCAGCCGACGATCTTTGCAGATGTTGATGAAAACGCGCGCTTAATGCAGGAAGAAATTTTCGGCCCGGTTGTTGCGATTTGCAAAGCGCGTGATTTCGATCATATGCTGGAGATTGCCAATAACACGGAATACGGATTAACAGGCGCGCTTCTGACGAAAAACCGTGCGCACATTGAACGGGCGCGCGAGGATTTCCATGTCGGAAACCTATACTTCAACAGAGGCTGCACCGGAGCAATTGTCGGCTATCAGCCGTTCGGCGGTTTTAATATGTCCGGAACAGATTCAAAAGCAGGCGGTCCCGATTACTTAATTCTTCATATGCAAGCCAAAACAACGTCTGAAGCTTTTTGATTTGAGAGAAATCAAATCGTGCGATTCTTGAGCGAATCGCACGATTTCAACTTTTTGATCAGGAGGACAATTTATGCAGTATACAAAAATCAGTCACATGAATCCGGCTGAAAGAGTGGAGGCGCTGACTGCATCTCTGGTCAGCCTCAGCAGTGTGAACGGCACCGTTGGAGAAGGGACAAAAGCGGATTTTATCAAAGAAGTGATCACGAGCTATCCTTATTTTCAGAAACACCCCAGTCATGTGTGGGAACAGGCCATTCCCAATGACCCATACAATCGCAAAAATATTTTTGCGTTTATTGAAGGATGTGGAGAAAGCCGAAATACAGTCATTTACCATGCCCATCTTGATACAGTCGGAATTGAAGATTTCGGCCCTTTAAAGGATATCGCTTTTGATTGTGAGGAATTGGCGGAGTATTTCAGCCGCTATGAGTTCGATCAGGATGTTCAGCGGGATGCCAAATCAGGCGATTGGATGTTCGGAAGAGGATCTGTCGATATGCAGAGCGGCATCGCCGTACATTTAGCCAATCTCCTGCATTTTTCGGAGAACCTTGAAACATTGCCGGGAAATGTATTGTTTATGGCAAATCCCGATGAGGAGAGCCAGCATTCGGGCGTGCTCGCCAGCATTTCAGAGCTGAACCGGCTAAAAAAAGAAAAACAGCTTCACTATCTGGCTGCCATTAATACGGATTTTATTACCCCGCTTTACGATGGTGATCAGACAAGATATATCTATACTGGAGCCGCGGGAAAACTACTGCCTTGCTTTTACATTTACGGCCGTGAAGTCCATGTTGGCGATACACTGGCAGGGATTGACCCGAATTTCATTTCAGCTGAAATCACAAGCCGTCTCCACAATAACATTCATCTGGCAGAAAAGGTTGAAGGAGAGTTGGTTCTGCCCCCATCCTGTTTGTATCAGCGTGATAACAAGGAATCCTATAATGTGCAAACGGCTGTCAGCACAAGCTTGTATTTCAATTGTTTTATTTATGAAAGAACAGCAAAAGAAATGATGGATTTGCTTATTGAAGTCACTGAGGAAGCATGCCGGGAAACAGAACAAAAATTATCAGACTATTATGAAGAATATGTAAAAAGAGCCAACCTGCCAAAGAAACATTTATCATGGGGCATCCAAGTGTATAGTCTGGAGCAATACTTAGAAAAGCTGAGAAACCGGGGAATTGATCCCGAACAGTGTATTGAGCAGACATTCAAAGCCAACGAGCACCTTGAACTTCGTATGAGATGCTTTCAGGCAATCGAAGAGCTTCAAAAGCTTGACCCCGATCAAGGCGCAAAAGTCATTCTATTTTACGCACCTCCTTACCTGCCGCATAACTATTTGAAAGAAGATAGCACAAGAGATCAGCTTTTGCAGCATGTGATTAAAGAAGCGGCTGACAAAACCGCTGCATCGACAGGCGAAACATTTGTCTTCAAAAAGTTTTTCCCCTACTTGGCAGACGGCAGTTTCTTATCGCTGCATGAAACCGATGACGAAATTGATTCTTTTATCAGAAACTTCCCTGGGTGGAATATGATTGGAACCATTCCGTTTAAAGACATACGCAAGCTGAATATTCCATCCATTAATATGGGCGTGTATGGAAAAGACGGCCATAAATGGACGGAACGAGTCTATAAACCATACACATTTCATGTATTGCCTTTCCTCATACAACAAACCACCGTCCATCTTTTGCAAAGCTACCGGATGACCATCACGGCAAAAGAATCAAAGGAGGAAGGATGATGCAGAATCATAAAAATGAATTGCAGCGCAGCATGAAAAGCAGGCATTTGTTTATGATTGCTTTGGGAGGGGTGATTGGCACAGGGCTGTTTCTAGGCTCCGGCTTTACCATTAGCCAGGCGGGACCGCTCGGCGCCATTGCTGCGTATATCATCGGCGGATTTTTAATGTATCTCGTCATGCTTTGTTTAGGAGAATTGGCTGTTGCCATGCCGGTGGCCGGATCGTTTCAGGCCTACGCCACTAAATTTCTGGGACCGTCAACAGGCTTTATGATCGGCTGGCTGTATTGGTTCAGCTGGGCGAATACAGTAGGTTTGGAGCTGACGTCAGCAGGCATTTTGATGCAAAGGTGGCTGCCCTCCGTTCCGATTTGGATATGGTGTCTCGTGTTTGGGATTGTCATCTTTTTGATTAATGCGCTGTCTGTCAGAAGCTTTGCAGAAATGGAATTTTGGTTTTCAAGCATCAAAGTGGCGGCGATCATCTTATTTATCGTGATTGGCGGAGCCGCTGTGTTTGGCTTGATTGACTTTAAAGGCGGACACGAAACACCCTTTTTGTCTAACTTTATGACTGACAGGGGACTTTTCCCTAATGGGGTGCTGGCCGTTATGTTTACGCTGGTCATGGTGAATTTCTCCTTTCAGGGCACGGAGCTTGTCGGCATTGCGGCAGGGGAAAGTGAAAGTCCGGAAAAAACACTGCCAAAGTCCATTCGGAATGTCATTTGGCGCACGCTGTTTTTCTTTGTGCTGGCAATGTTCGTCTTGGTTGCCATTCTTCCGTACAAAACGGCGGGCGTTATTGAAAGCCCGTTTGTAGCGGTGCTCGATCAAATCGGCATCCCATTTTCGGCAGATATCATGAACTTTGTCATCTTAACGGCGATTTTATCTGTTGCCAATTCGGGTTTGTATGCGGCGTCGCGCATGATGTGGTCACTTTCATCAAATCAAATGGGCCCCTCCTTTCTCACCAGACTGACAAAAAAAGGCGTGCCGATGAATGCCCTGCTGATTACCCTCGGCATTTCCGGCTGCTCGCTGCTGACAAGTGTCATGGCCGCAGAAACAGTGTATTTATGGTGTATCTCAATTTCGGGCATGGTGACAGTTGTTGCGTGGATGTCCATTTGTGCGTCGCAATTTTTCTTTCGCAGACGTTTCCTCGCTGAAGGCGGAAACGTGAATGATCTGGAGTTCAGAACGCCGCTTTATCCGCTAGTCCCGATTCTCGGATTTTGTTTATACGGATGCGTGTTGATCAGCCTTATTTTCATTCCGGATCAAAGGATCGGCTTGTACTGCGGCGTGCCGATCATTATTTTCTGCTATACGTACTATCATCTGAGCATCAAAAAGCGTATCAAACATGAACCGGCAGAAAAAGAACAGGCAGAGGCGCAATAGGAAAAGCTCTCCGGGAGACCGGAGAGCTTTTTGGTATGTTAAAATCAGTTGATTTTCAAAATGAAACAAGGAAATCCGTATTGGGATTTAAATGAAAATAATTAAAAATGTAAAGGTTTCGTTCGAATTGTAAATGATGAAAAAACAATGCTAAACTATAATACAACTTTATGATAAGAAGATTATGGAAGAGGTGTTTGAGAAAGAATGAACAGCAATCAAAACAATGACATCAAAACAAAACATCATTTTCCGCTATTGTTAGCACTGGCTTTAACGATGGGGGTATTTGCGGCCGGATCAGAAGAGCTTGTGATCTCACCGCTGCTGCCGGATTTAGCAAAAGCCTTCAGCTCAGATGTCAGTGTCCTTGCATTATCTATCAGTATTTACGGCATTATGATTTTTATCGGTGCGCCGCTTTTGGTTCCATTAGGCGATAAATACTCCAGAGAACTGAGTTTATTGGCCGGGCTTATGATCTTTATCATAGGAACAGTGATATGCGCTTTGAGTCAAAATATCTTTTTCTTCTTTTTAGGCCGGGCGCTTTCGGGATTGGCTGCCGGAGCGTTTGTGCCGACCGCTTACGCCGTTGTCGGTGATCGTGTTCCTTATACATACCGGGGCAAAGTGATGGGGCTGATCGTTTCAAGCTGGTCGCTGGCGCTGATTTTTGGAGTGCCGCTCGGATCATTTATCGGCGGAGTCCTGCATTGGAGATGGACATTTTGGATTTTCGCCTTGATGGGCGTTTTCGTCGTCCTGCTGATTCTCCTTGAAATGCGCCGTCATGCCCAGCATCAAACAAGCGGCGAGGAAGAAAAAGAAGAGCCGGCAGGAACATTCCGGGATGCGCTGAAAGTCCCGCGTGTACCTGTTTATATCACGATAACCTTTTGTAATATGATTGGATTTTACGGTATGTATTCCTTTTTAGGCACCTATCTTCAGGACGTTTTTACCGGAGGAAACACAGCTGCGGGCTTATTTATCATGATTTACGGAATCGGGTTTTCCATGAGTGTCATTACAGGAAAGGTGGCCGACCGCATCGGAAAAATGCGCTCCCTTTTGATTGCGCTGGGGGTCATCAGCGTTCTGCTGGCATGTTTACCATATGCGCCGGCGTCAATGTTTCTGTTAATTGTCAGCCTATTTATATGGGGATTAATGCAAAGCTTGACGGTGACGCTGCTCAGCACCATTTTGAGTGATTGCTCAGAGCGTCATCGCGGAAAAATCATGGTGTTTTACAGTCTCGCCTCGAATCTGGCCGTGACATTAGGATCTGCTTTGATGGGACCTGTCTATGTGGCATACGGCTATGCAGCCGTCGGATGGATTTGCGCCGCCATCACAGTGCTCGGATTTGTACTCAGTGTATTCGCATATAAAAAATACGGCAAGCATGAGCAGAAGGCCGATCAGTCCTTATCCCAATAAACAAAGTTTCTAAATTCCTATAATTAAAAACCCTTTTTAAAGGGTTTTTTTGTTTGTATGGGAATAATTATCAATATTTTCAAAAAACATTGACAGTTCAATTTCCGCTGGATAAAATTTACTTAAAATTTTAAAAGATTGGTTGGTGCTCATGATTATATTGGATAATAGCATTCAGACAAAAAAAAGAACTGATTCACTATCCAAACTCATTACAGTCAACACGCTCGGCCCTGAGGGGACAAGCAGTGAGTACGCAGCAAAGCATTTCATTTCCAATTTTACTCTTCTACAAGGGCTGAACAGTAAATTGTCCTTGCATGATACTTTTGAATCATGCATTGAAAGGACACTTCAAAGCCCGCTGGAATATACCATCGTCCCACACGCTTATGACGGCATTAAGCATTTCTACATGAGGCCGGATTTGCAGCTATTGCAGATCTTCAGGTGCGATACACCGATGTACGGCCTGGCTGTTCGTCCTGATTTTGAATTCAGAGACGATATGCTTGATACATCTGTTGTTGTTTCACATCCATCACCTATTAATCTAATCAAGTATTTTACCCGCAAAGATGTACGTTTCAAACTGGTCAATTCGACCAGCCAAGCTGCAAGAAAAGTAAAAGAAGGCTTGTATGATATTGCCTTAACCAATGAGCTTGCAAGGCAAAAGTACGGGCTAACCTTTGTAAAAACATTCAAAAGCATTCCAATGAGCTGGTCATTATTTGGAAAAGGAGACGTTGATGATGAAAACTAAAGAAGATATGCAGGAGCTTTATTTCCCGACTCCGAAATTAATTGAATGGGAAAACGGAGTGAGACAGTATTCAACCGTACGAGGAGATACTGAAGTATTAATGTCTTACGTTCCGCCGCATACCAATGTTGAACCCCATCAGCATAAGGAGGTTCAAATCGGCATGGTCGTTTCCGGCGAGCTGATGATGACTGTCGGAGATGTGACAAGAAAAATGACAGCCTTGGAATCTGCCTATATCGCGCCGCCGCATGTGCCTCACGGGGCAAGAAACGACACAGACCAAGAAGTGATTGCTATTGATATCAAGCGGCTGAAAGCTGATGAAACCTATACAAGTCCTGAGGACTATTTTTTGGATATTTTCAAAACAAGAGACCTGCTGCCGGGCATGGAAGTCACGTTCTTTGTTGAGGATTGGGTAGAGATTATGCTTGCCAAAATCCCTGGAAACGGCGGAGAAATGCCTTTCCATAAACATCGCAATGAACAAATCGGCATCTGCATCGGCGGCGGCTATGACATGACGGTCGAAGGCTGCACAGTCGGGATGGAATTCGGCACAGCTTATTTCTGTGAGCCTCGTGAAGATCATGGTGCCATCAACCGTTCAGAAAAAGAATCAAAATCGATTAATATCTTCTTCCCGCCGCGCTATAACAGGGCAAAGGCAAAAAAAATGAAGGCGGATGAATAATCATGAACCTCACCGATAAAACCGTCCTCATAACAGGAGGCGCATCAGGGATTGGTTATTCGGCGGTTCAGGCTTTTTTGAACCAGCAGGCCAATGTGGTTGTGGCGGATATTGACGAGAAGCAGGGAGAAGCAATGGTACGGAAAGAAAATAATGACAGGCTGCACTTTGTGCAAACGGACATTACAGACGAAGCTGCCTGTCAGCACGCTGTTGAATCGGCGGTCGATACATTTGGCGGGCTGGATGTATTGATTAATAATGCAGGCATCGAAATCGTGGCGCCCATTCACGAGATGGAGCTCAGCGACTGGAACAAGGTGCTGCAAGTCAATTTGACCGGCACGTTTTTAATGAGCAAACACGCACTTAAGCATATGCTGGCTGCCGGCAAGGGCAACATCATTAATACATGCTCAGTCGGCGGACTCGTGGCATGGCCTGATATTCCTGCCTATAATGCCAGCAAAGGCGGCGTTTTGCAGCTGACTAAATCAATGGCCATTGATTATGCGAAGCATCAAATTCGCGTGAACTGCGTATGCCCGGGGATTATCGACACACCGCTGAATGAAAAATCATTCCTTGAAAATAATGAAGGCACACTTGAAGAGATCAAAAAAGAAAAGGCAAAGGTAAATCCGCTGCTGAGGCTGGGGAAACCCGAAGAAATCGCAAATGTGATGCTGTTTTTAGCCTCGGACTTATCAAGCTATATGACCGGAAGCGCCATCACCGCAGACGGAGGATACACCGCACAATAGAGAAGGAGTGTTTACATATGGAGAGAAAAACAGTATTGGTCATTGCTGATCTTGGAGGCTGCCCGCCGCACATGTTTTATAAAAGCGCTGCTGAAAAATATAACCTGGTCAGCTTTATTCCAAGGCCTTTTGCAATTACAGCCTCCCACGCAGCATTGATTGAAAAATACTCGGTCGCGGTCATAAAAGATAAAGACTATTTTAAGAGTTTAGCTGATTTTGAGCATCCTGATTCTATTTACTGGGCGCATGAGGACCATGACAAGCCTGAAGAAGAGGTTGTCGAGCAAATCGTCAAGGTTGCCGAAATGTTTGGGGTGGATGCCATCACAACAAACAATGAATTATTCATTGCCCCGATGGCGAAAGCCTGTGAACGTCTGGGTCTGAGAGGTGCCGGCGTGCAGGCTGCCGAAAATGCCAGAGATAAAAATAAAATGAGAGACGCTTTTAATAAGGCTGGCGTCAAATCAATCAAAAACAAACGTGTTACAACTCTTGAGGATTTCCGTGCCGCACTTGAAGAGATCGGCACACCTCTTATTTTAAAGCCTACATACTTAGCGAGTTCAATCGGCGTCACGCTGATTACGGATACTGAGACGGCAGAAGCAGAATTTAACAGAGTCAATGACTATCTGAAGTCGATTAACGTGCCAAAGGCGGTTACGTTTGAAGCGCCGTTTATCGCTGAAGAATTTTTACAGGGTGAGTATGGAGACTGGTATCAAACAGAAGGGTACTCCGACTATATCAGCATCGAAGGCATCATGGCCGACGGTGAGTATTTCCCGATCGCCATTCATGACAAAACGCCGCAAATCGGATTTACAGAAACATCCCACATTACGCCGTCCATTCTGGATGAAGAGGCGAAAAAGAAAATTGTCGAAGCCGCCAAAAAGGCAAATGAAGGTCTTGGCCTGCAAAATTGCGCAACACATACAGAGATCAAGCTAATGAAAAACAGAGAACCGGGTTTAATTGAATCGGCAGCCAGATTCGCCGGCTGGAATATGATCCCTAATATTAAAAAGGTTTTCGGCCTTGATATGGCGCAATTATTATTAGATGTCCTTTGTTTCGGAAAAGAGGCCGATCTGCCTGACGGATTATTGGATCAAGAGCCTTACTATGTCGCCGACTGCCATTTGTACCCGCAGCATTTCAAACAAAATGGCCAGATTCCTGAAACCGCTGAGGATTTGGTCATTGAAGCGATCGATCTGCCTGACGGGCTTTTAAAAGGGGATACTGAAATCGTTTCTTTTTCGGCCGCAGCGCCAGGCACTTCAGTTGATTTGACACTGTTCGAAGCTTTCAACTCCATCGCTGCATTCGAACTGAAAGGCAGCAATTCACAGGATGTCGCTGAATCAATCAGACAAATTCAGCAGCATGCGAAGCTGACGGCAAAGTATGTGCTGCCAGTATGAAACAGCTGAAACCCAACTCTAAATACTTGCTTTACGGGCAGGCGCTATCTTTCATGGGAGACTATTGTGTTCTCCCTGCCCTGCTCATTTTGTCTACATATTATCACGATTATTGGGTGACGTCCGGGGTCATCGTGGTCAGAAGCATTCCGATGGTGTTCCAGCCGTTTTTGGGGGTTCTGGTCGACCGGTTAGACAGAATTAAGATCATGCTGTGGACGGATATTATCAGAGGCATCATTTTTTTGGGGCTCACATTTCTTCCAAAAGGCGAATATCCGCTCATTTTTCTGGCTCTGCTGTTTATTTCTTATGGAAGCGGCGTGTTTTTTAATCCGGCCCGTCTTGCCGTCATGTCGTCCTTGGAATCAGATATTAAAAGCATCAACACGTTATTTGCAAAAGCGACAACCATCTCCATTATCGTCGGGGCGGCTGCCGGAGGGCTCTTTCTGTTAGGCGGATCTGTGGAGCTGGCTGTGGCCTTTAACGGTGTGACATACCTGATTTCGGCATTTTTTATCAGCCGTATCAAACTGCAATTTGTGCCGATTCAATCTGAAAACATCAAAGAGGCCTTTCAGTCTTTTAAAGAAGGACTCAAGGAAATCAAAAGCAATGCATTCGTATTAAACGCCATGTTTACGATGATTACAATGGCTGTGCTGTGGGGAATTGTGTACAGCTATTTTCCGATTGTCAGCCGCTTTCTTGGTGATGGGGAAATCGGCAACTTTATCCTCACATTCTGCATCGGCTTCGGCGGCTTTATCGGGGCGGCGCTTGTCAGCAAATGGGGCTTTAACAACAATAGAGGCCTGACGTACTTTACCGTTTTATCGATTGTTTCGCTGGCGCTGTTTTTATTCACGCCGATATTCGCTGTTTCTATCATCGCGGCGATCCTCTTTTTCATCGCGATGGAATACGGGGAAGTGCTTGCAAAGGTGAAGGTTCAGGAGAATGCGGCAAACCAGATTCAAGGGCGCATTTTTTCAGTAGCCGAAGCGTCTATCGGATTATGCATTTCTGTTGGTTCAATGTTAATCAACGTCTTCAGCGCTCCGGTCATTATGGGGCTGATTGTTGTGATTGTATGCGGATTGTTTCTGCATACGAAGCTTGTTAACAAATCGTTTTTGGAACGGGATAACAAAACGGAGCAAAAAGGAGTCTTTTAGATGGAAATAACACCGTCCGATGTCATCAAGACACTTCCAAGGCAGGAGTTTTCTCTCGTTTTTCAAAAGGTAAAGGAATTGGAAAAAACGGGGGCCCACATCATTAATCTCGGACAAGGAAACCCTGACCTTCCCACTCCGCCGCATATCGTCGAGGCTTTGCGGGAGGCATCTCTGAATCCTTCGTTTCATGGATACGGCCCATTCAGAGGTTATCCTTTTTTGAAGGAAGCAATCGCTGCTTTCTATAAAAGAGAATACGGCGTGACAATCAATCCTGAAACGGAGGTCACCCTTTTCGGAGGCGGGAAAGCCGGTTTGTATGTGCTGACACAATGCCTGCTCAATCCGGGAGACATCGCTTTAGTCCCGAATCCAGGCTACCCTGAATATTTATCAGGGATTACGATGGCGCGAGCTGAGCTTTACGAAATGCCGCTGTATGAAGAAAATGGCTATTTGCCGGATTTTGAAAAGATTGATCCAGCCGTGCTGGAAAAAGCGAAGCTTATGTTTTTAAACTATCCGAACAACCCCACTGGAGCTGTGGCCGATGCGGCTTTTTATGCAAAAGCGGCTGCTTTTGCGAAAGAGCATCATATCCATTTGATTCATGACTTTGCATACGGGGCGTTTGAATTCGATCAAAAACCGGCCAGCTTTCTTGAGGCAGAGGATGCCAAGGCTGTCGGAGCAGAGCTTTATTCATTTTCAAAAACATTTAATATGGCAGGCTGGAGAATGGCGTTTGCGGTTGGGAATGAAAAGATCATTCAGGCCGTCAATGAATTTCAGGATCATGTATTTGTCGGCATGTTCGGCGGGCTGCAGCAGGCGGCGAGTGCGGCGCTTTCCGGAGATCCGGAGCAAACGGAATCGCTGAAACGAATTTATAAAGAACGAATTGACTTTTTTACGGCGCTTTGCGAAAAGGAATTGGGCTGGAAGATGGAGAAGCCAAAAGGAACCTTTTACATATGGGCTGAAATTCCGAATACGTTTGAGACATCTCACCAATTTTCCGATTACTTGCTGGAGCATGCCCATGTCGTAGTCACACCGGGCGAAATTTTCGGAAGCAACGGAAAAAGGCATGTCAGAATCTCAATGGTGTCGAAGCAGGAGGATCTGCGGGAATTTGTTATGCGGATTCAAAAACTGAACCTGCCGTTCGGGTCATTACAAGAAACATCCCGCTAAAAAGCGGGATGTTTTTTATATGCTTTTCATGCTGCCGCCATCAGCGGAAATTTGCTGTCCTGTGATGTAGGAGGCTTCCTCAGAGGCAAGAAACGCGGCGAGCGCTGCGGTTTCTTCGGCTGATCCGACCCGTTTCATCGGAATCCCGGAAGCGATCTGTTCCACTGCTTCCTGTTTGGATATGCTGTTTTTTTTCATCACATTTTCCACAAATTGATGATAACGGTCCGTAGCGATAAAACCAGGGTTCAGGCAGTTGACTGTAATGTTGTGAGGAGCAAGCTGGATGGAAATGTTTTTACTGGCGTTAATTAAAGCGGCATTCATCATACTGTTTGTGAACATGTTGGCCCCGGGTTCTTTCCACAGATTTCCGACGATGTTGATGATTCTGCCAAACTCATTTTGTTTCATCAGTGAGGAAGCACGCTTGATAGCGTCAATATAGGCAACGGTCTTTTGTGTGAAAGTGGCTGTCATATCCTCTATATTGCAGTTATCAAATGTGTCAGGCGCGCCGCCCGGTATATTATTAATCAGAACATCAAGCCGTCCGCATTGAGAATCGATTTCCTGAAAAATGCCCGCTCTCGTATGCTGGTCAGACATATCCCCCGCAAGGACAATGACGCTCGCCTCAGGATGCTTGCCCAAAATATCTTCTTTGACAGATTCAATATTATCCAAATTTCGTGAATTAATGACGAGGGAAAAATGCTGGTCTGCTAATTTCAGAGCGATTGCTTTCCCGATCCCTTGACTGGCTCCCATAACAAATGCGGTTCGTTTTGACAAATCACTGCACCCCTTTGAAAAAATTGGATTATTACCTACATCGTAAGAAAAAACGGGGAAAATAGCAAATTTTATTTAAATTCTGATAAAGATGGGTTGAAAAACTCCCGCCGAATAGGGCGGGAGGGGATATTATACATATAGGAATTGAGGAAGTGTATCAAGCGAAAGGTGATTGCCGACAAAGAATGAACCGAATTCGCCATAACGGGCGCTGACTTCGTCAAAACGCATTTCATACACAAGCTTCTTGAATTGAAGGACATCATCGCTGAATAATGTAACGCCCCACTCGTAGTCGTCAAAACCGACAGAGCCAGTGATGATCTGTTTGACTTTCCCCGCATAGCTGCGGCCGATTAAGCCATGGCTTCTCATCAAGTTTCTGCGTTCTTCCATAGAAAGCATGTACCAGTTGTCATTGCCGGATCTTCTTTTATCCATTGGATAGAAGCATACATATTTAGACTCCGGCAGTTCAGGGTAAAGGCGCGCGCGCACATGCGGATTTTCGTAAGGATCACCGTCACCGCTTGCCAAGTAGTTGCTAAGCTCTACCACTGATACGTAGGAGTATGCCGGAATGGTGAACTCAGCAAGTCTTGATTTGTTGAATTCAAGCTCGATTTGATTTAATTCTTCCATTGTAGGACGAAGGATCATCAGCATAAAATCAGCTTTTTGGCCGACGATGCTGTAAAGGGTTTGCGATCCTTTTCCTTCTTTTTGAGCTACGCCCCATTTTTCAAGCAACCCGGTGAATTCGTGTATGATAGATTGGCGCTCATCACTGGACAGCAGCTTCCAGGATGTCCAGTCCATTGTGCGGAAATCATGAAGCGCATACCAGCCGTCAAGCGTTTTTGCCGCTTCATTCGTCATTTGCTGTTCACTCATTTATCTTCACTCCTATTATCTTTTCATGATTGCCTTCACTATACCATAGTTTATCCGATTCTACTGTGGAGAAACCTTGAACATCCCTTCCGTATAACTCCATCAAAATAGAAGAACCTATAAGGGAAGAGTGAGTCACTTAAATTAGTTAGAAAAATAAGATTTTTTTATGAAAGCGCTATAATGAAAGTTGGCTGTTTGAATTTGATTGGAAGAAGAGTATGCTAGTAAAAGAAAGCGTTTTTGTAACTTTTTGAGGAGGTTTTATTGTGGCAGATTTATTTTCAACAGTGCAAGAAAAGGTAGCTGGAAAAGACGTTAAAATTGTATTTCCTGAAGGCTTAGACGAGCGTATTTTAGAAGCGGTCAGCAAGCTTGCAGGAAACAAAGTGCTGAATCCGATTGTGATCGGCAATGAAAATGAGATCCAAGCAAAAGCAAAAGAATTGAATCTTACGCTGGACGGCGTTAAGATTTATGATCCTCATACATATGAAGGCATGGAAGACCTTGTACAAGCATTCGTAGAACGCCGCAAAGGCAAAGCGACAGAAGAACAGGCTCGTAAAGCATTATTAGACGAGAACTACTTCGGTACAATGCTGGTATATAAAGGCCTTGCAGACGGACTCGTAAGCGGAGCGGCTCACTCAACTGCTGACACTGTCCGCCCGGCTCTTCAAATCATCAAAACAAAAGAAGGCGTGAAAAAGACATCCGGCGTGTTCATCATGGCTCGCGGAGAAGAGCAATACGTATTCGCAGATTGCGCGATCAACATTGCACCTGACAGCCAAGATCTTGCCGAGATTGCGATCGAAAGTGCCAACACGGCAAAAATGTTCGACATCGAGCCTCGCGTGGCAATGCTCAGCTTCTCTACAAAAGGCTCAGCAAAATCTGATGAAACAGAAAAAGTAGCGGATGCTGTGAAAATCGCAAAAGAAAAAGCGCCTGAACTGACACTTGACGGCGAATTCCAATTTGATGCTGCATTTGTTCCATCTGTAGCTGAGAAAAAAGCGCCGGATTCCGAGATCAAAGGGGACGCTAACGTATTCGTATTCCCAAGCCTTGAAGCAGGAAACATCGGCTATAAAATCGCTCAGCGATTGGGCAACTTTGAAGCGGTAGGACCAATCCTGCAAGGCTTAAATATGCCTGTGAACGACCTTTCAAGAGGATGTAACGCTGAAGATGTTTACAATCTCGCATTAATTACAGCGGTGCAAGCACTGTAATAAAAATGAAGACGATGGCAGCTCTCGACTGAGGGCTGCCTTTTTTGCGCTTCCGTATAGCCTTCTTTACCAAGACGGATGATATGAGTACAATAAAGAAAACTAATCATAACCATATATTTCATTAATGACAGGGGTGGGGTTTTTGTATTACGACGTGCTGAAAACGTTTATAGCGGTGGTAGAAGAAAAAAACTTCACAAAAGCGGCGGAAAAGCTGATGATCTCCCAGCCCAGCGTCAGTCTGCATATCAAAAATCTTGAGAAAGAATTTCAAACGGCTCTTCTGAACAGGTCGCCAAAACACTTTACGACAACGCCGACAGGAGACATTTTATATCAAAGAGCAAAGCAAATGGTGTTTCTCTACGAACAAGCCAAGGCTGAAATCTATGCGCATCATCACTATGTGAAGGGTGAATTTAAAATCGCTGCAAGCTTTACAATCGGAGAGTATATTCTTCCGCCGCTATTGGCCCAGCTGCAAAAGCTGTATCCAGAGCTGAATCTCGATGTCATGATTGGCAATACAGAGGAGGTCAGCGAGCGTGTGCGGATGCTTCAGGCTGATATCGGGCTGATCGAAGGACATACAAACGAGAATGAGCTGGAAATTGAGCCGTTCATGGAGGACGAAATGTGCATTGCCGCTCCAAATCAGCACCCGCTGGCCGGACGAAGAGATATTTCAATCAGCGACTTGCAAAACGAAGCGTGGGTGACAAGAGAGAAAGGCTCCGGGACGAGAGAATTTCTCGATCATGTGCTCAGTTCAAATGGACTTCGGCCGAAATCAATGTTCACCATCAGCAGCAACCAAGGTGTAAAGGAAGCGGTGATCAGCGGCATGGGACTCTCGGTTCTATCCAGAAGCGTGCTCCATAAGGATTTGATTCACCGCGACATTTCAATTCTGCATATTAAAGATTTCTCGTTAAAGCGCAAACTGTCTTACATCCATTCTCCTCTCATGGAGAATACCAAAAACAAAGAAATTTTTATTACGATGCTGAAAAGCAATTATCAATCGCAGCGACTGAAATGATATAATAGTTTTTGTTCATAAGCCTAACATGAAAGGGTTTTACATAGATGGCAAACCAACCGATTGATTTACTGATGCAGCCGAAATGGAGAGTCATTGACCAATCCAGTCTCGGCCCTTTATTTGATGCGAAGCAATCCTTCGCAATGGATGATACGCTGTGCATGTCTGTCGGAAAAGGCGTGTCGCCGGCGACAGCGCGTTCATGGGTTCATCACAATACAATTGTCCTTGGAATACAGGATACACGTCTTCCGTTTTTGCAGGATGGCATTTCCTTGCTGGAGAGTGAAGGATACCGTGTGATCGTACGCAATTCCGGCGGTCTTGCTGTCGTATTGGATGAAGGTGTTTTAAATATCTCTCTCATATTCGAGGACGAAAAGAAAGGCATCGATATAGACAAAGGATATGAAGCGATGGTTGAGCTGATGAGACGAATGCTGAAACCGTACAACGCAAAGATCGAAGCCTATGAAATTGAAGGGTCTTATTGTCCCGGCAGCTATGATCTCAGCATAAATGGCAAAAAGTTCGCCGGCATCTCCCAGAGACGCGTTCGCGGCGGAGTCGCTGTTCAAATTTATCTCTGCGCGGATAAAAGCGGCAGTGAAAGGGCCGACTTGATCAGACGATTCTACCTAGCGGCGCTGAAGGATAAAGAAAATGATAAAAAAGGCGTCTATCCGGAAATACGTCCGGAAACGATGGCGTCCTTAAGTGAGCTTCTGCAAACAGACATCTCCGTACAAGACTTAATGTTCGCTTTACTGACAGAACTAAAAGCGTTAAGCACCCATCTATACGCAGCGGGCCTGTCCATTGACGAGGAAATGGAATTTGAGAAAAACCTCGTCCGGATGGCTGAACGGAATGCAAAGGTATTTGGGTGAACATTCTTCGCATGCCGGCTGTATATGCCGGCATGCATTTTTTATCTCAAGCGGCATTTTACCCCCAAAGATCTTATTTTCAGATAAATCCTTCTTACATACAGATAACCGTGACAAATAGAAAAACGATAAAATGACATCAGCATCCATATTAAAGGGGAGAGGCAGATGAAAGGGAATATTTACAGCCTTTTTGTATTGATTGCGGCTTTTTTCTGGGGAACCACGGGAACCGTTCAGGCGTTGGCTCCAGAAAGCGCCACACCGCTGGCATTTGGAGCGTTCAGGTTATTAATAGGAGGAAGCGCCATGCTGCTTGCGGTTTGGATCAGCCGGGAGCTTCACGTGAAAAATTGGTCATGGCCGCTCGTATTTTTAGCCGCTGTATGTATGGCGTGTTACCAGCCGCTGTTTTTCACAGCTGTTAAAGAAACGGGAATTGCGGTGGGAACTGTGATTGCCATCGGCAGTGCGCCTATCATTGCTGGGAGCCTTGAATGGTCCGTATTGAAGAAACGCCCGCGAAACTCCTGGTGGATTGCGACCGTGCTGGCTTTAGCGGGTTGCTGGCTTCTGTTTTCCGACAGTTCCAATGTTCGGATTGATGTGGGTGGTGTTCTTATGGCGCTTGGAGCAGGTGCTTCTTTTGCGGGCTATACGCTCATCAGTAAAGCGATGATGAAAACCCAGCCTCCGCGAGCGACTTCCGCCGTTGTCTTTATGATCAGCGCCATCTTGCTGACGCCGCTACTATGGCAGTCAGATATCTCGTGGATATTGACCCCTAGAGGACTGGGAACGAGCCTTTACATCGGGTTAATTGCAACATGTGCCGCATATTTTTTGTTTGCGAAAGGGCTTACCGGGGTTCCGGCCTCGGCGGCGGTCACGCTGTCTTTAGCCGAACCTCTGACTGCTTCATTGCTTGGCGTGTTTTTCATAGGAGAAATGCTTTCGCCTTCCTCGTGGATTGGCATTGCACTTATGATGCTGGGGCTTTTGGTCATTTCTGCTGCGCCTCGAAAACATAAAACGGCCGAGGCAGCTCACATGTCTTAATAGATTCACATAAGCTTGGCCTCATTTTACAAGAATAGCTGATCCGGCTGCAAAATGAGGAAATCCTCTTTTCTCAATAGAAAAGGGGATTTTGTACATGGCGAAAATCCCAAAACCGCTGCCCGTTTTGGGATTTCACTTTGTTATTCCGCTAACTTTTCTAAATTGCCGTTCCTGTCCATTTTGAAGGACGGAGAGGCATGTTCATCTTCTTCAAATAAAACTAGCTTTCTGGCTCTGTTCATAATTTTCACCAAGGTTTCATAATCTTCTTGGATCGTTTTTTGGTCTTTTTCAAGCTTTTGAACTTCTGCCTCAAGCTGCTCCGTCTTGCTTTGCAATTCCTGATTTTCTTTCTTTAAACGTTCATTTTCCATTTTTAATGCTGATGATTGCTCGTTATTGCCTTCGTAATTCTGCAGGAAGCGGATCACATCATTCATCGTCATCTCAGGCGCAGCTGCAGGCGTTTGAGGAGACAATAAGTGTGATAGACTAGCTAACTCTTCCTTAAAGCTTTCATCAACAAAAGGCATATGTTCGCCAGACATTAAAGGCTGCTGCTCATTTTCGGCAGATGGTGCATCCGTTTTGACTGGTTCCTCTGCAGCGGTTTCTTGAATGATTTCAGGATCAACGGCAGGAGGCTGGTATAATAATCTTTTTTTCGCAGGCTGCCCGTTTCCGAGCGCTCTCATCCGCTGTTTTCGCTGTTTCTTCGCAAGCTGAAGCGCTTTTTCATATTGATGGCGGACCACCGCGTTCCATCTGAATCCGCAGGCTGCGGATGTCCGGTTTAATTTATCGCCGACTTCTTCAAAGGCATTCAATTGAGTGCTTCCCTCTCTCACATGCCGAAGCACTGTTTCGGCTAAAAGCAGATCGTTTTCCTCTGACCAAGCGTCTTGTCGTTGTTTTGTCATTTATCTCAACTCCCATTTTTCTTTTCATGGTATTAGAATGTCCAGGTTGGAAAATATTTATACAAATTGGCTGAAAGAATAGGAGATACGAAGGATGGAGCGGCTTGCAGGAACAGTCGAATCCTTGTAAAATGAAGAGTGATGTGATTTTTTTGAAACGTGATTTTAGGTTATTCACATAGATGAACATAGAAATGAAGGGAAGCGTACGTCATGGCTAATGAATTTCGAGTGTGTGATGATTGCCAAGCCACTAATATCAAAACATTGCTGCCGCGTTTGAAAGAAGTGGACCCGGACGCAAAGGTTGAGGTAGGATGCCAATCTTATTGCGGGCCCGGACGGAAAAAATCATTTGCTTTTGTGAACAATCGCCCGCTGTCAGCTCCGACAGAGGATGAGCTGATTGACAAAGTAAAAAAGAAAATAAAAAAGTAAAAACATATTTTTTCTTAGCCTCGGCCCTCAGGTCAGGCTTTTTTGCTTCACAAGATGTGTTTTTCATGAAGATGGAACAAATCGCCGGGCAAATTCAAGGATGTTTTCAAAGAATAGAGTCGATATAATAGAAACACGGCTAAAAAAAAGAGGGAATGACGATGGCGTATCCAAATGGAAAATTATCAGAAGAAAAAGTGTTTAAAGATCCGGTGCACCGCTATGTTCATGTTCGGGACAAGCTGATATGGGATTTGATCGGAACCCGTGAATTTCAGCGTCTCCGCAGAATTAAGCAGCTCGGCACGACCTATTTGACGTTCCATGGGGCTGAGCACAGCCGGTTCAACCATTCTCTCGGTGTCTATGAAATTGTCAGGAGAATGGTTGATGACGTCTTTAAAGGCCGCCCTGAATGGGATGACAGTGAGCGCGAACTCTGTTTGGCCGCGGCGCTGCTTCATGATCTCGGGCACGGGCCGTTCTCGCATTCATTTGAAAAGGTCTTTCACCTTGACCACGAAGATTTTACAAGAGGTATCATTTTGGGAGACACGGAGGTTAACCAGGTGCTCAGAAAGGTGAGCCCGGATTTCCCCCAGGATGTTGCTGAAGTCATTGCCAAAACATATAAAAACAAGCAAGTGGTCAGCCTCATTTCGAGTCAAATTGACGCAGACCGGATGGATTACCTGCAGCGTGACGCCTATTATACGGGCGTCAGCTACGGCCATTTTGATATGGAGCGGATTCTTCGGGTGATGCGGCCGCGCGAGGATCAGATCGTCATTAAAGAAAGCGGAATGCACGCTGTCGAAGACTATATCATGAGCCGTTACCAAATGTACTGGCAGGTCTACTTCCATCCTGTGACCAGAAGTGCAGAGGTCATTTTAACGAAGATTCTTCACAGGGCGAAGCAGCTGCATGATGAAGGCTATGTCTTCACTCACGCTCCGGTTCATTTTTATTCTATTTTTGAAGGGAAATTGACACTGGAGGATTATGTAAAGCTGGATGAATCTATTATTTTGTATTACTTCCAGGCCTGGGAGGATGAAGAAGACGCGATTTTATCCGACTTGTGCCGCAGATTCATTAACCGCCAGCTGTTCCAATACGTTGAATTCAATCCGAATGAAGAAATGTCGGCTTATTTTGAGCTGACGTCATTGTTCAAAGAGGCGGGGATCGATCCGAGCTATTATTTGGTCGTTGATTCTTCTTCAGATCTGCCATACGATTTTTACCGGCCGGGAGAGGAAGAGGAGCGTCTGCCGATCCATCTCTTGACGCAAAACGGCCAAATTAAAGAGCTGTCCAGGCAGTCGGCTATTGTGGAATCCATCTCCGGTAAACGGCGGACCGACCACAAGCTGTACTATCCAAAGGACTTGATTTGTGACGGCTCTAAACATCCGGAAGCGAAAATGAAAATCCGGCAGCTGCTGGGACTGACATAGAAATTGGAAAGAAGGAAAAAGGAGATGTCGGGAATTTGTTGAAAGAACATGCAAAACTGATGAAGGTGTTCTCGGATTCTGGAGAAATCATCGGGCGAAAGAAGCTGCAGAAAATGATTTATATCGCCAAGAAAATGCAGTTTCCTTTCTATGAGAAATATGATTTTCACTTTTACGGACCATATTCAGAGGAACTGACGCTCCAGATTGAAGAGCTGTGCAACCTTGGATTTCTGCATGAGGTGAAGGAAAAAAAGGGCGGCTACTTTCAATACCGGTATTCGCTGACTGAGACAGGCTCCGCATTTTTAGACCATGCTGATCTGAACATGCCGGATATGAAAGGCTATATCGACAGTGTAAACAGCCGTTCATCACGGTTTTTAGAGCTGGTTTCCACGATCCTTTACTTTGACGGGCTTGAGGATGAGGAAAAGAAAGAAAAAGTCTTTACAATCAAAAGCAAGCAAAAATATACAAATGAAGAATATGACGAAGCGCTTCAATACATAGAGGAACTGAAGCAGATTTGTTAAGGATACCAAGCAAAAGAAATGAACTGTTTCTTTTGCTTTTTTTTATTGACAAAAGCCGCTAAGGGATCTATTGTGGATAATAGTTATCCATAATGAATCGGGAGTGTGTATGATGAAAATGAAATCCGGGATGGAGCAGGCGGTTTCTGTGTTGCTTTTACTGTCACGGCTGCCTGTACAGGCTTCTTTGACGTCAGAGGCAATAAGCCAGCGATTGCGCGTGTCTCCGTCTTATTTGAAGAAGCTGATGAGAACATTGGTTCAAGCAGGTTTGGCAGAATCCTTGCCAGGGACGAAGGGCGGTTTTACCCTAACGAAGCCTTTGGCGGACATTACGCTTTATGATATTTATCAAGCGGTCGAAGGCAGAGGTTCGATGTATCAGGGAAAAGGTCTGCTGCAATCTGTATTCGAAGGTGAAAACTGTGTGCTGGAGACAGTCATGGGGGAAATCGAGGATAAATGGGCCAATCTCATGAAAGAAGAGTCCCTGCAGCATGTCATGGACAGAGTCGGGGAATTGTATGATCTTGAAAAAATAGATGATTGGATAAACGAGCAAATGAAAGGGCAATTGCAATGAAAAACAGCGGATCTTTACACAAAACAGATTCATCAACAGGAATATCTGTACTGATCGTGCTCGCTCTTGGTTTTCTCATGGCTACTCTTGATGTAACCGTTGTGAATGTGGCGATGGCGGATATGAAAAACACTCTTTCAATGTCACTTTCAGGTGTAACGTGGGTTGTGGACGGGTACATTCTTACTTTTGCGTCGCTTCTGCTGGCGGGCGGAGCCTTGGCCGACCGTTTCGGATCGAAGACGATCTATATCCTGGGTTTAGCTGTTTTTGTTCTCGCCTCTTGTCTATGCGCTGCATCCTTTAATGGGCAGATGCTGATTGCCGGACGTCTTATACAGGGAATTGGCGCAGCCTTGTTCATGCCAAGCTCACTCAGCCTTTTGGCTGCCTCTTACCCTGATGAACGGGCGCGGGCGAGAATGTTTGGACTGTGGGCCGCGCTTGTTTCCGCCGCTTCAGCCCTTGGGCCTTTTATTGGGGGTGTGCTGGTACAGTTGGCAGGCTGGCAGAGTATTTTTCTGATCAATGTGCCGTTGGGGGCTGCCGCGCTCATTTCAGCTTACCGAATTCTCAGCCGCGTCCCGGGAAAAACCGGCCGCGTGAACATCACCGGGCATCTGCTTGGCATGATGGCTCTCGGCTTTCTTTCCTATGCATTGATACAGGGGCCATCAGCGGGCTGGCGCTCGCCCGTGATTCTTCTAGCATGTACTGCAGCGATTTTGGCATTTGTGCTGTTTTTGCTGCGGGAAGTTTCTGCGAAAACACCTATCCTGCCGGCGTCCTTATATAAAAACGGCCGTTTCTCAGCGGCCCAATTTATCGGGTTTTTGCTGAATTTTGCTCTTTTTGGCGGCATGTTTATGCTGAGTCTTTTTTTGCAGGAAGCAGGAGGCGCAAACTCCTTCATGGCCGGTGTTGAGCTGCTGCCGATGATGGCGGTCTTTGTGATCGGCAATCTGCTGTTCGCCCGTCTGGCGAATCGATTTGAAGCCGGGCAGCTTATGTTTGTCTCAATGGCGGTCAGCTGTATCATTGCATTGCTGTTGTTTGTGCTGATTTCTCCGGATTTTCCTTATTGGCAGCTGGCGGTTTTGATGTCTGTCATGAACCTCTGTACCGGTATTACAGTTCCTGCCATGACAACTGTGATCATGCAGGCTGCCGGGCAAAGGCATGCGAACATTGCCGGTGCGGCGTTAAATGCAAACCGGCAAATCGGAGCTTTGGTCGGCGTAGCGATAACCGGGGTGATCATTCATCTGTCCGCCACTTGGTACGCCGGTGCCGGGTTTACATTTTTGATGATGGGGGCGGCATACAGCCTCGCTGCATTGCTTGTATGGCTGTTTCTGGCTGCCCATAACGGGACTGCCGCGTCAGAAAAAATGTAAATCACTGATTGCGCTTTGTGGGAATATATAGTAAGATATAAAAAATTATTGAAACAACAGGCACTGATAAGGACATGAGATGCTTTTTACGGTTTCCAGAGAGGGAAGGACAGCTGAAATCTTCCTAACGCAGAGAAAGCAGCTTACCGCCTTTGAGCCGTATCGGGGAAAACAAGTATCTGATACCGTCATGCTGCGTTACAGCATCTTCAAGCCGATCACCATGTGTAATTGAATTGATCGGGAATTTGGGTGGAACCACGGATGATCATCACATTCGTCCCTTTTAGAGGGATGGGTGTGTTTTTTTATATGAATTAAATACATGCAATGAAAAGGACATGAATGATAGTTACGGTTTTCAGAGAGGGAAGGAAAGGTGAGAGCTTCCCAGCTTAGGAGTATCATTTACCGCCTTGGAGCAGCATTGGGGAACTGAAGTATCCAATGCCGTCTATGCTGCGTTACAGCACCGAGCCGACAACATCGCGTTTGTCGGGAACTTGGGTGGAACCACGGGTTAATCACACACTCGTCCCTATCTGCGGGACGGGTGTGTTTTTTTATGAATTGAATATATGCGATGAAAAGGACATGAATGATTTTTACGGTTTTCAGAGAGGGAAGAAAAGGTGAGAGCTTCCCAGCTTAGGAATATCATTTACCGCCTTGGAGCAGCATTGGGGAACTAAAGTATCCAATGCCGTCTATGCTGCGTTACAGCACCGAGCCGACAACATCACGTTTGTCGGGAACTTGGGTGGAACCACGGGTTAATCACACACTCGTCCCTATCTGCGGGACGGGTGTGTTTTTTTATATACAACAATGAATAAGGAGTGTTTTAAAATGAGTAAACATGTACACATTCAGCTTCCGGACGGACAGATCAAGGAATATCCGAAAGGCATCACAATCAAGGAAGCAGCTGGTTCGATCAGTTCCAGTCTGCAAAAGAAGGCGGCTGCAGGTCAGGTCAACGGCAAGCTTGTTGATCTCAGTTTCAAGCTGGAGGAGGATGCTGAGCTTTCGATTGTCACACTCGATTCACAAGAAGGCTTGCAAGTGCTTCGCCACACATCAGCGCACGTGCTGGCTCAAGCAGTAAAACGGCTGTACGGCGAAGTGTCATTGGGGGTAGGGCCTGTGATTGAAGACGGCTTCTACTATGACATGAAGCTGGAGAAAAGCTTGGGATCAGGTGACTTAGAGGCTATCGAAAAAGAAATGAAACACATTATAAATGAGAACCTTGAAATCAAACGTATAGAGGTTTCTTACGAAAAAGCTGAAGAGCTGTTTGCACAAAAAGACGAGCGGCTTAAGCTTGAGATTTTAAAGGATATTCCGCGCGGGGAGGATATCACGCTGTACCAGCAAGGAGAATTCATTGACCTGTGCCGCGGGCCGCATCTTCCTTCTACAGGAATAATCAAGGCGTTCAAGCTGACAAGAGTATCAGGCGCTTATTGGCGGGGAGACAGCAAAAATGAAGTCCTGCAGCGGGTGTACGGGGTTGCGTTTCAAAAGAAAAAAGATTTGGATGCACACCTGCATATGCTGGAAGAAGCGGCAAAACGAGACCATCGCAAGTTGGGCAAACAGTTAGGGCTGTTTATGTTTTCTGAAGAAGCGCCGGGGATGCCGTTTTATTTGCCGAAAGGGCAGATTGTCCGAAATGAGCTGGAACGCTTCTCGCGTGAACTGCAAACAAATGCCGGCTACGATGAGGTGCGTACGCCGTTTATGATGAATCAGCGGTTATGGGAGCAGTCAGGCCATTGGGATCATTATCGCGACAATATGTACTTCTCAGAAGTGGATGATACAAGGTTCGCAATGAAGCCGATGAATTGCCCGGGCCACATGCTCATCTTTAAAAACAGCATGTATTCTTACCGGGATCTGCCGATTCGCATGGCGGAATTCGGACAGGTGCATCGCCATGAATACAGCGGGGCTTTAAACGGAATGCTTCGCGTTCGGACGTTCTGTCAGGATGACGCCCATATTTTCGTTCGGGAGGATCAGATTGAGAGTGAGATCAAAGAAGCGATTCGGCTGATTGATGAGGTATATCGGACATTTGGTTTCGAGTATTCAGTTGAGCTTTCGACTCGTCCGGAGGATTCATTAGGCGATGACAGCCTTTGGGAAGCGTCGGAGCGTGCCTTAGCACGCGTCCTTGAGGAGCTTGGCCTCTCTTATGAGATCAATGAAGGCGATGGGGCGTTTTACGGGCCGAAAATTGATTTCCACATAAAAGATGCCCTAAAACGGAGCCACCAATGTGCGACAATTCAGCTTGATTTTCAAATGCCGGAAAAATTTGATTTAACATATATCAACGAACACAATGAAAAGGTTCGTCCCGTTGTCATCCACAGAGCGGTTTTCGGCTCGATCGACCGTTTTTTCGGTATTTTGATCGAGCATTACGGCGGGGCTTTTCCAGTCTGGCTCGCACCGATCCAGGTTCAAATCATACCGGTTTCGCACGTACACTTGGATTATTGCAGAAAGGTGCAGGCGGAGCTGAAGCAGGCGGGGATAAGAGCCTGCATTGATGAGCGCAATGAGAAGCTCGGCTATAAAATCAGAGAATCGCAGATGCAGAAAATCCCGTACGTGCTGGTGCTTGGAGATCAAGAGGAGCAGGAGAATGCGGTTAACGTCCGCCAATTCGGACATCAGCAGAATGAACACGTTTCTTTTCAGACATTCAAAGATAAGCTTGTGAAACAGGTGGAAAATCGAGGCATGTAGGATAAAAGCTGTGAATTCACATTTTGCTTTTTTGACTTTCCCTATTCGGAATCAGTAAAATAATAAGTAAATCATATCGTTCGTATGTTATGAATGCATCTCGAAATGGGGAAATTGACATGGACCATGACAAACTGGAAGCAAATTTGCTGGATCACGCACTTACAAAATATTTGAAAAGCACGAAGCAATTAGATGAAGCCACCGTTCCGAAACACGTGAATAATGTAAGAGGATTTATTCTGCGGATCATATACAGACATGGGAGCTGCACCATAAAGGATATTTTGAAGGAGGTCACACTGTCTCCCTCTGCCACGACCACAGCTCTGAATCATTTAGAGCAGGAAGGGTTTATTGAGAGATCCAGAAATAATAATGACCGCCGCACTGTATGGATTACGCTTTCTGAATCGGGCCGGGGAGCGGCTGAACAAATGATTGAAAACCGCCAGCAGCTGATTGACGGGATGTTTGAACGTTTAACAGCCGAAGAGAAGAAGACGTTCTTGGCGATTATTGCGAAGCTGGCTCAATAGAGATAGAAAAAGCCGGTGCGCGAAGCGCCGGCTTTATAGAGATTATTCCATATCGCTCAGGCGTTTGCCTGCAACGGCATAATGGTCTTTTTTCATTTCTTCTATAAAGACAACAATTTTTTCTTCAGAAGCGCCGGTTGTTTCCTTTACGGCTTCTGTTACTTTCTCAACAAGATTGCGTTTTTGCTCGTCTGTACGGCCTTCGAGCATTTTGACAGTTACGTATGGCATGTGTGCTGAATCCTCCTTTATCTCGTTTCCTCTCTTTAGAAAAAGAGGCTTCTTATAGTATACTGAATAAAGTAAATTCTTGCATTTTGAGAAAGAGGGATATCTCACTTGGACCGTTTTTTATACTATCCGTTATCTTTAATGCCATACCTCGTCATCACGCTAATTGTGTCGTTTACAATGCATGAGCTTGCCCATGCTTATGTCGCATACAAATTTGGTGACGATACGGCGAAAAAACAAGGAAGACTGACGCTGAATCCTATCAAGCACCTTGATCCGTTCGGTACCATTTTGATTTTGGTGGCCGGCTTTGGATGGGCGCGTCCCATTCCTGTTAATCGCCGCTTCTTTAAGAAACCCCGGCTTGCCGGTGTGCTCGTATCTATAGCCGGGCCTGTCAGTAACCTGATTCTTGCCTTTATCGGTTTCTTTTTGTTAGTGTTGATGCATGCGTACGGAATGGAAATGCTTGCGGCATTCAGCACGGGATTGGATCAGTTTTTTTCTATTTGGATACAGCTGAATCTTGTCTTGTTTTTATTTAATCTGCTGCCGCTTCCTCCGCTCGATGGCTATCGAATTATAGAAGATCTCGTTCCGCCGGGCGTGCGTGCCAAAATGACGCAAGCGGAGAACTACGGCTTTATCGTGTTTTTGGTTCTGTTTGTGACACCGCTCGGATCTTATGTGCTGTGGCCGCTGCTTAATGCAGGAAGAGATTCGATTTTAAAGCTGTTTTCAGCGATATTTCAACCGCTTTTGTAGGAGGTAGAACTTCATGGAAGAAAAAAAGAAAAAATCAATCGGGTTTAATATTATCAAAAGTGATCCGACAGACGGACACGGCGGTTTTGGCGTAGGGGCACTCAGCCTTGATAACATTTCTCCCGTGTTCGTCGATGTAGAGGAAAAAGAAGCGTTCGTAGACATCGGCGCCATGCATGCCCGCAGCACCGTTGAAAAAGGAATTAAATTTCTCCCGAATAAAGAAGAAGTTCCAAACGGCAAACCATACTGGCTTGTGTGGGTGACGATTGACAGAAGAGAAGAGGGCCCTTATTACGCAGGGGTAACAGCCTGTGAAATGACGGTCGACAGAAGCATCAGAAGAGGCTACAAGTCACTGCCTGAGCATGTGAATCTGATGGATAAATCCATGAAACGGAAAATCATCGTTGATAAAATGGACGACAGCTCGAAGCGTGTACTAGGCGAATTTCTGAAAAAGCATGATCAGGGCCTATGGGACCGTTCCTCAGATGAGTTAAAAACGAGCCTGCTTCCGGAAGACAATTAATTTGTGAATTTTCTGTGAACTTTTAGAATATTTGAGATATTTTTCGTGAACATTGAGTAAACTGGTGATACAGAAATAGGACATGGAAAATCCCGAGCCGAAACAAGACTCGGGGTTTTTCATTTTTAGGGGGATATGATGTACGAAACCATTCGAGTCGGCGACTGGTTGATGAAGCGGCGTCGAAGAAATGAGAAATTCACCACTTTATCCCAAAACTGATTGTTCAGCTCGATTGCCTAACATTTTACCATCGATTATGAAGGAACATACGAATAACCCGGCCTCCGAGAAGCCGGGTTATTTTCAATGATTTCGCCCCAGCCATTTGTCCCACCATTTTTTCTCGGAAGCGGGCTTTTCTTTGGCTGGAAGCCGGTCTTTTGTTTGTTTTGCGGGTTCTGCCCCGTAGCACACGTTTGATGGTTCTGTGCCTTTCACAAAATATGTGTAATGCTTTGCGGCGCAGCCGGGACCTGATGAGTAGCCTGTCTTTGGATCAATGTATACGCCGGTTACGCCTTTTGGCGGCTTGAACGCGGTTTCCGGATCGCCCTTGAGCGCGTTCTCCATGAAGTCCGCCCAAATGGTTTTAGCATAGCTTTTTTCTTCGACCGAGTCGATGGTGCTGTTTTTGTCATAACCAGTCCAAACACCCGCGGCCAACTTCGGATTGAAGCCGATCATCCAGCTGTCTGCGCTGGTGGTTCCTGATTTTCCGGCATACGTTCTTGTCAGGCGGTTGGCTATCGTTCGTCCGGTTACCGATGTATATCCGTTTAAATCGGTATCAAACATGCCTGTCATCATACTCGCCGTGACAAAAGCGGCTTTTTCATCAAGAACTTGTTTATGCTGACTCGGGTTTTCGTACAGCACATGGCCCGCCGCGTCCGTAACTCGCGAAATAAAAGTCGGTTCGATTTTCTTTCCGCCGTTTGCGAGCATGGCATAGGCGTTGACCATCTCAATCGGGCGCACAGGTTCAGTGCCGAGTGCCAGGGACGGCAGTGCTTGAAGATGGGCGGTAATGCCGAATTCCTTTGCGGCCTTTACGAGTTTGTTCGTGCCGAGAAAAAGATGCGTTTTTACAGCGTAAATGTTGTCGGAAAGCGCCAGCGCCTGCAGAAGCGTAATCGGCTTGTTGGCGTAGTATCCGTTATAGTTGCTTGGAGAATAGGTTTCTCCCTTTGCATCAATTTGAAACTCGGTTTCTTCGCTTTTCATCAAAGTGACTGGCGTAAATCCGCTTTGAATCGCTTTATAATACAGCAATGGCTTGATCGTCGAAGCAGGCTGGCGCTTCGCCTGTGTCGTCCGGTCAAACGGGCTTTTTTGATAATCCCTGCCGCCGACAAGGGCGAGAACGTTTCCGGTGCGGGGATCAATGGCTGAAAACCCGACTTGAATGTCAGAGCCCGCGTTAACCGTTTTGGTAATGGTCTCCTCGGCGATGCGCTGCATCCGTTTATCCACCGTTGTATAGACGTTTAACCCGCTCGTTTCAATTTGCTCCCGCGTCATGCCAAGCTTTTTCTCCAGCTCTCTCATCGCATTGTCATAGAAATAAGGGGCCTTTCTCTTGGAAACTTGTTTATTCAAAGGCTGATAGGAAAGAGGTTCCTTGATCAGTTCATCCGCTTTCTTTTGGCTGATCATCTGCTGCTTTTCCATCATCTGCACAATCGTTTTCTGGCGTTCCTTGGCTTTCGTCTCATTGACATACGGTGAATAGCCGGAAGGGCCTTTCGGGATTCCTGCCAAAAGCGCTGCCTCCGCATCCGTCAGGTTTTTGGCATGCTTGCCGAAATACAGGCGGGAAGCGGCTTCAATGCCGTAGGCGCCGTGGCCGTAGTAAATCGTATTTAAATAGCCTTCTAATATCTCGTCCTTAGAATAGTTTTGTTCCAGACGGATCGTGTAGAATGCCTCATTCCATTTCCGTTTCCACGTTTTGTCGTGTTCAAGGTATAAGTTTCTCGCATATTGCTGGGTGATGGTGCTTGCACCCTGAACCTTGGCAAATGCTTTCAGATCAGCAAGCGCCGCGCCTGCCATGCGTTTATAATCAAAGCCGTGATGATCGTAGAAATTCTGGTCTTCAATCGCCACTGTCGCTTTTACGATCGTCGGATTCATGTCCTTTAAGGGGACCCAATAGCGCTTTTCGCCGTAGTTCGTTTCCCCGAGCTTTGATCCGTCACTCGCATACAAAATCGTGGATTGCGGCACCTGCACCGAGGGAGCGCCCTGGTATTTGGCTATCAAAATGACAGTCATAAACACGGCCGCTGCCGCAAAGGCCGCAAAAGCCCCTAAAAAGATAAAGGCGCGAACGGTTTTCAGCGTCAGTCTCAGCCGTTTATTTGTCATTGCATCCACAACGGGTTCCCCCTTTTTTTATGTTTCTACTATTATGAGGAAAAAAGATCGTTTTTAAACATTGCTGAACAGGACGCATCTTTACTTTTTTCCCGCCATCCTCTATACTTTTTCCTTAGGTGAAAATGAGATTTCAACCGAGAATAAAAGCTGATTAGACGCTTACAATAAATGAATACAGCCTGGAAAGGGAGATGACAATTGAGCGAACTTTGGTACACAGAGAAGCAGACGAAAAACTTTGGCATTACGATGAAGGTTAACAAAACGTTACATACAGAACAAACAGAGTTTCAGCATTTAGAAATGGTGGAAACAGAAGAGTTTGGCAACATGCTGTTTTTGGACGGCATGGTGATGACATCTGAAAAAGACGAATTCGTTTATCACGAAATGGTGGCGCATGTGCCATTATTTACGCACCCAAATCCGGAGCATGTTCTGGTAGTCGGCGGCGGTGACGGCGGCGTTATCAGAGAAATCCTGAAGCATCCAAGCGTGAAAAAAGCGACACTTGTAGATATTGACGGCAAGGTGATCGAATACTCTAAAAAGTTCCTTCCTTCTATCGCAGGCAAACTGGATGATCCGCGCGTTGACGTGCAGGTAGATGATGGATTTATGCACATTGCGAGATCTGAAAATCAATACGACGTCATAATGGTAGATTCAACTGAACCAGTCGGACCGGCTGTAAACCTGTTTACAAAAGGATTCTACGCAGGAATTGCGAAAGCGCTGAAAGAAGACGGCATTTTTGTCGCACAGACGGACAACCCATGGTTTACACCGGAATTAATCACAAATGTACAGCGCGACGTGAAGGAAATCTTCCCGATTACGAAGCTGTATACGGCGAACATTCCGACATATCCAAGCGGTCTGTGGACATTTACAATCGGCTCGAAAAAATATGATCCGCTTGCAGTGGAAGACAGCCGTTTCTTCGATATTGAGACAAAATATTACACAAAAGATATTCATAAAGCGGCGTTTGTACTGCCGAAATTTGTGAGTGACCTGATTAAATAATGATGGTATGGCGCAGGAGCGAATCTTGCGCTTTTTTACAGGAAAGCGAGGGTATTATAGATGAGATTTGATGAAGCTTATTCAGGAAAAGTATTTATCGCGAGCCGTCCCGAGTGGGAAGAGGCGGACGCCATTCTTTACGGCATGCCAATGGACTGGACAGTCAGCTATCGCCCGGGCTCACGCTTTGGCCCAAGCAGAATCCGTGAGGTATCAATCGGCCTTGAAGAATACAGCCCATATTTAGATCGTGATCTGGCTGATTTGAACTTTTTTGACGCCGGCGACATTCCGCTGCCGTTCGGTAATCCGCAGCGAAGCTTGGATATGATTGAAGAGTACGTGGACAGCATTTTAGAAAAAGGGAAGTTCCCAATGGGCATGGGCGGGGAGCACCTCGTGTCATGGCCTGTCATTAAAGCGATGTACAAGAAATACCCAGATCTTGCGATTATCCATTTTGATGCACATACAGATCTTCGCGTTGATTATGAGGGAGAGCCGCTTTCTCACTCTACGCCGATCCGCAAAGCGGCAGAATTGATCGGACCGCACAATGTGTATTCATTCGGAATCCGTTCCGGCATGAAGGAAGAGTTTGAATGGGCGAAGGAAAACGGCATGCACATCTCAAAATTTGAAGTGCTTGAACCGCTGAAAGAAGTGCTTCCGAAGCTCGCGGGCCGTCCGGTTTATGTCACAATCGACATTGACGTATTAGACCCTGCCCACGCACCAGGAACAGGAACGGTTGACGCCGGCGGCATCACGTCTAAAGAACTGCTTGCATCCGTCCATGAAATCGCGCGTTCAGAGGTAAATGTAAAGGGCGCTGACTTAGTGGAAGTCGCACCGGTTTATGACCACTCAGAGCAAACGGCAAACACAGCCAGCAAAATCATCCGTGAGATGCTGCTTGGGTTTGTGAAATAGGTAAACATCCAGACGATGTCTGGATGTTTTTTTATTCCAGCCTTTACAAACATCAATCCATGCTTTTGAGAAAGAAAATTCGGATAATTCTTCCGTTGTTAATTCAATAGCGGAGTTTCTGCTGCCGCAAGCCGGGAAAACAGTCTCAAACCGTTTCAGCGATACATCTAGATAAACCTCAAGATCATAAGCCAACCCAAACGGGCAAACACCTCCAATTTCATGGCCTGTCTGCTCCAGCACCTCATCAGGAGAGAGCATTCTTGCTTTAAAGCCAAATGTTTGCCTGAACGTTTTGTTGTCGATCTTGGCATCTCCGGTTGCCACAATCAGAATCGCCTGATCTCCTTCCCCTCTGAAGGACAGGGTTTTGGCGATTCTAGCCGGGCTCACGCCGATCGTCTCAGCTGCTTGTTCAACTGTCGCGTTCGATGTTTCGAACTCCATCACATCATTTTCTCGATTCCACTGTGTAAAGTGGGTTTTCACACTTTCCAGAGACATACTGTATTTCCACCCTCTTCAAGATTATTGAAAGAATCATAGCATGGATTGGGAGGATGGGTAAAGAGGGGACAAAAAAACCGCCGATGGACGGCGGTTTAGATCATGGCGCGCTGCGCAACATCAAAATGTTCTGTTGATGAATTTGATACTTCGACTGTGATAAATACAGCACTCACAGCTAAACAAGCGAGTAATAATTTATACTTCCATTTCATATAAATTCACCCCCCCTTGAATGTGCTGTCTTGCTTCTTCAACCTTTAAAAAGTAATGAGATGCTTTTTTGTAATTTTCCTGTTGATGATAATATTTAGCAACATCAAGTGCGAAGTCCTCGATATCTGCATACATCATTTTACCTTCAAGAAAAACAAAACATTTTTCTATCCGTTCCTCATCCGGTCCAGACAAGTATAAAGATTCCAAAAATTCAAACTCCGTTAGATACACGGTATCTCCCGCAGCTGCAGAATACTCTTTTCCTTTTTTATGATATTCACAGGCGTTATCAATCTTACCTAATTTAAAATAAATTTGTGTAATTAGGAAAAAAGCTTGTGGCAGTGAAGGGAGCATTTTAGATCCTTCAAATACTTGAATAGATTTTTTTACATACTCTATCGCTGATTCAAAACTGTTTTGGTTTTGCTTGCAGAGTGCTATGTTATAAAGAGTTCTTCCCATTAATTGCGGCTGCTGCTCTGCTTCTGCAAGTGTAAAGGCTTTTTGAAAATGGGCAATTGCTTTTTCGTATTGTTTTAAATCCAAAAAGTTGGCTCCGAATAAGGACTGACATTGAATCATTCTGATATCATATGTAGTCTGTTCACTGTATATTTCGAATGCTTGACGTGCATAGTCCATGGAGACATAAGTTTGTTTCATATAATAATAGACTTCTGACATTTTGAAAAAGAATTCCGCTTTATCGATTTTGTCTTTCACAAAAACCAGTTTGCTCTCAGCTTTTTTAAAGAATTGAATGGCTAATACATATTCACGGCGATCCAGCTCATACATGCCTCTAAAGAAATTAAAATAATACTCAAGCAGACCAGTTAAACGAGCCTGTTTTTTATCAATCTCAAGCAGCAGATCAGACAGTCTCGGCTGTTCCTCAATCCTCATTTTTTCTAACGGTTCAAGGTACTCAAGCATCAGGTTGTGCCGGAATTCCATCAGTGAATAGTACAAATGAAGGTCTTGGTCTTCTTCCATTTGATCCAGCTCTTGCTTGATTTCTCGTCGCAAATATTCTGCATCGGGGATGCTGAATCGGCGTATGTACATATACCATTCGTTAATCTTTTCTCCGATGGAAGAAGAAGATATGACACCTGTCACGTTTGTAAATCCCTCCCTTCATTATTCTATATATGTCATATTTTATCATCTTCATTCTTGTGAGAAGCGCAAAAAAACCGCAATGTTTTCTTTCGTTACACCGCATATCAGAGGGGATTTTTTCAAAAAACCGCTTTTACCCTCGGCAATTTGTACAAGCAAACAGATTCACCTTCCATATTCTGTTATATCTGCGTGAGCAGTGTATGTCTGAAAAGGAAGTGAAGGTATGAGAAAAAACAAGCTTTCCTTTAAAGAAAAAGCAGAAGCCGCACAAGAAGAATGTTTATGTTTTTGTGAGGAAGAAGCAAGCCGCGAGACCATATTTCAAGCACCGATTGAATTACCTGAAGGGTTTGTCGTTGATCCGGCTGAAGCTGTTGCAAGTGTCACGTGGAATGCAGACAGCCTTTCCTGTGTCAGTGAACGATGCTTAATTCAAACGGGGCCTGAGCCTGATGAGATCGGTGTTCAATTTGCAGTGCGCCTGCAGGGAACTGTTACGCTGCTCGTCAGTGTCTCACCTGTGCGAAATCAATATGGACAAGGGGATGGGGCTGTTTCCGTCATTCACAATGCAGAGATCGATCAAGTCGTCTATTATTCCGATGAACCGGAAGATTGCCCGGATATCAGTGACATCACGATCGAAAACCTTGTTGTTGTTCCGCCCTTTTACGGCAGTCCTTTATCGGTGACGGGGACGATTGTGCTTGTACCGGAGCCGGAGCCTGTTTATGCATTTACAGCGAATCCAAATGATCAATCAGTTTCTGTGATTGATACAAACACTCATGCCGTTGTGACAACGATTGCTCTTCCATATAGGCCGACAGATATTGAAGTGACCCCGGATAAAAGCGCTGTGTTTGTTTTGCACTTCAACAACAATGTGATTTCTGTCATCGATTATGACACATTAACAGTGACAGCATCCATAATGCTGGATCAGCCGCCTCGATCGATCAAATTTATCCCTAATCATGAGTTTGCTTATGTTTTCGCCGGTACTGCAATTTATGTGATTGGAATTGATACGCTGGCTGTTGATAGGTCGATTCCTGTAGAAGGGTTTGATGTTGCAATCGACCCCAATGGGTTATTCGCCTATGTTCTTAATTTTGGTTTAGTGCAAAAAGTGGACCTATTCACTGGTGAAGTCATAGGAACGATTGAACGAGATCTTATCGTATCATCCATAGAAACAGATTCTCTGGAGAGGTATGCGTATGTGTTAGAACAAGAATTCTTATTCAATTATTTGACGGTTATTGATCTAAATACGTTTACGATCAGCATTACCCAAGAACTGGAGCCTGACGGCCAATATGCAATGTTTACGAGTGGATCAGAGGTGTATTTACACGACAGCTTCACTGGCAATTTGTATTCTGTCAGTCCGAATGGAGCAGGCGTTATAGGAAATATTCCGCAATCGGCAAGAGACTTTGCGTTTACTCCGAATGGCGAATTTCTGTATGCAACCCATTTTTTAGAGCAGAACATCACTGTTTACAACACGGATGATTATTCTGTGGAAACTATCATATCTCTTGGGGTTTCACCGGGAGTTATTGCGATCTAATCAACTGAATGCTGTGCATTTCTAAAAGGACGTGAAATCATGAAAAAGAATGATCTTTCTGCTTTACAGGAAAATTGTTTCTGTTTTTGTGATGAGGAAATCGGCCGGGAAGTGCCGTTTCAAGTGCCTATAGATATCCCTGAGGGCTTTAAGGTTGATTCGGCTGAAGCGTCAGCGGCTGTTACATGGAGTACAGACAATTTGTCCTGCACCAGTGAGCCTTGCTTAATCAAGACTGGGCCTGAAACAGAAGATATCGGTGTTCGATATGCTGTGAGAGTACAAGGGACCGTTACTCTTCTTGTCAGTGTGTCGCCTGTGCGAAATCAATATGGACAAGGCAATGGGGCGGTTTCTGTGATTCATTCTGAAGAGATTGACCAAGTTGTTTATTATGCAGCGCAGGCTGGCCGCTGTCCTGATTTTAGTCAAATAACAGTGGAAGACCTTCTCATTGTACCGCCTTTCTACGGCAGTCCGCTTACGGTGACCGGTACACTTGTTTTACCGCCATCACCAGACCCTCAATCATATGTGTTTACTGCTAATACTGGAGACAGCACGGTTTCGGTTATTGATGCAGATTTAAACACGGTAGTAAAAACAATCCCTTTTTCTGACGTGCCAACTAATCTAGGCGTTACTTTCGATAAAGCATTCACGTATGTCCTCCATGGGAATACCAACCTTGTCTCAGTGATTGATAATAAAACATTGAGTATCATAAATACCATTACTGTTGGAGGAGGGCCGAGAAAGATCGAATTTGATTCAACAGATGAGTTCGCGTACGTGATGGCCGCCGGATCTATATATATGATTAACATAGCCTCTCAATCGGTCATTGATGTCATTCCGATACCCGGCGCGTTAGACTTTGCTCTTGATCCGGATGGACAGTATGTCTATACCGCTAATGCAATCAGTTGGTCGGTTGATAAATATGATGTAAGTACAGGTCAGTTGGCAGAAAGTATCATCGATTCATTTGAATTCCCCAGTTTAATTGCAACTCCTTACGCTGGAAATTTTGCGTACGTGTTGAATGGTGAGCTGTGGCCGAAAGGTGTAACGGAGATCAGTCTGTCACCATTAAGCAGGGGAAGCGAATTTAACCGTTTATTTGAAACTCTGAGAACGATTGTATTTTCTTTAGACAGCACTAGAGCTTATTTTCTAGAGCCTTATAGTGAACCGTTTCTCATAAAAAACTTATCCGTAGTTAATACGGCTAGACAGAGAATCATTGCAAACGTGTCTCTGCCCGGCGCCTTTGACCTCACCGTAACGCCGGACAATCAGTATATTTATGCGGCACAGCCCAACGACAATGCTGTGACCGTGTACCGCACGAGCGATTATACAGCTGTGACGGTGATTCCGGTTGGCGCGGGTCCGTCTGCGATTGCAATGTAGAAGCTTTATAGTTCGAAAGAAGCGGGGCGGCGATCAGAGATGTGCTTATATATTGATGATCCGATCTGCTGGATCGCCGCTACGATGATCAGAAACAGCAGTTCACTTATAGTGAAACTGAGCATCCACCATATCCCGGCTGCTGCAAGCGCTCCCGCAAGCACTTTTCTGAACAGGCTGCCGTGCTGCAAAAGCTGCAGCAAATACGTTCGCATGCAAAACAATAAATACAAGATCAGTAACAGCGCAAGCCCCATTGAAACGGCAGGGGGCGTGTAAAGGCGGAAAGGGACGGCTTTGACGATTTCGAACATGCAGCCGAATATGACGACTTGGCATAATACAGCAGCCATCACGTATGTTTGGCGGACGTTTTTATAGCTGTCACGCAGCGATTTGACGTCTTCTGCATAGCGGCTGCACAGGTTGTGTTGCTGAAAGTCACAGCAGCTTTGATGAGACTGTGTGAGTTTCTGAAAAGCTGCTGTCATGTTTTTCACGGATTGGGTGACATAGTGAAGATAGAGAAAAGCAGGCAGCATCAGGACGGCGGCGGTACAAGCCAGCAGTCCGAGCCGCACGGCATCACTGTTGATCATCTGTACATATTGGGCGGCGGATTCGGCGGCGGCCTGAACCAAGCCGAAGGAATAAGCCGCCATACCGACAAGCAGCAATAACAAGGTAAAGACAGTGCTTTTTCTCATTGTTTGATCGCCTCTTTCTGGGAAACATGAATGATCGCTTTGTTAGAAGATGCCAATGCATCAATGAGAGACAAGAAAATCTGCGTATCCATATCTTGAATGATGTGGTACATGTCAAGAAACGAGCAATCGCTCCTGTCACACTCGGCCGCCCATTCGAAGCATTTACGCACATAATCGCTGTCATAAATGATCGCGTCAGTCAAAGAGTTCTTGCCGTATTGAAGCCAGGACGCAACCTGTTCTTTCTGCTGCGTGACATAGTATGATGCGACATCAATATAAGCTGAAGAATGGGTCCCTTGACTGTGAAGGATCAAGAAACCGCCATCCTCATATATATGTGTCTCGGCTGACAAGCGATCGATTTCCAGGCGATACGTTTGCTGAATTTCTTGAAAAAATGGTGAATCTAATTGAAATAGAATACGAGACGCGATATCCCAATAAAGCTTTACGGTCAATAGATCGTTTTGCTCGGGAAGTGCGCCGATCTGTAATCCGGTCCATGTATCTTCCATCCGCTCCTCATCACCCAGCACCATTTTTTGTGAAAGGGGTGGAGGGCACGCCGGGATGATTTTCTTTTTAGCTTGATCATGCGGACGCTTCTGCAGCTGAAGGTGAGGAGGTAAAAGCATTTCCGTATCTTCTGAACCCCCAATCAAAAACAGCGTCATCCGATGGGCTTTGTAGGCGGCTTTGTAGGCTTTTTGTAAATCACCGATGTTCAGCGCGTTAATATCCTCGATTCTGCCTGCGGGGAAAACGGCAGCAGGTGAGGCGGGAGAAAGCATGCTGATCAGCTGATAATGATATGAGAGCTGATGGTTAAGGTGTGCTGTTTGAATTTCGCTTGTAATCACAGCTTTTTCCTGAGCGACAATCTTTTTGTCAAATGAGTGGTTCCATAAAGCATCAAGCAGGATGGGGATCGTTTGTCTGAGCCGATCCGGTAATGAGGTAAACATGAAATTGGTATCAGTGTAGGTAGTGAATGCGTTTAAAAGCGCGCCATTCGCAAAAAAATCATTGTACAGATTGCGGCCATTATGCCAGAAGAGAAGGTGCTCTAAAAAATGCGCTGTGCCATACGGGAGCAGCGTGTCGCCGGATTCTGCCTGTAAGCAGACATCACGGCTTCCGAAATCGATTTTCACATTGCACAGGCGTAGATGGGCGCGGGGGAATTTCAATCTGAATATTTTCAGTCCGCTGTCTGTGTATCTGATATCGGTTCGTTCATCCAGTTGTTGAAAAAAGGCTTTCTTTTCCATCTCTTCATCCCCTTACTACATGAGCTCCGATATAATTGATAGTCGCTATGAATTGCAATACATCACGGCACGTTACCGCTGAGATGCCATCCAGCAAGGCTTCTTTCGTGCAGGAGAAGCGGCGAAGAATCCCCATATAGGCCAACAGACCTTCGGGAGAATCGAATTGCAGCAGCATTTCATTCCGTAAAAATTGCTTTGCCTGTTCCAGTTCCCGCTCATTCGTTTGAAAAGCTGAGACAGCTTCCAAAACGCGCGGAGGTATATCCTTTTCATGAAGCTGATCCGTACATATAGAAACAAGCAGCAAATTGTTCATGACATCGTAACGGGTGATGACGTGATAGACTGCCAGATCCTTCTCTCGGAAGTGCTTGAATAAAGCGGAATGGCCGTACTTTCCCAGTAATCCGTCTATTAGCTGGATTTTGATATAATCGCTGGCATCTTTCATCTCTCCGCAATCAAATCCGAGTGTTAAGACGGAGGGACCTGCAGCGCTGCGTGTCTCTGTTTCAAAAACATGCCGGTTCACGGGTATTCTTCCGGACGTTACAGCGGACGTTTGCGGGGCATGTCCCTGAGCATCACATGCTTGAACTTGTCCCAATATGTTCAGCTGTTTTTGCTGGGACATTAAATCAACGATAAAGTCCGCTGCGTCAAGAAACCGTTTAGGATGAATCGCCTTTATCCTGTCTTTCCGGCCAAACATGCCTGTGCCGTACATCGGGTTTCCGAAGACCTCCTCAGCCAAGCGCGCTGCCGAGTAGGAGAAGGGATCAGTGAATTTCTTTTCGATTTTCAGCAGCAGCTCATTCCGTGCTTTTTCAACGGCTTCGGGTGAAAGGGAAGAAGGGAAAGACATGTCTGCAAAAGTTTTCATTAGGGCGTCAACATGAAGATTCCCGTTATACAATGGGTGAATCAAACGGGTCCCGCAGGTTTTCAGCTGCTGATCAAAAAAGAGATTCGCCGAGTACATGAAACGGCTGCCGGCAGCATAACCGAAAGCGTCAATGATTTGCTCCTTCAGGTATGCGGCGGCGCCGTAAAAATAAATTGTTTCTTCCTCAGGTTCCGCCGCGCTTTCGATCGGTTTCAGAAAGCTCGCGGCGATTGAAATAGTTGAAAATTGATGAGTCTTCAGCAGGTTAACTTCCAAGCCGTTCTCTTTTGCTTGTATCAAAGAAACCACCATCCTGTTTTTGCAGGTAATAGACTATGATCAGACCGGCTATCGGAACGACCGCCAGGGAGACAGCGGTGCCGGCTAATGTGGCTAAGAATAGGGGAAGACAAAACAGATAAGACCGATATTTTGAGAAACCGCTCCATAGCTGCTGCTCCGTCTGCCAGCTGAAAAAGGGCCTTTTTTCATCCGCGGTTAACCTGATAAACGCTCCCGCCAGCAGCAACTCAATGCACTGCAAAAAAGTGAGAGTTGAAATCGGACGGCCGCTGATGAAACCCACAATGATCGCGACAAGGAGAAATCCGCCTGCCAATAGACCGGCATAAAAGCGATATTTTGCCCAAAACATTGTTTTCCGCTTGATCGGAAGCGTGATAAGCAGCATCCGGTCGTTTTTTTCAATCGAATACAAAAGAGCGATCGGTGAGCTGATGAGCAAAAGGGCGGAAATCACGATATAAATCACTTGCTGATTGAAGATGCCGGTGTTCATCATCTGGAACGAAAAGAATCCGCTGAACGCCGCCATCACCGCGTAATTTAACAGCATCGCTTTAGAAGAGATAAATCGGTTCCATTCTCTTTTGTAAAACGAAAATTCAGATCGCCGCAAAAATGAATGCATCTTGCTCTGCTGCGGAGGCGCCTGCAGAAAGACAGGAAAGTCAATGACCACCGCCCACAGGATATGAACCGCGCAAAGCGGGATCGTGGCGGCCGGCATAAAAGCGACGCTGAGGCATACACAGGCGAATATCGCCGCATGCAGCAGAAACATCCAGTTCTTCTTTTTGGCGAAATAGTTGCTTAGCACAACTCCGAAAATAATGGAGTAAACGGTAAAAAACGAAAATCTGCCGAGCCAAAACAATGTTTGCGCTCCTGACAGCGTTCCGTTTCCAAATAAGAACAGCGGTAAAATGAAAAAGAATAATGTTCTTCTCAAACAAGTGTCGACAAACAGAACGACACTCTGGGCAACCCAAAAGCTCCGTGAAGAAATCGGCAGCAGGCAGCTCAGCTTCATATAAGATTCCTTCCATTGAGATGTCACAGAAAGAAACACCATATACGCATTCATCAAGAGAAGCGCGAGTATGATATACGTTTTCCCTAACACCGATTCGTTAATGCCAGCCTGTCGGATCAGCCCGATCTCAAACACAGCCAGAATGACAAGGCCTGCGGCAATGCGGATGGCATCCTTTTTCCCTTGCCGGCTGTAAAGCTGTTTGAACAGCAAAGACATGATGGGGATTATGCTATTCATGGCCGATCACCTCAAAAAATTCCCGCCGCAGATCGGTCTCCTCTCCAATCGGAATGACCTTTTGGATCTGTTTGTTGTGAAGAATGGCTGCATAATCACAAAATCTTTGCACGACATCAAGCAGATGAGAAGAAAACAAAATGGTTCCGCCTGCCTCACAGTACTCGCGCATTTTCTCATAAAAGACCTCTATCGATTCCACATCCAAACCGACGAGTGGCTCATCCAAAATAAACAGGGGAGCGCGCAGCAATAAGCCTGTCATCAACACAACCTTTTGCCTGTTCCCCAAGGACAGCTCTGAAATTCTCCTGTTGATGTATTTTGAAAAATGAAAGGCCTCGGCCAAACCGGCAAACTGCTGCTCTGAAAAATCCTTTTGGTAAAGCGAATGGACGAAAGACACATAGTCCTTCGCCGTAATTTCTGTAAACAGCAGCGGATAATCGGCGGCGAAGTAACGGTGAATCTTCAGCTGATCTGATGTTTTCTGGGGCATGCCGGCCTCCGCTTCAATTCCGCACAGTGTAAAGCGCCCGCTGAAGTTGCGGTTCACGCCTGTCAGCGTATTAATCAGTGTCGTTTTTCCGGCGCCGTTTACCCCAAGCAGGCCGTAAACGGCGCCTTTTTCTAAATGTAAATCCACTTGTTCTAAGATGACGTTGTCCCGTTCATACCAAACGGATACATCGTGTATATCCAAAATGCTCATCGCGAGTCAGCCTTCCGCGCGCGCATCCCGAATAGAATGGCAATGGCAATGAAAATCAGCGTAAACAGATAATCGCTTTTGACAAAATAGACGACTGCGCCGATGACAAAGATAAATGAAAGGATATACAGTAAAATTCTTCTTTGTGCTGGTGACAAATCGTTTCCCTCCTAAATAAGCTGGACCACGTCTTCTAATTGTTCGTTTTTCGCCCAAGAGCAAATGTTTTTCCGGTGATATTTGTTAGAGTTCAGCCCTTTTAAGTAACAGCCTCCGCAATAGCCGCTGAACGGGCATTTGTCTTTCATGCAATGCTCGCTGAACCGCGGCGCCTGCGCTTGCCACAGTTTATGGACGAGAGGGGAGTTAAAGATGCTTTCATAGGAATCATGAAAAATATTTCCCAATGAAAATTCCTTTGGAAAGAGGGCGCACGGACGTACTTCGCCGAACGGGCTGATCACAATGGACTTCCAGCCAGCGCCGCAATTTGCCGCGCGTTTTCTCTCATAGGGAATAATCGGAATTAAATCTTTAAACTCATCAATTACATTTTGCTCGTATTCCATAAACTTGCGGTGCTGCTCGGCGTCTTTCGTTGGATGGACAATATCCCTGCCTCTTCCGAAATCATCAACCCAATTGTAAGAGAACGCCTTCGCTCCAAGATCCCGAACCTTTTGGGCCATATCGTGGATTTCCCACATGTTTTTTTCGAAGACGGACATGGCGACTCTGACAAATATACCGTGGTCACTCAACAATTTTATCGTTTTACAAGTTTGGGCAAAAGAGCCTTTTCTCCCTCTAAAGGAGTCATGAACCTCGGAATTGACACTATCAAGAGAAATGCCGACGATGATTTTTTGCTTGTACGTTTTCAAAAGCTCCAGGCTCTCTTTTCGCATGAGTGTTCCGTTCGTTAAGACAGCGACTTTTTTGAACTTTTTACACACATAGTCAAGAATCTCATTGGCGTTTGGATGGACAAAAATTTCCCCGCCCGTGATTTCGCATGTCAATACACCGTTATCAAACAGCATATCAGCCGTTTTTTTGAATTGCTCAATCGACACGGTGCCGAGCGCTTCAGGCGAGCTTTCCAAATAACAGTGGGCGCATTTCAAATTACAGCGGTGCGTCAGCTCAAATGTGGCGTGGAGCGGCATTGGAAATTCATTGCTTCCGCTCGTGGTGATTGTATGGCGTTTGGCCCGGTTGCCAAGCTGGATGACCTGCTTGTTTTGGAGCATGTTGAGCATGTCGTAATACCAGTCTTTATGGTCTTCGGGAGATTCGTCATACACGGCACATTGCTCAGCTAAAATCTGTTCAGCTGTTTTTTGGCCATCCATGCGCATGCAAAGCTCGTAAGCCGTTTTGTTGAGGTCCAAGTACTCAAAGTCAGAAATGGAGACATTATCGCGCAAGTAGTCGATTTCTAACACGCCGCCCTCCGGAAGCTGGTGAACTCTTACACTTTCATTAATAAATGGATACATCTGCTCTTTAAACAAAATACCATCCCCTATATCTATGATTCAAATGAAAAACGATTGTGTATGTATATACAAGAGGTAGATTTTAGTTAAAAATTGTAATTTACTTAAAAAGGGCATAGTAGAAAGACTATGCCCTTTTTGGAGAACCTTATCCCCATAGACCGAATAGGCCTGTTGCACCGGCAATTTCAAAATCAGGGATTGGGCCGTCCACTAAACAAGCGGCTCCGATCGAGCATGTTGCACAACCTTTATTTTCTACAATGACAGCTTTTTTCATAATTGAATCCTCCCTTTTTTTGTTTTTCTAGCAGATCTATGTTGTACTTTTATCTTAAAACTATCAAATTACTAATTCAATACATATATTTTGAAAAAAATGTGAAATGGAAATGATAGATTTCGGAAAAATGTAACATTTCCTAAAGGTAATTAGTGATATGATTTTCTCTTCTATTAAGGAAATGCTTTTTATGAGGTTTATCTTCAAATCTGATGAGCAATGATGGTAAGATAGAAGCAGTTGAAGTTTACAAACCGAATGATTATACTATTCAAGTCAAAGTGGAATGATGAAAAGGACGTGTCAGAATGAAGCAAGAGACACCGATAACACTCCATGTGAAGTCTGTGATTGAGGATGACGGAAACCAAGAGGTCATCGAATTCCGCACCACCGGATTTTACTATGTAAAACAAAATAAAGTGTATCTATCTTATTATGAAGAACACGACTTAGGCAAAGTCAAAACGATTGTGAAAGTAAGCGAAGGCGAAGTCCTGGTCATGAGGTCAGGCGCTGTCAAAATGAATCAGCGTTTCGTAACGGGAGCTTCCACAATTGCTAAATATAAAATGTCATTTGGTGAGCTTGAGCTGAAAACAAGCACAAAATCGATTCAATCTGATCTCGGTGAAGAAAATGGCCGTATCAGCATCGCATATGACATGCATGTCGGAGACGAGCAGGAGCATTTACATAATATGACGATCACGTATGAGGGAGGAACTCACGCATGAACATTGCGGAACAAATGAAGGACGTGCTGAAAGAAGAAATCAAAGCGGCCGTTCTGAAAGCGGGACTGGCTGAAGAAAGCCAGCTTCCTAATGTCGTTTTAGAAACACCGAAAGATAAAACACACGGCGATTACTCTACAAATATGGCGATGCAGCTGGCGAGAGTCGCAAAAAAAGCGCCGCGCCAAATCGCTGAAGAGATTGTCGCTCATTTTGATAAAGGGAAGGCTTCGATTGAAAAACTGGATATCGCCGGCCCGGGTTTTATCAATTTCTATATGAACAATCAATATTTAACAAAGCTGATTCCGTCTGTACTGGAAGCAGGGGAAGCATACGGGGAAACGAACATCGGAAACGGTGAACGAGTTCAGGTCGAATTCGTATCAGCGAATCCGACGGGAGACCTTCACCTCGGGCATGCGCGCGGTGCGGCTGTCGGCGATTCCTTGTGCAACGTGCTTTCAAAAGCGGGTTACGATGTAAGCCGCGAATACTACATTAACGATGCGGGAAACCAAATCAACAATCTGGCGCTTTCTGTTGAAGTCCGTTACTTTGAAGCGCTCGGCTTGGAAAAACCGATGCCGGAGGACGGCTACCGCGGCGAGGATATTATTGCGATCGGAAAGCGTCTCGCTGAGGAATACGGCGATCGTTTTGTTAATGAAGAGGAAAGTGAACGCCTCGCGTTTTTCCGTGAATACGGCCTGAAATACGAGCTGGATAAGCTGCGCAAGGACTTGGAAAACTTCCGTGTGCCGTTTGATGTGTGGTATTCCGAAACGTCTCTGTACCAAAACGGAAAAATCGATAAGGCGCTTGAAGCGATCCGCGAAAAAGGCCATGTCTATGAAGAAGACGGCGCGACTTGGTTCCGCTCTACGACGTTTGGCGATGATAAAGACCGCGTATTGATCAAGAAGGACGGCACGTACACGTACCTGCTTCCTGATATCGCGTACCATAAGGACAAGCTTGACCGCGGCTTTGATAAGCTGATCAACGTTTGGGGCGCCGATCACCACGGCTACATCCCGCGCATGAAAGCGGCAATCGAAGCGCTGGGCTATGAAAAAGGAACGCTTGAAGTAGAAATCATTCAGCTCGTTCACCTTTACAAAAACGGCGAGAAAATGAAAATGAGCAAACGGACCGGTAAAGCCGTAACGATGCGTGATTTGATTGAAGAAGTAGGCTTGGATGCCGTGCGTTACTTCTTTGCGATGCGCAGTGCGGACACACATATGGATTTTGACTTAGATCTTGCTGTATCAACATCTAACGAAAACCCAGTGTATTATGCACAATATGCGCATGCCCGTATTTGCAGCATGCTTCGCCAAGGGGAGGAGCAGGGACTTACACCTGCGGCAGACCTTGATTTCAGCCATATCCAATCAGAAAAAGAATATGATCTGCTGAAAACGATCGGCGGCTTCCCAGAGGCAGTGGCGGAAGCAGCGGAAAAACGAATTCCGCACCGTGTCACAAACTATATTTATGACCTGGCTTCCGCTCTGCACAGCTTCTACAACGCAGAGAAAGTCATCGATCCTGAAAATGAAGAGAAAAGCCGCGCGCGCCTGGCTTTAATGAAGGCAACGCAAATTACGCTGAACAACGCGCTTCAGCTGATTGGCGTATCGGCTCCGGAAAAAATGTAATGATGATGTAAGGACAAAGTCTTCGGGCTTTGTCCTTTTTTTATGAGGAAAACGTGTGATGTATTTCACAATCCTGTTTGCCGAGTTTTTGTATGATAAGACTGATTATTGAATCATTGAAAGGGGCAAGCCAAATGATCAACCGTCAACACATTCAATTATCGTTACAGTCATTAAGCTTGGTGGCAGGGTTTATGGTTTGGGTGCTGATTTCATCACTCATTTCCCAAATCACATTAGATATTCATTTAAGCAAGGGCGAGATTTCTTTGGTGACGGCGATTCCTGTGATCCTCGGGTCGCTTCTCCGCATTCCTTTAGGGTATTTAACGAACCGGTTTGGCGCGCGGCTGATGTTTATGATCAGCTTTATCTTGCTTTTGTTTCCTGTATTTTGGATCAGTATTGCGGATTCTTTGTTTGATTTAATCGCCGGCGGCTTTTTCTTAGGGATCGGGGGAGCGGTATTCTCCATTGGGGTGACCTCTCTTCCGAAATATTATCCGAAGGAAAAGCACGGTGTCGTCAATGGGATTTACGGTGCGGGAAATATCGGCACAGCCGTTACGACATTTGCGGCGCCGGTTATCGCTCAAGCCGTCGGGTGGAAAGCAACCGTGCAGATGTATCTGGTTTTGCTGGCTGTCTTTGCCTTACTGCACGTTTTGTTTGGCGACAGGCATGAGAAGAAGGTCAAGGTTTCTGTAAAGACTCAAATCAAAGCCGTTTACCGAAATCATGTCCTATGGTTTCTGAGCCTGTTTTATTTTATTACGTTTGGTGCCTTTGTCGCCTTCACCATCTATTTGCCGAACTTTCTGGTGGAGCACTTTGGACTGAGTCCGGCGGATGCCGGTTTGCGGACGGCTGGCTTTATTGCGGTCTCTACGTTGCTCAGGCCTGCGGGCGGATTCCTGGCTGATAAAATAAGCCCGCTCCGCATCTTGATGCTCGTTTTTGCGGGGCTTACATTATCAGGCATTATCTTATCGTTCTCGCCGACAATCGGCCTTTATACGTTTGGGTCATTAACTGTGGCGGTCTGCTCAGGTATAGGAAACGGGACGGTTTTTAAACTGGTGCCTTTCTATTTTTCGAAGCAAGCGGGGATTGCAAATGGTATTGTGTCTGCCATGGGCGGATTAGGCGGTTTTTTTCCTCCGCTGATATTGGCGAGTGTATTTCAGGCAACAGGCCAATATGCGATCGGATTTATGGCGCTTTCAGAGGTGGCGTTAGCCAGCTTTGTCCTTGTGATCTGGATGTATTGGCAGGAAAGAATGAAAACGCACACGGAGAGAAACAGTCAGAGCATCAACTAACACTGGAGCATTCACAAGATTGTTAGTTTTTTCTCGATGGGTACAAATCAATTCACGTTACAATAAACACACAACGTGACTTTCTTCGAGGTGAGCTCATGAATTTTCTCTCTGTTCGACCATCTGATAGTGATCTTATATCCAGTGATCTGCATGAATTGCTGGAATCGATCAGCACGAAAAGAAAAATGGAAAAACACACGTATTTGTTTCGAGAAGGAATGGATGCAGAAGAGCTTTATCTGATTCAATCAGGACTCATTGAAATCGGCAAGCTGACATCTGACGGAAAAGACCTGACGCTTAGAATCTGCCAAAAAAACGATATCGTCGGTGAATTAACACTTTTCACTGAAGAACCGAGGTATATGCTCAGTGCAAAAGTGCTAGAGGATGGCGAGGTGCTCGTCATTAATAAAAATAAGCTGGAAAAAGAATTAATCCAAAACGGCGCTTTGACATTTGAGTTCATGAAATGGATGAGCACCCATCTCCGGAAAATTCAGTCCAAAATCAGGGATCTGCTTCTTCACGGCAAAAAGGGTGCGCTCTATTCCACCCTTATCCGCTTATCAAACAGCTACGGAGTGGAGCGAAGCGACGGCATTCTGATTAATATTGTCCTGACAAATCAGGATTTGGCAAAGTTTTGCGCGGCTGCACGGGAAAGCGTCAACCGTATGCTCGGAGATCTCCGCAAACAAGGGGTTATTTCGATAGACGAATCTGGAAAAATTATTTTGCACAAGCGGGACTATTTGCGGTGTGAAATTGAGTGTGAAAATTGTCCGCTGGAGATTTGCAATATTGACTGAAAAAAACAAGGACAGCGGTGTCCTTGTTTTTTTACCTTGTCATAAAGAGGCACATGACGGCAAAAAAGAAGCAGGCGTTCACGATTTCCAGAATGCCAATCGTTTTCACAGGCCAATCCCTGCCATGAAAAAACCATGCCCGCAAGCTGCTTGGGATAAAAGCGAGAAACGCCCATCCAGCTCCGAAAAGAGCGGATAAAAAGGGGAGCAGCAGGTGATATCCCCATGACCAGTATGCAAATGCCCTGTTTTTTCTCTCACGGATCACCGATTTCACATAAAAGGAACTCCCGATAAAAAATAAAGCAGACTGCAAGAAAATAAACCAAGCCCAGCCGTCAAGGGTTCCCATCCCCAGCCAGCAGCTTGCAAGACCGCCCGAACAAAAGAACAAAACACCTGCAACATCATTCAATAGGGCTCGTTCATTTTTTCGGCGGGCAAAATACATATGGATGAGAAACAGCGGCAGTAAAGAAACGCCAACCCAGATGAGAGGCGGCTTATGAAAGACCGAGATCATCAAAAAGCAGCAGGCGGGAAAACCGTAATAACACATCCACTTTTGATATGGTTTGATTTGTTTCTTTTTTAAGGCAAGTGTAACGGGATTAACCGCTAAGTATAGGAAAAGCCAGCCAAGGAAGAGCGGGATATGCCAAATAACGGGGCCTCCCTTGACTATGCCTAGTAAAAATGGGATCAGCAGCATCGCCCATGCGCCGTGCTGCTTCGGAATCAGCGCTTTCATCGAAACCCTCCTTTTTTCTTTCATTATAAATGCAGTCACCCTCCTGATAAGTGACATTCATCATACAGGCTGTGAAATACATCACTGCTGTACAGGCTCAGTCGAGCTACACTAAAGCTATCCTTAGCACAGGAGGCTTTCTTATGAATCAGTGTGACTATTTATTATTTCTGAAACAACTTCCCATGTTTAATGAAGTGCCTCTATCTATTGTCGAAACCTTGCTGAAAAACGGCACGTTTATCAGCGGCTCATGTGATCAAACTCCATCCTTTCTTCATTCACAATCTGTTTATATTGTATTAAAAGGCAGTGTCCGTTTTATGGACACCAGGCTCCCTGAAGGGTCGAAAACCGTTGCGCTGTGGGAAAAAGGCGATGTGTTTCCGATTGATGAAAAAGGCGGGCTTTATTTATCGCCTTTTATCACAGTCAATGCCACTTCAGACATTCTGATTCTCAATATCCCTTATTATGTATTTAAAAAAATGATGTCTTACAATCCGCAGTTGCAAATGAACTTTTTAGCCATGCTTCAGCAAAATGTTTTTTGTTCCTATCAGTTATTTTTGCGGTATTTGCATACATCACAAGACGAAAATGCTGAGCCCGGTTCTTAAATAGAGCCGGGTTTTTTGATCTTTGAATGAAAGGCGGCTCATGATCAGGCGTGTTGCAAACGCGGCCTTCCTCACATCCTGTGAAAATCCTTCCTTCTCCTTTGTGTGAACATTTTGTGAAAAAAGCAGAGTGTGTGACATAGTTCACAAGGGAACACGCTGTCTCTGTTTATAGTGAACTTAGCACCACCTGACTCGGAAGGAGTGAACTCTCATGAAGAAAAAGAAAATGAGTCCGTTGTTTAGGAGATTGAATTTTTTCTCTCCTATAGAACACCATTCAAATAAACATAGCCAAACCACCCGCGAAGATCGCGATTGGGAGAATGTATACAGAAACAGATGGCAGTACGACAAAGTCGTTCGCTCCACCCACGGCGTTAACTGCACGGGGTCTTGCAGCTGGAATATTTATGTGAAAAACGGAATTGTCACGTGGGAAGGACAAAATTTGAATTACCCATCAACAGGCCCGGATATGCCTGATTTCGAACCGAGAGGCTGTCCGCGGGGGGCCAGTTTTTCATGGTATATCTACAGCCCGCTCCGTGTGAAATATCCATACGTGCGCGGTGTGCTGATCAATTTGTGGCGGGAAGCATTGCAGACGCATCAAAATCCGCTGGATGCCTGGAAATCGATCGTCGAAAACCCTGAAAAAGCGAAGTCCTATAAACAGGCGAGAGGGAAAGGCGGTTTTGTTCGTGCTGAATGGCCGGAGGTGCTGAAGCTGATTTCAGCCTCTCTGCTGTATACAGTGATGAAATACGGGCCAGACCGGAATGTCGGCTTTTCTCCGATTCCGGCCATGTCCATGATCAGCCACGCGTCAGGCTCCCGGTTTATGTCGTTAATCGGCGGCCCTATGCTCAGTTTTTATGACTGGTATGCGGATCTTCCGCCGGCGTCCCCGCAAATTTGGGGTGACCAGACGGACGTTCCAGAAAGCAGTGATTGGTACAATTCAGGCTATATCATCACATGGGGCTCCAACGTTCCGTTAACGAGAACCCCTGACGCGCACTTTTTGGCGGAGGCCCGCTATAAAGGCGCTAAGGTCATTTCGATCAGTCCGGATTTTGCGGAATCCTCAAAGTTCGCGGATGACTGGCTGAGTATCCGCCAAGGGACTGACGGGGCGCTTGCGATGGCCATGGGTCACGTCATTCTTCAGGAATTCTACGTGAACCAAGAAACTGAACGTTTTATTGAGTATGCGAAGCAATACACTGATTTTCCATTTCTCGTCACCTTATCAAAAGAAAATGGCGTATACACAGCGGGCCGGTTTTTGCATGCGAAGGACATCGGGCGGCAGACAAAGCATGATCAGTGGAAGCCCGCGGTCTGGAACGAACAGACAGGGGCATTTGCCATACCGCAGGGGACAATGGGTTCCCGCTGGGACGGGAAGCAGAAATGGAACCTGCATATGATTGATGAAGAAACAGGAGAAGCGATTGAACCCCGTCTTTCTGTGCTCGGAATAGAGGATGAAATCGGCACGGTGCGCATCCCGTATTTTTCAAATGACGGAAACAAAGTGCTCGAGCGGGATCTTCCTATTAAAAAAATGAACCTGAACGGTGAAGAGACGTACGTCACGACCGTGTTTGACTTGATACTGGCTAACTACGGCGTAAATCGGGGCATCGGCGAACAACAAGCTGTCTCCTATGATGATCCTGAGCCGTTTACGCCTGCCTGGCAGGAACAAATGACAGGAATCAAAAAAGAAGCTGTCGTTAAGATTGCCAGAGAGTTTGCTCAAAATGCGATCGATACAGACGGCCGGTCCATGATTATCGTAGGAGCCGGCATTAACCACTGGTTCAACTCCGACACGATCTACCGAGCAGTGTTAAATCTTGTTTTGCTTGTAGGCGCCCAAGGCGTAAATGGCGGAGGCTGGGCCCATTACGTGGGGCAGGAAAAGCTCCGACCTGCTGAAGGGTGGCAGACGATTGCAACTGCAAAGGACTGGGAGGGCGTGCCCAAGCTGCAAAACGGCACTTCATTTTTCTACTTTGCGACAGATCAGTGGCGTTATGAGGACCAGCCGATCAGTGATTTGGCATCACCGATTGCTGCGTCTTCCCGCTACAAGCACCACGCTGATTACAATGTGCTAGCGGCGCGGCTAGGGTGGCTTCCGTCTTACCCGACTTTCAATCAAAATGGCATCGATCTGTATAAAGAAGCTGAAAAAGCAGGGGCAGCAACATCTGAAGACGTAGGTGCGTACGTAGCCTCACAGCTCCAAGAGAAAAAACTGAAATTCGCGATTGAAGATCCTGACAATGAAGTGAATTTCCCAAGGAATCTCTTTGTATGGCGGGCAAATCTGATTTCAAGCTCAGGAAAAGGGCATGAATATTTTCTCAAGCATTTGCTGGGGACGACGAACGGTTTAATGAATGACGACAGCGACAGCATCCGCCCAGAAGAAATCAAATGGCGGGAGCAGGCGCCTGAAGGAAAGCTCGACTTATTAATCAATCTTGATTTTCGAATGGCGGGTACGGCGCTGTATTCCGATATCGTGCTGCCGGCGGCGACATGGTATGAAAAACACGATCTCAGCAGCACGGATATGCATCCGTTCATTCATCCATTTGCTCCGGCGATCTCGGCTCCGTGGGAATCGAAGTCAGACTGGGATATTTTCAAGGCGCTGTCAAAAGCCGTTTCCGATCTGGCAGAAGAAGTCGATTTGGAGCCGGTGAAAGAAGTGGTTGCGACGCCGCTCCTCCACGACACCATGCAGGAATTGGCCCAGCCATTCGGCAAAATCAATGACTGGAGCAAGGGCGAATGTGAAGCAATTCCGGGAAAAACGATGCCGAACATCCAAGTCGTTGAACGGGATTACAAACACATTTTTCATAAAATGACCGCACTCGGTCCTAACGCTGCTTTAAAGCCGAGCGGAACAAAAGGGATGAGCTGGTCAATAGCCGATGAATATGAATCACTCAAAAAGAGACTGGGAGAAATCACCTCAGACAGCGTGGCAAAGGGATGTCCAAATATAAGTGAAGCAAAGCAGGCGGCGGAAGCGATTTTAACTCTATCATCCACTTCGAATGGAAAGGTCGCCGTAAAAGCATGGGAATCACTTGAAAACATCACAAACCTGAAGCTGAAAGACCTGGCGGAAGAGCGCGAGGAAGAATGCTTTACGTTCGAACAAATTACAGCCCAGCCGAAAACGGTCATCACATCTCCGGCGTTTACCGGCTCTGAAAAAGGCGGACGCAGGTACTCGCCGTTTACGACGAATGTGGAGAAATTAATCCCGTGGCGAACGCTGACAGGCAGACAATCCTATTATGTCGATCATGAACTGATGATGGAATTCGGTGAAACGATGGCGACATTTAAACCGATCCTCCAGCACCGCCCGTTTCTAAGCAAGCGGCCTGATCAAGAGGGAAAAGAAATCGTCCTTAATTATTTGACGCCGCATAACAAATGGTCCGTCCACAGCATGTATTTTGATTCCCTGCCGATGCTGACGCTGTTCCGCGGCGGGCCGACCGTATGGATGAATAAAGATGATGCAGAGGATACGGATATCAAAGACAACGATTGGATTGAATGCTTCAACCGAAATGGCGTAGTCGTCGCGAGAGCCGTTTTGTCTCATCGGATTCCTAAAGGAATGGCGTTTATGCACCATGCCCAGGACCGCCACATCAACGTGCCCGGCACGAAACTGACGAATAACCGCGGAGGCACCCATAACAGCCCGACAAGGATTCACGTCAAGCCGACACAGATGATCGGGGGCTACGCCCAGCTCAGCTACGGCTTTAACTATTACGGCCCAACGGGGAATCAGCGCGACCTGAATGTCGTCATCCGCAAGCTGAAGGAGGTCGATTGGCTTGAAGATTAAAGCGCAAATCGGTATGGTCATGAACTTGGATAAATGCATCGGCTGCCACACGTGCAGCGTCACCTGCAAAAACACGTGGACAAACCGTTCCGGTGCGGAATATATGTACTTCAATAATGTAGAAACAAAGCCGGGCATCGGCTACCCGAAGCAATGGGAGGACCAGGACAAATATAAAGGCGGCTGGACATTGAAAAAAGGAAAGCTCGAGCTGAAATCAGGCTCGAAAACAAACCGGCTTGCGGGCCTTTTCTATAATCCGAACCAGCCGACGATTGATGATTACTATGAACCTTGGAACTATGATTATGAAACATTAACGAACAGCCCGCAGAAAAAACACCAGCCAGTGGCACGCCCGAAATCGTCCTTGACAGGGGATTTCATGAATATCGAATGGGGGCCGAACTGGGAAGACGATCTCGCAGGCGGCCACATAACGGGACTTGAAGATCCAAACGTGCAAAAGATGGAGGAATCGATCAAAACAGAATTCGATGAGGTCTTTATGATGTATCTGCCCCGTATTTGCGAGCACTGCATCAACCCGGCGTGCGTTTCATCCTGTCCGTCCGGCGCCATGTACAAACGCGAGGAGGACGGCATTGTGCTTGTGGATCAAAACGCATGCCGTTCATGGAGATATTGCGTCTCATCGTGTCCTTATAAAAAAGTCTATTTTAACTGGCAAACGAACAAAGCGGAAAAATGCACACTCTGCTTTCCGCGTTTGGAGGCGGGGCTGCCGACTATCTGCTCCGAGACGTGTGTTGGCAGAATCCGCTACCTCGGCGTCATGCTGTATGACGCGGACAAAGTGGAGGAAGCGGCATCTGTTGAAAATGAAAAGGATCTCTACCATTCCCAATTGGACGTTTTTCTTGATCCGAATGATCCTGAGGTTGCCAAACTGGCAAAAGAACAAGGCATTCCGGCTGAATGGATAGAGGCCGCGCAGCAATCACCGATCTATAAAATGATCATTGACTGGAAGATCGCGCTGCCGCTTCATCCTGAGTACCGCACGCTGCCAATGGTGTGGTACATTCCGCCGCTCAGCCCGATTATGAATCTCTTTGAAGGAAAAGGCAGCCGGCAAACGGCGGAAGATATTTTTCCGGCTATCGACCAAATGAGAATCCCGATAGATTATTTGGCGCAGCTGTTAACAGCCGGTGATACGGATCATATTCGGTCAACATTAAAGAAAATGTCTGTCATGCGCCAGTATATGAGAGCGGTCCAGACGAATAAATCAATCGACCCGGAACTGATCTCCAGTGTCGGCTTAACAGAACAGCAAATTGAAGATATGTATCGGCTGCTTGCGATTGCCAAATATGATGACCGCTTTGTGATTCCGAGCAGCCATCGAGAAGAAGTATCAGATTTATACGCTGAACAAGGAAGCTGCGGCTTATCATTTTCAGGCGGCCCCGGCTCCTGTTTCTAACTTTTGATAAATGAGGTGTAACAAGATGAACACCACAGACCGGCAAATCACGTTCTCTGCTCTTTCCTGTCTTCTCTCTTATCCGGATGAAGAGTGGAGAGCCGAGCTTCCCGATTGGAAGGCTCTTATCCATGAAATCGGCAACCGGCAAATCCGGGAGAAGTTGCTGTACTTTTTCGAGACGTCAGCCAGCTTTTCTCCGGAAGCGCTGATAGAACACTATGTCTATACATTCGACTTCGGGAAAAAAACAAATATGTATGTCACCTACTTTAACTCAGGCGAGCAAAGGGAACGCGGCATCGAATTGCTGCATTTAAAAAACACCTATCAGCAATCCGGTTTCCTGCCGACAGAGAAGGAACTGCCAGATTACCTGCCAATGATGCTGGAATTTGCCGCAGTTGCAGAAATTGAAGCAGCGAGAAGTGTGTTTGAGAAGTATCTGTCAAATGTAAGGGAGCTGGCATCCCGCCTCGAAAAAAATGACAGCATATACGCTGAGCTGCTGCACGTGCTGCTGGCCGCGCTGGAAAACCTCGGCGTTCGTGAAAGCATTGAAGGGACTGTTCAGGCATGAACGGACAGATCCTCTGGGGCGTGATGCCATACATTGTATTGACGATCTTTATCGGCGGCCATATTTACCGCTACCAGCATGACCAATTTGGCTGGACGGCGAAATCAAGCGAGATGTTAGAAAAGAAAAAACTTGCGGCGGGCAGCACTCTTTTTCATTGGGGACTGCTGTGCGTTGTCGGCGGGCATGTCATGGGAATTCTGATCCCGGAAGGCGTATATGGTGCAATTGGCATTTCAGAGCACATGTATCACAAAATGGCGATTGGTGCAGGCCTGCCGGCGGGGATTGCGGCATGTACCGGACTTGTCATCCTGACGTACAGACGGCTGTTTGACAAAAGAATCCGCAAAACCAGCTCGCCATCGGATATCCTTACGCTCATCCTGCTGCTTTTCATGATGCTGTCGGGTGTTGCGGCCACGTTTCTCAACATTGATTCAAAAGGCTTTGATTACCGGACAACAGTCGGGCCGTGGTTCAGGGAAATCGTTTTGTTCCGGCCTGACCCCTCGTTGATGGAGAGTGTCCCGCTATGGTTTAAGTTTCATATTGTGATAGGCTACGTTGTTTTTATCCTGTGGCCGTTTACAAGATTGGTTCATGTGTTCAGTCTGCCGCTCAAGTATCTGACTCGAAGCTATGTCGTGTATCGGAAACGCTCGTAAAAATCCCCCTTCAAGAGGGGGATTTTTTTATCTTGATGAAAACATAAGATATTTTCTGCCAAGGTAATGGCTGGGCGGCAGGCAGTCTTGTTATGTTTGTAATGCATCATCTGAAAAGGAGAGTGAAGAATGAAGCGGATTTTACTCATTTTAATGGCTTGTGTTATGACAAGCGCCGGAATCCTGACACTCAGACATTCTCATGTATTAACCGGCGGCACGGCTGGACTGTCACTAAGCCTGACATACTTGTTTCACTCCTCGTTTGCCATCACCTTCTTTCTGATCAATATCCCGTTTTATGTGTTTTCTCTCATCAGAATGGGCATCAAATTCTCGCTATCCACCGCATTTGCAGTCACAGCGCTGACTCTGTTCACAAGCGCGGATCACTGGCTGCCGTCTGCCTCTTTTTCACCGCTTGCCGGGGCGATTTGCGGCGGGGCGCTGATCGGGCTCGGCCTGTCGCTCATGTTTTACCATCAGGCTTCACTCGGCGGTGCCAATATACTTGCTTTATATCTGCAAAAACGATACGGCTGGAACCCCGGGACAGTTAATTTTCTCTTCGATTTTGCCGCAGTGCTGGCCGGCATTTTCTCAGTCGGCTTGCTGAAAGGGCTCTGCTCCTTAGTTTCCATCGCGGTCACGGGCCTGATCGTCGGCTTCTTCAAAAATAAAATCAAAAGCAGCTACTCCCTCAAGCCGAATATGCTCAAGAACATGACACCCGGCCAATCTCAGGAAGCCTCACCATAAGCCTTTCCGCTTTTTGCGGTGAGGCTTTTTGCATAGAAGGTTTACAGACTAGAAAAAAGAGGTAATACAGAGGTAATCGAATCAGATAGGAGAGAATTAGGATGCTGAAAAGGAGACTGGAATTTTTCTTTTTATATATGATGCTCATCGGGGCATATGTCATATGGTTTTTTCCGGTTTCCAGACTTGAGTTTTACGGAGGATTGCTTTGCTATATAAGCATTATTTTGTTCAGCATCTATTCATTAATTCTTGAAAACCGCACCTCGCAGCACACGCTGTTATGGATCCACATTCTTGTCTTTTTTCCAATCGTCGGCTACGTGTTTTATCTCTTTTCCGGACAGCTTTATGTAAAGGGAAAGCTGTTTAAGACAAAACGAATGTACAACAGGGAGAAGCTCAGGAAGCTGTTTGACAAGGAGGAAACGCCCGAAGTGACAGGGCTGAAGGACAATCAAGAGAGGTTCTTTACATATTCCATCAGGGCTGCCCATATGAATATCAATACGAAAAGCAAGATCAAAGTGCTGAAAAACGGCGAAGAAACCTTTCCTGAACTTTTCAAAGCGATGAGAAAAGCGGAGTCTTACATACATATTGAATACTACATGTTTAAATCAGACATGCTTGGGCGCGGCATGATGGACATTATGATGGAAAAAGCGCGCCAGGGTGTCGAGGTGAGGTTTTTATACGATGCGGCAGGGAGCATGAAGCTGGCAAGAAGAGACATTATGAGAATGAAACAAGCGGGAGTGAATATCGTTCCGTTCTCTCCGCTGAAATACGGGTTCTTCAACCAGAAGCTGAATTTCAGAAATCACCGGAAAATTGTGATCATCGATGGGAAAATCGGTTTTGTGGGCGGATTAAACGTCGGGAAGGAATATATCAGCCGGGATCCGCACATCGGGTTTTGGAGAGACACGCACCTTAGGCTGGAAGGAGAGATTGTGCAAACGCTTCACGCTATCTTTATGCTGGATTGGGAATACGTCTCCAATGAAGTGTTAATTGATCAAGAGGAGTACAATACCCCTGTGCCCGTGGAGGGAGGGGGCATTTATCAAATTGTCGCGACAGGCCCTGACATGAAGGAGAGCATGAGCGACCTATACTATGAAATGATTTCTTCCGCACAGAAGTCAATCTGGATCGCCACGCCCTATTTTGTCCCCAATGAATCCATTCGCACAGCGCTGAAAGCAGCAGCGACAAAAGGCGTGGAGGTAAGGGTTATGGTGCCGGAGAGGAACGACAGCTTTTTGACCCAATACGCGTCGAGGTCCTATTTCCCGGAGCTGCTTCTTGAGGGTATTGAAGTGTACTCCTACCAAAAAGGCTTCATGCATCAAAAAGTCATGATCATTGATGGCGATCTCGCCTCCGTCGGCACGGCGAATATGGACATGCGCAGCTTTCAGCTCAACTTTGAAGTGAATGTGTTCTTTACGGATGCTGAAGCGATTCGCACCCTCGAGGCCCATTTTGAAGAGGATATGCAGGAAAGTGAAAAGCTCAGCCCTGTCGGCTTTTATAAAAGAGGCGTGGCTGACCGGACAAAAGAGTCATTTGCCCGCTTGTTTTCAGGGGTTCTGTAAGAAAAAAGAAATCTGATCTTTCAAAACGGCCTGTGTATAGTATAATTGAGAAATATTATCAGTTATTTATACATTGGGGGAAGATAGGGTGCTGCGGCAATTTTTTTCATATTATAAACCATATAAAACGTTGTTCTTTCTCGACTTTTTCTCAGCGATCGCGGGAGGTTTAATGGAGCTTAGCTTTCCTTTGATCGTCAATTATTTTATTGATACCTTGCTGCCGGGCAGGGACTGGGGGCTGATCATCGCGACCTCAATCGGCTTATTTGCGGTGTACGCGCTCAGCTCGGCTCTTCAGTATATTGTGACCTACTGGGGGCACATGCTCGGAATTAATATCGAGACGGATATGAGAAAGTCGCTTTTTGACCATTTGCAAAAGCTCCCGTTTAAATTTTACGACAACAACAAGACGGGAACACTGATGTCGAAGCTGACGAACGATTTAATGTATATCGGTGAAGTTGCCCATCACGGTCCGGAAGACTTATTCATTGCCGTCATGACCATACTCGGTGCGTTCGGAGTGATGCTTTTTATTAACTGGCAGCTGGCATTATTAACGTTTATCATTATGCCGATCGTCATTTGGCTGGCGCTTTATTTCAACAAAAAAATGACCAAAGCATTTACCACACTGAACAAAGATATCGGGGACTTCAGCGCGCGGGTAGAAAATAATATCGGCGGGATCCGGCTTGTGCAGGCGTTCGGCAATGAAGCGTTTGAAAAAGAACGCTTCGCCGTCAACAACCAGCGTTTTCGTGTCACAAAGCTTTCTTCCTACAAAATCATGGCGAAAAACGGTTCAATCAGCTATATGCTGACCAGGTTTGTCACGCTGTTTGTCCTTTTGTGCGGGACGTGGTTTGTTATTCGCGGCTCCTTATCGTACGGGGAATTTGTGGCGTTTGTGCTCCTGACGAATGTGCTGTTCAGGCCTATTGACAAAATTAATGCCATTATTGAAATGTATCCGAGGGGGATCGCCGGCTTCAAAAGCTATATGGAACTCATGGAGACCGAGCCGGATATTCAGGATTTACCTGATGCGAGAGATGTTTCCGGCCTGAAGGGCAATATCCGCTATGAACATGTTTCGTTTGGCTATGATGACCATCACAACGTCCTCAATGACATTAACCTATCCATTCAAGCGGGGGAAACGGTTGCGTTCGTCGGTCCGTCAGGTGCGGGAAAATCAACGCTTTGCAGCCTGCTTCCGCGTTTTTATGAAGCATCGAAGGGCGACATTACAATTGACGGCATCAGCATAAAAGACATGACGCTTTCTTCATTGCGCGGGCAAATTGGCGTCGTACAGCAGGACGTTTTCTTATTCGCGGGTACGCTTAGAGAAAATATCGCCTACGGCCGATTAGGCGCATCAGAAGAAGACATTTGGCAGGCTGTGAAGCAGGCGCATCTGGAAGATCTCGTCCATAGCATGCCGGATGGATTGGATACTATGATTGGCGAACGCGGCGTGAAGCTTTCCGGCGGGCAAAAACAACGTTTGTCAATTGCGCGGATGTTCTTGAAAAATCCGTCGATCCTGATTCTCGACGAAGCCACCTCAGCCCTTGATACGGAAACGGAAGCGGCGATCCAAAAGGCGCTTCAAGAGTTGTCCGAGGGGCGCACGACGCTCGTCATCGCCCACAGGCTGGCGACAATCAAAGACGCGGACAGAATTGTAGTCGTTACAAACAATGGGATTGAAGAACAAGGCCGTCATCAAGACCTGATCGAAGCCGGAGGCCTATACAGCAGGCTGCATCAAGCGCAATTCGGGCAAATGGTGCAGCGATAGGGGGAGAACATGGACAGAAAAAATGTGCTGTACATTGCTGTTTCATTGGACGGAATGATCGCAAGAGAAGATGGAAGCATCGATTGGCTGGAGGAATTTGAAGGTGAAGGCGACAACGGCTACAGTGATTTTTATCAGACTGTTGATACAGTCATTTTAGGGCGGAGCACATATGAGCACGTTAAAGTGCTAACCCCCGTTTTCCCGTATCAGGGTAAAACCTGCTATGTTTTTACAGGATCACCCGACAGTTATCAGGATGAACATGTGACGTTTATCAATGAGGGAGCCAGAGTCTTCACTGACCGTTTGAAACAGGAAAAAGGCTTAAACATCTGGATAGCTGGCGGGGCAGAGCTGGTGAATGCCTTTATGAAAGAAGATGCCATCGACGAATTCATCATCACCGTTATTCCGGTTGTGTTAGGAAGCGGCATCCCGCTGTTTCAAGAGCTAACGAACGAAACAAAGCTGCGGCTAAAAGGGATGAAACAATTTGGACAAGCGGTTCAGCTCCATTATGTAAGATCATAAGAAAAAGGATAGACAAGATGTCTATCCTTTTTATATGTAAATTTAAAGCGCTTCTCTTTCAGCAGGCTCGATGAGATTTTGGAATTTCTCAATCAGCTGTGGCGCTTTTGTTCCTTCCACTACGATCAGATATTCCTTTTCGTTATGAGCCATGCGGAATGTTTCAAGCTCAATTAAGCTTTTGATTTTGCACATCGTTTTCTTTGAGTAAATATAAACCTCGTGACTTCCGGAATGGCACATTTTATAAAGATGAATCAAATTTCTTAAAGTAAATGCCTGTGCGGCTACTTTCAGAGACTTGATGTTTTTCATGATCTTTCTCCTCCATCGATTGTTGTCTTATATAGCCTATGTTCCCAGAGCGAGCAAGCCGTAAACCTGTTTTTGCACATTTATGACTTCCATTGCAGCGCGCCGCCGCCGATGCGTTTGACACCGCGGATGGAGCTTAATTCATCCATCAAGCGGAGAAGCGCCTTGTCTTTCTGCTTTGCTTCGATCATGAAATCTATATTTGTTCCCCATTGCCTAAAGCGTTCCAACAGCGGCAGCAAAAAGTTGGCGTCAACATAATCGGCATGGCTGCGCATGGCTTGCTCCGATTTTGGGGAAGACAAGTGAACCTTAGGCTGAAGGCCGATCCGCTCCCACGTTTTGATCATCCGGGGCAGCGCTTCATTCAGGTCGGCGTGATCATCTGGATTGGCGTAAAAATGATGAAAGTCAAAGACGAACGGAACATCCTCCTGCTCACAGACCTGAAGCGTTTCTTCCGTCGTATATGTTTTATCATCATTTTCAAGTGTCATCCGCTGCTTGATCTCCTGTGGCAGCTGTTTTATATTGTGATGAAATTGTGCGGTCGCGGTGTCTTTATTGCCGTAAGCTCCGCCAATATGAATATTGATCACGGAGCGATCAGCAATGCCCATGGCTTCAAGCATACGGTAATGATACGCCATATCGGTTACCGCATTGTTTGTGACAGATTCCTTCGGGCTCGTAAACAGAGTGAATTGGTTTGGATGAAAGCTTGTTCGCAGTTGATGTGTTTTCACAAGCTCTCCAATCTCCCGAAACTCTTTTTGAAATGGTGTTACAAAATCCCACATCACCTCGGGGTGCGTAGCCAGCGGCACAATCGAACTGGAAAAACGGTACAAAGGAATGCCGTGTCCGATGATATAGTGAAGGGTTCTCATCGTATTGCGTAAATTGGCTTTTGTCACAGTCAGAAGCGCTTCTTTTCTTTCAGTCTTTGAAAGCTTTGAATAACGCGCGAATGTCAATGTTTTAGCGGGAGACGCATCCCAAAGGCTCATCGCATTTGAAACGAACCCGAATCTGAAAATCATAGGAACTCTCCTTTATAAGAAATAAGATAACGCCTTGCCGAGCCATTCCGCCGGTCGCTGCCTGAATGTGCGCTTGCTGAAATCCTCCATCGTCAGCAGCTCCGACTTTTTCATATCCTCCTCAATCGTGGCATAGACTTCACTTGTAAACGCTTCGTCATCAATTTCGACATTCACCTCTTCATTTAAAAACAGGCTTCGTTTATCGAAGTTGGCTGTTCCGATTATGCTGAGATGGTCGTCTATGATGACAGCTTTTACATGATAAAACCCTTGATAATAACGATAAATAAGACAGCCGGCATCCAAGAGCTCCGAATAATACGTAAAAGCCGCTTCTCTCACCAGCGGATGGTCTGATTTCATCGGTACAATGATTCTCACGGATACGCCGTTTTTTCTTGCATTGAGGAGGGCCTCTTGGAGCGGTTTTGATGGAATGTAATAAGGCGTGCAAACCGTAAGGCGATTCTTCGCTTGGGCGATATTGGCCAAGTATATGTTTTCAAGGGAATAACCGTCGGTCGCATAGATCTTGTGAGAAATATTCCCTTGCTGAAGCTTTGGCCAAACATCCGAACCCAATGCGATTCCGGTATTTCGTTTTAGATCGGAAGCAAAAAGCGTTTGAAGATCATGTACGCCTTCTCCCTTTATACGCAGATGATAATCCTCCCAATTGCCGAACTTCGCCTTCTTTCCAAGATATTCTTCGGCGATGTTAAACCCGCCGATATAACCGATTTTTCCGTCTATCACCGTAATCTTCCGGTGATTCCGCTTTTGCATGTGAAAAAAGAAAAAAGGAAAACGGGGACGATTCATCACATGGACATGGACGCCGGCATTTTGCATTGTCTGCAGCGCCGTTTTTTTAATTGCCCGGCAGCCCGCCCAATCCAGAAGCAAATAAACGGAGACGCCAGCCTGGGCTTTTGTTTTCAGCAGGGTATACATATTGTGGCTGACCTCATCATTTTTCATAATAAAAAACATCATGTGAACAGAAGAGGCGGCCTGGCGAATATCCTTCATCATCCGCTCAACGAGATCAGCGCCGCAGTGGATCAATTCGATGTCACTCTTCTTTTTTGAAAAAACAGGCTCGTACGCCTTCTTTCTGTATCCGGCACGGCCCATGAAGATATCAAGCAGAATCAAAGCAAAAAAAATAACGACAATGATCATAATCACGATAAATACCTTCATACCGGCACTCCTTTCCGTAGTAAAGGTAGTGTGCCCGAACAGCGGGAATTTAATTATTGACTGAACACTCATTCATTATTTATCATAAAGGTAATCTTATACAGATTCGGGGGTAGGGGATCGCGGTCTTTATCCAGTAAAAAGGGGGAATTGGAATGAGCGGCTTTCTCATCGCAAATGCATTATTATTTTTGATTGTAACCGCTTACGCTGTCTATTTGTTTGTGTACTTGGTCAAAACGAGACTGGCCTACATCAAGCTCGGCCAGAAAGAACAATTTGATCAACGGTTCAAGGAACGGCTTCGCGCCATATGGGTGAATGTATTCGGACAGAAAAAACTGCTCAAGGACAAGAAAAGCGGTATCATTCACGTCATGTTTTTCTATGGATTTATTTTGGTTCAGTTCGGAGCGATTGACTTTATCATCAAAGGACTGGCTCCCGGTCGAAATCTGCCGCTTGGACCGGTCTATCCCGCTTTCACCTTTTTTCAAGAAATTGTTACGTTTCTCATTTTAATTGCTGTGGGATGGGCATTCTACAGACGTTATATCGAAAAGCTCGTGAGGCTGAAACGCAATTTCAAAGCGGGACTCGTTCTGATTTTCATCGGAGGTTTAATGCTGACCGTTCTGCTTGGGAATGGGATGAATCTGATCTGGCATGAGCATGGGCTTTCTTGGAGCGAGCCAATTGCTTCAGGTATTGCGTTTATGCTTAGCGGAGTCGGGAAAACAGGTGCGGCAGTGATTTTCTATATCGCATGGTGGATCCATCTTTTGTTCTTGCTTAGCTTTTTAGTGTACGTGCCTCAGTCGAAGCATGCCCATTTAATCGCCGGCCCGGCAAATGTCTTTTTCAATCGAATGGAATCTGCCGGAAAACTTGAAAAAATAGATTTTACCGACGAAACGAAAGAAAGCTACGGAGCGGGTAAAATTGAAGATTTCAGGCAATCCCAGCTGCTTGACTTGTACGCGTGTGTCGAGTGCGGCCGCTGCACCAATATGTGCCCTGCAACAGGCACCGGAAAAATGCTGTCTCCGATGGACTTGATTTTGCGTCTCAGAGACCATCTCACGGAAAAAGGCGCCGCCGTCACCTCGCGCTCGCCATGGGTGCCCGCGGCAGCGTTCCAACATACGAGAGGCAATCAGCTGGCCGCAGCGTCAGCGGGCAGCGGGTCGCAGGAAGCCGCAGCAGCGCTGGATTACAATCCAAGCTTGATCGGCGACGTCATCACAGAGGAAGAAATTTGGGCATGCACCACTTGCCGAAACTGTGAGGATCAATGCCCGGTCATGAATGAGCACGTGGATAAAATCATCGATCTCCGCCGCTACCTCGTACTGACTGAAGGAAAAATGGACAGTGACGCCCAGCGCGCGATGACTAGTATCGAGCGGCAGGGAAATCCGTGGGGACTCAACCGCAAGGAACGCGAAAACTGGCGTGACGCGGCGCCGGATGCTGAGATACCGACCGTGAAAGAAATGAAAAAAGAAGGAAAAGAGTTTGAGTACCTTTTCTGGGTTGGTTCCATGGGGTCCTACGACAACAGAAGCCAGAAAATCACGATTTCCTTTGCCAAGCTGCTCAATCACGCAGGCGTGTCCTTCGCGATCCTCGGCAATAAAGAAAAAAATTCAGGAGACACGCCGCGCCGCCTCGGAAATGAATTTTTGTTCCAAGAGCTGGCTGAGAAGAATATTTCTGAATTTGAAAAAAATGATGTCAAAAAAATCGTTACGATCGATCCCCATGCATACAATTTATTTAAAAACGAATATCCGGATTTCGGATTTGAAGGCGAGGTTTATCATCATACAGAGGTGCTGGCCGAGCTTGTAAAAAACGGAAAGTTAAAGCCGCAGCACCCGCTTCATGAGACGATTACCTTCCATGATTCGTGCTATTTGGGCCGGTACAATGAAGTCTATGATCCGCCGAGAGAGATTTTGAAAGCCATTCCGGGCGTGCAGCTGATTGAAATGGAGAGGAACCGGGAAACCGGCATGTGCTGCGGAGCCGGCGGGGGATTAATGTGGATGGAGGAGGAAACGGGCAACAGGATTAACGTCGCCAGGACTGAGCAAGCGCTCGCAGTCAACCCATCGGTGATCAGTTCCGGCTGTCCGTACTGTCTCACGATGCTTGGGGACGGCACAAAGGCGAAGGAAGCCGAAGACCAAGTCAAAACATACGACGTCGTCGAGCTTCTGGCTCAATCCGTTTTAGGCGCTGACCTGAAAATGGGGGAGAAGGAATGAATTTTTCATTATCAGAAGAACACGAGATGATACGAAAATTGGTGCGCGATTTTGCGAAACATGAGGTGGCTCCGACAGCGGCAGAACGAGACGAACAAGAACGCTTCGATCGCGAACTGTTTCGGGAAATGGCAAATCTGGGGCTGACGGGAATTCCGTGGCCTGAAGATTACGGTGGAATCGGGAGTGATGATTTGGCCTACGTCATCGCGGTGGAGGAGCTGTCAAAAGTGTGCGCCTCCACCGGTGTGACGCTTTCCGCCCATATCTCTCTTTGCAGCTGGCCGCTGTTTGCCTTTGGGACGGAGGAACAGAAGACAGAGTACTTAACACAGCTGGCCCTAGGAGAGAAAATCGGCGCATTCGCTTTGACCGAACCAGGGTCCGGCTCTGACGCCGGCGGCATGAAAACAACTGCTGAACGAATCGGCGATGACTATGTGTTAAATGGTTCAAAAGTGTTTATCACAAACGGCGGTGTTGCTGATATTTATATTGTTTTTGCAGTCACCGATCCCGAGAAAAAGAAAAAAGGCATTACCGCTTTTATAGTAGAAAAGGATTTTGAAGGATTTTTTACAGGCAAGAAAGAAAAGAAGCTGGGCATCCGTTCTTCACCGACAACGGAAATCATGTTCGAAGATTGTGTAGTCCCTGCATCAAACCGTCTCGGAGAAGAAGGAGAAGGCTTCAAAATCGCGATGCAGACGCTTGACGGAGGCAGAAACGGCATTGCCGCACAAGCCGTAGGTATCGCTCAAGGGGCGCTTGATGCGGCGCTTCAATATGCAAAAGAGCGAAAGCAATTCGGAAAAGCGATCGCTGAGCAGCAGGGCATCGCTTTTAAACTCGCGGATATGGCTACAATGATAGAAGCTTCAAGGCTACTGACCTATCAGGCTGCATGGTTAGAATCATCAGGCCTTCCATATGGAAAAGCTTCCGCCATGTCCAAACTGATGGCTGGAGATACGGCGATGAAGGTGACGACTGAAGCCGTGCAGATTTTCGGCGGCTACGGCTATACAAAAGATTACCCAGTAGAACGTTATATGCGTGATGCGAAAATCACGCAAATCTATGAAGGCACTCAAGAAATTCAAAGACTTGTCATCTCCAGAATGCTCGCGGATTAACGGAAAACATCTCTCAGTCGGATCACTCTTGTAAAATTATTTAAATTAACGCTGTTAAGGGTAGCATATTCTGTTTTATTTTGTTTATAATGAGAGGTATGGTTTGTATAAGAACGATACAAAATCGCTTTCATTATTGATAAAACAGATACATATAAGTAATAGAAAGGGAGTGTCCGACCTTGGGTATCAAACAATATTCACAGGAAGAGCTAAAGGAAATGGCTTTAGTTGAAATCGCTCACGAATTATTTGAAGAACATAAAAAACCAGTTCCTTTTCAGGAGCTTTTAAATGAAATTGCATCTTTGCTCGGCGTGAAAAAAGAAGAGCTTGGAGACCGCATCGCTCAATTTTATACAGATTTAAACATTGACGGCCGCTTCCTGGCGCTTTCTGACCAGACGTGGGGGCTTCGCAGCTGGTATCCCTATGATCAGCTTGACGAAGAAACACAGCCGACAGTCAAGGCGAAAAAGAAAAAAGCGAAGAAAGCAGTCGAAGAAGATCTTGATCTTGACGAGTTTGAAGAGATCGACGAAGACGACCTTGATTTGGATGAAGTTGAGGAAGAACTCGATCTTGAAGCCGACGATTTTGACGATGAAGATCTTGACGAAGACGACGACGATCTTGAGATCGAAGAAGATATTGTTGATGAAGATGATGAAGACTATGATGATGAAGAAGAGGAAATTAAATAGTATCAGATTTCATCTTCAAAACGATCTTGACTTTCATAGTCGAACTATGTAGTATGTATTTTGGGCTCTTCAAAAACGAAGAGAGAACATAGTACGTTATGCTCCCTTTCAAGAAATTGAAAGGGAGCTTTCTTATTTTCACCCCTCATTTTTCTTATAAATCATTTAAAAGGCTAAATGATTTTTTATAAAATAGTACATTTTAAAAATGTAGCTAAGAGCGAAGAGAGGAGCAAACGAAATGACGAAATATATTTTTGTAACCGGGGGAGTTGTATCCTCACTTGGAAAGGGTATTGTAGCAGCTTCATTAGGACGTTTGCTGAAAAACCGCGGACTGAACGTGACGATTCAAAAATTCGATCCATACATCAATGTTGACCCGGGAACAATGAGCCCGTACCAGCACGGTGAAGTATTCGTAACGGATGACGGCGCTGAAACAGACTTGGACCTTGGTCACTATGAGCGTTTTATCGACATCAACCTGAATAAATTCAGCAACGTGACAACAGGTAAAATCTATTCTACAGTTCTTAAAAAAGAACGCCGCGGAGATTACCTTGGCGGAACCGTACAGGTCATCCCGCACATCACAAACGAATTGAAAGACCGTGTTTACCGCGCAGGAAAAGAGACAAACGCAGATGTCGTTATTACAGAAATCGGCGGTACTGTCGGAGACATCGAATCATTGCCATTCCTTGAAGCAATCCGCCAAATGAAGAGCGACATCGGCCGTGAAAACGTAATGTACATCCATTGTACGCTTGTCCCTTACATTAAAGCTGCTGGGGAATTAAAAACAAAACCGACACAGCACAGCGTAAAAGAATTGCGCAGCTTGGGCATTCAGCCAAACATCATCGTCGTTCGTACAGAAATGCCGATTTCTCAAGATATGAAAGATAAAATCGCGCTATTCTGCGACATCGATACAAAAGCGGTTATTGAATGTGAAGATGCGGACAACCTCTACTCCATTCCGCTTGAGCTTCAAAAACAAGGGCTTGATAAGCTTGTTTGCGAGCACATGAAATTGGCATGCGAAGAAGCGGAAATGTCCGAGTGGAAAGAGCTTGTTAACAAGGTCAGCAACCTGTCTCAAACGATTACAATCGGCCTTGTCGGCAAATACGTTGAGCTTCCTGACGCATACATTTCTGTTGTCGAGTCCCTTCGCCATGCGGGCTATGCGTTTGACACAGATGTAAAAGTGAAATGGATCAACGCGGAAGAAGTGACAGAAAACAATATCGCAGAACTCACAAGCGGAACTGACGGCATCATTGTGCCGGGCGGATTCGGAGACCGCGGTGTTGAAGGCAAAATCGTCGCAACAAAATACGCGCGCGAAAACAATATTCCGTTCTTGGGCATTTGCTTGGGCATGCAGGTGGCGTCTATTGAATACGCACGAAACGTATTGGGCTTAAAAGGCGCTCACTCAGCGGAAATTGATCCGTCAACTCAATACCCGATCATTGACCTTCTTCCTGAACAGAAGGATGTTGAGGATCTCGGAGGAACGCTTCGTCTCGGCCTTTACCCTTGTAAGCTTGAAGAAGGCACGAAAGCCTTTGAAGTGTATCAGGATGAAGTGGTGTACGAGCGCCACCGCCATCGCTATGAGTTTAACAATGAATTCAGACAGCAAATGGAAGAGCAAGGCTTCGTATTCTCAGGCACAAGCCCTGACGGACGCCTTGTTGAAATCATCGAGCTGAAAGACCACCCTTGGTTCGTGGCTTCTCAGTTCCACCCAGAGTTCAAGTCAAGACCGACAAGACCTCAGCCTCTATTTAAAGGCTTTATCGGAGCGTCTGTCGAAGCTGCGAATCAGAAGTAACAAAAAAAGACTTGCCGTTTGTCAAAAGCGGGCAAGTCTTTTTTATTTGTTTCCGGCAAGATCAAGCATGTACAATAAGATATTATGCATACTCTTGCAGAATTTCTTTTAGGGTAAACGATAAAGCGTGATAGACATACAGTGCCGTCATTAAAGAGGGAAATCCGTAACGGGTGCCGTCTTCATCGGGAACAAGCGGCATTTTTAATTTAGAATCAATATGCACATCACAATACTGTTCTATTCCCGCGCTATCTTTGGCTGCGGGCGAAACGCATACGACTCCCGCGCCTTTTTCATACAGCTCTTTTGCGAGCGCCTGCTCTTCGGCTGTGCCCGGCCCCGAGCAAAACATCAGCACCCTGTCGCTTTCTGTCACTTCTTCAGCGCTTTCCGGAAAGGCTTTGACAGATGGAAAGGGTTCTTTGCTTTCAGTGGCCTCATAAAAGACGCCCTGAAGCTCATTCGCTCCGTATAAATAAATGGAATGCCCGCTGATCACCGCTTGAGCAAGCAGCCGCGCCCCATCTTCAATCGCGTCAGATTCCTTATCCTGAATGCGGGAAAAAATACCTGTTAACTGCGTCGTAAATATTTTCAACATAAGTGAATCCTCCTTTATAACGTACAATATCAGTATACAACAAAAGAGAAAATGCTCAGAAAATGTCGTAAAGTAGACTATTATAATTAAAGGAAATAGGAAAATCAAACAGAATACATACACTACTGCTTACTTTTGACGAAAATCATAATATTGGGGTGTAAAATGATGAATGAAAAAATTTTAATCGTTGATGATCAATACGGCATTCGTATTTTGCTTAATGAAGTGTTCAATAAAGAAGGCTACCAGACGTTTCAGGCTGCAAACGGCCTGCAGGCGCTTGACATTGTGACAAAAGAACGGCCCGATCTTGTGCTTTTAGACATGAAAATTCCCGGCATGGACGGAATCGAAATCCTAAAACGGATGAAGGTCATTGACGAAAACATCCGGGTCATTATCATGACGGCATACGGAGAGCTCGACATGATCCAGGAATCAAAGGAATTGGGCGCTCTGACGCACTTTGCAAAGCCGTTTGACATCGACGAAATTAGAGATGCCGTCAAAAAATATCTGCCCCTGAAGTCTAACTGACAAAAAGAAGAAACAAATGAATGATGTCATTGTGTTGCCGATTTGTCGAAAAGTTGGTATCCTAGTTATGGAGAAAAAGCGATCTGAGTATTTACATATGACAGCAATATATGGGTCATGCTAGGGTGGAAAGCTTTTTTCGCTAGAAGACAATCAGGCTACATAAGGAGGACATTCGACATGCCTTTAGTTTCTATGACGGAAATGTTGAATACAGCTAAAGAAAAAGGGTACGCTGTAGGACAATTTAACTTAAACAACCTTGAGTTTACTCAAGCGATTTTACAAGCAGCTGAAGAAGAAAAATCTCCAGTGATCCTTGGTGTTTCCGAAGGTGCGGGACGCTACATGGGCGGCTTCAAAACAGTCGTTGCTATGGTAAAAGCACTTATGGAAGAGTACAAAGTGACAGTTCCTGTTGCGATTCACTTAGACCACGGTTCAAGCTTTGAATCTTGTGCGAAAGCGATTCATGCAGGTTTCACATCTGTAATGATCGACGCTTCTCACCATCCATTTGAAGAAAACGTAGCAACAACTGCTAAAGTTGTTGAGCTTGCTCATTTCCACGGAGTATCTGTAGAAGCTGAGCTTGGAACAGTCGGCGGACAAGAAGATGACGTTATCGCTGAAGGCGTAATCTACGCTGACCCTAAAGAGTGCCAAGAGCTTGTTGAGCGCACTGGCATCGACTGCCTTGCACCTGCATTAGGTTCTGTTCACGGCCCTTACAAAGGCGAACCAAACCTTGGCTTCAAAGAAATGGAAGAAATCGGGAAATCAACTGGTCTTCCGCTAGTTCTTCACGGCGGTACTGGAATTCCGACTGCTGACATCAAAAAATCAATTTCACTTGGTACAGCTAAAATCAACGTGAATACTGAAAACCAAATTTCTTCTGCAAAAGCTGTTCGTGAAACATTGGCAGCTAAGCCTGACGAGTACGATCCACGTAAATATCTTGGACCAGCTCGTGAAGCGATCAAAGAAACAGTTATCGGTAAAATGCGTGAATTTGGTTCTTCAAACCAAGCTTAATTCAATTGGAACTTTTTATAGCCGCCTGACAGCTTGACAGGCGGTTTTCCGTCTATCTATAGAAAGCGTAATCATATCTCACAGTTCAGAAAATTTCTTAATCAGGGAGGCTTTTTGAAAATGTTATTCTTTGTTGATACAGCCAATATCGATGAAATTAAAGAAGCGAATGAATTAGGAATTCTCGCCGGTGTTACGACGAACCCTAGTTTAGTAGCAAAGGAAGCTAACGTATCATTCCACGACCGTCTTCGCGAGATTACAGACGTCGTGAAAGGGTCTGTAAGCGCAGAGGTTATTTCTTTGAAAGCTGAGGAAATGATCGAGGAAGGAAAAGAACTGGCGAAAATCGCTCCGAACATTACGGTCAAAATTCCAATGACGTCTGACGGTTTAAAAGCGGTGAGAGCACTTACTGACTTAGGCATCAAAACAAACGTTACATTGATCTTCAATGCCAACCAGGCGCTTCTTGCTGCAAGAGCGGGGGCGACGTATGTATCTCCATTCCTGGGACGTTTAGATGATATCGGCCACAACGGGCTTGACCTGATTTCAGAAGTTAAACAGATTTTTGACATTCACGGACTTGACACGCAAATCATTGCAGCGTCTATCCGCCACCCGCAGCACGTGACAGAAGCCGCTTTAAGAGGGGCTCACATCGGCACAATGCCGCTGAAAGTCATTCATGCGCTCACTAAACACCCGTTAACAGACAAAGGAATCGAACAATTCCTTGCAGACTGGAACAAATAATGAAAGGGGCGGCAAACAGCTTTATGCCTGTTTGCCGCGGCCTTTGTTTTTCACCGACCTGATACAGCGGACCTTCAGATGCTGACGCCGCTTTACAGAGAAGGAATCATTGGGCTGCAGAAGCTGATATCGGAATGAAGGGTTTGCGTACTGCTTTTGCCGGATGAAGACGATGTCTCTTAAGCCGGCGGGTCTCTGTGCAACTTTTAAAACCTGTGCCCCGCAAAGCTTCGCTATTTTCTTCCTGATATTTTACAATGTGTTGTATTCTTTCTCTTCGAATTGGCTAGATTTTGGACATGAGCTTTATTTGCAGAGACAGAATAAAATGACATTTTATTTAGCTCCGCAGCTATCTTCTTATGGAAGGAGACTATCATGGAAAAGTTGAATATTGCCGGCGGTGACTCGTTAAACGGTACAGTACATATCAGTGGCGCTAAAAACAGCGCTGTTGCGTTAATACCTGCAACCATTTTGGCAAATTCCGAGGTGACAATTGAAGGGCTTCCAGAGATTTCAGATATTGAAACGCTGCGTGACCTGTTAAAGGAAATCGGCGGCAACGTGCATTTTGAGAATGGGGAAATGGTTGTTGACCCTACGTCGATGATCAGCATGCCGCTTCCTAACGGGAAAGTAAAAAAGCTTCGCGCGTCGTATTATTTAATGGGGGCGATGCTAGGCCGCTTCAAGCAAGCAGTCATTGGATTGCCTGGCGGCTGTCACTTAGGGCCCCGCCCGATTGATCAGCATATCAAAGGCTTTGAGGCGCTCGGAGCTGAAGTAACCAATGAACAAGGCGCCATTTATTTGCGAGCTGAAAGGCTGAGAGGCGCACGGATTTATTTAGATGTCGTAAGCGTAGGAGCAACGATTAACATTATGCTCGCCGCTGTTTTGGCAGAAGGGAAAACGATTATCGAAAACGCTGCCAAAGAGCCAGAGATTATTGACGTCGCGACATTGCTTACAAGCATGGGCGCCAAAATCAAAGGCGCGGGCACCAATGTGATCCGAATCGACGGCGTTCAGGAACTGCACGGCTGCAAGCATACGATCATACCGGACAGAATTGAGGCCGGGACATTTATGATTGCGGGCGCTGCAATGGGCAAGGAAGTCATTATCGATAACGTCATTCCCACTCATCTTGAGTCGTTAACGGCAAAGCTGAGAGAAATGGGCTATCATATCGAAACAAGCGACGACCAGCTTCTTATTGTCGGCGGGCAGAAGAACTTAAAGCCGGTTGACGTCAAAACCCTCGTATATCCGGGGTTTCCGACGGATTTACAGCAGCCGATGACGGCGCTTCTGACAAGGGCAAAAGGGACAAGCGTCGTTACAGACACCATCTACTCGGCAAGATTCAAGCACATTGATGAGCTGAGACGGATGGGTGCCAATATGAAAGTAGAAGGCAGATCCGCCATCATCACAGGTCCTGTCGAGCTTCAAGGCGCAAAAGTGAAGGCGAGCGATCTTCGTGCCGGAGCCTGCTTGGTGGTAGCCGGACTGATGGCTGACGGCGTCACGGAAATTACGGGACTGGAGCATATTGACCGAGGCTACAGCAGCCTTGAGAAGAAGCTTGAGGGGCTTGGAGCTACAATTTGGCGTGAAAGAATGACAGACGAAGAAATAGAACAGCTTCAAAATTCATAATGGTTTCTTGTGAGAGGAGATCGTGTTGAAATGGAAAGAAGTTTATCAATGGAATTGGTACGTGTAACCGAAGCTGCGGCATTAGCATCGGCGAGATGGATGGGCCGGGGAAAAAAGGACGAGGCTGATGAAGCGGCAACAAGTGCAATGAGAGACGTTTTTGATACAGTGCCGATGAAAGGGACCGTTGTAATCGGTGAGGGAGAAATGGACGAAGCGCCAATGCTGTATATCGGGGAAAAACTCGGAAACGGGTACGGCCCGCGCGTTGATGTCGCAGTTGACCCTCTTGAAGGCACAAACATCTTAGCAAGCGGCGGCTGGAACGCGCTGACGGTGATTGCGGTAGCAGACCATGGCACGCTGCTGAATGCTCCTGACATGTATATGCAAAAAATTGCAGTCGGTCCGGAGGCTGTGGGCTGCATAGATATTGAAGCACCTGTCATTGACAACCTTAAAGCGGTGGCAAAAGCAAAAAACAAGGACGTTGAGGACGTCGTTGCCACCATTTTAAACCGTGAAAGACACGAAAAAATCATTTCCGAGCTTCGTGAGGCCGGCGCCAGAATCAAATTGATCAATGACGGCGATGTCGCTGGCGCCATCAACACGGCTTTCGACCACACGGGCGTTGACATCCTGTTCGGATCAGGCGGCGCTCCTGAGGGTGTGTTATCCGCTGTCGCGCTAAAAGCGCTCGGCGGAGAAATCATTGGTAAACTTCTTCCGCAAAACGAAGAAGAAATCACACGCTGTCATAAAATGGGCCTTGATTTAAGCAAAGTCCTTCGCATGGAAGACCTTGTGAAGGGGGATGACGCGATTTTTGCAGCTACAGGGGTTACTGACGGCGAGCTGTTAAAAGGAGTTCAATTTAAAGGCTCTGTCGGAACAACTGAAAGCTTAGTTATCCGTGCAAAATCAGGCACTGTCCGTTTCGTTGACGGCAGACACAGCTTGAAAAAGAAACCAAATCTTGTAATCCGTCCATAACAAACAGAAAAAGCGGGTGAGAGCCCGCTTTAACTTTTGCAGAAAAGCGTCAACTCTATCAATTCCATGTCAAAACCTTATTTCAGTTGAATAATTTTTTGAAATAAGGTAAAAATAAAGAGTGCTGCGAATTTTACTGCGTAATACCTTCTTTTAAGCACTAGGAAAGTTTCAATTTCTACCGCATACAGACGATATAAGTATTGATCTTCTCATGTTTTTGTCCTCGCTTCCTTCAAAACTCATTAAGACAATCCTTTTAACAAAAGCGCCGATCATGGGTGGAAGTGTTACCGATAGAAGTTCCTTTATGTTAAAAAAAGAATGTGCTTTGGCGGATGTTGTGCAAAAGCAGCAGATGACATGTTCAGAGTAAGATATTGACTATGAAAAGCGTGGTGTTTTTATGAAAGACGTATCTATTTCCTCATTGGAAAATATGAAATTGAAAGAGCTTTATGAACTTGCAAGACATTATAAAATCTCCTATTACAGTAAACTGACAAAAAAAGAACTCATTTTCGCCATTCTGAAAGCGAATGCAGAACAGGAAGACCTGTTGTTTATGGAAGGCGTTCTTGAGATCATCCAGTCTGAAGGTTTCGGCTTCCTGAGACCGATCAACTACTCTCCAAGCTCAGAAGATATTTACATCTCAGCTTCACAAATCCGCCGTTTCGATTTGCGGAACGGAGACAAAGTATCCGGCAAGGTTCGCCCTCCAAAAGAAAATGAACGTTACTATGGACTTTTGCACGTTGAAGCAGTGAACGGGGATGATCCCGAATCAGCAAAAGAGCGTGTGCATTTCCCTGCTCTTACGCCACTTTATCCAGATCGCCAAATGGTGCTTGAAACAAAGCCGAACTTCTTGTCTACAAGAATTATGGACATGATGGCGCCGGTCGGATTTGGACAGCGCGGATTGATTGTGGCGCCGCCGAAAGCCGGAAAAACGATGCTGCTGAAGGAAATTGCCAACAGCATTACAGCGAACCAGCCTGAAGCAGAGCTAATCGTGCTTTTAATTGATGAAAGACCTGAGGAAGTAACCGATATCGAGCGTTCTGTAGCTGGGGATGTCGTCAGCTCAACGTTTGATGAAGTGCCGGAAAACCATATCAAAGTGGCCGAGCTTGTGCTTGAGCGCGCGATGCGTCTCGTTGAACATAAAAAAGACGTCATCATCCTGATGGATAGTATCACTCGGCTTGCCCGCGCCTACAACTTAGTGATTCCGCCAAGCGGAAGAACGCTCTCTGGGGGGATTGACCCAGCGGCGTTCCACCGTCCGAAACGCTTCTTCGGGGCTGCGAGAAATATCGAAGAAGGCGGCAGCTTAACCATCCTTGCTACGGCTCTTGTTGATACAGGATCACGTATGGATGATGTCATTTATGAGGAATTCAAGGGAACAGGCAACATGGAGCTTCACCTTGACCGCTCTCTGGCAGAGCGCCGCATCTTCCCTGCCATTGATATCCGCCGTTCTGGAACGCGCAAAGAAGAGCTGCTTGTGCCTAAAGAGCATCTTGATCGTCTATGGTCGATCCGCAAAACGATGTCTGATTCACCTGATTTCGCCGAAAAATTCATGAGAAAAATGAAAAAGACCAAAACAAACCAGGAATTTTTCGATATTCTCAATCAAGAATGGAAACAGGCAAATCTATCATCTGCAAGAAGATAAATTGTATTTGCAAAAGAAGTAAATCACTGATATAATTTTCTCATATGCGTTTCGGACAACGCTCCGAAATAATAACTCTGTTTCCACACGGGATTCAGGGCGGAAGGAGATGGATACAATGAAAGCAGGAATTCATCCTAATTTCAAAAAAGCAACAGTTAAATGCGCTTGCGGAAATGAATTTGAAACAGGCTCAGTAAAAGAAGAGGTACGCGTTGAGATTTGCTCTGAATGCCACCCATTCTACACTGGTCGTCAAAAATTCGCTTCTGCTGATGGTCGTGTTGATCGCTTTAACAAAAAATACGGTCTTAAGTAATAATAGATTTCTCAACAGGCAAGAAGCAATCTTGCCTGTTTTTTATATTGTCTAAAGCACAGCTGGCAGAGAGAGGGGAGCGAAGCCTATGTACATAATGAAACAAAGCGGGTGGCTTGAGCTGATTTGCGGCAGCATGTTCTCGGGTAAATCTGAAGAGCTGATCAGAAGAGTGAAGAGAGCGACTTACGCCAAGCAGGAAGTCAGGGTATTTAAGCCTGTGATTGATAATCGATACAGCGAAGCTGCTGTTGTCTCCCATAATGGAACATCAATGACGAGCTACGCCATTTCGTCTGCTGCTGACATTTGGGATCACATCAGTGAAAGTACAGATGTGATTGCGGTTGATGAAGTGCAGTTTTTTGATCAGGAAATTGTTGAGGTTTTATCATCTCTTGCCGACAAAGGCTACCGTGTGATAGCAGCGGGCCTCGATATGGATTTTAGGGGAGAGCCGTTCGGCGTCGTGCCGAATATTATGGCGATTGCAGAAAGTGTGACAAAGCTGCAAGCCGTTTGTTCTGTCTGCGGATCACCGGCGAGCAGAACACAGCGCCTCATTGACGGCAAACCTGCTTCTTACGATGATCCGGTCATTTTGGTTGGTGCCTCTGAATCGTATGAAGCCAGATGCAGACATCATCACGAAGTCCCAGGAAAATCTAAAAAATAGTCCAAAACATGGGTATAAAGATAGAAAGCACCGGCTGAAAACACCGGTGTTTTTTTTATATTCTGATAATATTCAATTAAAAAATTTAATTAAGTATATTAAAAAATTAAGTAATTTTCTTCCCTTGAATTTTGATTTTGACAGGCATACAATAGCTTACGTAATGTAAATAGTTTTGAGACATTGTTCGAATAATTGTCACAAAGTCGCATAAAGATCATGATCGGTCATATTTTAGATGGGTTATTACTTAACTTGGTTAACTATTTCAAGAAAGAAGGAGATTTGCTTGAATAACATAAAAAAAACCAAAGAAGGGCACTTAGAAACAACTCTTAGAGGAAAAGAAGTTTTATCTATTCCTACTTTAAATAAAGGCGTTGCTTTTTCACTAGAAGAAAGACAAGAACTTGGCTTAGAAGGGCTTCTTCCGCCAACTGTACTTTCTCTTGATCAACAAGCACAACGCGCGTACGAGCAGTTCCAAGCGCAGCCTGACCGCCTTCGTCAAAATGTTTACTTAAGTGATCTTGCAAACCGCAATGAAGTTCTTTTCTATAAATTGCTGCAAAACCATCTTCGCGAAATGCTTCCTGTTGTGTACACACCAACAGTTGGTGAAGCGATTCAGGAGTACAGCCATGAATATAGAAGACCTCAAGGAATCTACTTGTCAATCGACAACATTGACGGTATTGAAAAAGCGTTTGAAAACCTTCATGCGACAGCAGGCGATATTGATCTTATCGTTGCTACTGACTCTGAAAGCATTCTCGGTATCGGTGACTGGGGTGTAGGCGGTATTAACATCGCAATCGGTAAATTAGCTGTTTACACTGCTGCAGCTGGTATTGACCCTAGCCGTGTTATTCCGGTTGTGCTTGATGTCGGTACGAACAACGAAAAACTTCTAAACGATCCTTTATATATTGGGAACAAGCATGAACGTGTTCAAGGTGAACGCTATGAAGCTTTCATTGACGCTTATGTAAAAGCTGCATTGAAATTCTTCCCTAAAGCGCTTCTTCACTGGGAAGACCTTGGCAACAAAAATGCACGCAATATCATGAAGAAATACAATCATGAAATCCTGACATTTAATGATGATATTCAAGGTACTGGCGCGATTACACTTGCTGGTGTGCTTGCCGCTATGAAGAAAACAGGCGCTTCTATTAAAGATCAGCGTGTTGTTATTTTCGGTGCTGGTTCTGCCGGTATCGGTATTGCTGACCAAATCCGTGACACAATGGTGCTTGCCGGATTGTCTGAAGAAGAAGCTAACAAACGTTTCTACACACTTGATTACAGAGGCTTGCTGACTGAAGACATCGAAGGCATCCTTGATTTCCAAAAACCTTACCTTCGCAATGCGGATGAAGTGAAAGACTGGAAGCGCGATGAAAAAGGTCAAATTCCATTCGATGAAGTGGTTCGCCAAGCGAAACCAACGATCTTGATTGGCACTTCAGGGGTTTCAGGTGCGTTCACAGAGGAAATTGTAAAAGAAATGGCATCTCACGTAGACCGTCCGGTTATCATGCCGATGTCTAACCCGACTCACCTTGCTGAAGCAGTTCCTGAAGACCTGTTCAAATGGACTGACGGAAAAGTGCTTATTGCAACAGGAAGCCCATTTGACAATGTAGAATACAACGGTGTTTCTTATGAAATCGGACAATCTAACAACGCATTCGCGTTCCCTGGTCTTGGACTTGGTTCAATTGTAGCTGAAGCGCGTATCATTACGCCTGCTATGTTTGCTGCAACTGCTGATGCGATTGCTGAAATGGTTGATCTTGAAACACCCGGAGCAGGGTTGCTTCCAAGCATTGATAAGCTTCAAGAGGTTTCTATTCAAGTTGCGATTGCCGTTGCTGAAGCAGCAATTAAAGATGGCGTGGCAAATCGTCAGCCTGAAGATGTGAAACAAGCGGTTCTTGATGCAATGTGGACACCGGAATACAAAAAAATCATCGCGAAATAATTAGCGAGTAAATTTTTCTGTCCGAGGGAAAGCTTTTTGTAAAGCTAAAGTATACGGACATAGGATTTGGAGGAGAATATTTTGAGCATCTTAGATATCTTAATCCTCCTGGCGCCGATCTTCTTTGTTATCGTGCTGGGTTGGTTTGCAGGACATTTTGGAAGTTATGATGCCAAGTCGGCAAAAGGGGTAAGTACGTTAGTAACGAAATACGCACTTCCAGCTCACTTTATCGCTGGTATTTTGACAACTTCCAGAAGTGAATTTTTATCACAAGTTCCTTTAATGATTTCTTTAATTATTGGGATTGTTGGTTTCTACATCATCATTCTTTTGGTTTGCAGATTTATTTTCAAGTATGATTTAACGAACTCATCTGTATTTTCTTTGAACTCTGCACAGCCGACATTCGCGTTTATGGGTATTCCTGTATTGGGAAGCTTATTCGGAGCGAATGAAGTTGCGATTCCGATCGCGGTCACAGGTATCGTGGTAAACGCGATTCTTGATCCGCTCGCGATCATTGTTGCTACTGTAGGTGAGACTTCTAAGAAAAACGAAGAGGGCGGCGACAGCTTCTGGAAGATGACAGGAAAATCAATCCTGCATGGTCTTTGTGAGCCGCTTGCAGCTGCTCCGTTAATCAGTATGATCTTAGTGTTGGTGTTCAACTTCACTCTTCCTGAGCTGGGTGTTAAAATGCTCGATCAGCTTGGAAGCACAACATCTGGTGTTGCTCTCTTTGCTGTCGGTGTTACCGTTGGTATTCGTAAAATTAAACTCAGTATGCCGGCTATCGGTATTGCGTTACTAAAAGTTGCGGTTCAGCCTGCGTTAATGTTCCTGATTGCTCTTGCAGTCGGACTTCCAGCTGACCAAATGACAAAAGCGATCCTTCTTGTTGCATTCCCTGGTTCTGCCGTTGCAGCCATGATTGCGACTCGTTTCGAGAAACAAGAAGAAGAAACTGCGACTGCGTTTGTGGTCAGTGCGATTCTGTCTTTGATTTCACTTCCAATCATTATCGCGCTTACTGCGTAACAAAAAAAGCTCCCTTTACGGGGAGCTTTTTGCTTTAGGTTTGAAATTTGAACAGTGACAGCAGCGGTTTTTTTCTTGTTTTGGTTTTTTCAGAAGCAGCAGCGGTCTCGGGGATCGGCTGAGCGGTGAATTCTCTCATTTGTGAGGTCAGTGATTGCAGGTCTACAAGAATATCATCAATTTCTCTGCGGTGCTGAAGCAGCTGGTAAGATACACCTTCATCGGCTTTTTGTTTCAGCTGGCGTTCCAGCTCCGAAATCCTTGCTATCAGTTCGTTTTCGTCCTGCCTTTGCTGTAAAAGGGTGTCCAGCTTTTGTTCAAGCTGCTCGATTCTTCGTTCTGTGTCGCCATTTGTTTTTTGGACAAGGAAGCCTGTGCGCTTTTTAGCGCTTTTCGGCAGATGAATATCCTGAATCGCCGTGCCTTCAGAGATTTGTTTTTGAACAGATTTTAGAACCTTCACGTCTTCTGCCGTGAACGAATAATGTCCGAGCTCATTGCGTTCGGCCGGGAGATTCAGCTGCTTCACCCACCGCTGCACCGTTTTTGCGGAGACGCCGAGTTCACTTGCTACCATATTTGTATTCATGATCCCATACCTCCTTTTTAGCTAGGTATTCGACCATAGAATGCGGTTCCCTTCCCGTTAGACAAAACAAGAAAAGATTCGGCAAAGAAAGTGGGTATCTCCTTTTTTTCTTCAAAAAATATTATTGTTCATACAGTTCTAATGGAAGCTGGTCAGGATCAAAAAAGAAGGTGAAACGCTTGCCGGTCAGCGGATCTTTTCTGATTGGCTCTGTTTCAATTCCTTTTTCATGAAGCGCCTGAACCGCCTCATCCAAGCTGCTGACTGTAAAGGCGAGGTGACGCAGGCCTGCGGCTTCAGGCCGGGTTTGGCGTTCGGGCGGGTCGGGAAACGAGAACAGTTCAATGGCATACGAGCCGTTAAGCGACAAATCAAGCTTATAGGAGCCGCGCTCTTCGCGGTACGTTTCTTGAATCACCTGAAAACCAAGCTTATGTACGTAGAAAGCTTTCGACTTTTCGTAATCTGAACATATGATTGCAATATGATGTATGGATTTCAGCAACAATATCCCTCCTCGATTCCCAGTATAGCAGAGGAGGCTTTTAAAGCTGGGATTGAAATGCTTTTGACTGGGGTTAATCACTATACTATAATGAGAATGTTACGCACAGGAAAACAGAGGTGAAGACCGTGTTAGACCGTTTAAAATCAATCGAAGAACGATACGAAAAATTAAATGAGCTTTTAAGCGATCCAGAAGTAGTCAACGATCCGAAAAAGCTGAGAGAATATTCAAAAGAGCAATCTGATATACAAGAAACAGTTGACGTATATAGACAATACAGAGATGCGTCAGAACAGCTGGCTGATGCAAAAGCAATGCTTGAAGAGAAGCTGGACGCTGAGATGCGCGACATGGTGAAGGAAGAGATTTCTGAACTTCAGAAGGAAACGGAAACACTGTCAGAACGCTTGAAAGTGCTCCTGATCCCGAAAGATCCTAATGACGACAAAAACGTTATCATGGAGATTCGCGGAGCTGCGGGAGGCGAGGAAGCCGCTTTATTCGCTGGCAACCTGTACAGAATGTATTCCCGTTACGCTGAGCTTCAAGGCTGGAAGACAGAGGTCATGGAAGCGAATGTAACCGGAACAGGCGGCTACAAAGAGATCATCTTTATGATTACGGGAAGCGGCGCATATTCTAAACTCAAATATGAAAACGGCGCCCACCGCGTACAGCGTGTTCCGGAAACAGAATCGGGCGGACGTATCCATACATCCACTGCAACGGTAGCTTGTCTTCCTGAGGCGGAAGAGGTAGAGGTTGACATCCATGAGAAGGATATCCGCGTCGATACGTTTGCTTCAAGCGGACCGGGCGGACAAAGCGTCAACACAACAATGTCTGCCGTTCGTCTGACGCACTTGCCGACAGGTGTTGTTGTATCATGCCAGGATGAAAAATCTCAAATCAAGAACAAAGAAAAAGCAATGAAGGTTCTTCGTGCCAGAATCTATGATAAATTTCAGCAGGAAGCCCAGGCTGAATATGATCAAACACGGAAATCAGCAGTCGGATCTGGTGACCGTTCTGAACGTATCCGCACATACAACTTCCCGCAAAACCGTGTGACGGATCACAGAATCGGTTTGACGATTCAAAAGCTTGATCAGATTCTTGAAGGAAAACTTGACGAAGTGGTTGAAGCACTGATCGTAGAAGATCAGGCGAGCAAGCTTCAGCAGTCGGAAGGTTAAGATGAAGACGATATTCGAAGCCCTGAAATGGGCTTCTTCTTATTTAACCGAAGCGGGAAGAGAAGAAAATGCTGCCGAGCTGCTATTGCTTTATGATACTGGAATGGAGAGAAGCAGGCTGCTCGCCAGCTTGCAGGAACCGATTGGCGACGACGAACTGTATCGCTTTACGCGTCACGTTGAGATGCATAAAGAGGGCGTGCCGGTGCAATACATTATCGGAAAAGAGTTTTTTTACGGGCGGGAATTTATGGTGAATGATGATGTGCTGATCCCGCGGCCGGAAACAGAAGAGGTTGTCCTTCATTTGCTTGAAAAATATCGTAATGTCTTTTCTGAAGATGACCGGCTCGAAGTCGTTGACGTTGGTACAGGGAGCGGCGCGATAGCCGTCACGCTTGCGCTTGAAAACCAAAGCTTTTCTGTATCAGCAGTCGATATTTCGAAAGAGGCGCTGCAAGTCGCCTCTGCCAATGCAGAAAAACTTGGAGCGAATGTGCGCTTTTATCAGGGCGATCTGCTTGAGCCTTTTATTAAGGCGGGAAAAAAAGCAGATATCATTGTCTCGAACCCGCCATATATTTCAGAGGAAGAAATGGCTGATCTATCTGAAATTGTCCGTTTTCATGAGCCGCTGCACGCGCTCACCGATGGCGGAGACGGGCTGAAATTTTATAAGCGGTTTATGGAAGACATCCCGCTTGTCATGAAGGAGAAAGTATTTGTCGTTTTTGAAATCGGCTGGAAACAGGGGGCGGCGGTCAAAGACTTGATCCTCAAGGCGTTTAAGGATGCGGAAGTGGAAGTGCTGAAAGATATTAATGGAAAAGACAGAACCATATGCGCTCTGATTCATAAAAATAAATAAGCAGCTTGCCGGCGAGTGAATGGATCAAGCTGTTGAACACCAGCAAAGGGGATGTAAACATGAAAAAGGCCCTGACAGCAGGAATCCTGCTCATCGCGATTGAGAGCATGATTGGCACCATTTTTTCACAGGCTCCTTCATATGAAGCGATTTTTGGCGTTGCGTCTCTCGTTTTAGTCGGGCTCGCGATCATCACATCGGGTTTGGCTGTAAGCGGAAGCGATCAGCGGGCAAACTACCATTCAGAAACCAAAGAAGGCCGTACATCACGTCTAAAAATGGCAGCCGCTTTTTTTGTTGCGGCGATACCTTCCATTCTATGTTATTTGCTGACGGTTTTGTTTTAATAAAAAAGGAAGCCTTTTAGGCTTCCTTTTTTTGCAGTAAAACAGAGTCCCATATCCAATAGACAAGAGCTGTTAATACAGCGAAAAGATAAAAGGCTGTATTTTGAAAAAGAGATTGTCCCGAAGGCTGAAGCACGCCGAAAATGATCGCGTTGGCAATAAAAGCAGCGGCAAGGTAATACAGCAGGTACAAAGGGCTGAACCGTTTCGGCTTTTTATTCATCATGATTTGAAGCGGCAGTGCGAAGATCAAATAAGGAAACAGAAAATAAAATGCCATTGTGATGAGAGCGGCAATAATAAATGAATGAATATAAATAACCGAATAAAGAACCGACATCGTGAATGCTGATAAGAGCACTGTATAATTGTATTTCATCTTAAACCTCCTAAAGCACTATCGTACCATAAATAAGATTAACAGCTTGCTAGATTTTTTTCACCCTGCACGTTTACCCCAGGTTCTCCTTGTCCATAATAGGGCTAGAAACAAAGCACGGAGAGGAACGGTGGGGACCGATGAAAAAAACAGTAATCATTTGTATATATATCTTTCTTTTATTATCCGGAGCGCTCGTAGGGCTTGCGAAAGAAGAGACGGCACAGCAATCGGAAAATCAGCCGGTGGTCATACCAGATCAGGCGATTCGTTTGAGAATATTGGCAAACAGCGATAGTGATCAAGACCAGCAATTAAAACGTCATATCAGAGATGCGGTGAATAAAGAAATCACAACTTGGGTAAAGGATATTACTTCTATTGAAGAAGCGCGTCGTGTGATTCGCTCAAAGCTGCCTGAAATCAAAGCGATTGCAAAGGAAACGATGGAGAAAGAAGGAGCGAATCAGTCAATATCCGTTGATTTTGACAAAATCTCATTTCCGACAAAGCTTTACGGCAACATGGTTTATCCAGCCGGTGAGTATGAAGCGATTTTGATCACGCTTGGAAACGGCGACGGCGCCAACTGGTGGTGTGTGCTGTTCCCGCCCCTCTGCTTTCTCGATTTTTCTAACGGGGAAGCCGTCAAAGAGCAAGAAGATAAAGAAGCCTCAAAAAAGCAGACTGAAAAAGTGCTTGAGGACGTAACCGCTAAAGCAGAGAAAGCAAAAAAAGAAGAGAAAGAAGAGAAGGAAGACGGCACAGAAGTGAAATTCTTCTTAGTCGAATGGATTTCCGACCTTTTTTCCTAATCATCTGGTCTAAAAATAGATTTGCCTCATAGATTTGAAGAAAGAACGAAAAACGGGGTGAACGGATGTTTTATCAACTGCGGGTGGCAAGGGAAAAAGACGGAGAGGTGCTTGAGGAATTTTTAAAACAGGCGAAAACCAGCTATGAAGGCGTGAAAGAAGGCTTCACTCAATTTCTTATGCTGGAGGACAATGAGAAAAACATTGCCGGCTGCCTCGGAATTGAAAAAATAAGCTGTGACCAGGGGCTGCTGCGGTCGCTGGTCATATCGGACAAGCTTCACCAAGGCCATATTGTCACGCTTTTTCAAAGCATGGAGGTGCTGTGCGAAAAGCATCAAATCAAAACCGTATATCTAGTAGCGAATCAGCATTCCTCTGCGGACTTTCTGACGGCCATGGGATTTGAAAGAGCTGAAAGTGTACCGGAAGAACTGTTCTCTTCTGATCATTTCTGTGAATCGCGGCAAACAGAAGGGGCCGTTTTGATGAAAAAAACGTCTGGATAAATGCAGTTTATACACATACTTATCCACTTCTTTATTAGCGTTGTCCACAATTTGTGGATAACGCTTGTTTTATTACAGGACATCTTTTATACTTTCAAAAGGATTACACGCGTAAAACAATCGTTTTATTGTTGTGAATAAGGAGTTTGGTCAGAAATGAAAACGAAAAGATGGTTTGTGGATGTAACTGACGAGTTATCCACAAATGATCCACAAATTGCACAAGCAGCCGCTTTGCTTCGAGAAAATGAGGTCGTTGCCTTTCCGACAGAAACGGTATATGGCCTAGGCGCAAACGCGAAAAATACGGATGCCGTCCAAAAAATATATGAGGCAAAAGGGCGGCCGAGCGATAATCCCTTGATTGTCCACATTGCGGATATCAGTCAGCTTGAGGATTTAACGGGCCAAGCGCCTGAAAAGGCGAAAACATTGATGAAGCGGTTTTGGCCGGGAGCACTTACGCTCATTTTGCCTTGCAAACCCGGTGCGCTTTCACCTCGTGTAACGGCAGGTCTTGAAACAGTTGCTATTAGAATGCCGGATCATCCGCTTGCCCTTGCATTGATTCGTGAATCGGGACTGCCGATTGCAGCACCGAGCGCCAATCTATCAGGCAAGCCAAGTCCTACAAAAGCGGAGCATGTGGCTCACGACTTGGATGGCCGCATAGCCGGTATTATGGATGGAGGCCCTACCGGAATCGGAGTCGAATCAACCGTGCTTTCATGTGAGGGCGACGTCCCTGTTCTCCTGCGCCCGGGCGGCATTACGAAGGAACAAATTGAAATGGTGATCGGACCGATCCATGTGGATAAAGGGCTCAGCGACCAAAATGAGAAGCCGATTTCTCCAGGGATGAAATATACACATTATGCGCCGACAGCGCCGCTTGCCATTTGCGAAGGCAGCCCAGAGCGCATGCAGCACCTCATTCAAGAATATCAACAGGGTGGAAAACGAGTCGGTGTCCTGACGACAGAAGAAAACGCGAGCGTTTATTCCGCTGATTATGTAAAGAGCTGCGGAAGACGTGCTCAGCTTGAGACTGTTGCGGCAGGGCTGTATGATGCTTTACGCAGCTTTGATGAGAATAATGTGGATGTTATTATCTCGGAATCCTTTCCGGACACAGGTGTCGGTCTCGCCATTATGAACAGGCTGATGAAAGCCGCCGGAGGAAGAGTGATTCGCTGAAAGCAGTCGGATGTTCTAACCCTTTTTGGACACGCATAGGCTAAAAAAGCGGGGCGTGTCCAAGGGGGTTATTTATGTATGTCGGATTTGTTTATAGGCGAACTGATGACATTAAGCATCATGGCGTTTGCTTTAGGGATGGATGCTTTTTCTGTCGGCCTTGGAATGGGCATGGTCAAACTCAGAAAGAAGCAGATATTCTATATCGGTTTCATCATCGGCCTTTTTCACGTTATCATGCCTCTCGCGGGGATGGCGGCCGGTAACATGCTGTCAGGGCTCCTCGGCGTGTTAGCGGTTTATATCGGAGGGGCGCTGCTTTTTGTTCTTGGGGTTCAAATGCTTATGGCTTCTTTTAAACAGTCAGAAGAACGATTGATGTCGCCGGCAGGGCCGGGCTTATTGCTGTTTGCCGTCGGCGTCAGCCTTGACAGCTTTTCCGTCGGCTTGAGCTTGGGGATATACGGCTCGCATCCGCTCCTCACAATTACTTTGTTCGGGCTGTTCAGCATGATGCTGACATGGCTGGGCCTGCTGATCGGGAAACAAGTGCAGTCATGGCTTGGCACATACAGCGAAGCGCTCGGGGGCATCATATTAATCGTATTCGGCCTAAAGCTGCTATTGCCAATTTAATATACCAATAAAAGAAACGAAGTCGCCGTTTCTTTTTTCTTCATATATAATAGAGAAAAATAAGGGGTGGCTGACATGGATATTATTTTTGTCTGTACTGGAAATACGTGCCGCAGCCCAATGGCTGAGGCGCTTTTTAAATCAATTGCAGAAACGGAAGGGCTGAATGTCAGTGTCCGCTCGGCAGGCGTGTTTGCTTCGCCTAATGGGAGAGCGACGCCTCATGCAGTCGAAGCGCTGTTTGAAAAACACATTGCCCTTAATCATGTGTCTTCTCCATTAACTGAAGAACATATGGAATCGGCAGATTTGGTTCTGGCTATGACCCATCAGCACAAACAGATCATTGCCAGCCAATTTGGACGTTATCGTGATAAAGTGTTTACATTAAAAGAATATGTCACAGGCAGCCATGGGGATGTTATCGATCCGTTCGGCGGCTCAATTGACATCTATAAACAAACGCGAGATGAGCTTGAAGAACTTCTTCGGCAGCTGGCAAAACAGCTGAAAAAAGAAGGCAGGTAAGTTGCCAGAATATCTGCAAACAGGTCATTTGCAAATCCTGCGTGAAGGAGTAGAATATAGTGAAAAGCACATCATATGGTGTGAATCAAAGAGCGGACAGGCTGCGCGTTCAATAAAGCGGGCGGGCCGCATCACACACGCTGGGAGGAAAAGCAGATGAAAGTAGCCATTGCATCGGATCATGGCGGCGTTCACATTCGAAATGAAATCAAAGATTTAATGGACGAATTGCAAATTGAATATATTGATATGGGCTGCGACTGCGGCAGCGGTTCTGTCGATTATCCGGATTATGCTTTTCCGGTGGCCGAAAAAGTGGTTAGCGGCGAAGTTGACAGAGGAATTTTAATTTGCGGGACAGGCATCGGTATGAGCATTTCCGCAAATAAAGTAAAAGGGATTCGCTGCGCGCTGGCGCACGATACCTTCAGCGCCAAGGCGACGAGGGAGCATAATGACACAAACATCCTTGCGATGGGTGAACGGGTGATCGGCCCTGGTTTGGCTCGGGAAATCGCAAAAATCTGGCTGACCACTGAGTTTACCGGAGGAAGACACCAAACGCGTATTGGAAAAATCTCAGATTATGAAGAGAAAAACCTGTAGGGGTGCTGTTTAATGAATGAGATGAAACAAACGTGGCAGGCGATGCTGTCTGAGTTTCAGGAACAGGCTGAATTGAAACAAGATCAGCTTTTCGTCCTTGGATGCAGCACGAGTGAAGTGGCTGGCAGCCGGATCGGCACATCGGGGAGTGTAGACATTGCAGAAAGCATCTACAGCGGACTTGCCGAGCTTCGGGAAAAAACGGGAATCCATCTCGCGTTTCAATGCTGCGAGCATTTGAACAGAGCGCTTGTTGTCGAATCAGACACGGCCCGGCTGTTCAGGCTTCCAACCGTTTCTGCCGTGCCCGTTCCAAAAGCAGGAGGCGCGATGGCGTCTTATGCGTTTAAACAGATGAAGTCTCCCGTTCTTGTTGAAACCATTCAGGCTGACGCAGGAATCGATATAGGCGATACGTTTATCGGCATGCATCTGAAGCCGGTGGCTGTCCCTGTGCGTGTCTCTCAAAACAGCCTCGGTTCAGCCCATGTGACATTAGCGCGTACACGGCCGAAACTAATCGGCGGAGTGCGGGCGGTTTATGATTGCGAATGAAAGGACTGCATGGCCAGTCTTTTCTTTTATTTTAAGACAGTGATATAAATTCCGAACTTTAAATTAAATTTAAGTTATCATTATTCGTTTTTACCAATAAAAATTTAGATTTTTTAAAAATAATCTTTTACATCGGCCTTAAAAACCATGTACAATAGTGATGGTAAAAACAAAGAACAGGATACGGATAGGAGAGGATCTCGCTGATGAAACATTTACCTGCGCAAGACGAACAAGTGTTTAACGCCATTAAAAATGAGCGTGAACGCCAACAGACTAAGATCGAATTGATTGCTTCTGAGAACTTTGTAAGTGAAGCGGTTATGGAAGCACAAGGATCTGTTTTGACAAATAAATACGCAGAAGGATATCCGGGCAAACGCTACTACGGCGGATGCGAGCACGTCGATGTCGCTGAAGATATCGCTCGTGACCGCGCGAAGGAAATCTTTGGAGCGGAGCATGTAAACGTTCAGCCGCATTCAGGCGCACAAGCAAATATGGCAGTGTATTTCACGATTTTGGAGCAAGGCGATACTGTACTTGGGATGAACCTCTCCCACGGCGGCCATTTAACACACGGAAGCCCAGTCAACTTCAGCGGTGTTCAATATAACTTTGTTGAGTACGGCGTAGATAAAGAAACTCAATATATTGATTACGATGACGTGCGTGAAAAAGCCCTCGCTCATAAACCGAAGCTTATCGTAGCAGGAGCAAGTGCGTATCCTCGTACAATCGACTTTAAGAAATTCCGTGAAATTGCTGATGAAGTCGGCGCTTACTTCATGGTGGATATGGCGCATATCGCAGGACTTGTTGCGGCAGGCCTTCATCCAAACCCGGTTCCTTATGCTGATTTCGTTACAACAACAACACATAAAACACTTCGCGGTCCTCGCGGCGGTATGATCCTTTGCCGTGAAGAGTTTGGCAAGAAAATTGATAAATCAATCTTCCCTGGCATTCAAGGCGGCCCGCTGATGCACGTTATTGCCGCAAAAGCTGTTTCATTCGGCGAAGTATTGCAGGACGATTTCAAAACATATGCACAAAACGTCATTTCAAACGCGAAACGTTTGGCTGAAGCGTTAACGAAAGAGGGCATCCAGCTTGTTTCAGGCGGAACTGACAACCACCTTATCCTTGTTGACCTTCGTTCTCTCGGACTGACTGGTAAGGTTGCAGAGCACGTACTTGATGAAATCGGTATTACATCTAACAAAAACGCGATTCCATACGATCCTGAAAAACCTTTCGTTACAAGCGGTATCCGTCTTGGTACAGCTGCTGTAACCAGCCGCGGTTTTGACGGAGACGCATTGGAAGAAGTCGGCGCTATCATTGCGCTTGCATTGAAAAACCACGAAGATGAAGGGAAACTTGAAGAAGCAAGACAGCGTGTAGCTGCTCTGACTGATAAATTTCCTTTATATAAAGAATTAGATTATTAAGATCCAAAAAACCCGCATGGCGCTTATGCCCGGCGGGTTTTTTGACGATGTTCTTGAAACTCAATGTCTTTTTTTGTAGAATCAATAGAAGTGTGTAATTGTTGATGGGACAATAAAAAAGGAGCTGAAACACAGTATGGGAAAGGTTTATGTATTTGATCATCCTTTAATTCAGCACAAGCTGACATATATACGGAATGAAAATACAGGTACGAAGGATTTTAGAGAGTTAGTAGATGAAGTAGCCACACTTATGGCATTTGAAATTACCCGCGATCTTCCTTTGGAAGAAGTGGACATCAATACACCGGTTCAGGCTGCAAAATCGAAAGTCATCTCAGGGAAAAAACTCGGAGTGGTTCCTATCCTAAGAGCAGGATTGGGAATGGTTGACGGCATTTTAAAGCTGATTCCCGCTGCAAAAGTGGGGCATGTCGGCCTTTACCGTGATCCTGAAACCTTAAAACCCGTGGAATACTATGTCAAGCTTCCTTCTGATGTGGAAGAGCGTGAATTCATCGTGGTTGACCCGATGCTCGCTACAGGCGGTTCCGCAGTTGAAGCCATTCACAGCCTCAAAAAACGCGGTGCGAAAAATATCCGTTTCATGTGTCTTGTAGCAGCGCCGGAGGGTGTGGAAGAATTGCAGAAGCATCATTCGGACGTTGATATTTACATCGCGGCGCTTGATGAAAAATTAAACGAAAAAGGCTATATTGTTCCAGGTCTCGGAGACGCGGGAGACCGCATGTTTGGAACAAAATAAAAAAGAAAACCCCAAAATAAAGGGGTTCTTTTTTTATCCAGTTTTTTGATATTCGGTCAATTTGTATACAATTATAGGTGAAAATGTGAACATTCTGTGGAGACGTAAAGTATAAAAAGTTTTTTAACTTTAAACAGATTGACACATGTTAGGGGCTATTGTATGCTAAACGAGGGTATTATGAGAAGGTTTTCATAGCTTTCATTATAGTCCTCATCCCCAATGTAAATCCTCTCAGCAAACCCGTATTATGAGGATTTATTTAAGCGAATGAAACAGCATCCCTGCAAGGCTTGCGGATGAATGATTTTTTCGAACAGGCCCGTTTTTTGCCGGTCAAAAAAGGTCTTCTACTAAGGGTTAACCGCTGATTTTTGCCGTATCCAAGCTATACATTATTTTTTCATCAGGAGACAGATAATTGATGGACGATCCCAAGCTTACATTTAGCAGACAACGCAAATATTTATTGTTCATTTTGGCAGTGTATGTACTGGGTTATGGTTTAACAGCGTATAAAACCGTTTTTTTAGGCCTTATTCTGGGAACTGTTTTCAGTTTGTTTAATTTTTTACTGCTCGTCAGGAGAATGAATGCTTTTGACAGAGCTGTTGAGAAAGGAAAGTCCATACGATCTCTCGGGAGCGCAGCGCGGTGGTGCAATGCGATTCTTGCTGTGGCTGTCGCCTATAAAAATCCCGAATATTTTCATATGGCAAGTACAGTTATTGGATTAATGACAATATACCCTGTCATTATGATAGATTCCTTTATCCAGCTTAAACGTTCATCAATGGAAGAGAGGTGAAAACCCTTTGAATCATGGTTACAGAACTATAGAATTTCTAGGTCTTACTTTTAATCTGACAAACATTCTGATGATTACTGTGGCGAGTGTGATTGTTTTATTGATTGCTATATTAACGACAAGAACGCTTTCGATCCGTCCTGGAAAAGCCCAGAACTTTATGGAATGGATTGTTGATTTCGTCCGCAATATTATTGGCAGTACAATGGATTTAAAAACAGGGGCTAACTTCTTGGCACTTGGTGTCACATTGCTGATGTACATATTTGTGTCGAATATGCTGGGGCTGCCGTTTTCTATTACAATCGGACATGAGCTCTGGTGGAAGTCTCCGACAGCGGATCCTGCCATTACATTAACGCTAGCCGTGATGGTTGTTGCTTTAACCCACTACTATGGTGTGAAGATGAAAGGGCTCAAGGAATATTCCAAAGACTATTTGAGACCTGTGCCATTCATGCTCCCGATGAAAATCATCGAAGAGTTTGCGAATACGCTGACTCTCGGTTTGCGGCTTTATGGTAACATCTTCGCCGGAGAGATTCTTCTCGGCCTGCTTGCAGGATTAGCGACAAGCCACTATTCGCAAAGCGTGGCTCTAGGTCTTGTCGGTACAGTCGGCGCGATTCTGCCGATGCTGGCATGGCAAGCATTCAGTTTATTTATTGGTGCCATCCAGGCATTTATCTTTACGATGCTGACGATGGTGTACATGTCTCATAAAATCAGTCATGATCATTAAAACATTATATCCAAACGGATAACATTTTAAAGGAGGAACTTTTTCATGAATTTAATAGCAGCTGCGATCGCAATTGGTTTAGGCGCACTTGGTGCAGGTATTGGTAACGGTTTGATTGTTTCACGTACGGTAGAGGGGATTGCCCGTCAACCGGAAGCAGGTAAAGAACTAAGAACTCTTATGTTCATGGGTATCGCATTAGTTGAAGCCCTTCCTATTATCGCTGTCGTTATCGCATTCTTAGCGTTCTTTGGCTAAGCATAAAAGCCTTATATGAACTAAAAATGGCGAAGATCATTCCAAGAGAACCTTCGCCATTGCTTTATGTCTGATAAGCATCCCGCCTTGCCGGCTGAAAAGAGACAAGTGCGGCTGCTGGATCAGCAAAGAAAAACCTGCAGAAGGGAGTTGCCGTAGTAGATGTCTCAATTACCACTTGAACTAGGATTGTCGTTTAACGGCGGAGATATCCTGTTCCAACTGTTAGCTATGTTAATCTTATTAGCGCTTCTGAAGAAATACGCTTTAGGGCCGCTATTAAACATAATGAAACAGCGTGAAGACCACATCGCTGGAGAAATTACGTCTGCTGAAGAAAAAAATAAAGAAGCGCAGCAGCTGATTGAAGAGCAGCGCGTTCTTTTAAAAGAAGCAAGACAAGAATCCCAAACTCTTATCGAAAACGCAAAGAAACTGGGAGAGAAGCAAAAAGAAGAGATTATTCAGGCTGCACGTGCAGAATCTGAACGTCTGAAAGAAGCAGCAAGAACTGAAATCGTGAAGGAAAAAGAACAGGCGGTTTCTGCTCTCCGTGAGCAAGTAGCGTCTCTTTCTGTCATGATTGCGTCGAAAGTGATCGAAAAAGAACTGGATGAACAAGCTCAAGAGAAATTAATCCAGGACTATCTTAAAGAGGTAGGAGAAAGCCGATGAGTGGATCAGCTGTCTCTAAACGATATGCATCAGCTCTTTTTGATATAGCCAATGAGTCCGCTCAGCTGAATCAAGTAGAAGAAGAGCTAATTGTTGTAAAACAAGTATTTCAAAATGAAAAAGCGCTGAATGATGTGTTAAACCATCCGAAGGTGCCGGCTGCGAAGAAAAAAGAGCTGATTCAACATGCATTTGGCTCTTTGTCACAGTCCGTACTCAATACGATTTTTCTTTTGATTGACCGCCATCGTGCCGCGATTGTCCCTGAGCTCACAGATGAGTTTATCAAACTCGCAAATGTGGCCCGTCAAACAGAAGACGCTATCGTATATTCAGTGAAACCGCTGACGGATGCAGAAATGTTACCATTATCACAAGTGTTTGCAAAAAAAGCCGGAGTCGCTTCACTAAGAATCAGAAATGAAGTGCAGACGGATTTAATAGGCGGCATTAAAGTCCGCATTGGAAACCGGATTTATGACGGCAGCGTAAGCGGGAAGCTTCAGCGCATCGAACGTCAATTAGCCGGGGAAAATCGATAGAAGGGGTGAAACCTAAGTGAGCATCAAAGCTGAAGAGATTAGCACACTGATAAAACAGCAAATACAAAATTATCAATCTGATATTGAAGTTCAAGACGTAGGTACAGTCATCCAAGTCGGTGACGGTATTGCTCGTGTGCACGGCCTTGACAACTGTATGGCCGGTGAACTTGTCGAATTTTCAAACGGTGTTTTGGGTATGGCTCAAAACCTTGAAGAATCAAACGTAGGTATCGTCATCTTAGGACCTTTCAGTGAGATCCGTGAGGGAGACGAAGTAAAAAGAACAGGCCGCATCATGGAGGTCCCTGTTGGTGAAGAGTTAATCGGCCGTATCGTAAATCCGCTAGGGCAGCCGGTAGACGGACTTGGCCCGATCCTGACAAGCAAAACTCGTCCGATCGAAAGCCCTGCACCAGGCGTTATGGACCGTAAATCCGTTCATGAACCGCTTCAAACCGGTATCAAAGCGATCGATGCACTGATTCCAATCGGCCGCGGCCAGCGTGAGCTGATCATCGGTGACCGTCAAACAGGTAAAACATCTGTTGCGATCGATGCGATCCTGAACCAAAAAGACCAAGACATGATCTGCGTATATGTTGCGATCGGTCAAAAAGAATCAACAGTCCGCGGCGTAGTAGAAACATTGCGTAAACACGGCGCGCTTGATTATACAATTGTTGTAACGGCGTCTGCGTCACAGCCGGCACCGCTTCTGTACCTGGCACCGTATGCTGGGGTTACAATGGCAGAAGAATTTATGTACAGCGGCAAGCACGTTCTTGTTGTATATGATGATCTTTCTAAACAAGCAGCTGCTTACCGTGAGCTGTCCTTGCTTCTTCGCCGTCCGCCAGGCCGTGAAGCATTCCCTGGGGATGTATTCTATCTTCATTCCCGTCTGCTTGAGCGTGCAGCAAAGCTTAGCGACGCGAAAGGCGCAGGATCAATTACAGCTCTGCCGTTCGTAGAAACACAAGCCGGAGATATCTCTGCTTATATTCCGACGAACGTCATTTCCATCACCGACGGACAGATCTTCCTGCAATCTGATTTGTTCTTCTCAGGCGTACGTCCAGCGATCAACGCCGGATTGTCTGTATCCCGTGTCGGCGGCTCAGCGCAAATCAAAGCGATGAAAAAAGTATCAGGTACTTTGCGTCTTGACCTTGCGTCATACCGTGAGCTGGAAGCATTCGCTCAATTCGGTTCTGACCTCGACCAAGCGACTCAGGCAAAACTGAACCGCGGTGCGCGTACAGTTGAAGTGCTGAAGCAGGATCTGAACAAGCCGCTTCCGGTTGAAAACCAAGTAGCCATTCTTTATGCGCTGACAAAAGGATATCTTGATGATATTCCTGTGGCGGATATCAGACGTTTTGAAGAAGAGTACTATATGTACCTTGACCAAAACCATAGAGACCTGCTTGACGGAATTGCGAAAACAGGAAACCTTCCTGCTGATGAAGACTTCAAAGCTGCAATCGAAGGCTTCAAACGCACATTTGCACCAAGCAACTAACTCGAATGCTGATGAGAGAAAAAGGTTCTCTTTTTCTCTCTTTTTACGCAGATGAAGAGAAAAGGTGGTGAAATCTTTGGCCTCATTACGCGATATTAAGTCAAGGATCACGTCAACGAAAAAAACGAGCCAGATTACAAAAGCCATGCAGATGGTATCTGCGGCTAAGCTGAATCGTGCTGAAAACAATGCAAAATCATTTGTGCCATATATGGATAAAATCCAAGAGGTTGTGTCAAACGTCGGGAGAGTTTCCGGCAACGTGAAGCATCCGATGCTTCTCAGCAGAGAAGTGAAAAAAACGGCATACCTTGTCATTACGTCTGACCGCGGTCTTGCCGGCGCTTTTAACAGTTCGGTTTTACGAAGTGCTTATCAGGCCATGCAGGAACGTCATCAGTCTAAGGATGAGTATGCGGTGATTGCCATCGGAAGAGTGGGCCGTGATTTCTTTAGGAAACGTGAGATTCCGATCATTTCCGAGTTAACAGGGCTTGGAGATGAAGTAACGTTTACAGAAATTAAGGATCTTGCCCGTCAAACGATCCAAATGTTTATAGACGGTGCGTTTGATGAACTGCACCTTGTTTATAACCATTTTGTCAGCGCCATTTCTCAAGAAGTAACGGAGAAAAAACTTCTGCCGTTATCTGATTTGGGCAGCAGCGGCGGAAAAAGAACGGCGTCTTATGAATTTGAACCATCTGAAGAGGAGGTTCTGGAGGTTTTGCTTCCTCAATATGCAGAAAGCTTAATCTTCGGTGCGCTTCTTGACAGTAAAGCAAGTGAGCACGCTGCAAGAATGACGGCGATGAAAAATGCGACAGATAACGCGAAGGAACTTATCGATTCACTTTCGCTTTCATACAACCGCGCTCGCCAAGCAGCCATCACACAAGAAATTACGGAAATTGTCGGCGGAGCAGCCGCTTTAGAATAGAAAGATTTTGTCAGGAGGGATAGCGATGAAGAAAGGACGCGTTAGCCAGGTATTAGGACCGGTCGTCGACGTGCGTTTTGAAGACGGTCACTTGCCTGAAATTTATAATGCGATTAAAATTTCACAGCCAGCTGCAAGTGAAAACGAAGTAGGTATTGATTTAACGCTTGAGGTCGCTCTTCATTTAGGCGATGATACAGTACGTACAATCGCAATGGCATCTACGGATGGTGTTCAGCGCGGTATGGAAGCTGTAGATACAGGAGCGCCAATCTCAGTACCGGTTGGTGATGTAACACTCGGACGTGTATTTAACGTTCTCGGAGAAAATATTGATTTGAATGAGCCGGTTCCTGCGGATGCGAAAAAGGATCCGATTCACAGACAGGCTCCTTCATTCGATCAGCTTTCAACAGAAGTTGAAATTCTTGAAACAGGTATTAAAGTTGTTGACTTGCTTGCTCCTTACATCAAGGGCGGTAAAATCGGATTGTTCGGCGGTGCCGGTGTAGGTAAAACCGTATTAATCCAGGAATTAATCAACAACATCGCGCAAGAGCATGGCGGTATCTCTGTATTCGCCGGCGTAGGAGAGCGTACTCGTGAAGGGAACGACCTTTTCTATGAAATGAGTGACTCTGGCGTAATCAACAAAACAGCCATGGTATTCGGACAAATGAACGAGCCGCCGGGCGCACGTATGCGTGTTGCTTTGACAGGCCTAACAATGGCTGAGCACTTCCGTGATGTACAAGGACAGGACGTACTGTTCTTCATCGATAACATTTTCCGTTTCACACAAGCGGGTTCTGAGGTTTCAGCCCTTCTTGGCCGTATGCCTTCTGCGGTTGGTTATCAGCCGACGCTTGCAACTGAAATGGGTCAGCTCCAAGAGCGTATCACGTCTACGAACGTTGGATCAGTTACATCTATCCAGGCGATCTACGTGCCTGCCGATGACTATACCGACCCGGCGCCGGCGACAACGTTCGCTCACTTGGATGCGACAACAAACCTTGAGCGTAAATTAACTGAAATGGGTATTTACCCTGCGGTTGATCCGTTGGCATCTACATCACGCGCCCTTGCTCCTGAAATTGTTGGAGAAGAGCATTATGCTGTTGCACGTGAAGTACAGTCAACGCTTCAGCGTTACAAAGAGCTTCAAGATATCATTGCGATTCTCGGTATGGATGAATTAAGTGATGAAGACAAGCTTGTCGTTCAACGCGCACGCCGTATCCAGTTCTTCCTTTCTCAAAACTTCCACGTGGCTGAACAGTTCACTGGACAAAAAGGTTCTTACGTGCCTGTAAAAGAGACGGTACAAGGCTTCAAAGAAATCTTAGCCGGTAAATACGACCATCTTCCAGAAGATGCGTTCCGTCTTGTAGGCCGTATCGAAGAAGTTGTTGAGAAAGCAAAAGAAATGGGTGTAGAAGTTTAATCTGGTCCTAGGAGGGTAAAAGCATGAAGACCGTTAAAGTCAATATCGTTACTCCCGACGGCCCAGTATACGATGCGGATATCGAAATGGTGAGTGTGAGAGCCGAAAGCGGCGATCTCGGTATTTTGCCAGGTCATATTCCAACCGTGGCTCCTCTTAAAATCGGCGCTGTCCGTCTGAAAAAAGACGGACAGACTGAAATGGTTGCCGTCAGCGGCGGATTTGTAGAAGTCCGTCCTGATCAGGTCACCATCCTAGCCCAGGCTGCCGAGACAGCGGAAGGCATCGATAAAGAGCGCGCTGAAGCTGCACGCCAGCGGGCGCAGGAGCGTTTGAATTCTCAATCAGATGATACTGACATTCGTCGGGCTGAGCTTGCGTTACAGCGGGCTTTGAACAGATTGGATGTAGCAGGGAAATAAGAAAAAAATCCTTCTCTTTATGAGAAGGATTTTTTTTATGAACGCACTAGAGAATCAAACAGCGACAGCAGCGGGCGATCCTCTTTTTGGCGCAAGTATAAACCATCACAGGTATTCATGGTATTCCACGATTTGCGATGTCTTCTAAAGCCCAGTGTATAAGCGCCGTCTTTATACGGATAAGGTTTTACAACCCATTCAGCATCTTCATGGCGGGCAATCACGCAATCTATAAGATAAACACTGATCATTTTCTCGAATTCTTCAATAGGAAGATTCCAATCAGCAAGCAAAAGCTCTTGTATACTTTGAAAATAGAGGTTTTCCAGCTCTTCAAGGCTTTCTCTCGTATAGGTAAGAGAAATGTTAAAAAACTGACACAATTCATTCAGTTCTTCAATCTGTGACTGTCTATAATCATAATAGAATGCAATTGCTTCCCATTCCTGTTCAAAAATTGGCAGGTCCTCACCATATTGCTTTTCAGGCTGAAAAAAAGAATGATTCACATTTGCCAGCTCCTTTCCAATAAAGTATATCATGTAAAAGAATCACACTTTAAGTGGGGGTTAGCCCTAGATTTGGCTGATTATTCCGTTCTGTATAAAATGTATCATCTTTATCTGCGCTTCTTATATAATAAGAAAGGGTATGAGCGCAGAGAAAGGAGTGTAATAGATGAGTGTATTGGGACAGCAGGCTGCAATCGGCATTGTCGTTCACCTGATTTTTATAGCAGTGACTTGGTGGGCGCTGCAAGCCGTCAATATAGATCCGCTAATCAAAAAAGGCAAAGTCGTGCAGGCAAGACTCCTGATGATTTTGCTGACAATCGCTATTGGAACGGCGGTTGCGAATTTCTTTTTAGATTACCTCAATTATTCACAGCAGCTTCCCTATCTATTTTAATAGGTTTTGACTATCGTCATCATGGGAATGGTTGGAGGAAGCGGGTTGAAGCAATAGCTCGAGTTTTGACGAAGATTTTTACGTATGGCGCCTCTTGCCTCCGGTAAAACTGGGGATAAGGGGGAGAGATGAACATGAAGAAAAAACAAGTAAGCCACGCCATTATGATTTCCGTCATGTTAAGCTTCGTCATTGCTGTTTTCCATACCATTCATGCGAGTGAATTAACGCCGTTGGCACAAATAGCAGAGGGGATGGAACGCCAAGATGTGTCAATAGATAAGTGGACATTGCATGCAAAACAAAACATGTCACTGACCGAAAAAGAATTTGATCAAAAAGTGCAACGTTTAAAATCAGAGTATCGTCAATATGATTGGACGATTGCGCAGGAAGATAAAGTCGTAAAGGCAATTGGCACATATACTGACAAAAAAAATCGCACTTCTTTTAGACTGCAGCTTGTCACAACCCTCAAAAAACACAACCCAACTTCGTATTTATTATATGAGCAAATGAGTCTTGAGACACCGGATAGCTGGAATGATACATATGAACAGTTTGAACGGGAGACACTTGGGATATTCCAAGAAAAAGTAGTTATTTTTACTTGTCTAAATGGTCATTTAGATGATAATATGAATATTGTTTTGCAAAAAAAAGCAAATCAGTTATTAAATGAATTTCAAGCAAGATCAGTAGAACATGTAGTTGAGCCAAATTTCGTTTCTATTTCTGCGTTTACAGATGAGTGGGAAGAGTACATTATGACCTCGAAACATAAGATGAATTTGCAAATTGCACTTAGAAGTGCAGGAATGGGCGGAAAACATACCGTTACGGTTGGCACACCAATCGTTACGACTGAATATTAATATAGAGAATTTAGGGACGCGGAGGGGAATACCTTGGAAAAAATCATCGTCCGCGGCGGTCAGAAGTTAAACGGCACAGTCAAAGTTGAAGGCGCTAAAAATGCCGTTTTACCTGTTATCGCTGCATCTTTATTAGCAAGTGAAGAAAAAAGCGTAATTTGTGATGTACCTACGCTCTCCGATGTATATACAATTAACGAAGTGTTGCGTCATTTAGGAGCAGATGTGCATTTTGAGAATAATGAAGTGACTGTGAATGCTTCATACGCTTTGCAAACTGAAGCACCTTTTGAATATGTTCGTAAAATGCGTGCGTCTGTGCTTGTCATGGGGCCGCTTCTTGCGCGTACAGGTCATGCAAGAGTTGCGCTTCCGGGTGGATGCGCAATTGGTTCCAGACCGATTGATCAGCATTTAAAAGGTTTTGAAGCAATGGGCGCAGAAATCAAAGTCGGTAATGGCTTCATTGAAGCTGAAGTAAAAGGCCGACTGCAAGGCGCAAAAATTTATCTGGACTTCCCAAGTGTAGGAGCTACAGAGAACCTGATTATGGCAGCTGCTTTAGCTGAAGGAACAACAACGCTGGAAAACGTGGCAAAAGAACCCGAAATCGTTGATTTAGCAAACTATATCAACGGCATGGGCGGAAAAATCCGCGGAGCTGGCACCGGCACCATCAAAATTGAAGGAGTCGAAAAGCTTCACGGCGTAAAACACCATATTATTCCTGACCGTATTGAAGCGGGCACATTTATGGTTGCTGCTGCAATCACTGAAGGAAACGTATTAGTAAAAGGAGCGGTTCCTGAGCACCTCACCTCTTTAATCGCAAAAATGGAAGAGATGGGTGTAACAATTAAGGATGAAGGTGAAGGCCTGCGTGTCATCGGCCCGAAAGAACTGAAACCGATTGATATCAAAACAATGCCTCACCCGGGCTTCCCGACTGATATGCAGTCACAAATGATGGCGCTTCTGCTTCGTGCAAGCGGCACAAGCATGATTACAGAAACTGTTTTTGAAAACCGCTTTATGCATGCGGAAGAATTCCGCCGTATGAATGGTGATATCAAGATTGAAGGACGTTCTGTCATCATTAACGGTCCTGTACAGCTTCAGGGAGCTGAAGTTGCAGCGACTGATTTGCGTGCAGGTGCAGCGCTGATTCTTGCGGGGTTAGTGGCTGAAGGTCACACACGTGTTACTGAACTGAAGCACTTAGACCGCGGTTACGTTGGTTTCCATAAGAAGCTTGCCGCTCTGGGCGCAGACATCGAACGTGTAAATGATGAGTCTGCTTCTGAGCAAGAGAATAAAGAAGTCGTTTCTGACTTAAATGCATAAACTTACTTGAAAATCAGTATGTCACTCTGGCATACTGGTTTTTTATTTTTTGTGTATTATCATCATTATGCGCAAAATAGCAAAAAAGAATACGTAAATGACAAATAAAGTTTCTGTCCAAAACGAGAGTCATATTAGCTTGTCCCTGCCCATAGACTAGACTAGAGTCGAATCCCGAGCAGGAGGCAGCTGAATATGAAACAATTCGCAATCACACTATCCGTACTATGTGCATTGATTCTCTTGGTTCCCACCCTTTTGGTTATACCGTTCCAGCATAATAAGGAAGCGGGGGCCAGTGTAGAATCAGAAAAGACAGCAGTCAGCACGAGACCAGCATCGAAAGGAGCAGAAACATTGAAAGCATCACCTGTTTCTATTCCCGTCTATCGAACCGCAAATCAATCCGTAGAAAACATTCCGCTTGAAGAGTATGTGATTGGAGTCGTCGCCTCCGAAATGCCGGCAACCTTTAAACCTGAAGCGCTGAAAGCCCAGGCCCTCGCCGCCAGAACATTTATTGTCAGACTGATGGTGTCAAATTCAGCGGTTGAGGCCCCTAAAGGCTCACTGGTGGATGATACACAAATGTTCCAGGTGTATAAAAACAAAGCGGAGCTAAAAAAGCAGTGGGGCACAAGCTATGAAGCAAAACTGAAGAAAATCACAGATGCGGTTGCCAGTACGCAAGGCAAAATCCTAACGTACAACAACCAGCCGATTGAAGCCTCCTTTTTCTCCACAAGCAATGGCTACACAGAGAATGCAGAAGCTTATTGGACAAGTGCTATCCCATATTTAAAAAGCGTCAAAAGCCCATGGGATAAAAAGTCTCCGAAATATAAGTCAACAAAAACCTTTACAGCAGCAGAGTTTGAGCAAAAGCTCGGCGTCAAGCTGGATGGGTCTAGCGCAGTAGGAAGGATTACCGGAGAGACACCGGGCCACCAGGTCGCAACAGCCGTCATTAACGGCAAGACGCTGAAAGGAAGAGACATACGTGAAAAGCTGGGTCTCAACTCCGCCGATTTTGAATGGAAGCGAAATGGAGACACAATTACAGTCACGACGAGAGGATTTGGCCACGGTGTAGGGATGAGCCAATACGGAGCGAATTTTATGGCGAAAGAAGGAAAAACGGTTGATGACATCGTGAAGTACTATTATCAGGGCACACAAATTTCTGAGGCCGATTCGTTTTTGAATAAATATATGGCGAAAAAGTAAAAAAGACGCTCATTGAGCGTCTTTTTCTATTCCTGAATGTCTTTTATCTAAGGGCGGTTGAAACGGTTTAGAGGAGCTTCTGGCAGTCTTTGAGGACCAGTCCTTTTTTCCTGATTGCAGGTTTTAAGATTGTGGTAAAGTCATCCACATTTGTCGACAGACTTCGACAGACTCATATAACGAAAGCCGAAAGGCGGACAATCTTCTTTTTTCATAGGAGCGTTAGGTGGAAATCACTAATAAAAACATAGGTTTCTATGCAAAAGTAAACAACAGCAATGGGGAAGCCCGCCCTATTTATTTCTCGGTTTTTGTCGATTACGATAGGTTATGTTCAGCGTTGAACATCTGCACGCAGAAACAAATTGGTAAAGGGGTACGAACATGAAGAAAAGATTTTCACTGATCATGATGACGGGATTGTTATTTGGATTAACTTCACCTGCTTTTGCAGCTGAAAAGAAAGAAACGGAGGCTAAAGCTCCTGCGAACGTGGCAGTCTTGCTTGATGCCAGCGGAAGTATGGCGAAAAGAATAGACGGTGTCTCTAAATTTAATTCAGCCAAAAAAGAAATTTCAAAGTTTGCAAGCTCACTGCCAGAAGGAACTCAGGTGAAAATGAGTGTGTTTGGCTCTGAAGGAAACAATAAAAATTCCGGAAAAGTTCAATCATGTGAAGCCATTCGCAACGTATACGGCTTCCAAAGCTTTAATGAGCAAAGCTTCCTCAATTCTCTCAATACAATTGGACCGACTGGCTGGACGCCAATTGCCAAAGCGCTGAATGAGGCGAAATCTTCTTTTGACCAGCTTGACGCAAAAGGGGAAAAAGTGGTGTATCTGTTGACAGACGGTGAGGAAACGTGCGGAGGAAATCCGATTAAAACAGCAAAGGAACTGCAAAAAGACAATATCACTGTGAATGTGATCGGTTTTGATTATAAAGAGGGATACAAAGGACAGCTGAACGCGATTGCGAAAGTAGGCGGCGGTGAATACTTCCCTGCTTATACTCAAAAAGATGTTGAGAAAATCTTCACTCAGCAATCATTGATGTTATCTAAATAAGAAAAAAAGAGGCTGATAGCGGTCAGCCTCTTTTTGGTATGTAACATAATGTTCAAAAGTAATCAGGTATCAGCCTGTAGCATAGTAGCAGATTTCCGTTTTTCTGTGATGATCAAGGCGAAAAAAGAATGAATCATGTCACAATATGCATATGCTTTTTGGGCGAAAAAGGCTACATATCAACGGAATTTCAAGTGATTTTGAACAGGAAGTGAAAGCAGCACAAAAGGCAGCTTGCCCTATATCTTTTTGCATTTTCATATTCTAGCATAAAGAAGAATCCAACTATAGTTGGAAAATATGATAAAGAAAGGAAGAAAAACATGAAAAAAAAACTGCTGGCTGCCGGCATCATTGGATTGCTGACTGTCTCCTTTGCCTCCCCGTCTTTTGCAGCTGAGAAACAGACTGACACAAATGTAGCTGTTTTGTTTGATGGAAGCGGAAGCATGATTCAAAAAACAGGGGGAGAGCGCAAAATAGACATTGCCAAAAAATCAGTAAAGTCTTTTGCCGAGCTGCTTCCGAAGGATACAAATCTCATGCTTCGCGTTTTCGGACATGCTGGAAACAATAAATTGTCCGGCAAAGCTCTTTCATGCAGCACGACGGAAACCATTTACGGCCTTCATCCATATGAAGGATCGCTGTTTGACAATTCATTGAGTGAGATCAAGCCGACTGGCTGGACACCGATTGCCAAAGCACTTTCAGACACAAGAAAAGAATTTGAAGCTTTTGGCGCGGACGGGAAAAATGTGGTGTACTTAATCACTGACGGTGAAGAAACGTGCGGCGGAGACCCTGCGGCGGAAATCGAAAAGCTTCGTGCATCGAATGTGGACACGATCGTAAATATTATTGGCTTCAACTTTGATGTTAAAGGCAATGAAGAGATGAAACAAGCGGCTGTAGCTGGAGGCGGAGAATACATTTCAGCGAACAGTGCGGATGAGTTTGAACAGGCTTGGGAAAAAGAAGCACAAAAATTTACTGAGTAAGGAACCTAATGATCAGGCGCTCCCCCAGGCGCCTTTTTTTATTGGTTTAAAAACAGCTTGGGCGGGAATGATACCCTTAAAAGGGGTTGAACATATGAAATTATTAGGAATGATTTTTCTTATAGCCACCGTGGCATTCATATTGATTGGTGTTCTTCTAAAACTGGCAGCCTTCTTTTTTGTCAGCATTCTCACCTTGATCGCAGCTATCGTGCTGTTTACGGTCCTGAGAAAGAATCAGCATAATCAAACATAGAGTCCTTTGTACAGAGGGCTCTTTTTTATGTCTCAGAATTCGACAAAATCCGAGGAGTGTGAAAAAATATAAAGGCAGGAACATTGCGGAGGGGAAGAGACATTGAACGATAAAGCAACTGCGGTCAGGGATGTATGGCGCTATGAACAAGGGGAAATAAGCAAAATAAAAGACCGGATGGTGACGGAATACCCTTTGACAGTGATACTGAATGGCAGTGAATTTGTGACGCTCGTTTGCACGCCTGAGCATATCAAAGAGCTTGTCATCGGATTTCTCGCATCAGAGGGTGTAATACGATTTCAAAAAGAGATTAAAAGGTTTACAATAGATGAAAGTCTCGGTTTTGTTTATGTCGACCTCGTTCATCCTGAGACATTGGATCAAAAGGATTATACGAAACGGGTGATCGGCTCATGCTGCGGAAAGGGCCGTCATTTTTATTTTCAGCAGGATGTCAAAACAGCCAAGACGGCTGTCAGCCAAATCAAGATATCGCCTGATGCATGTCTGGCGCTTATGAAAGACATGCAGCAAAGGAGCGGGACGTTTCAGGAGACGGGAGGCGTCCATAATGCGGCGCTATGCGACACAGAGAAACTGCTGTTGATGCGCACAGATATCGGCCGGCACAACGCACTTGATAAATTATACGGACATTGCCTTCTAAATGGAATGTCCGTCCGTGACAAACTGATTGTGTTCAGCGGCAGAATCTCATCAGAAGTTCTGTTAAAGGCGGCAAAAATCGGCGTGTCGATTGTCATTTCCAAATCGGCCCCGACGGAGCTTGCGATTCAAATGGCGGAAGAATTGAATATCACAGCGATCGGATTTGTCAGAAACGAATCATTTAATGTATATACACACCCTGAGAGAATCGGGGGATAGGAAGGGGCTGTAGCTATGATTACAGAGTCGCGTCAGATGTTGGATAAGAGAAACAGACCGCTGAGAGACCTTCGCATTTCTGTTACAGACCGCTGCAACTTCCGATGCACGTACTGTATGCCCGCCGAATTATTCGGTCCGGACTATCCTTTTTTAAAGAAAGAGGAGCTGCTTTCATTTGAGGAGCTGGAACGGCTTGCGACACTTTTTGTCACAAGATTCGGCGTTGAAAAAATCCGCTTGACCGGCGGAGAGCCCCTCATGAGAAAGGATATGCCGGAACTAATCAAAAAACTGGCCCGCATTCCGGGTGTCCGTGATATTGCGATGACGACAAACGGTTCACTGCTGCCTGTTTATGCGGAGAGGCTCAAGGAAGCCGGGCTGAAACGGGTTACGATCAGCCTTGATTCTTTAGAGGATGAGCGTTTTAAAAAGATAAACGGGCGCGGCGTTTCTGTCAGCAAGGTGCTGGAAGGCATTGAAGCGGCGAAGCAAGCGGGGCTCGGTGTTAAAATCAATATGGTTGTCCAAAAGGGCGTCAATGAAAAAGATATACTGCCAATGGCCCGTTATTTTAAAGAAAAAGGCCATATCCTGAGATTCATTGAATTTATGGACGTAGGCAATACCAACCAATGGGAAAAGAAAGACGTTATGACGAAGGCGGAAATCATAGATTTGATCAATGAACACATGCCGGTTGAGCCGATAGCGCCTAATTATACAGGCGAAGTGGCTTCCAGATTCCGCTACTTGGACGGCTCCGGAGAAATCGGCGTCATCTCATCTGTATCTGATGCGTTCTGTGGATCTTGCAACAGGGCCCGTCTTTCTGCGAGGGGTGAGCTGTTCACCTGTTTATTTGCTTCAAACGGATTTGACCTCAGAGCTCCGGTTCGTCAGGAACTAAGTGATGACGAACTGTCAGAAATGATCGGCACAGTCTGGAAAAACCGGATCGATCAGTATTCAGTCGATCGTACGCTATCAAAAGCATCAGGCAAAAAGAAAGTGGAAATGTCTTATATTGGCGGTTAATATGAAGTCAAAAGCTTATCGGCGCTGTCCGGTAAGCTTTTTTTATCAAAATCTGAGTGCAAAAAATTCGTATAAAAACCGAAATATATAAGGATAGGCATAAAGAAGGATTCATTGTAAGAAAAATTAATTCCAAAGCCATACATTATGATAAAATATAACCAATTAGAAAATAGAAAGGGTTGGAGGGGCATGGCCGCGTACGAGATCCCGTCATCTCAAGTAGGAGTGAAAATCAATAAGTGGTATAAGCACATTTTAGCATTTCAAGTGGCTGATGCCGTAAAGCTGAAGAAAGAAATTGATCAAGACATAGAACAGATGGAAGAGGATCAGCTGCTTCTCTTGTATTATCAGCTGATCAGCTACAGGCACCAAATTATGCTGGATTATGTAAAGCCCGACCTGCACGAGGAATCTCAGCTTCAATATCGTGAATTGATCAAAAGGCTGGAAAGCAATCAGGACAGCATCTCCGGATTATCTGAGTATTATTTTCACTTGTTTAGAGGAATGTACGAATTTGAACAGAACAATTACATCTCCGCTATATCCTTTTACCGGAAAGCTGAGAAGATGCTTGCGTTTGTAGAAGATGAAATTGAAAGAGCGGAATTTCATTTTAAGGTGGCAGAAGTCTTTTATATTATGAAGCAGACGCACTTTTCCATGAACCACGCCGTACAGGCGCTGGAGACGTATAAGGCTAATGATTTTTACAGAGTCAGAAGAATTCAATGTCATTTCGTCATATCAGGAAACTACATAGACTACAGAAATTATGAAAAAGCGCTTGAGCATTTGGATGACGCATACCGTCTTGCTTTATTGGAGGGACAGCCCCGTTTGATCGGATCAGCCCTTTATAATATCGGGAATTGCTATGATGACAAGGGGGAGCTGGATCAAGCCGCCGAATACTTTGAAAAAGCGCTTCCTGTCTTCGAGGATTATCAGCTGGAACAGCTTCCAAAAACGCTCTTCAGCCTGACCCGCGTTCTTTTCAAAAAACAAGATGCCGAGGCTGCCATGCACTACTATGAAAAGGGAATTGCCATCGCCAAAAAGCGTAACGACTTCTTCAGTCTGGCAAAATATAAATTTCTGCAGGCCTTATATGTGGAATCTGTCAATTTGGATATGATTCAAGAAGTATTTGATTATATGGAAGAAAAAGGCTTGTACGTATATATTGAAGAATTTGCTTTAGATGCTGCCTCCCATTTCAGTCATCGTGAGCAATATAAAGAAGCGGTGTATTTTTATGAAAAAGCGGTCAGCATGAGAGAGATGATTCAAAGGAACGATTGTTTATATAAAGTATGAAACAAAACCATCTGCGGGCAGATGGTTTTTTTATATGCAAAAAAAGGGGAGCATCGGAACGTTTATTTCCGGGGAGAACAGGAAAAATCGCTACAGCACTGTTTTTTGTACAAAAGCCGTTTTGGGATGCAGATATACATGATTGATTGAGGGGGAATTCGATGTTTGGTTTCAATGATATGGTGAAGTTTCTATGGTCTTTCCTCATTGTTCTGCCGCTTGTACAGATCATACATGTTTCGGGGCACAGCTTTATGGCCTTTATTTTTGGCGGAAAAGGCTCATTGGATATTGGAATGGGAAAAACACTGCTTAAGATTGGGCCAATACGGTTCAGAACGATTTATTTTATCGATTCTTTTTGCCGATACGGGGATTTGAAGATTGACAATCGATTCTCAAATGCACTCGTGTATGCCGGAGGCTGCCTGTTTAATCTGATTACGATTTTTGCAGTCAATCTGCTGATTATACACAGTGTATTAAAGCCGAATGTGTTTTTCTATCAGTTTGTCTATTTTTCTACGTATTACGTGTTTTTTGCCCTTCTGCCGGTTCGGTATTCAGAGAAGAAGTCATCAGACGGGCTGGCGATATATAAAGTGCTCCGTTACGGAGAGCGCTACGAAATCGATAAATAACATTGGAATGTTTAGTGCCTCTCAGATCGGGAAGGTAACAAGTACACACATAAATGAGGGGAGAGGATCAACATGGGTAACGATAGTGTAAAAGACAAAATGAAAGGCGGCTTTAATAAAGCCAAAGGAGAAGTGAAGGATAAAGCCGGAGATATGACTGACAGAACGGACATGAAGGCTGAAGGCAAAAAAGATAAGGCGAAAGGCGAAATCCAAAAGGATATCGGGGAAGCCAAGGATAAATTCTCAGATAAAGATTAATCATACGGAAGAGGCAGGAAACGATATGTTTCTTGTCTTTTTTTGTTCACTTTTTCTGATGTGAATAAATATAACAAAAAAAGCAGCTGGTTTGGTCAAAATATCTAAATTTTTCAAATATTATTTGAATTGATGAACCTCTTCTATATAATAATGACATGAGTTGTTAACTTTTGTAACGTCAGTTGGTGAAATCAAAAGGGCAGAGTTCTCGATAAAAAGCTTGAACCCATCATGGAAGACGGCGCCTCAGGCTGGCCTACATATGCGAAAAAATGAAAAAACTTCTTCAGCAGGATAAAGCAGCTGCTGTTTTTGAAGGATGGACATCTGTAAGCTGTTCTGATTGCGGACAGGAGTGTAACGTCTAGTTACAATCAATGATACGGCTGCTTCCGCCAACAGGAGGCTATCTGTTTCATCAAACGTTTGTTCAAAACGAAAAGGCGGAAAAACGGGCAGGAGCGGGTATTGCGTATGTTCCGCAGGGAAGATACATTTTTTCCTCCTTAACTGGAAGAAGCGGGCGGGGCAGGTCAAGGGAGAAATTTTTTTAGTGGTTTCCCGTTTTGAAGGAGATGCTTGAGCCAGCTTGCAATTTCCAGAGCGCTGATGGGAAATCCAAAAATTATTTTACTTGATGAACCAATGGAAGGAATTCAGCCATCAATTATCGAACTAATCAGACAAGTTATCGTAGAAATTTCCAGAAAAAAAGACATTTCCATTGTTTTAGTCGAGCACAGTCTGGAAAACGCGTTAACATGTGCTGACTACCTTTATGTGATCGACAGGGGAACGGTTGTCGACCATGGAAAGGCCGATGAAGAAACGGCACACCGCTTTGAAAGGCATCTTACCGTATGACCCGGTACTTGAAGAAAGGGAGGTGATGTCCCGCCTGCATGCTCCAAAAATTCGTAGTAACCGCATCCGCTTTATATGACAAAAGAAGGAGGATTACAGATGAAACTGACACCGGTTGAACAAGAAAAATTGCTCATTTTTGCAGCGGGGGAATTAGCCAAACAGCGAAAGGCGCGGGGCGTTCTGCTGAACTATCCTGAGGCTGCCGCTTATATCACCTGCTTTATTATGGAAGGCGCGCGTGATGGGAAGGGAGTAGCAGAGCTGATGGAAGCCGGCCGCCATGTGTTAACGGAAAAAGATGTGATGGAGGGTGTGCCTGAGATGCTGGACAGCATTCAGGTAGAGGCCACATTCCCGGATGGAGTAAAGCTTGTTACGGTACATCAGCCAATTTCTGCGGAGGTGAAGTCATGAAGCCGGGGGCATTTCAAATTGCTGAGGGAATGATAACGATTAATGAAGGCCGTGAGACACGGGAGATTACGGTAAAAAACACCGGATCACGCTCCATTCAAGTCGGCTCGCATTTTCATTTTGCGGAAGCAAACGGGTCTTTATTATTTGACCGTGAGCTGGCGATCGGCATGCGCCTTGATGTTCCTTCGGGCACGTCGGTCCGTTTTGAGCCTGGAGAGCAGAAAACGGTCACACTTGTGGAAATCGGGGGACGCAAGACAATTAGAGGCCTGAACGGAATGGCTGACACGTTTATCGATGAACGCGGCAAAGAAAAAACGTTGGCCAACTTAAAACAAGCCGGCTGGATGGAGGGTGTAATCCGATGAAAATGTCACGGAAGGAATATGCGGAGCTGTTTGGCCCGACAACGGGCGATAAAATCAGATTGGGCGACACGGATTTATGGATCGAAGTCGAAAAGGATTTCACAGTCTACGGTGAAGAAATGATCTTTGGCGGTGGAAAAACGATCCGCGATGGCATGGGCCAAAACGGCAGAATTACAGGGAAGGACGGCGCTTTGGATTTGGTTATCACCAACGTCGTGCTATTGGATTACACAGGCATTGTCAAAGCTGATGTCGGTGTGAAGGATGGCCGGATTGTCGGCGTCGGAAAAAGCGGAAATCCTGATATCATGGATGGTGTCGATCCGCATATGGTCATCGGAGCGGGTACAGAGGTGATTTCCGGTGAAGGCAAAATTTTAACAGCCGGGGGAGTGGACACACACATTCATTTTATTTGTCCGCAGCAGATGGAAGTTGCGCTTTCTTCAGGTGTGACGACCCTTTTGGGAGGCGGAACAGGACCCGCAACTGGCAGCAAAGCGACCACTTGTACATCCGGCGCATGGTATATGGCGAGAATGCTGGAAGCGGCCGAAGCGTTTCCAATCAATGTCGGTTTCTTAGGGAAAGGGAATGCATCCGATAAAGCGCCGCTGATCGAGCAGGTGGAAGCCGGCGCCATCGGCCTTAAGCTTCATGAAGATTGGGGCACGACGCCAAGCGCCATTAAAACGTGTATGGAAGTCGTGGATGAGGCTGATATTCAAGTTGCCATCCATACAGATACGATTAACGAAGCGGGGTTTTTGGAAAACACGCTCGACGCGATTGGGGACCGGGTCATTCATACCTATCACATTGAAGGTGCAGGCGGCGGCCACGCCCCGGATATTATGAAGCTTGCCTCTTACGCGAACATTCTGCCGTCATCTACAACGCCAACCATTCCTTATACCGTTAATACGATGGATGAGCATCTTGATATGATGATGGTCTGTCACCATTTAGATGCGAAAGTGCCTGAAGATGTGGCGTTCAGCCATTCCAGAATCAGGGCTGCGACGATTGCCGCGGAGGATATTCTCCATGATATCGGTGCGATCAGCATGACATCATCGGATTCCCAAGCGATGGGACGGGTCGGTGAAGTGATCATCCGAACGTGGCAGGTAGCCGATAAAATGAAAAAGCAGCGAGGCGCTCTTGCCGGCGAAAATGGGAACGACAATGTGCGCGCAAAACGGTACATTGCCAAATACACGATAAATCCGGCAATTACGCACGGGCTCAGCCATGAAGTCGGCTCGGTAGAAAAAGGGAAGCTTGCCGATCTCGTTCTGTGGGACCCGGTATTTTTCGGTGTAAAACCGGAATTGGTCTTAAAGGGCGGCATGATTGCACGTGCGCAAATGGGAGATCCAAACGCTTCCATCCCGACTCCTGAACCGGTTTTCATGCGCCAAATGTATGCGTCTTACGGAAAAGCCAACAACTCAACCTCGATTACATTCATGTCACAGGCAAGCATAGAGCGGGGTGTGGCGGAAAGGTTAGGGTTGCAAAAAAGAATTTCTCCTGTCAAAAATATCAGAAAGCTGAGCAAGCTGGATATGAAATTGAACTCAGCTTTGCCGAAAATTGAGGTTGATCCAAAAACCTATCAGGTCTTCGCTGATGGGGAGGAATTGTCTTGCCAGCCTGTCGATTATGTTCCGCTTGGACAAAGATATTTTTTATTCTGATAAGACGCGGCCGGAGTGCATCCGGCCGTTCTATTGACTAAAAACGGTGCACAAAACACGTGTATTTAGTGTATATTAGATGTTGACAAACGAACTAAATGTAACTATTATAGTTACAACGGTGGTGAAAAAACATGATTAACAGCCGTCTTGCTGTTGCCATTCATATTTTATCCCTCATCTCGATGGATGAAAAAACATCTTCAGAAATCATTGCTGACAGTGTCAACACAAATCCGGTAGTGGTCCGAAGAATGATCAGCCTGCTGAAAAAAGCTGATATTCTCACCTCACGCGCAGGTGTGCCTGGTGCAAGCCTCAGAAAAGATCCGGCGGATATTTCTCTTTTAGAAGTGTACCGGGCTGTCCAAAAGCAAGAAGAACTCTTTGCGGTTCATGAAAACCCAAACCCGAAATGTCCGGTAGGGAAAAAAATTCAGAACGCCCTGGATGAAACGTTTGAAAGTGTCCAAAGAGCGATGGAAAATGAACTGGCAAGCAAGTCATTAAAAGATGTTATGAATCATCTCTTTTAGACAAAAGGGATGACTTCTCACTGCCAACATGTAACTAAAGTTGTTACAAACAAGGAGGAAATGAAAAATGAAAATTGGAATTATCGGGGCAAGCGGAAAAGCAGGAAATGAGATTTTGAAAGAAGCGAAAACAAGAGGCCATGAAGTGACTGCCATCGTCCGAAATGCTTCAAAAGTGCAGGAACAGGACGTAGCGGTTTTGGAGAAAGATGTGTTTGAACTGACTGCAGAAGACATCAAGCCTTTTGACGCGGTCGTAAATGCTTTTGGGGCAGCGCCCGGCCAGGAACATCTTCATGTAGAAGCAGGCAGAGCACTCATCAGCATATTAAAAGACGCGAAGCACACAAGATTGCTTGTTGTTGGCGGAGCGGGAAGCCTGTTTGTTGATGAAGCCAAAACAATCCGTTTAATGGATACGCCCGAATTTCCGAAAGAATATTTGCCAACTGCATCAAATCAAGGCGAGAACCTGAAAGACTTGCAGCAGACAGACTCTATTTCCTGGACATTCCTCAGTCCTGCGGCATTTTTTGATCCGGCAGGAAAACGGACTGGCTCTTACCAAAAAGGGAAAGACAATGTCATCGTAAATGCCAAAGGCGACAGCTATATCAGCTATGCAGATTATGCGATTGCCGTGTTGGATGAGCTTGAAAATCCCGAACACAAAAATGAGCGCTTCACAGTAGTAAGCGAAGCGGAATAATAAAAAACCCGGAGCCAGCTCCGGGTTTTTCTCATTAATAAGTGCTGTACGTATCGCTGAAAAGGCCGTCAGCAATCCCAAGCATTAAAAAGATGAAGAAGGCGATAATCGCAAGAATGGATACAGCAATACTTACGATCAAATAAATCCCTTGCATCTTTACGAATTTCGCGTAATTCTCCAGCATTAAGTCTTCAGACTGTCCGCTATTGTGTTCAGCCATTTGGCCTGCTTCTCTAGCTGACCTCATCAAAAAGATGCCGGAAATAATTTGAAGCACGCCCGGCACGGCACCGATTAGAAAAAAGAACGCGCCTGAAAGCGCGGTAATTGCGCCCATAATAATAAATAAAATGCCTGTAGCTTTTCCCCATTTTGAAATGCTGATGAGGGTTTTGTTCATTGTTTCAGGATTCATGTATAGTAGCTCCCCTTTACAAAAAAATACTCACTTTTCTTTTATACACTATTTGTGAGAAGTTTTGTATATAGAAAACAACATTTTTGGGATTGACCCTAACGCTGCGTGATTGTTTACGATAAAAAAGAGGAGGTGTTATGTATGAAATATCAAGTCAAACAAGTGGCGGAAATATCGGGCGTCAGCATTCGGACGCTTCATCACTATGACCATATTGAGCTTCTGATTCCTTCAGCGCTTACTGATGCTGGGTATCGATTGTACAGTGACGCAGATCTGGAACGACTGCAGCAGATTTTATTTTTCAAGGAAATTGGGTTTCGTCTGGATGAAATTAAAGAGATGCTGGATCATCCGAATTTTGACCGGAAAGCGGCGCTTCAGTCGCAAAAGGAAATATTGATGAAGAAAAATCAAAGAATGGAAGAAATGATTCAAACAATAGACAGGACGCTTTTGTCCGTTGATGGAGGGGAAACGATGAATAAGCGGGATTTATTTGCCGGATTAAGCATGAAAGACATTGAAGAGCACCAGCGGACATACGCTGATGAAGTCAGAAAGCTGTATGGAAAGGAAATCGCAGAAGAAACAGAGAAAAAGACGTCTTCTTACTCGGCAGATGATTGGCGGTCGATCATGTCTGAATTCGATTCGATTTACAGACGAATTGCGGCACGAATGAAACATGGGCCCGATGATACAGAGGTTCAGGCCGCAGTGGGGGCATTTCGCGATCATATTTGCCAATATCATTACGATTGCACACTCGACATTTTCAGGGGACTTGGAGAAGTGTATATCACTGACGCGCGATTTACTGATTCGATCGATCAATATGGAGAAGGTCTTGCCGCTTTTTTGCGGGAGGCGATCATTATTTACTGTGACCATCAAGACAAAACCCGGCCGTAAAGGCCGGGTTTTTGGCGCATCTTATAAGATCGGCGACAACAGCCGCGAGACAGATTCTTTTATTCGAATCCACAACGGGCGCTGCAGGTACTCCTCATAGGTGAATTTTCTGGATACTAGCAAATCTTCTTTAAAAGTTGAAACCAGTTTTTTAGCAATGGTGATATCGTAAATAAATGCATTAACCTCAAAATTCAGCCTGAAGCTTCGGACATCAATGTTCGCTGTGCCGACTGAAGCGATTTCGTCATCCACCACGATGGTTTTCGCGTGAATAAAGCCGTTATCATAAATATAGACAGTCGCTCCGGCCTTCAGCAGATCGCCGATGTATGAAAGCGTGGCCCAGTATACGAAGGCGTGATCAGGCTTGTTCGGAATCATAATGTTGACGTCAATGCCCGAAAGGCAAGCGATCCTTAATGCATCCAGAAGGCTTGCATCCGGGATAAAATAAGGCGTTTGAATCAAAATGGAACGCTTGGCGTTCGATATCATTTTAATGTAGCCATTTTTAATTTGTTCCCATTCCGAATCAGGGCCGCTTGTGACAATCTGCATCCCGACGTTGCCTTTTGGGCCGTAATCAGGAAAGTGATTCGGAATATATGTCAGCGTATGGTGATGTGAAGCTTGGTTCCAGTCAAGGATGAACCGTGTTTGGATGGCGTGCACGGCCGTCCCTTGCAGCCTGATATGCGTATCCCGCCAATAACCGAATTTCGGATTAAGCCCCAGATACTCATCTCCGACATTAAAACCACCGACATAACCGGTCATGCCGTCTATGATCACAAGCTTTCGGTGGTTCCGGTAATTCAGCCGCAGGTTAATCGGCCTGAGCTTTGAAGGAAAAAAGACCTCCACATGCCCGCCAGCCTCGCGAAGCTCTTTAAAAAACTTTTTTCTCAGCGTTCTGGACCCGAGTTCATCATAAAGCACTCTGACCTGAACACCTTCTTTCGCTTTTTGGATGAGAGCGTCCCGCAATTTTTTGCCTAATTCATCACCTTTATAAATATAATACTGTAAGTGGATATGATCCTTAGCCTTTGAAATGTCATTCAGCAGCCGCTGAAATTTATCCCTTCCGTCTGTAATGACGTCAACTGAATTATCCTCTGTAAACACAGCATGATTATTCATGATCAGCATATAAATTAAATCTTTGTTATCAAAGGTTGCCCGGTTGTTGAACTGGAATTGCTTGGTTTCTAAATCTTCAAGCTGATGCTTCAGCAGCCTTTCGATTCCAATCTTTTTTCGGTCTTCCCATTGAAACAAATGCTTGCGTCTAAGATTATGGCCGAATAATAGGTATAAAATAAAGCCTAAAACGGGAATAAAGAAAAGAACAAGCAGCCACGCCCAAGATGCGCTGGCATCGCGCCGTTCTTTGAAGATGACAACGATCGCCAAAAGAATATTTAAAATGAAAAAAAGTGATAAAAGGATGGAAGAAATACTCACTTTGTAACCCCGCTCATTCATATTTATCAAGAAGATTGCCATTAGTATTCCATGAATAACAGTAATCTGATTCCCATTACAAATTATAACACTCACATTTTAAAAGAATAAAGAGCGGCGATCCAGATTCTTCGTGAAAAATACGGGCAGATTTCTTTAAAACCGGCTTGCACCTGCGTTAAAATAAACACATATGATAACGTTCGTGAAGCCTTGCAACAACAAATAAAGGGGGAGGATAACATGAACTTTTACAGAGTCGAACAAATGCCGGGGTTCATCAAAACAGAAATGCAAAAAATTCAAAAGGCTGTACAGCCTTTCATGAAAAAAACCGTCATTTACCGTTTTCTTGCTATTCCGCTTGCTGCATTCTCTCTCTTTAATTTAGCTGCTTTTCTATTTCACGCTTCAGCTGACAGGGGATCCCTGATCAGTGCGGGCATATTCGCTCTTTTGGCGGCGCTCGGGCTGGCGTTTTTTAAAGAGGCAGGCTATCAGCACAAACAAATCCAAAAAACGGTTCACATCTATATGCTGAACAGGATCAAAAAGAGCGACATCCTTTCAGAAGAACGGAAAAACTCCTACGCACGACAGATAAAGGAAGAACCGTTTGCGATGCGGAGTTTTGTTGAATTTTTGACTGAGGAAGACAGACGCAAGAAAATGTATGAATAAAAGCTGCACCCGGATTGTTGGATTTTCCAGACAATCCGGGTGTTTTTTTGTATGCAGATACCAGACCTCATGGACAGTTTTTTTATTATTTATTTCTGGGTTGATTTTCCTCCACTAATGATGTCTGATTGTATGCTTGCTTCAATACTTGGTGTTTACGCCAGCCTGCTTTGATTGACAATTTTACGGAAATCGACAAATAAAAAAGGCATGGTTCCATTTGATCCGGAACTCATGCCCTGTCCTGCTTCATCATTATTCAAACACCGGATCGTCCTCATAATAGTAAGAATCCGGATCATCATACGAAGGGGTATTTTCAAAAGCAGCAATGCCGATTATCACCAGCACGAAAATGGCTACAATGATTCCGATCAGGCAGGTGACGATACTGGATGCTGCGTAAAACAGCTGCATTTTAATAAATGTCGCGTAATTTTCAAGCATGCTTTCGCCAGCGCTGCCGGCTAAATTTCCTTCGGCTTCAGCGGCTGCTTTTGCCGAGCGCATTAAAAATACGCCTGAAATAATGAGCAGTACGCCCGGAATGGCGCCAATCACTGTCATTAAAGCAGACAGAGTAACAAGCGATCCCATAATAATGAACAAGATGCCGGAAATTTTGCCCCACTTGGCAATGGCGGATAGAGACTTGACAGCAGAGGCGCTCAGCTGGCGGCTCTCATTTTCCGCAGGCGCAGTCTCCTGCTCAACGGGGCTGTTTTCCTCATTATGATTTTCCATTTCGTTTTCATCTTTATCCAAACTAATCATGACAGCTCTCTCCCTAAAATTTTTAAATCGTATCTTTTCCCGTCCATTTCGGCGATGCCGGGGAATAGTCCCCATTCTGCAAACCCGTGCTTCTCAAACAGCTTCAGGCTTGGTTTATTATGTCCGAAAATGAAGGCCATAAGTGAGCGGATGCCAAGATCCGGCGCAATGCGGAGCGCTTCCTGAAGCAAAAATGATCCAACACCTTTGCCGCGGCATGCTTCGTCAATGTATATGCTGACCTCCGCTGTTTTATTATAGGCCGGCCTTCCATAAAATGTTTCAAAACTGATCCAGGCAGCGACGTTTCCGTTTTCGTCCTCGGCAACATAGAGCGGACGTGACTCTGTATGTCCCAAAAACCATTCCATCCGATCTTCAGGAGTTACCGGTTCGGTATCGGCTGTTACCATTCGAGAAGCAATCGTTGAATTATAAATCGCAACAACAGCCTCCAGATCTTTATGTTCAGCAAGACGCAATGTCATGTTCATGCGTATTTGGCACTCCTCTCAAAAAAATGACATATTTTCGTATTAGTCTGCGCAAACTACATCTAAAAAAAGTTTTTTTGGATAGGTGTATATATTTTCAGAAAAGTGTTCAGAATGTTGCTGAGGTGATGAAACAATGAGAGAGGAAGAAAAGAAAACTTCTCAAGTCAAAAAACTTCAGCAGTTTTTTCGTAAACGCTGGGTGTTCCCTGCAATTTACTTAGTCAGTGCGGCCGTCATTTTAACAGCTGTCCTTTGGTATCAATCAGTATCAAATGATGAGGTAAAGGATCAGTTAGCTGATAACGGCGGAAACTCTGCATATGACAACAACGACGATGCAGTTGAAGTAGGAAAGTCAATGGAAAATGTCGCAATGCCGGTTGTTGATTCTGAAAACGTTTCTGTTGTGAAAAAGTTCTATGAAACCGATGCCGCAAAAGAAGAGAAAGAAGCAGCACTCGTTACCTATAATAACACGTACAGCCTAAGCAAAGGAATTGACTTAGCTGAGAAAGACGGAAAAGATTTCGATGTTTCTGCTTCTCTGAGCGGTACGGTTGTCAAAGCTGAAAAAGATCCAGTGCTGGGATATGTTGTGGAAGTTGAACATGCCGACGGTTTGTCGACTGTGTATCAATCCCTTTCTGAAGCAAGTGTTGAGCAAGGTGACAAAGTAAAACAAAACCAAGTGATCGGAAAATCTGGCAAGAACCTTTACAGTGAAGACAGCGGAAACCACGTGCACTTTGAAATCCGTAAAGATGGAGTCGCAATGAATCCGTTAAACTTTATGGACAAGCCGGTTTCTTCTATTGAAAAAGCAGCAGCTGCTGAAGAAAAAGCTGCCACACAAGAAACAGAAGAATCCATTCAGCAATCTTCCGAAAAAAAGGATGGATCAACTGAAAAAGGAACAGAAGAAAAGTCCGGTGAGAAAAAGGACGATTCAACTGACAAATCTGGTTCTAAAGAAAGCAGCACAACAGAAGACACTGAACAGTCTTAATCTAGAAAACGTCTATCCGTGTGATGGGCGTTTTTTTTGTTACTTTCTGCTTTATTTAATCGTCTATGTAGTTACACATAAGCACGTAGACTATAAAGGAGGTTATGTCATGAACCGCCTATTGCTCGCAGGCTGGATCTTTTTTATCCTGCTTTCTGTTTGTACGGAAAGCTTCAGTGGTATGGTCGTATCGCAAACGGTGGCTTTTCATTTTCAGCCGCACCCTGACCTGTCTCAATTTTTCGTTATGGATTTTACTGAGCTTACTGTACCTGAAGCGTGTATTCAAAAAATCGGGCACGCGTTTTCCTTCTTTGTGCTGACTTATTTGCTGTGGAAACAGCGGGGCAGCATAAGATCAGCAGCAGTTGGCTCATTCGCGTTTGCTTTTTTCACAGAAGTTCTTCAGCTCTTCTTCAGCAGGAATGGATGCATTCGAGATGTGCTCATCGATGCTGTTGGAATTGGATTGTTTTATGGATTATATGTGTTGGCGAAGCGGAGAAAACAAGAGATGTATGAAAAATATTAAAGCCGGCTGTCTTGGTTAAAGACGCCGGCTTTTGTCTTTTTAGAAATTTTGATCGGTTGGTTTTTTCGTCAGTTTATTGATCATGGCTTCATAGATCCTCACGACCAAATCGACGAACGGGCGAAGCAGTTCTGAAAATCTAAAGAATAGGAACCCGATAATGATGGCGACAACGAGGCTGCCTAATACATCTACCGGATAGTGATGTCCCACCCAAATTCTCGAAAAGCCTGTCAAAAGCCCGAAAATGACAAGCGGCCAGCCGATTTTACGGTTTCTGAAAAGCATCGCGATAGAAATCGCTAATGCACCTGTCGTATGGTCACTTGGAAATGAAGCATCCGCAGCATGCGGTATCAATGTATGCACAGTATGCGCAACGAACGGGCGCGGTTCGAAATAAACAAGTGTAATCAAATAGTTGATCACAAGACCTGCAATTCCTGTGATGCCTGCGTAAAGTACATTTTTTCTGCTTTGTGTGTTCCCGAACAGCCAGATCGCCAATAGGATAAGGGCATAGGCGACAATGGCATATTCCGTGATGAAGACCATAATAGAATCGAGAACGGAATTGTGATGAGATAGACCATGGATGGCTTTAAAAATTTCGTAGTTCAAATAATCACCTTTTACATTTTTAATAATAGACTCATTATACTCATAAAAAGTTTCAAATCAAAAAGAGTTTGTCAGAAAGAATGACGCTTGAAGAGAATTCGAAGAGGGAGCAGTGTTTATGGGGGACAAAAAAAGAGACCCCGGAATTTCGGATCTCTTCTAAACCATTAAAGTGCTTCAGGTCCTTCTTCGCCTGTGCGGATGTTGATCGTATTGCTGATTTCATAGACAAATATTTTACCGTCACCCGGCGATCCTGTTTTCAGCACCCTTTTAGCGATCTCAGTCACTTGATCAACAGGCACCTTGCTGACCACGATTTCAATTTTTAGACGCTCGTATACATTGCTTTCTATTTTTACCCCTCGATAGAGCTCCGTATGTGCTTTTTGAAGGCCGCAGCCGTGAACATTGGAGAAGGTGAGAGAGGTGACACCGATTTTTCCGAGTTCCTGCTTCAGCTTTTCAAAATTTGCCGGACGCGTTACAATCTCTACCTTGAACATTTGACCGCTCATAACGTCACTCCTCACATAGAATCTTGATATGCTTTTTCCCCGTGCATCGTTAAGTCAAGCCCAAGTGATTCTTCTTCTTCGGTTGCACGAAGGGGAAGGAAGAGGCTTACAAATTTAATAATAACGAAAGTGACAATAAATACAAAAACATAAGTGGCGGCTATCGCGAGAATTTGTTTCCAGATTAAGCTTGCGTCACCGTAGAATAACCCATTTGCTCCCGCTGAGTTAACAGAGGTTGTTGCGAATAATCCTGTCGCGATTCCGCCCCATGTCCCGCCGATCCCGTGCAGGCCAAAGGCGTCAAGCGCGTCATCGTATCCGAATTTCTTTTTCAGCGAGAATACACCCCAGAAACAGACGGCCCCGCCGATGATGCCAATAATAATGGAAGAAAACGGTGTGACAAATCCGGCTGCCGGCGTAATGGCGACAAGCCCGGCAATCGCGCCGGATACTGCTCCGAGCATTGTCGGTTTTTTGTTAATGATCCACTCAACTAAGATCCAGCCGGCAATTCCGGCTGCTGCCGCGGTGTTTGTGTTGATGAAGGCATACATGGCCACGCCATCTAAGGTCAAAGCGCTGCCGACGTTAAAGCCGAACCAGCCGAACCAAATCAAGGCTCCTCCTAAGAAGGTGTAAATAAGGTTATGCGGAGAAGACGCTGTGCCATCTTTCCGTTTGCCTAGCACAATAGCAAGAACAAGTCCTGCCACACCGGAGGAAATATGAACAACGTTGCCGCCGGCGAAATCGAGCGCCCCAAGCTGGCCGATCCAGCCGCCGCCCCATACCCAATGCGCTACGGGTGTGTAAACCAAGGAGGACCATAAAACCGAGAATAAAAGAAAAGCGCCGAATCGCATCCGCTCTGCGAAAGCCCCGGAAATAATCGCTGTAGTCAGGACAGCGAACGTCATTTGGAACATCATGAATAACGAGTGGGGAATGGTATCGCTGTAATCTCCCGGATCAAATCCGACCCCTTTGAGGCCTGCCCACTCCAGTCCGCCGATGATGGAATTGCCTGGTGCGAAGGCAAGTGTATATCCGAACAGCACCCAAACGATGGAAACGATGGCAATGGAAGAGAAACTGTGCATGGCAGTGCTCAGCACATTTTTGCTTTTTACCATCCCTCCATAAAATAACGCTAATCCCGGGGTCATCAGCCACACGAGTAAAGCGCAAAAGAACATAAAAACTGTATCGCCCATTTGCATGTCTCATTCCTCCGTATCTTTCAGAATAAAAAGCAATTATTATAGTTCTTCATTATAGAGAAAAAAGAACGATAAAACATTTTCATGTAAGATTTCCTAACATGGTTTTTGAGTGAATGTTATCGAGGGATGGAAAGAAAGGAGAACAGCATTTTTTATGATATAAGACTTTATATCTATAAAAGAAGCTGTTCATATGAGCGGAAAAGGGAATTGACATTGATTAGAAAGCTCTATACTGTATTAAGTGTACTAAATCAAATAATACACTGAGGGGGATGTATGATGAATAAAGGCGGCAGGTTGAGGAGAGCGATATGTAAGTCGATTCCCGCGACGTTCCGATTGTTTTTAGCCTTTAATTTTTTTGTGTATGGTTTGGCGAAAGTGGTGATTGGCCAGTTTGGCGAGGTGACGCCTGAAATCGAGGCGGCTGCCGGGAAGGGGTTTACCATCGCGTGGACATTTTTCGGTTATTCTCATGTCTATGAATTGTTTATAGGTTTTGGTGAAATCCTAGCAGCTGTTTTATTACTGATTCCGCGAACGGCTGCATTAGGGGCAGTTATTTTTATGCCCATTATAGTGAACATCGTCTTGATTAACTATTGTTTTGATATTGGCGTGCAGGATCTTAGCACGATATTAATGGTTATGTGTCTCATCCTGCTTTGGGTGGATCGCCGCAAATTCATAGGCATTTTCAGGCAGGAACCGATAGACGGCAGGCAGGTGATGAAGTGATGACGCCCCTTATGATTACAGTGCTTGCCGGTTTGTTCGTATGCACAACTTGTTACTATTACATAAAAGAAAAATCATGAGAAAACGCTCCTTCTGAGAATTTCACAAGCATCAAAAAAGAACTTAGGCAGTGTGAAGAGTAAAATATGCGATGTGAGAAACACTAACAGTATCAGGAGGAGACGTTGATGAATACACTCAACATTGATTTTCAAAAAACAGCATTGGTGATCATTGATTTACAAAAGGGAATTGTGCCGATTGATCAAAGCGGCCAGGTTGTCCCGAATGCGAAAAAGCTTGTAGATGAATTTCGGAAACAGAACGGGTTCATCAGCTTTGTAAATGTAGCCTTTCACGATGGAGCCGACGCTCTGAAGCCGCAAACGGATGAGCCCGCGCAGGAAGGTTCAGGGGAGATGCCGGCGGACTGGGCCGAATTTGTTCCGGAAATCGGTGTGCAGGATGGAGATTACACGGTGACAAAACGGCAGTGGGGTGCGTTTTTTGGCACGGATTTAGACTTGCAGCTGAGACGCCGCGGCATTGATACGATTGTATTGTGCGGCATTGCAACGAACATTGGGGTGGAAAGTACAGCGCGCGAGGCCTTTCAGCTTGGCTATCAGCAGATTTTTATTACAGATGCCATGTCCACGTTTAGCGATGAAGAGCATGAAGCCACACTGCGCTTTATTTTCCCGAGAATCGGTAAATCGCGGACAACGGAAGAATTTCTGGAACAAGTGAAATGATGTTATCGAAAAAAAGCCGGGCTGTTTTTTTAACAGCGGTGGCTTCTGGAACAATGCTGAATCCGCTGAACTCGTCTATGATTTCTCTCGCGCTCCATAGCATCCAGCATGAGTTTCACCTCTCGTTTACAACGGTTTCCTGGCTGATTTCCTCGTTTTACCTGGCAAGTGCCGTAGCGCAGCCTGTAACGGGAAAGCTCGGTGATTTAATTGGGCGGAAACGCTTGTTTTTATTCGGGCTTATTCTTGTAGCGGTTTCAGCCATCGGAGCGCCGTTTGCGCCAACATTTATGACATTATTGGTCATGCGGCTGTTTCAATCGGTGGGGAGCAGTGCGATTTATCCGTCAGGTGTCGGATTGATTCGGAATCATATTCATGAGCGCCAAGCTTCAGCCCTGGCTGTACTTTCGATCTTTGCGTCCGCCATGACGGCGCTGGGGCCGACAGTCGGCGGATTTTTGATTGTGTGGGGCGGCTGGCCGGCGATCTTTATCGTTAATTTGCCGTTTATTATCCTCAGCTTCTTTTTGGGCCTGTATATGTTCCCGGAGGATCAGAAAAAAGGGGCAGGAATCAAAACGATTATTCGGCAGCTCGACATTCTTGGAATTGTTTTATTTGCCGGGGGAATCATTTTCCTTCTATCCTTCCTGCTGTCGTTCAGCACGTCGCCGCATGCAGTTGAAGGTGTGCTTGGCGTGCTTCTGCTCTGTGCGTTTGTCTGGCGCGAGCTGAAAACGGATAAGCCCTTCATTGATGTCCGTCTGTTTAAAACACAGCGAAACCTGTCAGCTGTATATGTTCAATTTATTTTGCTGAATGTTTTCTTCTATTGTTTATTTTTTGGCCTGCCAAGTTATTTTCAGGATGAAATGCACCTTTCTGTTCAAACGAGCGGCCTGTTTATGCTGTTTATGTCTGGAATGAGCATCATTGTGTCACCTGTTACGGGCAAATGGATCGACCGATCAGGTGTTGTCAAGCCAATCTTTGCTGGAGCGCTTTTGATGACGGCTGGAGCTGTGCTCTTAACCATCTTTTTTATCAATGTCGAGACCATCGGGAAAGGCCTCATTCTATCGCTCTTGGGCATAGGCTACGGACTGGGAAATGTCGCGCTTCAGGCAGCAATGCTGAAAACGAGTCCTTCCAACATGGTAGGAACGACTTCCGGCCTGTTTCAAACCTGCCGTTACCTAGGATCGATTTTGTCTTCGGTGATTCTTGGCATTCTTTTTGGTGAGGAAATCACGGCAGCCCATTTTGATATGATGGGAATCATTATGATCATCACGGGAGGAGCAAGCCTGTTAATGGCTGTGAGATTTGCTGCATTAATGAAAATTGCATCTTGAGAAAGAGACGGGCTCTGAGGGTCTGTCTCTTTTTCTTGTTTAGGCTGTTCAAATACAAATAAGAAAATTGTACATCATAGCCAATGTTATTGTCTGATTCTTCAGTTATATTAAGTGACATCGAATGTCAGAAAACGATACATGAAATGGAAAGCAGACAATATCGAAAGGGGAGCCGGCTATGAAATTAAAAGAGATTCAGCAGCAATCCAACAGGCTGAGCAATGAAGATCTGGTGCCTTTGGGGCAGGAAAAACGGACATGGAGAGCAATGAACTTTGCCTCCATTTGGATGGGATGTATACATAATATACCGACATACGCGACGGTGGGAGGATTAATTGCGATCGGCCTTTCGCCTTGGCAGGTGCTGGCGATCATTATTACGGCATCGCTTATCTTATTTGGCGCTCTTGCCTTAAACGGCCATGCGGGGACAAAATACGGGCTGCCGTTTCCAGTGATCATCCGGGCTTCTTACGGGATATACGGCGCAAATGTCCCCGCGCTTCTGAGGGCGTTTACAGCCATCATGTGGCTTGGTATCCAGACTTTTGCGGGCAGCACGGCACTGAACATTTTGCTTTTGAATATGTGGCCGGGCTGGGGTGAAATTGGCGGCGAGTGGAACATTCTCGGCCTTCACTTGTCTGGTTTGCTTTCTTTTGTATTCTTTTGGGCCGTTCATTTACTCGTATTGCATCATGGCATGGAGTCAATTAAACGTTTTGAGGTATGGGCAGGGCCTTTAGTGTATCTGGTATTTGGCGGCATGGTATGGTGGGCCGTCGATATTGCCGGAGGATTGGGACCGATATACTCTCAGCCAGGAAAGTTCCATACGTTCTCAGAAACATTCTGGCCGTTTGCTGCCGGAGTGACCGGCATCATCGGCATCTGGGCGACATTAATTTTAAATATACCTGATTTTACACGGTTTGCAGAAACGCAAAAGGAGCAAATCAAAGGGCAATTTTACGGTTTGCCGGGAACATTCGCGCTGTTCGCTTTCGCCAGTATTACGGTGACCTCCGGCTCGCAGGTCGCGTTCGGAGAACCGATTTGGGATGTTGTCGATATTTTGGCGCGGTTTGATAACCCTTATGTCATCGTCTTGTCCGTCATCACGCTCTGCATCGCCACGATCTCTGTAAACGTCGCGGCGAACATCGTATCGCCCGCTTATGATATAGCGAATGCCCTGCCGAAATATATTAATTTCAAACGCGGCAGCTTTATCACAGCGTTGCTCGCTTTATTTACGGTTCCGTGGAAGCTGATGGAGAGTGCGACAAGCGTGTATGCATTTCTCGGTTTAATAGGCGGCATGCTTGGACCGGTGGCAGGCGTGATGATGGCCGATTATTTTATCATTCGCAAACGTGAGCTCTCGGTAGATGACTTGTATTCCGAAACAGGACGGTATGTGTATTGGAAGGGCTACAATTACCGTGCGTTCGCAGCCACAATGTTAGGCGCGCTGATTTCGCTGATTGGCATGTATGTTCCTGCATTAAAGAGCTTATACGATATCTCTTGGTTTGTAGGTGTGCTGATCTCCTTTCTTTTCTACATTGTTCTGATGCGTGTTCACCCGCCTGCATCGTCGGCAATTGAAACGGTTGAACCTGCACAGGTCCGCCAGGCTGAATAAGATCTATATAAACGGTATATTTTCATATTTTTGAAATGGTTTTCCATAAATAGAGCATTTATAATGGTTTTAGAAATCTATTCTAAAACGAAATGGGAATCGAAAATGAGAAAAAGGTATTTTATTCTTTTGGCAGGTGTTTTAGCGCTGGGCATCCTTGCTTTCGTGTTTGATAAGACAAAAGCGAATGAGGAAAGAGATGAAGACTGCCTATATGTTTCGCCAAATGGCAGTGATCAAAATGAAGGAACAAAAGAAAAGCCGTTTCGTACATTGGCACACGCATCTGAGAAGGCAGCTCCCGGCACAACTGTCATGATTCGGGAGGGCACATATCATGAGACCCTTGATGTGAAGCACAGCGGTACGAACGGAAAGCCTATCACGTTCCGAAACTATGAAAATGAAAACGTCGTGATTACCGGTGAATCCGTTGCGAACGCTGAATATGAAACACCGCTGATTCGCATTCACGATAAACATGACATTGCCATCAGCGGTTTAACGATTCAAGATCTTTCTGTTTCATCTGAGAAAGCAACTGCTATGGGGATTTATGTGTCAGGGTCCAGCAGTCATATCGCCATTAAGGATAATCATATCCAGGGTATTAAGACAACAGCGGATGAAGGAAATGCCCATGGAATCGCAGTTTATGGGACTGGCAGCATGAAGGACATCCGAATCGAGGACAATACAGTTGAGAAACTGACGCTTGGAGCGAGTGAAGCAGTTGTGCTGAACGGTAATATCGATGGCTTCACTGTTGCAGGCAATGTGGTCCGCAATAATAACAACATCGGGATTGACCTAATTGGTTATGAGGGAACCGCAGATAAAAACGATTACGTGCGAAACGGTGTCGTGGAAAACAATACGGTTTATCAAAACTCGACTTACGGCAATCCTGCCTATGGGGACGACTACTCAGCGGGCGGGATTTATGTCGATGGCGGAAACGGTATCGAGATTAAGAACAACACAGTTTACGATAACGATATTGGGATTGAAGCAACATCTGAACACAAAGGAAAGTATGCAAATGCCATTCAGATCACAGATAACAAAGTGTACAACAATGCGTACACCGGTATTTCAATCGGAGGATATGACAAAAAGCGGGGCGGCACCAGCAATTCTCTGATTGCCCGCAATATTATGTACCGGAATGACACAAAGGGACTGTACGGCGGACAGCTGCTGCTGCAGTACGATACGAAAAACAACACTATTGAAAAGAATATCTTGACGGCCGGTGATTCCAGGTTATTTATCGGAAACGATTTTACAGAAAATGAAGGAAATACGGTCAATCATAACGTGTACCACAAGGAAGCGGATCAAGACGGAATATGGATGTGGAAAAAGAAAGAATATGATTCGTTTTCGTCGTATCGAAAAGCAACAAATAACGATTCGCAATCCATTTATGCCGATCCGATGTATCGTGATGAAGAGTCGTATGACTTTACGCTAGATCCTGATTCACCTGCGCGGAAAGTCATTGAATAATTGCTATAAGCGGCGTTCTCTCGTTCAATCGAGCGGAACATTTTTTTTAGATGCAAAAAAGACTGCCGGGATTTCCCGGCAGTCTGACAAGTTATTCTGCAATAGACACTTTTCCTTCAGCCTCTGCAGGTTTTTTCTGGCTCCACGTGTAGAGGAGCAGGGCAATTAAAACGAACAGCCCCGCTGTTAAATAAATGGCAGAGAAGCCGGCAGATGCTACAAACAATCCGAATACATACGATCCTACAGCAATTCCGCTGTCAAAGAAGGTAAAGAACGTTGCCGTTGCAAAACCGGAGCGGTGAGCCGGAGATTTCTGAATCGCCAATGTTTGCATACATGGAACGATTGATCCGTATCCAAGCCCGATAACCGCTCCTGAAAGCAGAAGCATCAAGCCGCTGTGTGTGAAGGACAGCATGCAGAGTCCCACAGAGAAAATCAGGATTGATGGGTAAATGACAATGCCAGGTCCGACTTTGTCGAACAGTTTCCCTGTGAACGGACGTGCAATCATCATTGTCACCGCAAAGCAAACAAAGAAATATCCGCTGATATCCGAAAGATCAACTGATTTGGCGAATACAGACAGATATGATGTAACAGTTGAATAACAGAAAGAAATAAACAAACCGACCGTCGCAATTTTGAGTGCGCCTTTTTCAAACATATCCGAGAACGCAAAACGGAATACAGTCGTGCCGCTGTCTTTACTTTGCGGCACTTTTATTAAGAACGAAACAAGTAAGCCCGCAACCATAAACAGCGCAAAGGCTGTAAAGAATACAGGGAAGCTGACCACCCTCATCAAATTCAGGCCAAGGAAAGGCCCGATCGCCATAGCCAGGTTCATGGACATGGCAAAGTATCCAAGCCCTTCACCGCGCCGTTTGGCTGGAATAATATCAGCGGCAATTGCACCTGTGACAGTCGTTAAAATGCTGAACCAAATCCCTTGGAAGAACCGCAATCCGAGCAGCAGGGAAAAGTTATGAATCGGCATATACAGAAAAGATGATAGGGCGAATAACGCCATCGATACAATCGCCATTCTTTTCTTTCCGAAACGCTCAATAATGGCCCCGGAGAATGGCCGAGTAATGATCGCAGACAGAAGGAACAGGCTGATTAAAAGCCCGCCTTGTGATTCTGTGCCGCCAAGCTCTTGAAGCGTATAGATCGGCAATACAGTTAAAAATGTATAAAAGAACACAAACACAAATAAATTGACAAGCAGGACCATAATAAAATCCTTGGTCCATATCGCATCCGCTTTTTTCAAATGTATGTCACTTCCTTATTATCATTGTTGTAAAAACATGCGGAATAAATGAGAAAAGGCTTCTTTATCTTCATCCCGGAAATCTGCAAGCAGCTCTTCCTCAAATTTCAGCATTTTCACATTGATTTCTTCGTATTTTTTCTCGGCTTCTTTGGTGAGGACAACAAGTTTTTCCCGTTTGTCTTCACCTTGCCGTCTCTGGACCCAGCCGTTCTCCTCCAGGCGTTTGATCGTCCGTGTGACAGTCGGCGCTTCCACATTTAAATAGGACCAAATCTCTTTTTGAGTCATTGGTCCGATCGTACGCAAACAATATAAAACTGACCATTGAGATGAATAAAGGCCGAATGGCTCCAACTGTTCATTGGCTTTCTTGGCAATCAGGCGGGCGCTTTGGTTGATTTGATGAATGAGGTGTCTGTTGACGTAGGTCATGTCTGTCTCCTTCTAAAAAACTTACCTAAGTAACTAATTGCTTATTTCATTCTACAGGAGCGGTGAATAGATGTAAAGATGAAAATTTAGTGACGCGAAATAGTTTGCTGACGCTGAAAAAGTTCGTTTCACCCCTTGTCCTTATTGAGTTTTTAGCATATTCCCAAAAGAATGCTAATACACTGTTACAAACCTAACAAAGAGAGTGTTTGAGGTGAGGGATCGTGGGCATATTTCACAAACTTACTTTTAAAACCATACAACGAAGAAGCGGCATAATGAATGACTCTTTACAGAATACGGATCTCATTTCACACTTCTCACATCCATTTTAGGGAGGTCGAGTGGTGTGCACGATTACATCAAAGAGCGAACAATCAAGATAGGGAAGTACATCGTGGAGACAAAGAAAACCGTTCGTGTCATTGCGAAGGAATTTGGTGTTTCCAAAAGTACAGTACACAAGGATTTAACAGAGCGTCTGCCTGAAATTAACCCCGACTTGGCAAACGAAGTGAAAGAAATACTCGATTATCATAAATCCATCAGGCATTTAAGAGGAGGAGAAGCGACAAAACTCAAATATAAAAAAGATGAAATACTTGAGGGAGAGCCTGTTCAGCAATCGTAATCGCCTGGCGTTGTCTTCTTGAAATCGTTCATAAAACATCCGCAAAAATTTGTAAAGAACTTAATGTGCTTCCAACTTTTTTTCTATATTTTATGATAATATATATAATTAGGGCACAATGTGGATATTTACTGTGAAACAGATTTTCAAGGAGGATATAAATAGATGTTTGCAAGGGATATTGGTATTGACCTCGGTACTGCAAATGTACTGATCCATGTTAAAGGTAAAGGAATTGTTCTGAATGAACCTTCCGTAGTTGCACTTGATAAAAACAGCGGCAAAGTGCTGGCGGTTGGCGAAGAGGCAAGACGAATGGTTGGACGTACACCTGGGAATATTGTTGCGATTCGCCCGCTGAAAGACGGAGTTATTGCTGACTTTGAAGTAACAGAAGCAATGCTGAAACATTTTATTAACAAGCTAAATGTAAAAGGCCTGTTTTCAAAGCCGCGCATGCTCATTTGCTGCCCGACGAATATTACATCTGTTGAGCAAAAAGCAATCAAAGAAGCTGCAGAAAAAAGCGGCGGGAAACATGTATACCTTGAAGAAGAACCTAAAGTTGCCGCTATCGGCGCGGGTATGGAAATATTCCAGCCAAGCGGTAACATGGTTGTAGACATCGGAGGCGGTACGACGGATATCGCGGTTATTTCAATGGGCGATATTGTCACCTCCTCTTCTATTAAAATGGCTGGGGACAAGTTTGACATGGAAATCTTAAATTATATCAAACGCGAGTACAAGCTGCTGATCGGTGAACGTACTGCGGAGGATATTAAGATTAAAGTCGCAACGGTTTTCCCAGACGCACGTCACGAGGAAATTTCCATTCGCGGACGGGACATGGTTTCCGGTCTTCCAAGAACAATTACAGTCAACAGTAAAGAAGTTGAAGAAGCCCTTCGTGAATCTGTCGCTGTTATTGTGCAGGCTGCGAAACAAGTGCTTGAAAGAACACCGCCTGAACTTTCTGCTGATATCATTGACCGCGGCGTGATTATTACCGGCGGAGGCGCGCTCTTAAACGGCCTTGACCAGCTGCTTGCCGAAGAGCTGAGGGTACCGGTCCTCGTTGCTGAAAATCCTATGGATTGCGTAGCCATCGGCACAGGTGTCATGCTTGATAATATGGACAAGCTTCCTAAACGCAAACTAAGCTGATTTCACAAACCTCATTCTGAAAAAGAATGAGGTTTTTTTATGAAAAGCCTTCACGAAAAGATATTAAATGACGATAATAGGATAAAATACTGATTTTCATTATAGAACAAACGTTCCTATATGACAACTGGAAAAAATGCCATTTTTAGAGGTGGAAAATTTGTTAAAAGGATTATATACAGCAACATCCGCAATGATTGCCCAGCAAAGAAGAACGGAAATGCTTTCAAATAACATTGCAAACGCAAATACATCAGGATATAAAGCTGATCAAGGCTCGATGCGAGCGTTCCCTGAGATGCTGCTCAGCAGAATTGAATCAAAATCTCCGGCCGGAACATCGAGGACGGAAATCGGTTCCGTGAATACGGGAGTGTACATGCAGGAGCTTAAGCCACTCCTTACACAGGGGAGCCTGAAGTCTACAGAACAGCCTACAGACATTGCATTGGTCGAAAATCAAGTTCCGATCAATGCGGAAACCAATGAAAACGCGGCTCTTTTTTATCCGGTTCAAACAGCGGATGGAATCCGTTATTCAAAAAGCAGCACATTTTCACTAAATGAGAATAATCAGCTGACGATCAACGGACGCCCTGTTTTATCGACGGATGGCCAGCCAATTACTGTTGATAATGAGAATTTCACTGTGTCTGAAAATGGTACTGTGACAACAAACGGACGGACAGCCGGCCAGATTGATGTCAGAATGGCGGAAGATGTCCGCAATCTGAAAAGGGACGGAAACGATTTGTACAGCACGGCGGACGGCAATGATCTGCCAAGCGCAGCTGGAAATAATCAAGTATCCTATTCATTAAAACAAGGCATCTCAGAGCTTTCAAACGTGGATGTGACGAGCGCCTATACAGAAATGACTGAAGCGTACAGATCGTTTGAGGCGAATCAGAAGGTTATTCAGGCTTACGATAAAAGTATGGATAAAGCAGCGAATGAAATCGGAAAAATTTAAGATAACGGAAGAAAAAAACGGGGGACATGAACCATGCTCAGGTCAATGCTAACAGCATCAACAACCTTAAACCAGCTGCAGCAGCAGATTGACACCATCAGCAGCAACCTTTCAAACAGCAACACAACCGGCTATAAGGCAAAAGATACGAATTTTTCTGAGCTTGTCAGACAGCAATTCGATCAGGTTGATGAAAAAAACGAGGAAGTGGCAAAAGCCCGAAAAACGCCGCCCGGCTTGCGCCTTGGCGTCGGAGCGATGATGAATTCACGCCTTGTCTCTGATCAAGGAAGCGTTCAGAAGACGGATCGTGATCTTGATATCGCGTTTACGTCACCATACCAATATCTTCAGGTGAATGTAAATGGAAACCGCCAGTATACGAGAGACGGAGCATTATATTTAACGCCTTCAGCCAATAATGCCAACCAGCTTCAGCTCGTTACTGGAAATGGGTATCCGGTTCTTGATGAAAAAGGCAATACAGTGAACATCGACAGTTCAATGAAGAATATCACCATCAATAAGAACGGCACGTTAACCGCCTCTAACGGAAATGCGGTTCAGCGGTTTAACCTTGGGGTTGTCCAAGTGAATAACCCTCAAGAGCTGAAATCGGAAGGGAATAACCTTTTCTCTATTGATAATGCGGCAGCTTTTGAAGAGCTGAATGGCGCAAATAGACAAAACATTGGCATGCAGCAGGGCTCACTTGAGATGTCCAATGTCGATATTTCAGAACAAATGACAGATTTGATTACGTCTCAGCGTTCATATCAGCTGAACAGCAGAACGATCACAATGGGAGATCAAATGCTGGGTTTAATCAATTCAGTCAGATAATAAGAAAATGGGCGTTTTCACTCAGCCGCGCATGATAAAAAAAGCGGCTTTTTCGAAATCGTCCTTTTTTTTGTAGTATTCCGTAATATCTTCTAGCAGGACTTCTAAATCCACCCAAGCCTCGATTTTTTCTAATTCAATCACATATTCGAGCAGCTGCTCATAGGGATCTTCCGCTGATGTGTAGAGGGCTTCAAGCGTTTTTAATTTTAAATAAATGGTTTGAATGTCTACCTTTTCAGATAATTCTTTTCCTTTTTGAAGGACGGCTTTAGCTTCTGTGATGTTACCTGTTTTAAACAGCGCTCTGACAGACTCGTACACACAATGAAGATATGAGACTGGTGAATTCAATTCAAATTCTTGATTCTTTAATACTTTTCTAAAGTGAAGAAGCGCCTCCTGGTCTTTTTTCTCGGTCGCTTTTAAAAAGCCAAGGTTATAATAAGCGTGGCAAAGCAGGTTTTCGTCATGTAGTTGCTGGGTTTTGTTAATGATTTCTTTGAAAAGCTGTTCAGCTTTTTCATAGCGTTCTTGATCAATATAATTCACGGCGAGCAAAAGTTTACAGGTGATTACCTTTTTGATATAGCCGAATTGGTGCAAATAGATGTGTAATGCTTTTTTGACGTATTGGATGGAAAGCGGCGGTGATTTCATCAAGTAATAGGCGCCGGCGGTTTGATAATATAAATCAGCGGCTTCAAACGTATTTTGAATGGCGGCCAGGTACTGTTCAGCTTTTTTAAAATGATGTACTGCATGTTTCGGAGCTGTTTTTACCATTTCATATAATCCAGAGAAAAAATACAGATAATACTTCAATTCATCATCCATTTTGTCTTCCAGGCCATATAGGTCATCGAACAATGAATCGAGTCCGTTCTGGTTTTCAAAAAGCAGCTGATGGCGGGCCTGAAACAATTGATAACGCATCCAAAGCTTTGTGTTCTTTTTGATCTTCGGAAGGTGCTGGTCAATTTTCTCTTTCAGTGTGCAAACGTGATTCATTTTGCGTTTGCTCATTGCGGAATACCACTCGTCTAACATGTTTAGCATTCTTTTTTCAATAAACTTCGAAATCATTTTCCTACCTCTTTGCTATTGGTAAAATCTATAATTATCATATCATAACTTTTGACGGCTCTCATTGACAGTTGGTTACATAGTTAGTGCAGTTGAAAAAGAGATTAATTCATAATATACTTTTCAAATGTACAGATTGGATCTTTGATGATTGCTATACATACTAATGCAGATGAAGGAGATGTCAAGACAATGCTTGATACTCAGCAAATTAAAGAAATTATTCCTCACCGTTATCCGTTTTTGCTTGTGGATCGGATTACGGAAGTTGAAGAAGGCAAACGGGCGAAAGGCTATAAAAATGTAACCGCAAATGAAGAGTTCTTTAACGGACATTTTCCTCAGTATCCGGTTATGCCCGGCGTATTAATCGTAGAAGCGCTTGCTCAAGTCGGAGCTGTTGCGATGCTGATTAAAGAAGAAAACCGCGGCAGACTGGCTTTTTTTGCAGGCATTGATAACTGCCGCTTTAAAAAACAAGTCAAGCCTGGTGACCAGCTTCACCTAGAGGTTGAAATCATTCGTGCCCGCGGCACAATCGGGCGCGGAAAAGGCGTTGCCACAGTTGATGGCGAAGTCGTTTGCGAAGTTGAACTGACTTTTGCCCTCGGAGAATAAATGAAAAAAGGCAGATGGCCAGGGGCACATTTGTCTTTTTCTTTACAAAAATAGAAAAGCAGGTGATTGTATGTGGAATGAATTTAAAGCCTTTGCCATGCGGGGAAATATCGTAGACTTAGCGATTGGTGTTGTGATAGGCGGCGCTTTCGGCAAGATTGTCACATCTCTAGTAAATGATATCATTATGCCTTTGGTCGGTTTGCTGCTGGGAGGGCTTGACTTCTCAGGCCTGTCGTTTACGTTTGGCGACGCTGTAGTGAAGTATGGCAGCTTTATACAGACGATTGTGAACTTCTTAATTATATCGTTCTCCATTTTTATCGTCATTCGGACTTTGAATGGATTAAGGCGCAAAAAAGAAGCAGCAGAAGAAGAGGCGGCGGAGGAAGCTGCGGATGCGCAGGAGGAGCTGCTGAAAGAAATCAGAGACCTGCTGAAGCAGCAAACGAAGTCGCCGGAATAAAAAAGATGCCGTTAGAAACGGCGTCTTTTTTTATCTCTTTTTTCGTTTAGGTGCGTTCTATGTCCTTCAGTCCCGGGGGGCTTTCCGTTGTTTCAGCGAGATGAATGAGCATTGAGACTGAGGTGCCTGCATCCGGATTGCTGCTGATCATCAACTCGCTTCCGCAAAAATGTTTCAGCCGCTGATTGATATTCTTTAATCCGACGCTGCGATCGAAATCCGCAGATAAGAGATCTTTTTGTTTTTCCGGATGCATCCCCGCACCGTTATCCTCTACTTTAATGTAATACTCATTTTTGCTTTGTTTTTTAGCTGTCAGTTTAATCCATCCTCCGCCTCTTTTCTTGCTGACACCGTGAAGAACGGCATTTTCCACCAAGGGCTGAATCATTAAAGGCGGAAGGATAAAGTCAATGTCTTCATCTATATCAAAAAGAACCTCAAGCCGATTGCCGAATCGCGTTTTTTCTATAGAAAGATAGGAATTGATAATCGAAAGCTCATGTCTGAAGGAACTGATGGCAGATGTATTTTGAAAGTCAAAACTCATTCTCAAATAGTTGGTAAATTCCTCTGTTACCTCCCGGGCCTTTTCAATATCCAAATGAGTGAGAGAAATAATCGTGTTTAAGACATTATAAAGAAAATGAGGCTTGATTTGCGATTGGAGAAATGCCATTTCCATTCTTGTCGCTTGATTTGCTGTATGTTTCATCATGATCAGGTTTTGAATACGCGCCATAAATTCAGAGTAATGATAAGGTTTTTGCAAAATATCATTCGCTCCGGCATGAAACGCCTTGTATTTGTCATGGCCGATAATGGCTGCTGTAATCATCAGAACCGGGAGATCGACCATGCTGAATCGTTCGCGAATTTTCATACAGACTTCAAAACCAGTCATATCCGGCATCATCAAGTCCAAAATAACCAAATCAAGCTTCGTGCAAGAGATGATTTCTAATGCTTCCTTTCCATTCTTCGCAGCAATCACATTGTAGGGTACACCTTCAAGCATATCGCTCAAAATTTTCAAACTATCAATGTTATCATCGACTATCAGAATGGTTGGAGCGTCAATACGCTCAGAGTAATAAGGTGTGCTAAATGAGATATCCGACAGATCTTTCTTGGAATGCAATTCAGGAAGACGTTTCTTTGTTTCAGATACAGATTCATTTTGGGCGATTGGCAATGTGAAATGGAATGCCGAACCTTTTCCCTCTTTCGATTCGACCCAAATGTCTCCGTTTTGGAGCTGAACCAGCTGTTTGACAATGCTAAGGCCAAGACCGGCACCATCGTCTTTATTCGCTTCGGCTTGCTGAAAAGACTCAAAGATGGTTTGGCGATCAGCTTCTGAAATGCCGCTTCCCGTATCCGTTACTGTCACTTTGATCATGCTGTCGTTCAGTCTTGAAGCAGAAAGTGTGATTTGGCCCTCTGTTGTATATTTAATTGCATTATCGACTAAATTGGTTAATATTTGGCGGAAGCGGTTTTCATCCGCGAGCACTAAAGGAAGATCGTCCGGGATATGATTCACCATATTCAAGTTTTTATGTCTCGATAAAAGATTGTAGAAATTCATTTCCGAACAAACTAAAGTATAAATATCAACAGGAACCGGGTGGATTTGAAGCATGCCCTGCTTTATTTTTTCTAAATCCAAGATGTCATTTACGAGATTGGACAGCCTGTAGCCCATGCGGATGACGAGCTGCATATTTTCCTTTTCTTCTTCTATTGTTCTTTTTCTTTTGCCGGCCAGCAGGGTCTGGCATATATTAATGATGCTGTTCAGCGGTGTTTTGAATTCATGTGAAGTTTTGGCGATAAATTCATCTTTTAAACGGTCACTTTTGAGCAATTTCCACGAGAGCACTTCATTTTCACGGAATGCCCCGGCGAATTGCTGTGCCATTAGCAGAACGATCGCCAGCAAAGCGATAACTGTTGGCAATGAATAAATCGAATTAAAGGAAAAGGCTGTTTTGCCGCTATAAGCTGATATGGTGGTTAAAATGACAAAAGCACTCATTGATATAGAGGCGATGGTCAGATACAGACTTCCTTCCATTTTGCGGATCGCAGCAATCGTAAAAATATATGTAATATAAACCAGAGTCGAGACGGCTAGCACAGAATGTAAGATGTACGAGGTATGGCCGATAAAACCGACGGTTAAAAAATCTGTGACTAAGACCAGTCCGGAAGAGACGGTGGCTATGCGAATAAAACGCTTTGAAACAATCTCTCTGTAAGCAAAATAGAGATAAAGAAAAACCGCAATGCTGACAAACACTGTAGAGATGGCCCTCAATGAATTTAGCAATGAAAATGAGATTGACGGATAAAGGAGAAATATAATCCGCTCTTTTCCGATCATCAGAATAATGAACGAAAACAGAAGACACATAACAGAAAAAAACAACAAATGTTTATCTCTTTTTCTTTGCAGGAAAAAGCCCAGAAAATATAATCCGGTAATGAAAAAAGCTGTAATCATGATCGTATCATTAAGAAAGGAAATTTTGTTTTCCCGCACTATTTGGTCCTGAGTGCCAAAAGTAATTGGCTTTGCGATTCCCCATCCGGGCGTTTTTCCGAAGTTCGAAAATTGTACGACAAGTTCATTGTCACCCTTGTGAAGCGTAAAAAAGCTCGTATATGGGCGGTTTTGTGCCGCGAAATCAGGGTTATCTGTAGGGCTTCCGCTTTGGCCAATGCGTTGTCCATTAAAATAGATGCGATTGGCGCTGTAAATAAACGACGTGCTGATCCCAAATACCTGATGGTCTTGCTTTGATCTTATGGTTAGCTTATATGTTCCGTAATCCACATTCATACCTTGTTTGGACAGCTTTACATTGCTGGGAACATCAACGAAGAGAGGATCTTTTCCTTTTGCTGTAGCGATCTCTTTTGGTGACAGAATCTGATTTGGATACAATGTCCATTTTCCGTTCAGCTGTACATTCCCATCCTTCTGAAAATCCCAATTCTCTAAGTTCATGACCCCATGCCTTGCCTCAGGAAGCGTTGACCCGGAAGAATGGTCAATGGCAATGAAAACCATAAAGAATGCAGCGTAACCAAAAATAATCGAAGTAAAGATGAATTTCTCTTTCATATCATGGCTCCTTTATTCAAATAGGATCAGATCATTCTAAATTCCTATTTTTTTATAAATATTGTAAGTGTAAAATTTCAAAAACTACAATAGAAAGAAAAAGAATCCAGATAAAGGGGTTATTTGTCATGATATAATAGAAGTTATTTACTGATATCTCGATTTTACATATAGGGTGGGATGTTTTGTGAAAGCGTTAATTGTTGATGATGAGCGCTTGGCATTGCTTCATTTTAAGAAAATGCTTGAACGAACAAACGCCTTTCAATCTATTATGGCGTATCAAGATCCGGTTGAAGCCTTGGAGCATCCTGAGACTCCTGCTGTAGATGCGGTGTTTCTTGATATTGAAATGCCGGGGGTAAACGGCATTGAGCTTGCTGAGGCCATTCAATCGATGAATGAAAACATCCAAGTCGTTTTCATCACGGCTTATAATGAGTTTGCTATCAAAGCGTTTGAGCTGAATGCCATTGATTATTTGCTGAAGCCTGTCGTATACAAGCGGCTTGAGACTACTGTTGAACGAATCAAAACGAATCATATGCTCAGACAAAATGCAGAAAATACCGAGGCGCATTTTTCGATCCAATGCTTTGGAAGCCTGCAGTTTCATCAAATCTTAAAGGGTATCAAAACAAATATTCCAGTCAAGTGGAGAACGTCGAAAGCACGTGAAATATACTTATTTTTACTTCACAATCATGGCCGTGTGGTCAGTAAAGACATGCTGATCGATCTTTTTTGGCCTCATTATGATATTTCAAAAGCAAGCACCCAGCTTTACTCCACCATTTATCAAATACGAAAATTATTCAGCCAGATCCCTTTCAGCCAAACAATCGAGAAGACTGATACTGGATATATTCTTCGGCTTTCAGACGCAAAAATCGATGTTGTGGAATGGGAAAAATCACTCAAAGGGGCGCCTCCGCTCAATGAAGCTACATTACATCTGCACATGGATATTTTCCTGTCCTATCAAAATCATTATCTAATGGAGCACGGCTATCTTTGGGCAGAACCGGAAAAAGCGCGTCTTTCCCAGCTTTGGCTTGGAAAGGCCTATGAACTGATCGATTATCATATTCAGGAAATGAACGATCACCAAGCGATGGACGTTTGCCTGCAAGCCGAGAAAATTGAGCCTTGTGATCATAAAATCATGCAATACAAGCTGCAGCTATTTAACAAAAACGGGAAGGTAGAAGAGGCGATAAAAGAATATCAGCGTTACAAACAAATGAAGGATCAAATTAATTAAAAAACTCCAAACCAGTATGTGTCGATTGCCTTTCGATGCACACTGGTTTTTTTGTGCATGTCAGCTAAAGGGAAGGCCCTCGCCATATGTCTCCTGGTTGAATCTTCAACTCTCCAATTCACTTCAATCATACATGATTTTTGAGTTGTACAGAAATTGTATAGTTCCATTTCATACAATGTAGTTTGGTTCGGATGGCAAATCTTAGTTTTGGAGCACATTCGGTATTAGCAGTTCATTGTGGGGGATGAGACATGATTTTATGGTCTCGCGGATCAATCGGCAAGTGAAAAATAGATAGGAGAGGGAGGAATGAAAAGTTGAGAACGAGGAGTTTTCCCTTAGGGCTGAAAAAAAGCGGGCGGATCGTCATGATCATAAGCCTTGCCATCTTTTTCTTCTTCAGCCAGATCGCCAGCTATACTCTTACAGCGCAGGCTGTAGGTATAACGCCAAGTGACAGTCAATTCTTCGATTCGGTAACAGTTAAGGACGCCAAGGGCCGGATTGTTGACGGATCAAAAGGAAGCGAACCGGCACTAACACCGGGGGACGACGTGACACTGACATATGAATGGTCATTGGAAAAAGTCAAAAAAGCAGATAGCGAACAGGATATCAATGTGGAGATACCTAAAAGCTTTACATTTGATAAAGGTGCAGAAGGTGAGATCAAATCTGCTGATCAGGTCATCGGCAGCTATCAAGTGCAGGCGGGCAGCAGCACCATGACGGTAAAATTAACAACTGCATCCGCGGATTCTCCTGATGCCAAGGGGACCATTACACTGCCAGCTAAGTTTACTGCAGATGTAAAAGACGATGAACACACAGCAGCAGCTCTTTTTCAGCTAGGGGGAGGCAAAACCCAGCAGGTGATCATCCCTGTTAAGAAAGAGGAGACACCAGATGATGAGGAGGAAGAGCCAAAAAACGACTCTTCTGATACTGCGGGTGATCAGAAAGGAGCAGATGACAAATCTGCACCTTCAGTCAGCAAGGAGCAAAAAGAGGAAGAACAGCAGCCGTCAGCGGATTCTAAGAGCGGCGAATCCTCTAAGAGTGATGATTCAAAAAAAGTGTCATCCTCAAGTCAATCAGCTTTCAAAAGCTTGCAAACTGAAGAAAAACAAATCACGCAAAATATTTTAACCGGCGTGACATTGACGGATGCAAACGGAGAGCCATATGACAAGGGCAATCGCGCCAATACGAATTCTCCGGTGAAAATTTCAATTGATTGGGCCATTCCTGACGATTTAGGAAAAACAATCAATGCCGGCGATAAATATGAATTTGATTTGCCTAAAGAATTTATTATGCATAATGACATTGTGAACCTGCCGTTAAGCGCCGGAGACACCACCTTCGGGACATTTTCTATTGATACGAACGGACATGTGGTGATGACATTTAACAGCGAGATAAAAGAAAGTTCTCATGTCAAAGGTACTTTGGTTATCAATACGCAGTTCAACGAGAAAAAAATTACGGGTTCGACAACACAAAAGATTCCATTCCCTGTGAATGCCGATACGCCTGAAACAACAGTTTATTTTAAACCCAATGTGAGTAAAACCATTGATAAATCAGGTGTGCTGGATAAAGGCATCAACCCTGGTAAAGTAACATGGACGGTCGATGTCAATAAAAAGTTGGATCAAGTCAAAAATGCCAAACTCACGGAGAGCCTTCCAGATGGCGTAATCTACCGTTCAGTTAAAGTGTATGAACTCAATGTGAACATTGATGGTTCTGTCAGCAGAGGAAATGAAGTTTCTTCCGGCTACAGTGTTGATTCAAAAGGAAATGTCACATTTGACGGAACAATTGATTCAGCCTACCGCCTTATATACGAAACCGACATTGACAATAGTGCGAAGCCGAGTGAAGGCGGAAATATAACGCTGATGAACAAGGCAGCATTCAGCGGAGATCAACTGGAGCCCATTTCTGCAGAAGCCACTGTTGCAGCCAAATATGGAAAAATGATCGCGAAATCATCAACAGGCTATGATGGAGAATCTCAAACATTCAGCTGGGCTCTTGCATACAACTACGGTGAGAAACAGATCGACCAATCCAAGGCCAGCATTAAAGATTCTTTTGGAACTGGCGATTTGCATCTTGTAAAAGATTCTTTGAAGGTTGTTCCTATTACCTTCGGACAGAATGGCGGCGAGCAAGCGGGATCGCCTTTAAAGGAAGGCGAGGACTACACGCTGATCGATAATGGAAACGGATTTGAAATCAAATTTAATAAAACCATTACCAGCGCTTACAAAATCACATATCAAACAAAGGTCAACACCGGAGTGATCATTGATAAATCTACAACATATACCAATAGCGTGGTGACCGGAACAGGGGATTCAAAAGAAGCTTCCGGAATAGCCATTCAGCAGAATCTCATCAAAGGATATTCAAACGTAGATTATGAAAAGAAGACGGTTGATTGGACGATTACCGTTAATAAAAATAAATACTTGATGCACAATTGGGCTTTGGATGATCAATTTGAAAGCGGCGGAATGGTTCTGCTTGATGAATCGTTCAAGCTTCAAGACATAACGAACAACAAAACATTGCAGAAAGACAAAGACTACACGTTAACAAAAAAACCGGATCATAAAGGCTTTACTTTGGCATTGATCGGGGATTATGCAAAAACAGACAGTCAATTTAAGATCACTTATACGACAACATTCAATGCCGATTATTCTAACGAAATCGTTAAGAATACAGCTCAGTCGACATGGACTGATCAAAACGGCAATGAGCGCGCGAATAAAGTATCAAACGGTTTTACGCCGAATCACCAGACTTCAAATAATGGGTTTAAAAACGGTTCGTATAACGCGGTTTCAAAGGAAATCACGTGGAAAATCGGCGTCAACTATAACGGCGAGCCGACGAAAAATCCTTATATCAAAGATGCCATAACAGATCCTCAGCAATTTGTGCCGGGTTCCGTTGTCGTTAAGAGTTATACGATCAATAAAAACGGCTCGATCACAGAAGGAGACGCGCTTGATCCTTCCAAGTATGATGTCGAAGAGCCTTCTGCGAATAATGAACGCACTCTGACGGTACATCTTAAAACAGGCGATTCTGTACCATATCTGATTGAGTTTAAGACATCACTCAAAGGACAGGTCATTGATCAGAATCAGTACACAAACAAGGCAACCTACTATAATGACGGCTATGCAGACCGTACGTTGACGGGCTCTGTTTCAGTTACGAACGGAGGAAGCCTGGTTTTCAAAGGCGGCAAACAAAATGGAAACTACATCGATTGGAACATCAATGTCAACTCCAGCCAATCAACGCTGGATGATGTAAAAGTCACAGACACGCCGGATGAAAATCAAATTTTAGATGCAGATTCTTTTAAAGTATATCAAGCAAAATATGATGAAAACGGAGTGGTCAAAGACAGCAGCGGAAATCTGACCGCGGGCGATCTTGAGCTTCAAAAAGACAAGGATTACACGTTAGACATCAAAACGGACAATACAACAGGTGAACAATCATTTGTCCTTACATTTATAGGAAGCTATAAACAAATTGACCGTGCCTATGTGATTAAATACCGGTCTCTAATTAACATAGCCGGCACGAGCGGCCATGTTAAAAATAAGGTGTCCATTTCAGGAACTAATGTGAAGGAGCAGACTCAAGAAAACAGCAGCTCGATCTTTGTTGCCATTTCAAGCGGTGACGGTTCCGGATCTGGAGAAAAAGGAAGCCTGACGATTTTTAAGACTGGAGAGGACGATAAAGCTCTAGAAGGAGCAGAATTCCAGTTATGGTCTGAGGACTCCAAACAGCTCCTCCGCACTGGCACGACGGATGCCGGCGGGAAGCTTGCATTTGGAAATATTAGCTATGGTTCCTATGTATTAAAAGAAGTAAAAGCGCCTGACGGATATACCATCAGTGATGCTTATGCAAAAGGAGTCTCTGTGAAAATAGACAGCAACTCCTCCAAGACAGGAGCGCTGTACAAAGTCGTAAATCAACAGAACAAGGTGACGCTTATCAAACAAGACGAACAAAACAATCCTTTGGCAGGTGCTGTTTTCAAGCTGGAGAAAAAGTCAAATGACGGCACCTATACTCTCATACGAACAGATATCAAATCGGATAAAAACGGAAAAGTAGAAATGAACGGTTTGCCGGCGGGATACTATCGCTTGACAGAAACACAAGCTCCTGAAGGCTTTATCGTAAATACAAAAGCGATTCACTTCTCAATCGCAAAGAATGAAAAGAATCAAGTGTCTGATGTGAATTTAGGAAAAATGACCAACTATCAAGGGAAAGTCTCACTGACGAAAGAAAATGCTGAAGGCCAAAAACTTGAAGGCGCAGTATTCAACATTGTCGATCAAGATGGGAAGGTCGTTCAAGAGAAGCTGACTTCAGATAAAGACGGTAAAATTGAGGCTTCGGGCCTTGCGCCGGGACGCTACGCCCTTGTGGAAACAAAAGCGCCAGCGGGTTATGTGCTGAATACAAAGAAAAAAGAATTTACCATCTCAGAATCTGCAGCAGGAAAACCTGAAGCCGCAGATGCCGGAATCGTCGTTAACGATAAAGGCTCTGTTGAGCTGACGAAGGAAGATGCCGATGGCAAGAAGCTTGAAGGAGCCGTCTTTAAAATTATCGACAACGAAGGCAATACGGTTCAAGAAGGACTGACCTCGGATAAAAACGGGAAAGTCGCAGCCTCAGGCCTTGCACCGGGACGCTACGCTTTTGTTGAAACGAAAGCGCCAGCGGGCTATGTGCTGAATACAGAGAAAATTGAGTTTGAGATCTCTGATTCCTTTGAAGGAAAGCCTGCAGCTACAGATGCCGGGGTAGCCATTAACCATAAAGGCTCCGTTGAGTTGACGAAGGAAAATGCTGAAGGCGAGAAGCTTGAAGGTGCAGTTTTCAACATTGTCGACGAAAAAGGAAATACGGTTCAAGAAGAGCTGACTTCCGATAAAGACGGAAAAGTGAAGGCTACGGGTCTTGCGCCGGGACGCTACGCCTTTGTGGAAACGAAAGCGCCAGCCGGTTATGTGCTGAACACGGAGAAAAAAGAGTTTATCATTTCTGAATCAGCCGCAGGAAGGCCAAAATCCGCAGATGCCGGGATCGTCGTGAACTATCAAGGATCGGTTCAGCTGACGAAGGAAGACCAAGATGGAAAAGGCTTAGCAGGTGCGGTATTCAAAATCACGGACAGCGATGGGAACACTGTGAGGGACGATCTAGTCTCAAAAGAAGGCGGTAAAATTGAAGTTGACGGGTTAGCGCCGGGAAGCTATCAATTTGTTGAAAAACAGGCGCCAGATGGATATCTTTTATCCGAAAAACCAGTGCTATTCACCATTAAAGCAGAATATGGCGGCAAACCTGAGCAAGTGAAAGTGACAGCGGTTAATACAAAGAACCTTGTCGTTCTCACCAAAGTGGATCAGCATGATAAAAATAAAGTTCTGCAAGGTGCGGAGTTCAATTTGGCAGATGCCAACGGCAAAGTGCTGAAGTCCGGTTTGGTTACCGATGACAAAGGACAAATCACGGTGCACGGCCTTAAAGCTGGCGAATATCAGTTTGTTGAAACAAAAGCGCCTAAAGATTATGAGTTGAACCAAACTCCTATATCGTTCAAGATCACAAACACAGACACGAAAACAGTCGAAATCACCGCGGAAAACATTTTGGCACCAGGTGACGTAAATGTGAAAAAAGTGGATCAAGATGATAAAAATACCGTTTTGGAAGGCGCTGAATTCAAGTTATTGGATGAAAGCGGCAAGCCTGTAAAAACTGACGGATATGGAAAAGAGCTTTCTGAACTCTGGAAAACGGATCACGATGGACAGTTCACTGTAAAAGGCCTTGCGCCTGGAAGCTATCAGTTGATTGAAACAAAGGCTCCCGAAGGTTACAAACTTGATGAAACACCAATTGAATTCACAATTGAAAAAGGACAGTCAAAAGCTGTTGAGATCGTTGTTTCTAATCAAAAAGTGAAAACACCAACGCCAGATAAACATGATCATCCTAATAAACCTACACCGGACGGAAATGGTAAAGATGATGGAGATCATTCGAAAACCAATGGTACAGATGGCAGCTCGGATGGTCAGACGAACACAGACAACACTCTTCCAAAAACCGGAGATACAGACAGCATGCTGACGGCCATGATTGGCATCCTGCTGCTTATGGCAGGCGGAGGCTTAGCTGTTGCCTCAAGAAAGAAGCAAAAAAAAGGATAAATAGGAAGGCACCTGATCAATGAAGAACCGATCAGGTGCTTTTTTAAAAGTGAAACTGACAAGGCGCATTTTTAGAAGGAAGCATAAGAAAGGGTTTTTTGCATGTACAAAAAAATGATCATTACGGTGTTCATTCTTTTAGGACTGCTGCTGATCTCTTCTCCTTATATCAAAGGAGGAATCATAGCCTATCTTAGCAAAAGCCAAAGTGAGTCGGCCTTAACTGTAGAGCAGCTGAAAAAAAATAATGAGAGAGAAGCGGAATTTGAATTTGATTCAATCGAACCGCCTGAGTTGATGGATGCCATAAAGGCCGGCTTTGAACACGATCAAAAAGCGGTTATTGGACGGATAACGATTAAAAGCGTCGATCTGGAGCTTCCGATCGTAAAAGGAACAACCAACGAAAATCTATTGATAGGGGCGGCAACAATGCGCCCGGATCAAAAAATGGGCGAGGGGAATTATCCGTTGGCAGGCCATCATTTGAAGCAAAAGAGTCTTCTGTTCGGGCCTCTGGAAAACGTAAAAACAGGTGCCCAAATTGTTATCACGGATTTTAAAAAGGATTATATCTATTCTGTGACATCTAAAGACATCATATCGGAAATGGATGCAGATGTAATTGAGGAGACAAACAAAAAGGAGATTACGTTAATCACATGTGACAAGGCGGTCAAAACCGAAGGGCGCCTCGTTGTGAAAGGGGAATTGGTTGATTCTTTTGGCCATACCAATTAATTATGCTAGAGTGAAAAAAAGCTGCCGTTTTAGAACGGCGGCTTTTTCGCTTCTTTTTTATATTTTTTGCTTAAATGCCTCAATAAGTTTTGTTCCTGTATAGCCCTCTTTTACAAGGGATTCGAGTATGGTCTCAGTTCCCTGCTGTTTTCTTGTGACCATTTGTCCGTAGAGTAAAACCTGTATGCTTTCTTCCAGCTTGACGATATTTTTCACTGCTGCTGTCAGCTGGGCGGGGCGATTGCTTTTTTTCGTAATCGTTACAAATACTTTGGCTTCAGATTGGCTGTTTTGAAGCTGTTCAAAAAAAGAAAGATGTTCTTTCTGTACAAGCGCTTCAATCAGCCAGTGATTTTCACCGTCTTCTTTATTGATAATCAGTCCGTCAATAAGAGGAAACTGTTCAATTGATTGTTCTTCCTTGTCCACTCGTTCCACATTCAGGTCAACCAGTTTAAAGGTTTTCATTTCTTCTCACCCCGATTACTTCCAAAGATTTCTTGCCTTCCATTATAACATAAACGTTTTCGAGGAAAAAATGCTGCAATGCTAAGGCTAAAGAATTTTGTATGAGTGAAACATTTAATAATTTCTATTTTTTCATTATACTGTAACTGACTATGGATTACGGAGAGATGTGGTATGAATCAATTTCGTTTAAAGGAAATTTATATTGACGGCGCTCCTTCTGAAAACCATTTGATTCAAAAGGAAGTAACATATATGTTAAGCCGTAAGGAAGTGTTTGAGGTCCATCTGAACAAAAAAGGAAGGATAAGTTTTTTATACGAAACACAAGATGGCATGGAGCAGTATAAAATCAAGCTGTCAATGCCGGAAAAAAAGTTGAGCTTTCAGTGGTTTGCGTGGGATGGTTCTTCCTATGTGCGCATGAATACGCAAAATTGGCTGACGAAGCAAATCTTTTTCCGTTTTTTAAAAAGTACATATTTCTTTAAAGGGAAAAAGCAAAAGATGTTTTTAGCTGAAGGGAAAATGAAAACGAAAGATAAAAACAGAGGCTGAAAGCCATTTTTAAGCGTTTTTCTTTTCTTGTTGCATCATTTACAATACATACAACCGCAAGGAGAGGAGGAATCGCATGTTCAATCAGGTCATGCTTGTCGGACGTCTTACAAAAGATCCCGAGCTTCGCTATACTTCCGCCGGTGCGGCAGTCGCCCACGTTACGCTCGCGGTGAACCGCAGCTTCAAAAATGCTTCAGGTGAAATCGAAGCTGATTACGTCAATTGCACACTTTGGAGAAAGACAGCTGAAAACACCGCGTTGTATTGCCAAAAAGGTTCTCTTGTCGGCGTAAGCGGACGGATTCAGACAAGAAGCTATGAAAACGCAGAAGGGGTTAACGTGTATGTAACAGAAGTATTGGCTGACACTGTTCGTTTTATGGACCCTAAACCCCGGGAAAAAGCTGCTGATTGACAACCCCCGCTCCTCCCGTTTTCTATCCATTCACTCAGTCGGATCTCCGCATCATCCCCTCGAAAATGACCAGTCGACCAGACTGGTTCTTTCTTTTTGTTTATTTAGGAAAAATTGGTTCATATGATGCATTTTCGCTTAAAAACACTTAATAGTGTTGAATAAAATCGATAAAAAACTTATAATTACTTAAAGATGATTGCTAAGAAAAGGAATGAGGGCGTGTATCAAGAAGAAAGATTAGTAGCGATTTTGGATTTTTTAAAACAGCATAACCGAATTACAACAGAGCAAATCTGTACGCTCTTGAAAGTGTCAAGGGATACAGCGAGACGCGATCTAGTAAAGCTGGAGGAACAGAATGTCATCATCCGCACTAGAGGCGGCGCCATTTTGCCGACTGTTCATCAGAAAATTCAAAGCTATTCCGGCCGCTTGAAAACAGTATCAGAGGAAAAAAACAAGATCGGCAGGCTTGCAGCATCGCTTATTCATGATGGTGACCGGGTGATTTTAGATGCTTCGACAACCGTTCAGGCCTGTGCAAAGCATTTGCAAGCGGTTGATTGTACCGTAATCACCAACTCAATTAATCTTGCGGATGTGCTGTCCGATAAAGAAGGAATTGAAATTTATCTGCTGGGAGGCAAGCTGGAAAAGGAGCACCGCTTTCTGTACGGCGCCTCTGTGATTGAAAAGCTCTCAAGCTACCACGTCGATAAAGCGGTGATCGGTGTGGTCGGTATTTCCGAACACGGCATTACCATTGCGCATGAAGAAGATGGCATGGTGAAGCGGAAAATGATTCAGCAGGCAAAGCAGGTAATCGCGCTTGCAGACCATTCGAAGCTGGGCAGCACCAGTTTTTATCAGTATGCAGAGCTGAATGAAATCGATCTCTTGATCACAGACAGGCTGCCGAATCAGGCATTTTGTGACTTGCTTGACCGCAACGGCGTGGAGCTTCTCGTGACAGAGCAGGATGAAGGAAAGGGCTGACAAACATGAAATTAATTGCGATTGACTTAGATGGAACCTTACTCAACAGCAAGCATCAGGTGAGCTTGGAAAATGAAAACGCACTGCGGCAGGCGCAGCGGGACGGCATTGAAGTAGTGGTGTCAACTGGGCGCGCTCATTTTGATGTCAGGTCAATTTTTGAACCGCTGGGGATCAAAACGTGGGTCATCAGCGCAAACGGCGCCGTCATTCACGATCCCGACGGCAGGCTTTATCATCACGAAACCATTGATAAGCAAAGGGCGTATGACATTCTCTCATGGCTTGAATCAGAAAACTATTATTACGAGGTATTCTCAGGTTCAGCCATTTATACACCGCAAAACGGCAGAGAACTTCTAGACGTTGAACTGGACCGATTCAGAAGCGCAAATCCGGAAGCAGATCTTTCTGTTCTTATGCAGGCGGCCGAGGTGCAATACAGCCAATCGGGCTTTGCTTACATTAATTCCTTTCAAGAGCTGTTTGAAGCGGATCAGCCAATCGATTTTTATAATATTCTCGGCTTTTCTTTCTTTAAAGAAAAGCTTGAGGCAGGCTGGAAAAGATATGAGCACGCTGAAGATTTGACGCTTGTCAGTTCGGCTGAGCACAACTTTGAGCTTTCTTCCCGCAAAGCTTCCAAGGGGCAGGCGCTGAAGAGGCTTGCGGAACGGCTGAGCATTCCGCTCGAGGAAACCGCGGCTGTAGGTGACAGTTTAAATGACAAATCGATGCTTGAGGCTGCGGGAAAAGGGGTAGCGATGGGCAATGCCCGGAAAGATATTAAAGCGATAGCCGACGCTGTCACCTTGACCAATGACGAACATGGTGTTGCACATATGATTAAGCATTTGCTATAGGTATAGGTGCTGCACCAAAAGTGCATCCTTGTTGATAACCGGCGTAACGGATTCTTGGAAATTCGGCGTGACGGCTATGAACGGAAAAAAGCTGGCTCTATAGAGCCAGCTTTTTTAGTCATGATCATTGCGCTGTTGCGCTTAATGTAAACAGTTCTTCGAGCTCCTGTGTGGAAAGCTCGGTAATCCAGTTTTCACTTTGGATAATTTGATCGTTCAGGGTTTGCTTCGATTCGAGCATGGCATCAATTTTTTCTTCGATTGTTCCAGTCGTAATCATTTTATGAACGTGGACAAAGCGCTCTTGGCCTATGCGGTATGCACGGTCAGTCGCTTGATTTTCAACCGCGGGGTTCCACCATCTGTCATAATGGATGACGTGATTGGCGGCGGTCAAATTAAGTCCCGTACCTCCAGCTTTGAGTGAAAGTATCAGTGTCGGATATTCTTTCCTCTGGAATTTCTCAACGAGTGTATCCCGCTCCTGCTTGGAGAGACTCCCGTTTAAAAATTGCACAGGTTCCCCGAACGTTTTTTCAAGCAGCCGCTTCATCATGTTCCCCATCTGAATGTATTGCGTGAAAATCAGGCAGCTTTCGTTTTGGGCGCGGATCGCTGTCATCAGTTCCAGCAATTTTTCGAGCTTGACTGATCTGCCAGCCAGCAGCTCGGTTTGCTCTTCCTTTAAATAGAGCGCGGGATGATCGCATATTTGCTTAAGCCGTCCGAGCATGCTGAGGATCAGTGCTTTTCGCTGCATGCCGGTCAGTGATGTCATATGGTCAAACGTGTCTTTGACAAGCTGCTCATAAAGTGATGCCTGTTCGGCTGACAGCGGGATAAATTCTTTTTCTTCCAGCTTCTCAGGAAGATTAAGCGCGACCTCTTCATCACGTTTGGTCCGCCGCAGAAGGAACGGCCGGATTAACTGCTGAAGCTGTCCGATTCTCTTTTCGTCCCGGTCTTTCTCGATCGGCAGCACATAGCGTTTGTGGAAGCCTGTCAAACTGCCGAGGTAGCCTTTATTCATGAAGTCAAAAATGGACCACAGCTCAGTCAGACGGTTTTCCATCGGCGTGCCGCTCAGCGCAATATGATGAAGCCCCTTCAGCTTTCTGATTGCGCGTGATTGCTTTGTATGCGCGTTTTTAATATTTTGCGCTTCATCAAGGCAAATCGTGTTCCAGGTCACAGAAGAAAGCTCTTCAGCATCGGCATGTGACAGCCCGTATGAAGTGAGCACCACGTCTGCGTTTTCGTAATGAGCGGTGAAATCATCACCCTTTATACGGCGCGGCCCATAATGGAGCGCGACAGACAGATTAGGGGCAAAGGTTTGAAGCTCCCGCTGCCAGTTGCCGAGTACGGATGTCGGCGCGATAATCAAATGAGGCGTTTTTTGCCGGCCGCTTTCCTTCACGTGCAGGAAATAGGCGATCATTTGAATCGTTTTCCCAAGCCCCATATCGTCAGCCAGACAGGCGCCAAAACCGCTTTCCCGCAGAAATAGCAGCCAGTTCATGCCGTATTTCTGATAAGGGCGGAGTGTCCCTTGGAAAGAAGGGCTGACTTCGTGCTCCGGCAGGTTTTCTGCGGCAGTGAGCTTTCGAATCAGTGACCTGAGCTGTTTGGACAGATCAAATTGAATACCGGCAAAAGCGGATGTATCAATCAGATCTGAATCCTCAAGCCCGCCTTCCCCCTGATCCATTAGTTCGCGCGCCAGAATATCAGACATGTGGAGTCCTTCCGATTCCGCTTTTTCCATCAGGCGTTTCATCTGTTTGATAAACTGCGGATCGATTTTTACCCATTGCCCCCGTATATTAACGAGGCGCCTGTTGCTGGCGACGAGCTCATTAAATTCAGCCTCGGTCAGCTCGATTCCATTTGTCGCAAACCGCCAATTGAAATCAAGCAGCGCATTCATGCCGACAAATGACTCGCCGCGCGGGGCCGACGACACTTTTGCCTTCAGCATCATGTTGCTGTCTCTGACGATCTGCCACCAGGATGGGAGCAGAATTTCAACGCCCATATCGACAAGCGTCTCACTTGCTTCTGATAGGAAGATCCAGGCTTCTTCCTCAGAGATCAGCGTTGTCCCTGAATCAAATGACAGCCACGGAACCGTTCTGTGAAAGCGGTCCTGCTCACGCGCAATTTTATCGCTGTACGCCTGCCACGATTTTTTGAGGCTCTTCAGCCCGTCAAAAAATTCTACAGCACCGCTCTTTTTATCACGTAAAAACATTTCGATTTTCCAATCGTCTCCGTCAAAGTCCGGTTCATTTAAGCGCAAGCCGACTGTAAATGGAGATTGACCGTCAATCCAGCCAATCCCCTCCAAAAAATCCTCTTCATCAAGAAAATGGCCGCGGAATGTCGTAACCGCAGGCGATTTCTCCTTGATGTGTTCCCATTTCTCCCGCAGGTCATCGTCATATTGGATGTAATCCTGAACGGCAGCGGAAAACCATTCCGCAGTAAAGCCTTCCAATATATTGTCGCGGTCCTTCCAGCGAAAAACACCGTTTGTCCATGCTTCATAGTCAGGCATAAAATCGCCGTCTGCGATAAATTCATAGATGGTCGATGCCGCCTCGATCAGCGGCTCCGTTTCTTTTGTAAGCTGCACGGAGCTGAATGAGTTGAACGAGTTTTTGCCGAGAAGCTCTACAGTCATCCATGGAGATAGCAGAACAGCAGTCGTCCCGATGAAGCTGACATCCTCAAGAAAGGTTCCATAAAATGAGGATTCATGCCATTGGAACAAATGCTTTTTCATATGGGTGTAGGGAAGAGGCTGCTCATTCTCATCAAAGGCCGAGAGCGTAAATGATCCATCTTCCATTTGTTCGACGTGGATGAGAATTTCTTTAAGACTCGCCATCAATCAACTTTCCTTTCTGCAGTTCTTCTTGAAGCGCGCGCAGGCGCTTGTAATGTGAGCTCAGCTGCTGAATATACCGCTCCCACACCTTCAGCTTCTTCGCTTTTCTGTACAGGGTGCGCAGTTTTTTCAAATACCGTGCGGCTTCCTTGTACGAGCTGCGGTTCTTCTGATCGATAAAAAAGGACACTTCTCTATGGTAAGCGGGTATAAGCGCCTCTGGGTCGCTCGCTCCAATTTCCTTCAGCATGATTTTATCCATTTCATTGATGGAAAAGCCGACAAGGCTGTGAATTTCAATCCACTCGGCATAGCGTTTTTTTTCATATAAATGATGGCTGTATTCTGTGAACGTATACGGCAGACAGCCCGCGGCATAGCGTTCAAACAGCGCTTGATCATTGGTTTGCTTCACATAGGCATTCAGCAGAAGGAACAGCTCGCCGATCACATCGCGAATCTCTTTAAACGGCTTATCCAGCTTCGTATAACCCATCGCAATCGGTTCAATTTGCTGGTACCATGTTTTAAGCCGTTTCCAGTCCTTCTTGGCAGTCATTTCACTCAGCCATTGGAACGTATAAGGGAGCGCTTCCGGCGGGAATTGATCAACTTCCGCAAAAATCACGTCATCATTCTTTTGCAGGAACTCCAAATGCAGGCGCCCGAATTGCAATTCAGGAGAAAAACGCCGTCCTGCTTCTTTTTTCAATATCTCCTGTTCGCGTGTCACCCATTTTGGACGCGAAAGCAGCGCACTCCAAATTTCACCAAAGACACGGATGCGTTCATATTGGAAAATTTCTTCTTTCAACAGCAAATGCCGGATAACATCCGGTGTTTTATCCAAAAATGGATCGAGCGCAAAAGACAGTGCGTACGTTTTTAATTTATCAATAGAGCTGTAGATTGTATCCATCAGCTGTTCAACGTACGGATTGAGGGAATAAAAATCTTGTTCGGGGTTCAGCTTGCCTGCTTCGATCAATGTGAACATGCGAAGCCAAACCGCAATCGCAGAATGAATCTGATACAGGCTTTTCAGCTCCGGTTTGTTCGGCGCATGTTTTTTTAATGCGGACAGGTAGCCGTAATAGAGGCCCTGCATGTTTTGGCTGCCTTCTGGCGTGCGTGCCTGCCAGAGAGAAAACTCTGAATCAAAAAAAGTGAGCCAGCTTGAAAGCGATTCTTCATTCGGCAGCACCTTTTCCTGAAACTGGCGGCGGACGAGCTCCTTGCTTTCCTCAAGCTTTTCCCTCTCCAGCCAATACTCTGTAAAAGTACCCACTCGCTCGAACATTGCATATACATATAAAAACACAGCCAGCATATGGCGGCAGATTCTTCCGGACGGACATGAACAGCCGCTTTTGACTATGACAAACAAGTTCAATGTGACCCGCACAGGCACAACATCCTGCACGTAAGCCGTAATTTCCGTCGGACTCACTGCTTGTAAACGATAGACTGAATCCTGCCGATATAAAATAAGGGCTTTTTTGATCAGCTGAACATTTTCCTCATTGTAAGGAAGAAGTTCCTTTAACTGTTCAGCAGATGCCAGCACATCGTCTTTGGAAATCATATTCTGAAGCATGATTATCGCTCCTAACCGAGTCACGTAATAAAAAGATCCAATTTCTCTATTATATCGCAACACATCGGCCTTAAAAAGTTTTTCCTAAAAAAGGACATAAAAAATGGGATGTGTCGAATGATGTATTAGAGATTGCAAATTGATAACCGGCATCATATAATAATCGTGTTTTCAACTTATGGAAGCTGAAAGGAAAAAAAAGATGAGTGAAAAGAAATTGAATCAAGAAGAATTTCTGAAAATTTTGATGCATGCACATGAAATTGGTGAGCAGTCATCTGAAATGACGACGAAGGAAATGCTTGAAAATTTGATTTCTCATATTAAAAATGGATATGCAACATAAAAATCCCGCACGCCTTTTGCGGGATTTTTTTATGCGAGATGACGTGACTGCCTGAATAAGAGAAAAAGAGGCAGCAGTGTCAAGACGGTTGGTAAAGCGCTTACATAAAATGAAGGAACATAACGTTTTGTAAAAAAATGTCGAATTATGTCACGTGAAAAGCTTTAGAAATGCGGTTTCAACGTTGTATAATCGTAGATGGAAAAGGATGTTATAAGAGATTTGGAGGTATCATGGGAGAATCTACTAGCTTAAAAGAGATATTATCAACGTTAACAAAACGCATACTTTTGATTATGATTGTAACCGCAGCTGCCACTGCTGCAGGCGGACTCATTAGTTTCTTCGCACTTACACCCATCTATGAAAATTCAACTCAGATTCTAGTCAATCAATCGAAAAACGACCGAAAAGAAGTCCAATTTAACGATGTTCAAACCAACCTTCAGTTAATCAATACGTACAATGTCATCATTAAGAGCCCTGCAATCTTAGATGAAGTCATTAAAGAAATGGGCCTGTCGATGACATCCCAAGAACTGAATGACAAAATTACCGTATCCAGCGAACAGGACTCCCAAGTGGTCAACATATCGGTCAGGGATGAAAACGCGGAAACAGCGGCTCATATTGCCAATACCATCGCGTCTGTCTTTCAAGACAAAATCACATCCATTATGAATGTTGACAATGTCAGCATTTTGTCAAAAGCCGAGGTTTCAGAACATCCGTCCCCTGTATCGCCAAAGCCGCTTCTAAACATCGCCATCGCGTTTGCGGCCGGATTGGCGGGAAGCATCGGACTGGCCTTCCTGCTTGAGCATTTGGATAATACGATCAAATCGGAAGAGCAGCTCGAATCCCTGCTGGACATACCTGTTTTAGGGACGGTTTCCACCATTGCGAATGAGCAGAAAACAGCAAAGGCCATACAGGGTTTCCAATCTGAAAAAGCGGGGAGTGGACATTTTGGCGCTTAGAAAAAGCAGAGGCTCTTGGATGCGCAGGAATGTCATTGCAATGACAGAACCGAAATCTTTGAACTCTGAACAATATCGGACGATTCGCACGAATATCGAATTTGCTTCAGTGGACCGGCAAATGAAATCAGTTATGATCACATCGGCTTGTCCGGGGGAAGGGAAATCAACAACGGCCGCCAATTTGGCTGTCGTATTTGCCCAACAGGGAAAAAAAGTGCTCCTGATTGATGCTGATTTGCGGAAACCAACAGTACATACGGCCTTTTTTCTTGAAAACACGGTTGGCTTAACATCTGTTTTATTAAAGAAAAGCTCAATGGAGCAAGCTGTGCAAGCCTCAAATGAAAAACATCTTGACGTGCTGACGAGCGGCCCGATCCCGCCAAACCCTGCCGAGCTTCTCTCCTCGAAGTGGATGAAGGAGCTTGCCGACGAAGCGAGTGTGGCATATGATATGGTGATTTTTGATACGCCGCCTATTCTTGCCGTAGCAGACGCACAGATTTTAGGCAACGTGGCAGACGGTTCTGTTCTGGTTATTTCAAGCGGAAAAACAGAAAAAGAACAAGCCGCAAAAGCGAAAGAAGCGCTTGAAACGTGCAAAAGCAAGCTCCTTGGGGCGATTATGAACGGCAAAAAGCTTTCAAAGCACTCTGAATACGGTTATTACGGAAATAAAGACAATTTCATGCAAAATAAATAACGTGCATCGTGCCCGTTATTTATTTTTGTGAAAAAGGGGGCTAGGACATGATCGATATTCACTGTCACATTCTTTCGGCAATGGATGACGGGGCAGGTGATTCAGCTGACAGCATAGAAATGGCAAAGGCCGCTGTTCGTCAGGGAATCCGGACGATCATTGCGACACCTCATCATAAAAACGGTGTGTATGAAAATGAGCCAGCCGCAGTCAAAGAAGCGGCAGATCAGTTAAACAAACGTTTAATCAAAGAAGACATCCCTTTACATGTGCTTCCGGGACAGGAAATCAGAATCTACGGCGATGTGGAACAAGACCTTGCGAAACGGCAGCTTCTTTCGCTGAATGACACAAAATACATCTTGATTGAGTTTCCGTTTGATCACGTTCCCCGATATGCGGAGCAGCTTTTTTATGATTTGCAGCTGAAAGGATATATTCCGGTTATCGCCCATCCTGAACGCAACAGGGAAATTCGCGAAAACCCCTCCTTGCTGTATCATCTTGTGGAAAAAGGAGCAGCATCTCAGATGACTTCAGGAAGTCTTGCGGGGACCTTCGGCAAGCAGCTGAAAGCATTTTCTCTCCGGCTAGTTGAAGCCAATTTGATCCATTTCGTAGCCTCAGATGCCCATAATGTGAAAACGAGAAATTTTCACACTCAAGAGGCCCTTTATGTTTTACAGAAAGAATTCGGCCCGGACTTCCCTTACATGCTGACGGAAAATGCGGAGCTTCTCCTGCGGAACCAGACCATCTTCAGACAGCCTCCGCAGCCGGTCAAAAGAAGAAAATTGTTTGGTCTCTTTTAACAGCCGATTCTCATTTCACCACTTTCTTTTTGAGAGCGATATAATAGTGTATTGTATGATTGAATCACATTTCAGAAATCTGTACAGGCTGTACCCGACAGGCTATGCGGGAGATCATTCGCATTCATGATAGGATGTTCTCATACGATATTACGGAAGCTGCAAAGCAGCAATTTAACTGTTGGAGGGAAACAATGAATATTACAGTCATCGGAACAGGCTATGTCGGTCTTGTGACAGGTGTTTCTCTTTCTGAGATTGGACATCATGTAACCTGCATTGATATTGACGCTCACAAGATTGATGAAATGAGAAAGGGCATTTCCCCCATATTTGAACCTGGTCTTGAAGAGCTGATGAGAAAAAATACAGCTGATGGACGGCTGAACTTTGAAACGAGCTATGAGAAAGGCTTGGAACAGGCAGATATCATTTTTATAGCGGTCGGCACTCCGCAGAAAAGCGACGGACACGCCAATCTGGAGCAAATTACAGATGCGGCCAAACGCATCGCACAGCATGTCAAACGAGATGCCATTGTGGTAACGAAAAGCACAGTGCCCGTCGGGACAAACGATTTGATTAATGGACTGATCACTGAACATCTAGCTGAGCCTATCAGTATATCGGTCGCATCCAATCCGGAATTTTTGCGTGAGGGGTCGGCGATCTTTGACACGTTTCATGGAGACAGGATCGTGATCGGAACAGCCGATAAGAAAACAGCCGATACGCTTGAGGAGCTCTTCCGTCCGTTTCAAATCCCGATTTACAAAACGGATATCAGAAGCGCTGAGATGATCAAATATGCCTCAAATGCTTTTCTGGCCACTAAGATCAGTTTTATAAACGAAATTTCGAATATATGTGAAAAGGTCGGCGCCGATATCGAAGCGGTCGCCTACGGGATGGGACAGGATAAGCGGATCGGGAGCCAGTTTTTAAAAGCGGGCATTGGCTACGGCGGTTCTTGTTTTCCAAAGGACACAAACGCCCTCGTGCAAATTGCCGGCAATGTCGAGCATGATTTTGAACTGCTGAAATCGGTTATCAAAGTCAACAACAATCAGCAGGCGATGCTGGTTGATAAAGCGCTGAACAGGCTCGGCGGGGTGACGGGAAAAACGATTGCCCTTTTAGGCCTGTCATTTAAACCGAATACGGACGATATGAGGGAAGCGCCGTCAATTGTCATTGCAGACCGTCTCGCTGCGCTCGACGCCCGTATTAGAGCCTACGATCCCATTGCAGTTAGCCATGCAAAGCATGTTCTCCCGCAAGCTGTTGAATATAAAGAGACGATCGAGGAAGCTGTCAAAGGGTCCGACGCCGTCATGATTTTAACCGACTGGTCTGACATTAAACAATTCCCGTTAGAGGCTTATCCGGATTTGATGGAAACGCCGCTCATATTTGACGGCAGAAACTGCTACACATTGGATGAAGCTTTGGCTGCAGGAGTGGAGTATTATTCTGTCGGACGAAAGGCGGTTGTGCCGTCAGGTTTAATTCAATAATTGAAAAAGAAAGGCTGGTTGCGCACCAGTCTTTTTTTCGTCTATTGCGGTGTGCTGAATACATTTGCTACTATTTAACTATTGTTTGGAAAAGTATGCAGAATTAGAGCTTCTTTACACAATCGTTTGATAAAACATTAGAAGAAACGAAGAAAACCAGAAAATAAAATCTTTCAAAAATTATTGGAGATGCCGGAAAAGGAGAGTCATCTGATGAATCATCTGCCTGAAAAAATGAGACCGTACCGCGAATTGCTGGAGAAATCAGCGAAAGAATACGTAAAATTGAATGTCCGAAAAGGGAAAACAGGACGATATGACAGTAAAATTGCCGGTGATCCCTATTTCCCCAAGCATGAAACATACCCGACTGATGAAAATGGACAGCCGATGAAGCTTCTGGCGCAGATTAATTTCTCGCACATTCCCCAGCTTGACGGCTATCCTTCTTCGGGTATCCTGCAGTTCTACATTTCTGTTCATGATGATGTTTATGGCTTGAATTTTGACGATCGATGTGAACAAAAGGATTTCAGAGTGATCTATTTTGAAAATATCATAGAAAACGAAGACGAGCTTGTTTCTGATTTTTCATTTATTGGAACAGGCGAATGTGATTTTCCGATTTTATCAGAAGCAGCAGTTGAGCCTGTGAAATCTTCGGAATGGGTCCTGCCGACAGATTTTCAATTTGAGCAGTATACGGGCATGGAAACAATGGAGTTCTTTGGCCAGTTCGGCGAGGATGAAGAAGACGTTTATAATGAACTGGCTGAAAACGGATTTGGCCATAAAATTGGCGGCTACGCTTCTTTTACCCAGCATGATCCGCGGGAATACGCGTATAAAGAACACACCATCATGCTTTTACAAATTGATTCAGACGATGATATCGATTCAATGTGGGGAGACGTCGGCATCGCCAATTTTTTCATCACACCTGACGATTTAAGGAAAAAAGATTTTTCAAACGTTCTGTACAACTGGGACTGCAGCTAATACAAGCTTTTGATCCAAAGGGTCATACTTGATTAGAAGCGGAAATAATATAAGCCGAATGACAAAATCAGACGTGGCCGAACCGATGAAGACATAAACATGAACAGAGGCAGATCAACAACATCTGCCTCTTTCAAGTGCCTTTATTACTATGACTTTAGGTATTTCTATTTAATAAAACGCTTTTATTAGCTGTATAACGAACAAAAACAAGAGCATATACCTATGTTTTAAGAGTGTTATAAGCCTAAATTAAGCCATTTACCCTATTTAAGCCGCCTTCTGGCTATTTTAAAATATAATATATGGAAATAAAGTATGGAAAAGTCTATCTTCATCAGCCCCTCCATACGACTTTTTGAGTATTAAGAGGTGATTCAGATGGGTTATGAAAGTATGCTGGCGGATATCAAAAGTTCGCTTAACGGAAAAATTTCCGACGTGGAAGACAAGATCGAAAAGCTGAAAAAAGCAAAAAAGGACATAGACACACTGCAAGAAGAGGCAATCACTGAAATCAAAGAAATTGTAAAACCAGAATTGGGCAAGCACTGGACGGGAACAAAAGCGGATGATTTCGACAAGGGAAGAGAAGAGGCGAAATCGGAAGCATCCAAGATTGTGAATGATAAATATAACGAGTATATGGCTTCGATTCAAAGCAAAATATTCTGGCTTGAGACAGAGAAATTTGAGCTGAATTTGACAAAAAGCGCAGCGAATGCCGCAGGCGACCTTCTTGCTAAAGGAGAAGACTTTGTAGAAGAAGCAGGAAGACAAATTAGTAAACTAAAATGGTGGTGATCTTTTTTTATGTCAGAAATTAAGCTGAAGTACGACACAGTCATCAAAACATTAGATTCTGTCAAAGATGCGCTTGCTGACGTATCAATCGGCGCCGCGGGATCCAATGGAAAAAACAAACTCGATTATACGAAAAAATATCATGAGCGTGAGGAGAACATCAAAACCATGCTCGGAGATTACAAAAAAGCGGTACAGAAAAATATTGAGGATACAAAGGATAACGTAGATTCACTCAAAGAACAGGACGAGGCGATAGCTGTAAAATAGAACAGAAAGGGCAGTGCGATGAGTAAAGTATTTGAATCAAAATCTTTAATCGAAGAAGCGAAGAGCAGAAAAAAGCAATATGAGACGCTTGAAGAGCAGCTGAATACGCTGAAAAAAGCGTTTCAGGGAGTTGCCGATTTAGGCGACAATTTTAAAGGAAAAGGCGCGGATAATATTAAAGATTTTTTTCAGGGGCAGGCGGAAATCGTAGACAGCTGGCTGACGCTTGTCTCTGCTCAAATTGCGTTTTTAAATGGCATTTCAGGAGATATTAAAGATCAAGAACTGAATGATTCATATGTGGAAACTTCTTTTTTGGATCATGAGCTGCCCAATGGAGACCTGAAAGCCTCAGAGATAGTCTCCGCCCATAAAGAAGAAATCGATTCTATTTTGTCAGGCATCAGCGATATTATTGACCTCGACATGTATACGCTTGACGACTATGCAGATAAGATGGGCGATGCCCAAAAAATCAGACGTGACACGATCACAGCTGTCGATAAGCTTGATGAATCCCTGACCACTGAATATCAAAATTTAGAATCTCTAGACAAAGCAGTGCTCACCAAATATTCCGTTCTCATGCAGGCCACCAGCAACGGGAAGAGCGCATCCCCTATGTACTATGACAAAAAAGCCTTCCACAGCAATGAAGTCTACAAAAGCGTCATTGAAGTAGAAAATCAAGGAACAACCTATATCGATGCAAAAGCCCAGCAAGCAGAAGCAAGACGTCTCCAGGAAAAAGCCGAGGAAGAAGCAAACAAACCATGGTACGAAAAAACATGGGATGGAGTTTGCAACTTTACTGGAGAAGTCACTGGCTATTATGATTATAAAAGAGCAACCGAAGGCGTTGATCCGGTTACCGGAGAAAAACTCTCCACCGCAGAACGTGTGACAGCAGGAGCTATGGCCGCTGCCGGATTCATACCGGTCGTCGGCTGGGCAGGCCGGGCCTTCAAAGGCGGAAAAGCCATCTACAAAACCGGAAAAGCAGCTATCGCTGCTGAACACGCTTTAGACGCCTACAAAACAGGCAAATCCTTAGACATTCTCAAAATGACAGAAATGGGTGCATACGGCCTTATAGCGTCAAACGGATTCTCAGAAGCCGTCACAGGCCGGGATATGTTCGGAAACAAAGTGTCTGAGGAGAAGCGGAAAACGGGTGCGCTGGAAGCGGCATTGAGTTTGGTTGGTGCAGGGGCACTGGCGAAGTCGGTTGACAATACGTTATCGATGGGAAGAAATCTTGACAAGAGTTATTCTTTTTCTAAAATTAAGCAAAGTGGTCATATAAATAAAGAACAGATTGTTACTTCGACTGGCCATACATTTGACTTAAAGCCAGAGAAGAAACAATTATATACGAAAAAAGTGAATAATGATAAGTTACAATCAAGTGAAAAATCTGTCGATCCTGTTGAACACTCAGTAAGTTATTACAGAGTTCAAGGAGGAGGAGCAGGAAATAAAACAAGTCAGTATAGAATTAAAGTAAATAGTGACGGAAGCATTACTATTCCTATTAAAAATGCTGATTTAAACATAAGTGCTTACAATTTAGAACACGCTAAATATTATCGAGATGTAGCAAGACCAGGCGGAGAAATTGTAGAATTTAAAGTGCCTAAAGAGGTTGATGATTTAATTAAGGAGACAGTCATTGATCAGTATGGATATACTAAAAACCCTCGTAACCAGGGAAGGACTGCTCCAAAGCTTGTTGATCCTACCACACCAGGAGTTAGTTATGAACTTCCGGCGGAACCATGGATAGAGTGGTTAGAGGAATATGGGCATTCCGCCAAAAAAATAGAATGAGAAAGTGGTGTTTTCGTTGTTATTAAAACCGGAGTATGCCCAAAATATAATAGTCGGGGTAAAGGCTTCTTCTCAATTCTCATGGTATCTAACAGAAAGAGATGTTTGGATACTAGATATCATGAAATATAAAGAAGCCTATGAAAAAAACGGGTTTAGTTTTGATATGGACTTTGCTCTTTCTCTAAGAAATAACATTTTAGTTGTAAATGAAGATAATTATCGTCTTTATTTAAAAGAATATACTGACTACATTATCCCGTCTTCAGAATTAAAAAAGTTAGTTGAACATCAGGATTATGAAAGTACTATTCTAGAATTAAGGCCATCATTATATATAGACTTTAATCAAAAAATGCTTCTTTCGCTGTATCCTGAGTTATTACCTTTTGAAAATTATGTTCCTAATAATTGGACAGGGGTTCGGGAAGACTTTACTAGTTATATTCCTGAAGAGGATAGATACTGGATTTTTGATGATGTAAATTATATAGACAAAGTTTTTAATGAGAAAGAAAGAGAGTAAAGGAGAAAATAAAATGTCAAAAGATGATAGCTTGGTAATAATAAATGAAAGTTTTAAAAAGGAGGGTAGTGAAGAAGATATAGAAGGATTAACAATAATGATTGATGGGGTTATAAAGCAGGTTTTTAATAAAATTAGAAATGAAAGAAATTATAACAGTAATAATGAAGTTATGAGAGATATTATATTTGAAGGAATTAATAGTATTGTTAAAAAATCTTAAGGCATTATTAAAAACAAATAAACGCTTCGAGTTGGTTTGATTTTCTACCTTGATTGGCACTGAAGCCTTTCAAGGTTTTTTTATTAGATTGTTGTCTTCTGTTTTATATAGCGTAAATAAGTATAGGCTTTGAACGCGTCATAGCCAGCGCCATGGCCGCAGCCAGATTCATATCGGTTGTCGGCTGGGCAGGCCGCGCCTTCAAAGGCGGAAAAGCCATCTGCAAAACCGGAAAAGCAGCTATCGCTGCTGAACACGCTTTAGACGCCTACAAAACAGGCAAATCCTTAGACATTCTCAAAATGACAGAAATGAGTGCATACGGCCTTGTTGCGTCAAACGGATTCTCAGAAGCCGTCACGGGACGGGATATGTTTGGAAACAAAGTGTCTGAGGAGAAGCGGAAACAGGGGGCGCTCGAAGCTGTACTGAGCTTAGTTGGAGCCGGCGCATTGGCGAAACACATTGATAAAGGCATCCCGCTTGCAACCCATTCAAAAGTTCAAAAAGCTAACAAAACCCTAGAAAAAGTAAAACAATTTAAAGTCCCAACAAACGTCCGTGTATACGCAGAACGCCCAGTAACTCCTGACGGCTTCACATTCGGAATCCCGACAGTCCGTGTCGATGTGGAAAAGACGGCTGTTAAGGATCTTGGGATTGTGAAGATGGTTAGTGATGGCGGCCGTAAGGGAATATCTCATAGTCCTAACATTTCTAAAAATCACGATAAAGTAGCGCACGATGGATATTATGGTCGTAAAGAATTTAGAACAATGCTTAATAATGCTTCGTTTACTCCGCATGGCCATAAACATGTTAAGGCTAAAACACCTGAAGAAGCAAAACGATTTAGTATGACAGGTAAAAAAGCTGCTCAGTACTTACCAGATGTGAATAACAAAGCTTTAGAAAAAGAGGCACTTCTAAAAGGTCATATTATTGATAATGGAAATAACAACTATTATTTCATTTATGATGCAGGAAAAACAGTCGGTTATGATCTAGGTACACCAACAAGCTGGATTAGAGCGGAGTTTTCTGGTGGTGAATATCATGGTCATCCGATAGCTGGAAGTCGATTAGATAAGTATTTAAAACAACTTGGTATTGATAAGTAATAGGAGGCTTTTATGAGAAAGATAAAAAAAATGCCAGAAATAAGTTTACAACCCTTAAGGATTCCAAAAGGATGGACCATAAATCAAAACAGTTTTAGAGAAATTGATCCGAAAAACCTAGCACCAGACGATGAAAAATGGTTGTTTTTTTCACAAGATTTAATGCAATTAACATACTCTCGAAAAAACTACTTACTTGATTTAGGTTGGTATCCAGATGCGGATGCTAATGGATTTTATCAGCTAGTTATGATACAAAATGAGGATTGGGATCAACCCATGTATGAATTTCAAACAAATAGTCATATTGAAATAGTTAAAAATATAGAATTTATATTAAACAAAGTTACGAATAATGAAATGTAGTTAAACATTCAACTAAAACTATTAAAAAAGATTGCAGAACTTGAAGTGGCAAGTATTAAAACTGGAATTTTCAAAGTGAAAATGAATACAACGAAAAACAGACACTAGTTAACAGGAGGTAGGATTGATTTTAGATGCATGTTAAACAAATACATTCTTTCAACCTAAACAGAGAAGAATTTGTAAAAACACAACAATTTCTTATCCATAAAATCAACCTATCCCCCACGATCCATCCAGACTCCATTAACACCTGCGCAGGCGTCGATCTAGCCTATTGGGAGCAGAATGGAGAACCATACGGGGTGTGCAGTATTATCGTGGTTGACGCTGATACAAAAGAAGTCATTGAAAAAGTGCATAGCATGGGGAAAATCAGCGTACCGTACGTTTCGGGTTTTCTTGCATTTCGCGAGCTGCCTTTGATCATTGAAGCGGCGAAAAAGCTGGAGACGGAGCCGGATGTCTTCTTGTTTGATGGCAACGGATATCTGCATTACAATCATATGGGCGTTGCCACCCATGCGGCTTTTTTTCTGGGTAAGCCGACGATTGGGATTGCGAAAACCTATCTCAAAATCAAAGGCTGTGATTTCGTGATGCCTGAAAATGAAGTAGGCGCATTTACCGATATTCTCATTGACAACGAAGTATATGGACGGGCGCTGCGGACGCGGCGGGACGTGAAGCCTATTTTCTTGTCTTGCGGTAATTATATTGATTTAGAAAGCAGCTATCAGATCACGATGAGCTTAATCAATCAAGAAAGCAGGCTGCCGATCCCTGTCCGCCTGGCTGACCTTGAAACACATGTCTTGCGAACGTTTTATCAGAAAAATCACGGGTAACACTTGGGGCTCCAAGCCATCAAGTGTTTTTTTGTATGCTGTGTGCTTTCCTGATCTCAAAAACCTTGTCCTTGTGGAAAGATTTTATTTGAATGTTTTCCGCGTCAAATCGATAAAAGCCTTTAATGGCGCAGACATCCACTTGTCCTTATGCCATGCTAATTGAGTGAAAACGGGGCAATCGCTCTGCCAATTGAGTTCTTTCATTCGGCCTGCTGCAATATCATCTTTTACTGTCATTTCAGGCAAGATTCCAATCCCAAGTCCGGCCATCACGCATTGTTTGATGGCTTCTATGCTGACGAATTCCAATTTGTTAGGATAGACACCGGAGTCATGCAAATTGTTCTCAAAGAGCGTGCGGTACGAGCAGCCGTCCTCTGTCAGCAGAAGAGTTTCGTTTTGAAGATCCTTCAATGTTACTGGTAAATCCGCAGGAAAAGGATGGTCATTAGCAGCCACCATTTTGATCTCATCCTGAATCAAAGATTCAACGTGCAGTGCGTCTTCCGTCCGGTTTACATCCAAGATGAAGGTGATATCAAGCTGGCCCTGTAAGAGCTGTTCTTTCGCTTGTTCATTGGAGATATATGGTTTGAATATGAGCTTTACTTGGGGAAATGCCTGTTTAAATTCTTTTATGATAGGCGGCAGGCGGTATGTGCACTGGCTTTCCGTCGCCCCGATTTTTAAGGTTCCGGTTGTTTCTTTTACTTGATTTGCGGCCATTTTCGCTTCTTCTGTTAACGCAATAATCTTCTGTGCATAAGATTTGAACGTTTTTCCTGCTTCTGTCAAGATAAGCCGCTTGCCGAGCCGTTCAAATAAAGGCGTCCCGATTTCTTCTTCAAGTGATTTGATCTGAGAGGTAACGCTTGATTGTGCATAATTAAGCATTTTGGCGGTTAGGGTGAAGTTTACATGTTCTGCCGCCGTAATAAAGGTGATCAGCTGCTTCAATTCCACTTGTTCTCTTCCTTTCTAAATCGGTTTTAGCGATTGGATTAATCGAAATAATCATCTGTATTGATTGATGAATCCATTATAAAATGAAGAAAATCATTCGTAAACAAAGGAGCAGATGCATCATGAAAATTGCGGTTATAAATGGCGGAACTCGGTCTGGCGGAAATACGGATATTCTTGCGGAGAAGGCTGTTCAAGGATTTGATGCAGAGCACATTCATTTGCGGAAATATCGAATCCAGCCAATTGAAGATCTGCGCCACGACCAAGACGGCTTTCGTCCTGTTCAAGATGACTACGATTCTATCATTGAGCGGATATTGCCGTGCGATATTCTTGTATTCGCCACCCCAATTTATTGGTTTGGCATGTCAGGGACATTAAAGCTGTTTATTGATCGCTGGTCACAGACGTTGAGAGATCCGAGATTTCCTGATTTTAAACAGCAAATGTCAGCGAAACAGGCATATGTAACAGCAGTGGGCGGAGACAATCCAAAAATAAAAGGGCTGCCGCTGATTCAGCAATTTGAACATATTTTTCATTTTATGGGAATGCCCTTTAAAGGTTATGTGCTGGGAGAAGGCAATCGTCCAGGCGATATTCTTCGTGATCATCAGGCGCTGTCCGTTGCGAGCCGCTTACTGAAAAGAAGCGATGCGATATGAAGTTTTTGCTGTCGGTCATTGCTGGCATGCTGATTCTTGCATTCTTTTTATTTTGGAAGGTCCAGCCTCCTGTTTGGATACATGTTGAAACCGATTCACCCCAGTTGAAGAAATCTGTGAGAATGGCAGGAACCACGCTGCAAGTCAAGCACATCATCAAGAGTGACGCAGGAGAAGAAACAGCTGTCATATCGAACGGCATTTCTGGTCCAAAATAAAAAAGCACCTTTCAGGGTGCTTTTTTCTACAAATGAGGAATTACAAGGCCTCCATATAAAAACGCCGCAATAATCAAAAATGCCGGATGCATTTTGAATTTTGTCATGGCAAGGAGGGAGATCCCCGCAATTACAATAGATTGGATCCATCCGATTGCTTTGATGCCGTCTGCGCCGATTTGCCAGGTAAGAATGAGCATCATGACCGCGATGACAGGCTGAACGGACAGTGTCATGCCTTTGATAACAGGGGATTGACGGAAGCGCTGGATGATGCGCAGCAGGACGATCAATGCGAGCGCCGACGGTACAACGGTTGCAATCAGGGCAATCAGGAAGCCGGGCCAACCGCCTGCGCTGTAGCCGACATACGCGGCGATTTTGGTGGCGATGGGGCCCGGCAATGCGTTCGCAAGTGCGAGCATATTTGAGAATTGATCGTTTGAAAGCCAGCTGTATCTGTTTACGACTTCTTCAAACATTAGCGGGATAGATGCAGGTCCGCCGCCATATCCCAGTAGGTTTGCGATAAAAAACGCCATAAATAAATAGATCGATATCATGAGGCCGACATTCCTTTATCATGTTTATTTGTGACTTTGTCTTTCAGTTTAAAATGAAACGCCCCGTACGCTAAGAAAATGATAATGACAAGGCCGGGATTGATCTGAAACGTTTGCAGGCCGATAAAAGCGATGATAAAAAACAGGATTCCGGTGACCCAGCCGAAACCTTTAAGCGCTTTTTGGCCAAACTCGTACGCCATAATTCCGAGCATTACTGCAATCACCGGCGTGACGGCGCCTATCATGCCGGCAACAACTGCTGAATGGCTTAACACATTTACTGCCGCAAACAAGCCCACCATCGCAAGACATGTAGGCAGAATGTGGGTGAGTGTCGCCACAATGGCACCTAATGTGCCTTTAAGCTTAAAGCCCAGATACGCAGCCATTTTTGTGGCAATCGGCCCGGGAAGCGCATTAGCGATTGCTAATATTTCTCCGAATTCATCATCGTCAATCCATTTATATTTATTGACCGCTTCATGGCGGATCAGCGGAATCACGGAAGGTCCGCCGCCGAATCCTAATATGCCGGTGCGCACCATCGCGGCCGCCATATCCCGATAAGGATGCTTTTTCATTTGTTTCTCTCCTTTACAGCTTCATTCCCATACGGCTTTTGTATCGTTTGATCAGCATCTGGCAATCAACACTGACGACGCCTCGCAATGGATACAGCCGTTTTGTTAAAAACTCTTCCATTTCTTGATCGTTGGCAAAGATCCCATGCATATGCAGCTTGCTCGGACCTGTCATGTGATAAAGGCTGGTGACCGCAGGCTCTTCCTCAAGCTTAAGAGCGACCTCTTCTAAAAACTGCGGTTCTACCTCGACATTGAAAAACACGGATACATGGATGCCGATTTTAGCGGGATTGATGACCGCGGTGAATTTTTCAATAACGCCAGCTTCAATTAATTGGTTGATACGAGACTGGACGGCGACTCGGGACAAATCGACTCTTTTGCCAAGATCCGTATAAGAAATTCTGCCTTCTTCATGCAAAATCGTGAGAATTTGTTTATCAGTCTCATCAAGTACAAGGTTGGGGATTTGATATTCATGACTCAATTGCTCCACCTGCTTTCGTAGCCTTTTAGCCATCATTTTATCATAAAAAGTTACGTTTCGAACGAAAAAAAATTTATTTGTTTTCGAAATGAACGAATAAATATCTTATTGTTTGCGAAAAGAAGAAAGTTCGTCAGTTTTTCTGCCGGATCAGTAGATGTGAAAAATCAGGCTCCCTATACTGAAGAAAATCTCTTAAAAAGGGGACTTGTGATGAACAAATCTGTCATCGGTACAAAGCAAATGGTCGTTAGTCCGCATTATCTTGCTTCTCAGGCCGGAAACCGCATACTGGACAAAGGAGGTAACGCATTTGACGCCGCCGTTGCGGTGAGTGCTTGCCTGGCGGTTGTGTATCCGCATATGACCGGACTTGGCGGGGATGCCTTTTGGCTGACCTTTCATCAGAAAACAAAATCAGTAAAAGTCTACAATGGCACCGGACGTTCAGGAAAAAACGTAACGAGAGATGTATATAAGGGAAAAAGCGTGATTCCGCTGCGGGGAATTGACAGTGCCATTACTGTGCCCGGGATGGTTGATAGCTGGGATGCGGTACTGAAGGAGTATGGTCGCATGTCTCTTGAGGACGTGTTGGAGCCAGCACACGATTATGCCCAAAATGGGTTTCCTGTATCAGCCGATCAGTGCCGTCACACAGAAACGAATCTTGAACTGCTCGTCTCCACGCCTTACACAGCCGACATTTTTACAAGAAGAGGCAAAGCACCTATTCCGGGAGAGCGGTTTGTGCAAAAAGATCTTGCAGAGAGCTTGAACATGATTGCCAAAAAAGGAAGAAGCGCATTTTATGAAGGAGATATCGCTCAGCGGATTGTCTCGTATTTACAAAATAACGGCAGTTACATGACACTCGATGATTTTAAAGCGCACCGGGGCGAGTGGACGGAGCCTGTATCAAGTGATTATCGAGGATACAGTGTGTATCAGGCGCCGCCGAATTCTCAGGGATTTACCGGTTTATTAACACTGAACATTTTGGAAAACTATGATTTCACCAAAATCGAACATGGATCTTTTACGTATTATCATGTGCTTGTGGAGGCATTGAAAAAGAGTTTTCTAGATCGGAATGCCGTCCTGACTGATCCGGCGTTTGCAGACATCCCGCTTGAAAGGCTATTGGACAAAGGTTATGCAAAACGATTGGCAGAAGAAATCGGCTATCTCGCAGTACCGGCTGCAAGCAGACCGGTGGGAAGTGATACGGCATATGCGGCCGTAATCGATGCGGATGGCAACGCAGTGTCATTCATTCAAAGCTTGTACTTTGAATTTGGCTCGGCAGTCACTGCCGGTGATACAGGCATTTTGCTGCAAAATCGCGGGTCATTTTTCTCATTGGATGAACATCATGTCAACACACTTGAACCGGGAAAGCGCACCTTCCATACGCTGATGCCGGCTATGGTCTGTAAAGGCGGAAAGCCGAAAATCCTGTACGGAACACAAGGCGGCGAAGGCCAGCCGCAGACCCAGACGGCCATCATTACCCGAATGCTGGATTACGGAATGGATCCACAGCAGGCAATCAGCGAACCGCGCTGGGTATGGGGCAGAACGTGGGGAGAGGAATACGAAGGCCTCAGAGTCGAGGGCAGATTCACAGAGAAAACAATCCAAAAACTGAAAGACAGCGGACATCTCGTGGAGGTTGTCGGTGACTATGATCCGCTGATGGGACATGCGGCAGCAATCAAAGTTGATGAAGAAGGATTTCTCCAAGGCGGAGCTGATCCCCGGGGAGACGGAGCGGCTGTGGGGGTTTAAATAACTATAGGATACAAATATAAATCAAAAGCATAAACAGGAGGGAGACCTCTACAATGTGGTACATATACTGTTTATCTTCAGGTCTATAATTCCACTCCACAAAAATACGTATTGAGTCAATCACAATAAAAAATAAGAGAAGCAAATATTCAACTGGAAAAAAGGAGAGTGAAAACACAAACAAAATAAGTAAAATGATTTCGATCCATTTGTGTGTACTGCTGACATGTTTATATCGCCAGCCGGAATTATCAATACCGTATTTTTTCTTTATAAAAAATTGAGAGGCCATGCTGGTGGTAATAGCGATCAGCATTAAAATCCAAAAGTTTGTCATTCCAATTCCTCCTAATCTACCTTTATACGAAGAAAAAGGAAAAACGTTTCATAAAAGAACACCCGAAGCTTTCTCCGGGTGTTCTTTTTTTATAGGTAACATTATGTAATCACAAGGTCTTTTTGACTAGTTTCTTCTATTTAAATAGTCCTTCTGTTCAGCTGGGACGAATCAGTGTGAATTCTTCCCCGAGCTTGGCATAAATGTTTCCCGCCAATCGTGAGGCTGGCTTTAATTCATCTGTCGAAATATATCCCTTTTCTGCATCATACACCTTTTCGTCTAGGTGGAAGCAGACAACTCTTCCGATGAGCAGATCTGCTGTAGTGACTCCTTGATCATTGTTAAAGGTAATATGCCGCTCTAATGTGCACTCAAAGCGAACACGGGCTTCCTGAATGCCGGGAACCGAAACAGCGTTGCTTTCAACAGGGTGAAGCGAGGTGCGCGTAAGCTCGCTTTCATCCGGCCCTAAGTTTGCAGCCGTTTCATTGATATCTTCAATGATGGCTTCATCACTGACATGAACGACAAATTCTCCGTTTTCCACTGCGTTTCGCGCTGTATCTTTTTGGCGCCCTCCCGCCCTGTTCACAGAAATACTGAGGAGCGGAGGATCTGAGCTGACGACGTTATAAAAGCTGAAAGGCGCGGCATTTACCGTTCCTCCTGAAGAAAGTGTTGTCACAAATGCAATGGGGCGGGGAATAACGGTACCTGACAATAGCTTGTATGTGTCTTTGGCACTAAGTTGGTCAGCTTGAAATATGTACATGGCAACAACCGCCTTTATCGTTAGGATATCTTGATTATAACGAAATGGTTTCGAGGAAACCAAATGATGCGGGTTGCATATGTTATGTCATGACATATATCTAATACAGGGGAAATGAAAAAATAGGCTTCCGTACCTCAGCCGGCAGCCTATTGAAACAATGGAAACTTAAATTATTTGTATTTCTTTTTGACTACCCAGCAATTGCCGTCTTTCCAGTATTCTTTTTTGCTGTCATAATCATCGTGCTTTTTGCAGTGTTTCTTATGGGAACGGTAAGATTTTTTGTGTGTGCGGCATGATTTTTTAAAGCTGCGAGATCTTTTGTGTGTACGGCATGATTTTTTAAAGCTGCGAGATCTTTTGTGTGTGCGACGTGACTTTTTAAAGCTGCGAGATCTTTTGTGAGAACAGAACGATCTTTTGAAGCTGCGAGATTTTTTGTGGCTGCGAGATTTTCTGTGAGAACGGTATGATTTTTTGTGGCTGCGAGATTTTTTGTGAGAACAGTAATATTTTTTGTGGCTGCGAGATTTTTTGTGAGAACAGTAATATTTTTTGTGGCTGCGAGATTTTTTGTGAGAGCAGTATGATTTTTTATGGCTGCGGGATTTTTTGTGAGTACGGTGCGACTTTTTATGACTGCGTTTTTTTCCATGAGGCTCTTGGTATAAATAATCCTTTAAACCTTCTTTTTTAGCGGATTTCACCGCTTCTTTGATGTCAGAATGGGAGTAGTGGCCCAATTTGAAATCCTCCTTTTTAAAAATATGTTAAGGATGAAGATCCTTACTACCCTCATAGTACGCGCGGTTTTAAAAAGTGTATAAGTGTTCCGCTGAGATCGCATAAAAATAAACGCCTAAAATTTGTAAGGGGGATTATGGATGAAGAATCAATCCAATTTACCGCTTTATCAGCTGTTTGTTCATCCAAAAGATTTGCGTGAATTAAAAAAGGATATATGGGACGATGATCCGGTGCCGGCTGTGATGAAGGTAAACCAAAAAAGGCTGGATATTGATATCGCGTATCGGGGGTCACATATCAGAGACTTCAAAAAGAAGTCATACCATATTTCCTTTTATCAGCCTAAGTTATTCCGCGGCGCACGAGAGATTCACTTAAATGCGGAGTATAAAGATCCTTCTTTGATGAGAAATAAATTGTCTCTGGATTTTTTCTCAGAGCTAGGGACGCTGTCTCCAAAGGCAGAGTTTGTGTTTGTAAAGCTGAATGGGAAGAATGAAGGGGTTTATCTTGAACTAGAATCCGTTGATGAATATTACTTAGCAAAAAGGAAGCTGGCGGACGGTGCGATTTTTTACGCGGTGGATGATGATGCTAACTTTTCTCTGATGAGCGATTTGGAAAGAGAAACGAAGACCTCGCTGGAGCTTGGATATGAAAAGAAGACAGGGACTGAGGAGGATGATTTTTATTTACAGGATATGATTTTTAAAATTAATACTGTCCCTAAAGCTCAGTTTAAATCAGAAGTGACAAAGCATGTGGATGTCGATAAGTATTTGCGATGGCTTGCCGGTATTGTATTCACCTCAAACTATGACGGGTTTGTCCACAACTACGCATTATACAGAAGCGGAGAAACCGGATTATTTGAGGTGATTCCTTGGGATTATGACGCGACCTGGGGCAGGGATATCCATGGAGAGCGGATGGCTGCCGATTATGTAAGGATTCAAGGATTTAATACACTAACCGCCCGGATATTGGATGAACCCGATTTTCGCAGGTCTTACAAGCGCCTGTTAGAAAAAACGCTCCAATCTCTTTTTACAATAGAATATATGAAACCGAAAATCATGGCGATGTATGAACGAATTAGGCCGTTTGTCCTGATGGACCCGTATAAAAAGAATGATATTGAGCGTTTTGACCGTGAGCCGGATGTTATCTGCGAGTATATTATAAACCGTTCACAATACCTCAAAAATCATTTAAGTATTTTATAAATGTGTGAAAATGGGTATCCGCTGAAAAAGCGACAATTAGGCTATTGAATTAGTTCAACAAATAAATGTGACACGTATATATGCAGTATGTTTATCATCTATGTATAAGTGACTAGGAGGAATTTGAATGAGCAAGAGGAGAATGAAATATCATTCAAATAATGAAATATCTTATTATAACTTTTTGCACTCAATGAAAGATAAAATTGTTACTGTATATCGTGGAGGTCCGGAATCTAAAAAAGGAAAATTAGCAGCTGTAAAATCAGATTATATTGCTTTACAAGCTGAAAAAAAAATAATTTATTATCAGTTGGATCATGTGAAAAGCATTACTGAGGATACCAATAATAGCACCACAACAATTGAGACTGAGGAAATGCCCGATGCTGATGATTTTCATAGCTTAATCGGACAATTAATGAACCAATCAGTTCAATTTAATCAAGGGGGTCCGGAATCTAAAAAAGGAAGATTAGTCTGGCTGGGAGATGATTACGCTGCGTTAAACACAAATGAGGATGGGGTAGTGTATTTTGCTATCCATCACATCAAAAGCATAAGTAAACATGAGCCCGATTTGAAAACAGAAGAACAGACGCCAGCGGGTGTCCTGGAAGCTGATGAATTAAGCGAGGTTTTTAAGAGCCTAACTCATAAATGGGTTTCCATTAATCGTGGAGGTCCGGAAGCAATTGAGGGTATCCTTGTAGATAATGCTGACGGCCATTATACTTTAGTGAAAAATCAAGAGGTGCTTCGCATCTATCCTTTTCACATAAAAAGCATCAGCTTAGGTCCAAAAGGGTCGCACAAAAAAGAGGATCAAAAGAATGAGCAAAACCAAGAAGACAATCATGATAAAGACAGCAGTTCGTTCATTTCATCAAAATCATATAAACGATCACTAAAATCTTCAGATAATCAATCATCCAAATCTGGTCGTTCGTCACGTTCAAAAAGTTCTTCAAAATCATCTAAACGATCACTAAAATCTTCGGATTATCAATCATCAAAATCTTATCGTTCGTCACGTTCAAAAAGTTCTTCAAAATCATCTAAACGATCATCAAAATCTTCAGATTATCAATCATCAAAGTCTTACAGCTCATCAGGTTCAAGAAGTTCATCAAAATCATCTAAACGATCACCAAGATCATCAGATTATTCAAGTTCCTTCAAAAGTTCAGGAAGACAAAAAGAAGATTATAGCCATGAAACGATTGTCAGAACGATAGACTATCACTGGAAACGCAAATTTTAATTGATAACGGGGAGCATCAGATTGAGTGATGCCCTTTTTCAGTTAAAGGAGGAGAATAGTGAAAGGTTTGAATCAATTACTTGACACAGATGTTGAGGTTGTCATTTCAGGAGATACAAGGTTTGTTGGCACCCTCATAGATGTCGGACAGGATATTTTTGTTATATTTGATGGCTGCAATTATCTTTATATTCCATTATTGCATCTTCATCAAATGAACAAGGCGAAAATTATGACCAGCAATAAGAAATCAATTTTGATCAATCCGGAAGATCCAATGACGGAGGCAGAAACTCAAGCTTTTTCATATAGAAATACATTAAACAAGGTCAAAGGCCAATTTATTGAAGTTTATGTAACTGGGGGTCGATCGATACATGGGTATGTTACAAACATTTTAAACGATTATATTGTATTTTTCTCACCCGTATTTAAAATCCTTTTTATATCTATGCATCATTTAAAATGGTTTACCCCTTATTCAACTGAACAAACACCGTATACTCTTGATAACTCACAATTGCCTGTCGTGCCTTCCAATGTTCCTCTTGTCCGTAATTTTGAGGAGCAGATCAAAAAATATATTGGTGAATTGGTCATCTTCGATATGGGAGAGGTGCCAGAAAAAGTCGGACTATTAAAAGATGTTTCCAATAATATAATTGAGCTGATTAACGCAAGTGGAGAGCCGATCATTTGGAAGTTGAATCATCTAAAGACAATGCATCTTCCCTAGTTTATAAGAACTGCCCTCTTGAATAGCGGAAGGCAGTTTTTCATTCCATACTGGCTAAAGAAATAACCAACTGATCCAAACATATAAACATGTCAACGTAAAAAGAACAGTCAGCGGAATGATGATAATGGTCGTTTTGATATATTCGCCCCATGAAATACTTTCATCATGCTGTTTTAGTATATGCATCCAAATAAGTGTTGCCAAGGTTCCTATAGGCAATAATAATGAACCGATATCACTGCCGATAATATTTGCCAAGTAGATGATTTTTGTTGTTGAAGGATTCAGTGGCATTTCAGTTAAGGTAAAAGTACTGATCATTAAAGCTGGATGGTTGTTAAATAGATTAGAAAAGACTGAAGTAGAGATACCCGATGCGAAAGTTGCATGGGCGAGGCTTCCAGAAACCACTGGTTCAAAATAGCTCACAAGTAACTCAGTGAATCCGATATTATGCAGACCATAAATTAAGACATACATAGTAAAAGCGAATATAAAAATGTGCCAAGGAGATTTGTATAACAAGTCTTTTGGGGAGGTTTTGAAATAAATCCATCTCCAGCCCAAAAGAATAAAAGACCCGATGACAGCGACAAGAGGAACAGAAATACCAGTATATGATGCTGCAAATAGACTTAATCTGACGAGAAAAACAAATGCAAGCACAAACAGCATGATTTTTGTTTGATTTCGTTCTCGTAAAGGAGCTGACGGCGAATGAAGAGGATGGTACCTTCTATGCTGCAGAGACTGAAAATGGCCCGGTATATCTGGCAGGCTCTTGGGAAGACGTTTATAAAAGAACATAAACAGTAGACAAGTCATAAAAATGAGTCCCATCATACTAGGGACAAACATCATGGCGGTATGAAGATAAAGATCCATTCCAATGATTTTGAGAGAAATTAAATTCACAATATTACTTACGCCAATCGGTGCGCTAGAGGCTGTGGCTATTAAAACACCGCTTAATAAATATGGGGTTTTTTGATGTTTTTTTAAACCTAAATATTTTAGTACAAGCAAAAGGATTGGGGTTGTAATCAAAACGCTCCCATCATTATTTAGGAAAATGGTCATGAGAAAGCAGAGCAAATTGGTTAGCCAAAAAAGCTTGATGCCAGAACCCCTGGATTGTTGGAGCAGTTTTGCAGCCACCCAATAAAAGAAACCAAAGCTCTCCAGTGCAATGGCCATAATCATAGTGGCAAGGATTGTAACCGATGCACCCGTGACTTTTGTTCCTATTTCCCCTAAGTCTGCCAATGACACACTTCCGCACAATAAAACCATTAAAGCGCCTAATGTTGCGGGGATAGCTTCATTTAGTCCTTTTGGCCTCCAGTAAATAAAAATCAGTGTTGCGAAAAAAGCGAGCAATGTTAATATGCTGGTGAACTCAATAATTTACTTCACCTCTCTATCTTTCATTATTAAAATCAGACGATTGTCATGCGCTTACTAATGTCCTTGCCAACTATTTGTACTGTATGTATACGTATACTGATATGAAGTTGTACTAAGCGATTATATTAAATTAATAAAAATTCCATAAGAATCCCAAAAGAAAAAAGAGATTGCAAGTAACGTTCATGTACCTGCATCACTCTCTTTAGTTCTTGTCTGCTGACAATTTGAAATATGAATAAAGTGCTTTAAAAGCGGATTATGATTGTCTTTGCGGTAAGCGATAACCCATTCTGCATTAAGCTGTATTTGGTCCATATTTCGATAAGTTACATCCAAATTAAATAATTTTTTGGCTGAGGAAGGAACAAATGTAATACCAATTCCAGCACTGACTAAACCAATCACCATTTGGTATTCTGTAGCTTCCTGGACGATGTTGGGTTTGAAGCCCGCTTGCTCACAGAACTGAATAAAATCCATGTATAGAGTAGGCCATGCTTCTTTAGCTACAGTAATAATTGGTTCATCTTTTAAATCCTCAATCGTAATTGATTCCTTAGAAGTCAATGGGTGCTGCTTAGGCAAAGCTAAAACACAAGGGCTGCTTTGGGCGGTTTCGATATGCAAAGCTGTATGCTGTAAGGGAGGATGAAGTATACCAATATCAATGTTGCCCTTTAGTAGCTCCTCCTGCTGCCTAGACGAGGATATTTCACGTAACTCTATTTTTACAGATGGGAATTTTTTGCGGTATTCCCGGACAATCGGCGGCAGAAATTCATATGTAGCTGATCCGACAAAACCGATTACGAGATGGCCGTGCTCGCCTCGGGCCGTCCGCCGTGCCAGTTCAATTCCTTGTCCGATTTGCATCAATGCCATGCGGCAATGATTTAAAAAGATTTCTCCTGCTGCGGTAAGCTCGACAAATCGTTTTGTCCTTTTCAGAAGCGTCACCCCGACTTCTTCCTCCAGCTGTTTGATCTGCTGGCTGAGAGGAGGCTGCGTCATGTTCAGCCGTCGGGCAGCCTTTCCGAAATGAAGCTCTTCGGCTACCGCGATAAAGTATTGAAGATGGCGAAGCTCCATTAAATATGCATTCCTTTCCATAGGTTAATAATTCGTATTACATATTAATCATAAGGCGAATCGATATTGGAGGTCAATTTCCAAAGAGTGTATAGTGAAACGTATCACAAGTCATTTAAAATTTTACGTTAAAATGCATAATAAGGAGTGAGGGTGTTGACAAAAGCAACAAAAGAACAAAAATCCCTTGTGAAAAACAGAGGGGCGGAGCTTGTTGTTGATTGCTTAGTGGAGCAAGGTGTCACACATGTATTTGGCATTCCGGGTGCAAAAATTGATGCGGTATTCGATGCTTTACAAGATAGAGGACCTGAAATTATCGTTGCCCGGCACGAACAAAATGCAGCATTTATGGCGCAAGCAGTCGGCCGTTTAACTGGAAAACCGGGAGTCGTGTTAGTCACATCAGGGCCGGGTGCATCTAACTTGGCAACAGGTTTGCTGACAGCGAACACTGAAGGAGACCCTGTCGTTGCGCTTGCTGGAAACGTGATCCGTTCAGATCGTTTAAAACGGACACATCAATCTTTAGATAATGCGGCGCTATTTCAGCCGATTACAAAATACAGTGTAGAGGTTCAAGATGTAAAAAATATACCGGAAGCTGTTACAAATGCATTTAGGATAGCGTCAGCAGGGCAGGCTGGGGCCGCTTTTGTGAGCTTTCCGCAAGATGTTGTGAATGAAGTCACAAATACGAAAAACGTGCGCGCTGTTGCAGCGCCAAAACTCGGTCCTGCAGCAGATGATGCAATCAGTGCGGCCATCGCAAAAATCCAAACAGCAAAACTTCCTGTCGTTTTAGTCGGCATGAAAGGCGGCAGACCGGAAGCGATTAAAGCGGTTCGCAAGCTTTTGAAAAAGGTTCAGCTTCCATTTGTTGAAACATATCAGGCTGCCGGTACCCTTTCAAGAGATTTAGAGGATCAGTACTTCGGCCGGATCGGTTTATTCCGCAACCAGCCTGGCGATTTGCTGCTTGAGCAGGCGGATGTCGTTCTGACTATCGGCTATGACCCAATTGAATATGATCCGAAATTCTGGAATGTCAATGGAGACCGGACAATCATCCATTTAGACGAGATTATTGCTGACATTGACCATGCTTACCAGCCGGAACTTGAATTGATTGGTGACATTCCGTCCACGATCAATCATATCGAACACGATGCTGTAAAAGTGGACTTTGCAGAACGTGAGCAGAAAATCCTTTCTGATTTAAAACAATATATGCATGAGGGTGAGCAGGTGCCTGCAGATTGGAAATCAGACAGAGTGCATCCTCTTGAAATCGTTAAAGAATTGCGTAATGCAGTCGATGATCATGTTACAGTGACCTGTGACATCGGTTCACACGCGATTTGGATGTCACGTTATTTCCGCAGCTACGAGCCGTTAACATTAATGATCAGTAACGGTATGCAAACACTCGGCGTTGCGCTTCCTTGGGCAATCGGCGCTTCATTGGTGAAACCGGGAGAAAAAGTGGTTTCTGTCTCTGGTGACGGCGGTTTCTTATTCTCAGCAATGGAGTTAGAGACAGCAGTTCGACTAAACGCACCAATTGTACACATTGTATGGAACGACAGCACATATGACATGGTTGCATTCCAGCAATTGAAAAAATATAACCGTACATCTGCGGTCGATTTCGGAAATATCGATATCGTGAAATATGCGGAAAGCTTCGGGGCAACTGGCTTGCGCGTAGAATCACCAGACCAGCTGGCAGATGTTCTGCGTCAAGGCATGAACGCTGAAGGTCCTGTTATCATTGATGTCCCGGTTGACTATAGTGATAACATTAATTTAGCAAGTGACAAGCTTCCGAAAGAATTCGGGGAACTCATGAAAACGAAAGCTCTCTAGCACTCTGCGCATCACGACACTGTTTTATGAACAGCACTAATTAAAAGGAGTGAAGGGAAATATGAAACGCGAAAGCAACATTCAAGTGCTCCACCGCGGCCAAAAAGATCAGCCTGTGAGCCAGATTTATCAAGTATCAACAATGACTTCTCTATTAGACGGAGTATATGACGGGGATTTTGAACTGTCAGAGATTCCGAAATATGGGGACTTCGGTATCGGAACCTTTAACAAGCTTGACGGAGAGCTGATTGGGTTTGACGGGGAATTTTACCGTCTCCGCTCAGACGGAACCGCGACACCGGTCCAAAAAGGGGACCGTTCACCGTTCTGTTCATTTACATTCTTTACACCGGACATGACGCACAAAATTGATGCGAAAATGACACGTGAAGAATTTGAAAAAGAGATCAACAGCATTCTGCCAAGCAAAAACTTATTTTACGCAATCCGTATTGACGGACTGTTTAAAAAGGTGCAGACAAGAACGGTAGAATTGCAAGAAAAACCTTACGTGCCAATGGTTGAAGCGGTCAAAACACAGCCGATCTTCAACTTCGACAACGTGAGAGGAACGATCGTAGGTTTCTTGACACCAGCTTATGCAAACGGAATCGCCGTTTCTGGCTATCACCTGCACTTCATTGACGAAGGACGCAATTCAGGCGGACACGTTTTTGACTATGTGCTAGAGGATTGCACGGTTACGATTTCTCAAAAAATGAACATGAATCTCAGACTTCCGAACACAGCGGATTTCTTTAATGCGAATCTGGATAACCCTGATTTTGCGAAAGATATCGAAACAACTGAAGGAAGCCCTGAATAAAAGAAAAAAAGAAAGCCCCTTTTTGCAGGGCTTTCTTTTTATTTGGCTCTTTTCCTGATTTTAGATAAAATAACATCAAAACAGTAAGGGTGTGGTCTGATGAAAATATTGGTTTTGGCAGTTCATCCTCATATGGAGACCTCAGTTGTTAATAAGGCGTGGGCTGAAGAATTGAGCAAACATGACAATATCACAGTACGGGATCTTTATAAGGAATACCCGGACGAAGCGATAGATGTTGCGAAGGAACAGCAGTTGTGCGAGCAATACGATCGGATTGTCTTTCAATTCCCGCTATATTGGTACAGCTCTCCGCCACTCTTGAAAAAATGGCAGGATCTTGTGCTGACTTACGGCTGGGCATTTGGTTCAGAAGGAAATGCTTTGCATGGCAAGGAGCTGATGCTGGCTGTGTCAACAGGAAGCGAAGCGGAAAAATATCAAGCCGGCGGCGCCAATCATTACTCGATCAGTGAGCTATTGAAACCATTTCAGGCCACGAGTAATCTGATCGGTATGAAGTATCTGCCTCCATATGTGTTCTATGGTGTGAATTATGCAACTTCAGAGGATATTTCTCTCAGTGCAAAACGATTAGCCGAATACATCCAGCAGCCTTTTGTTTAAAAGAAAGCCCTGCCCGACATATGGCAGGGCTGTTTGTGATTAAAAATCCGGCAGTTCAGACAGGTTATTTTCCTTCGTGCCGTCCGGTTCACTTCGCAAAATGTCACGCCCGTATTTATGAAAGACATCAACATGAGCGAGCTTTCCTGCTTTTGCTTCTGACAGAGCTGTAGGGTAATCGAGCTCTCTTCCTGTATTGGTTTTCACTGCGATAATATTGTCTTCCTCATTTCTTCTAACCGCAATAATTTCTTCTTTTCCAGATGGAACATTTTCCTGATCGGCAGTTGTTTGCCGGGCTTTATACGATTCGTATGCTGCTTCAAATTGATCCATATTTACACCTCCGCTTTTTAGCGTGAACAAAAATGTCGATGATCATGTAAGGTTTTGACACAGCATACGACAATATTTCCTGAGAAATATCTTGGGAATGTGACAAATCCATTCATAATAAAAGGGATTCCGCACAAATACGGAATCCCTCTCAGTTATTTTGTCATGCGTAAATCCTGTGTTTTCATATAACCTGTCGCACCGCCGTAATCAACGAATACCCAATCAAAATCAAAACCGCCTTTATTCGTTTTACTCCAGCCTAAAAAAGAAACGCTTGTGTTTGCTGGGAGAGTCTTAATGCTCTTTCCGTCAGCGGATGTGTATACTTTCGTTTTTGTTTTGGTTTTTACTGTTGTTGCTGCTTTTACAATGTAATGAGTGGAGACAAAGCCTGTTTTTCCGTTTTTATAATGAACCTTTGCCCAGTCAGCACTTGAGAAGGAAATCAGCTTTAAGCTATCGCCTAAGTGCAGTGTATCGGCTTTCTGGCTTGATGCGGAAGCCTTCGTTCTGACATTTAGAGCCTCTGCTGACACCAAATAAGAATCAATCGGATAACTGTATAAATCGTCAATGCTTACAGTTGTTTCTGGCTGTTGAGCATGGATCGTGTCAGCGCCGCCTGCAGCAGCCGCAGTCATTCCAGCCGCAAGTGCTAAAGTTGAAAATATCTTTATTGGTTTGTTCATGTCGTTCCTCTCCTCACGTAAGAGAAATAATTCATTCTATATCCCTATTCACGTTATCGCAGGTTTCTAAACATGAAAAAGGATCAGATAAAAATCTGATCCTTGACTATTATTTTTGTGTTTCTAGTTTGAGAGGCGCGGATATTGATTTTTTTACTTTTTTTCCGTGCAAAATGTCATCTGCTGCTTCTGTAGCCAGTTTACCGATTAATTCAGGCTGCTGAGCGACGGTGGCTGATAGCTTTCCGTCTTTAATGGAAGCGAGCGCATCTTTATTGCCGTCAAAACCGATCACCAATATGTCTTTCCCCGAACTGTTAATTGCCTCGAGAGCACCGAGCGCCATTTCGTCATTGTGAGCAAAAACAGCTTGGATATCAGGATGCCCCTGCAGCAGATTTTCCATGACTGTCAGGCCTTTGGTGCGGTCAAAGTCAGCTGATTGTTTTGTGACGACATTGAGCTTTTTATCTGCAATGTGATGGAAGCCTGAGCCGCGTTCCCGTGTGGCAGATGCGCCAGGCACGCCTTCTAGCTCTGCTACCTTTGCTCCTTTTCCAAGTTTGTCGGCAATAAACGCCGCGGCCATTTCACCGCCTTTTATATTATCGGAAGCAACGAGAGTTTCAACTTTTCCTTGTTCGGCGGATCGATCGATTGTGACGACGGGCACACCGACTGCGTTTGCAGATTCTACTGCCGTTGAGATCGCCGAAGAATCAGTCGGGTTGATTAATAATGCATCAACGCCTTGCTGAATTAAATCTTCCACGTCACTTGTCTGTTTCGATGAATCATTTTGTGCATCCACAATGATCACTTTCATTCCCCGTTTTTCAGCTTCTTTTTCGATGCCCTTTTTTAATGAGACAAAAAAAGGATTATTAAGCGTTGAGACGGACAAGCCGATGGTGAATTCCTTTTTGTTCCCCGAGTTTGACGGCTTTGCCCATTGGGGAGGCTCAAGCGAACAGGCGGTTAACAAAAATAATGATAACGTTAAAATGACGGATACAGCCTTTTTCATGTGAAAACCCTCCTATGCTGACTTCTTGCGGTCTAACAATACCGCAATTAAGATGACAATCCCTTTGACAACCAGCTGATAAAATGATGAGACGCCAAGCAGATTAAGCCCGTTATTAAGTGTGCCGATGATCAGCACCCCGATTAACGTGCCGACAATGCGTCCGCGGCCGCCGGAAAGACTTGTCCCGCCTAAGACGACTGCCGCGATAGCATCAAGTTCGTACGATTCCCCGGCAGTCGGCTGGGCTGAATGCAGGCGGGAAGTCAATATGGCACCTGCAAGAGCGGACAAAAGTCCGGCTAAAGAATAGATTATCACTTTCACGCGTGTCACTTTGATGCCTGAAATGAGCGCGGCTTTTTCGTTGCCGCCGATAGCGTATGTTCGGCGTCCAAATGGTGTTTTATGAAGAAGCACCCAAAGGATGACAAAGGCAAGAACCATCGTAATTGCCGGTACAGGAATGCCTAAAAAGTAACCGCGTCCGAACATCTGAAAAGCGTAGTTTGTGCCAAGTCCGGTAATTGGATTTCCGTCAGTATACACAAGCGTCAGTCCGCGAAACACAGTCATAGTCGCAAGTGTGGCGATAAAGGGCGCCATTTTTCCTTTTGTGATCAATAATCCGTTGATCATGCCGAGCATGGCACCAATGATACAGCCAAGGATGATCGCGAGAACCGGATCAACACCGGATACAATCATTCCCGCAACTAAAGCGCTGGACAGAGCAAGAATAGCGCCGACAGAAAGATCAATGCCGCCTGTCAAAATCACAAACGTCATGCCGAACGCGATTAATCCGTTAATGGCGACCTGGCGAAGCAGGTTTAATATATTCAGCGGTTCAAGAAAGCTGGGATTTAAAATAGATACAATGATTACGAGAATAAATAAACCAAGAAACGGGCCGAGTTTTTGCATGACTCCGTCGAAGTGAATCCGTTTTTGTTCTGTTTGCAGTTGTTCCGTTTTCATATTACCGCCCTCCCGTGGCAAGTGTCATAATTCGTTCTTGTGTTGCTTCTCGCGCATTGATTTCTCCGCTGATTCTGCCTTCATGGATCACGATAATCCGATCGCTCATTCCGAGGACTTCCGGCAGCTCTGATGACACCATGATGATAGCGACGCCGCGTTCGGTCAGCTCATTCATCAGCGTATAAATCTCTCGTTTGGCTCCAACATCCACACCTCTGGTTGGCTCATCCAAGATAAGCACTTTCGGTCCGATGCCGATCCACTTGGCTATCACCACTTTTTGCTGGTTTCCACCTGACAAATGGCGTGCGTGCGTTTCCGGTGATGCTGTTTTGATAGTCAGGCGTTTGATTAACAGATCGACAAATTCAGCCTCCCGCTTGTGATCAATCAGACCCTTTGGTGAAAAGCTGGACAGATTGGGCAGGGCAATATTCTCGCGAATCGAGGTGTCGAGCAGAAGCCCTTCATCCTTGCGGTTCTCTGTAATAAAGCCGAGTCCTTTTTTCACCGCTTCCTGCGGGTTCTTAATAGCTGTCTTTTTCCCAGCGATCCATATTTCGCCCGTGTCCAGCCTGTCAATGCCGAACAGCGCTCTCATCATTTCTGTCCGGCCGGCTCCCATTAATCCTGATACACCGACGATCTCACCGGAACGAACATAAAAGCTGACATCTTCAAAACGCCCTTTTACGGAGGCATTTTTCACCTCGAATACTTTGTCACCGAGAGAAGGAGCGCGTTTTGGATATCGTTCAGTCAGCTCCCGTCCGACCATTTTTTTGACGACGTCATCAAAATCAGTTTCTGAGATGTTTGTTGTATCCACCGTTTTTCCGTCACGCATGATGGTAATTCTGTCGCAAATCGCAAAAATTTCTTCCATGCGATGAGAAATATAGACAATGGAGACGCCGTTCTTTTTTAATGCTGTAATGACCTCAAAGAGCTTGCTGATTTCTCGTTCGGTCAAAGCAGCGGTCGGCTCATCCATAATGATCACTTCGGCATTTGTCATAAGCGCTTTTGCGATTTCAATCATTTGCTGCTGTCCAACAGAACATTCACCAGCTTCTTGATCGAGAGAAAGAGAGACAGAGAGTTTATCAAATTGCTCTTTTGCTAGCGCTTTCATTTTTCTTGTTTGTAAAACGCCCAGCTTGGAGGATATCTCCTTACCGATAAATAGATTCTCCAGAACAGTCATTTCCGGCCAGATATTCAATTCCTGATGGATAAAGGCTATCCCATGCTGTTCCGCTTCTTTTGGATTGGAAAAATACGTTTCGTTTCCATTTATGCTGATTTGACCTTGATCCGATTTGTGCAGGCCTGTAAGAATGTTCATAAGCGTGGACTTGCCGGCGCCGTTTTCTCCCATTAACGCGTGAACCTCGCCAGGTAAGAGCTGAAAGGAAACGCCTGATAGCACCTGGTTTTTTCCAAATGCTTTATGAATGTCTTTCATTTCAATCTGCATGTTTTCTCCTCCTTTCTAGAAAAGCACACCCGCCTGCAGGATGCAGTTGGCATATGGTGTGAATTCACCCGTTCTAATGATGGCTTTTGCTTCTTTTGTCAGCAGCTTAAACTCCTCGTGCGAAAGGTATTCAATCTTTTGTTTAGAGAAAAGATTTTCTAGAAATCTCGCATTCTCCTGATTAGATGCTTTTATTTCAGCTGCGGCAATGACTTTTTCGACGACCATCTCGTCAGCGAGCACTGCCACTGTATCTTGGAAAGCCGGAAGACCCGGCTTTAATGAAAGATCAATTTTCAAAACACCGTCAGGGACCGGCAATCCGGCATCCGCAATGACAACTTTATCAGTGTGGCCAAGGTCAGCTAAAAGCTTGGCAAGATGGCTGTTCAGTATACCGTGTTTTTTCATGACAGCAGCTCCTCTACTTCATTTCTTGTCGGCATTCCGCCTTGGGCACCGAAGGAACAGACAGAAAGGGAAGCAGCACGATTGGCAAACCGCAATGCAGCTTCAATGTCTTTTCCTTCAGCCAGAGCCACGGCAAACGCTGCATTAAACGTATCACCAGCTCCGGTTGTATCCACGGGCTCAACAGGGAAGGACGGGATGAGCACCTCTTTGCTGCCAGCTGAATAGCGGACGCCTTGTTTTCCTTCTGTAATAAAGAGTTTTGCCGGATAAAGCGCCAGAACTTCAGAAATGGTAAGCTCAGGGAATAAGAGCGAAGCCTCGTGTTCATTCGGCGTGAGATAGGTGGCGTGATCAATTGTTTCCTGCTTCAGCGGGCGGGCCGGTGCCGGGTTTAGCATGATCGGGATATCGTGGGAATGGCAGTATTTGCACACCTCATCAACGGTTTCCTCTGGGATTTCCTGCTGAATCAGGACCATATCGACCTTTTCAATCTGTTCAAGCGCATGTATCGCATACGCTGGAGTGATGTCATCGTTCGCGCCTTTGACAACGACAATGCTGTTATCACCTTCAGCAAGCACAATGTGGGCGGTTCCGCTTTCTTTGTGTGTAACCGGTTCCATATAGTCAATGCGAACACCGTTTGCTTTTAAGTTATTCAAAATAGCTGTTCCATAATGATCGTCTCCAACCTTCCCGACCATAAATACTTGAGCCCCAAGTCTTGCTGCGGCAACCGCCTGATTTGCTCCTTTGCCGCCCGGCACAGTTTGAAACGACGTGCCAAGAACCGTTTCACCGGCTTTTGGGCGTTTGTCTGAGGTGACCACTAAATCCATAGAACAACTTCCAATCACACAAATATTACGCATCATCATCTTCCTTTCTTGTCGTCTTTCTTCCTATATAGGTGACAGGCATTTGAATGGCCGTTTCTGCCAGCGGCTGTTTTTTGATGATACGCAAAAGCAGTCTGGCTGCTTCTTTCCCCATATCATATGATGGCTGTTTAATTGTAGACAGTGGCGGGAACAGCAGCTCGCTTTGCGGAATATCATCATAGCCGATAATTTGAATGTCCTCCGGCACTTTTTTTCCGCGCCGCAATGCTTCATGTAAAACTGCAGCGGCTTGAATATCGTTACTCGTGATCACACCGTCTGTCGCTGGATAAGCGGCAAACAGCTTCTCCGCCATTGATTGTGCATCTTGAATAGAAAACGAAGCCGTCTCAATGACCTGAAAATCAACTTCAGCCTGCTGTAAGATTTCCAAAGCGCCGTTAAAGCGGTCCTGAGCGGTCGGCAGGTGAGCGGGGCCTCTCAAGAGCGTAATGCGCCGGCTTTTTCCGTTAATGATAGCTTTGGCGGCTAACTTTCCTCCTGTAAAGCCATCACTGGACACAGAAGGGGCCCCTTCAAGAGTTCTGTCCAGAAAAACGACCGGATAATTCATGCCGCTGTATTCCTCAAGATCCGGGTAATTCGTTGCGGCAATAATGCCTGCAACATGGTTTTGCTTAAATGTTTGAAGGTACTCAAGTTCCTTTTTCAATTCCTCGTCACTGTTGCCGAAAATAAGGCGATAGCCCTCCTGGTTCAATTCATCCTCCGCACCGCGGGCAAGCTGGGGGAAGAAAGGGTTTGTGATATCCGGGAGCAAAAGTCCGATCAGCCGGGATTCTCTTTTATATAAAGATCTGGCGACTTCATTCGGGTAATAGTTCAGCTTCTCCATCGCCGCTATGACACGGGTTCGCGTTTCTTCGTGTACATAGCCGTTATCATTCAGGACGCGGGAAACCGTCGCAACTGAAACGCCCGCCGCTCCGGCGACATCTTTAATTGTAGCCAAAACAGCTCCTCCTCATTTATGTAACCGTTTACATAGATAGATTATCATGGGTGATCCGAAGTTGGCAATAAAAATATCAAAAGAAATCTATTTGTAAATTGTATATATAATTGAAAAATTTAAGGTTTTCACTCTTTTTTTGACAAAGTCTTCACAAATATGGATGAAGATTTCTTGAACAAATATTAAGTTTTATTAAAATTGTTTCAATGTCATGCGTTTAGACCTGTAAATGAAAAGAAACAGGAAAGACTATCAGCCCAGAAAATGTTTAATTATGTTAGAGAATTCGGACTCGTAAATTTAGCGTTTTCATCTTGGAACTCCTTAGTCATTTTGGAATGGGCCTCATATTGCTTATTCCATGCAGAAAGGATGACATTATGACCTTATCCTTAAGAAACAGGATCAAACTATTTTGTGTTCATAAGAACCGGAAACATGCATGAGAGCAGGAGAAGTTTGATAATACAGGCTGAAAAAAAGATTGATTTGAAATGCATATTAAATTTAAACAGCAGGCTGTGACTATACGTACAGAAGGATATCAGAAGAAAAATGAAAGCGCATTCCTTTTGATTTTTAAAAAAAGAGATAAGGTATAAGTCCTGCTGTTTACCAAAAATAGAAAACAGTTTGTAGGTATAAAATCTCTTTCAAAAGAGAATTTTGGCTTAGTCGATGAGGGGAGATTATGTTACATAATGCCGATTGAGAATTCATAGTGATTCTATATACTGATGAATGAATTTACAACAATATAGAAGGAGATGTCGAAAAGCAATGTGGTTACTCATTATAGCCTGTGCTGTCATACTGGTCATCGGAATATTAGAAAAACGACGACATCAGAAAAACATTGATGCCCTCCCTGTTCGGGTGAATATTAACGGCATCCGAGGAAAATCGACTGTGACAAGGCTGACAACCGGAATATTAATAGAAGCCGGTTACAAGACTGTTGGAAAAACAACAGGTACAGATGCAAGAATGATTTACTGGGACACACCAGAGGAAAAGCCGATTAAACGGAAACCACAGGGGCCGAATATCGGAGAGCAAAAAGAAGTCATGAGAGAAACTGTAGAAAGAGGGGCTAACGCGATTGTCAGTGAGTGCATGGCTGTTAACCCGGATTATCAAATCATCTTTCAGGAAGAACTTCTGCAGGCCAATATCGGCGTCATTGTTAACGTTTTAGAGGATCATATGGATGTCATGGGGCCGACGCTGGATGAAATTGCGGAAGCGTTTACCGCTACTATTCCTTATAATGGCCATCTTGTCATTACAGATAGTGAATATACCGAGTTCTTTAAACAAAAAGCAAAAGAACGAAACACAAAAGTCATCATTGCTGATAACTCAAAAATTACAGATGAATATTTACGTAAATTTGAATACATGGTATTCCCTGATAACGCTTCTCTGGCCTTGGGTGTGGCTCAAGCACTCGGCATTGATGAAGAAACAGCATTTAAGGGAATGCTGAATGCGCCGCCAGATCCGGGAGCAATGAGAATTCTTCCGTTGATCAGTCCGAGCGAGCCTGGGCACTTTGTTAATGGGTTTGCCGCAAACGACGCTTCTTCTACTTTGAATATATGGAAACGTGTAAAAGAAATCGGTTACCCGACCGATGATCCGATCATCATCATGAACTGCCGCGCAGACCGTGTCGATCGGACACAGCAATTCGCAAATGACGTATTGCCTTATATTGAAGCAAGTGAACTGATCTTAATCGGTGAAACAACAGAACCGATCGTAAAAGCCTATGAAGAAGGCAAAATTCCTGCAGACAAACTGCATGATCTAGAGTATAAGTCAACAGATGAAATTATGGAATTATTAAAGAAAAGAATGCACAATCGTGTCATATATGGCGTCGGCAATATTCATGGTGCCGCAGAGCCTTTAATTGAAAAAATCCACGAATACAAGGTTAAGCAGCTCGTAAGCTAGGGGGAAATGCAGACATGTTCGGATCAGATTTATACATCGCACTCATTTTAGGTGTACTACTCAGTTTAATTTTCGCGGAAAAAACAGGGATCGTGCCGGCAGGACTGGTTGTACCGGGATATTTAGGACTTGTGTTTAATCAGCCGGTCTTTATTTTACTTGTTTTGCTAGTGAGCTTGCTCACGTATGTCATTGTGAAATACGGTTTATCCAAATTTATGATTTTGTACGGACGCAGAAAATTCGCTGCCATGCTGATAACAGGGATCGTACTGAAAATCGCATTTGATTTTCTATACCCGATTGTACCATTTGAAATCGCAGAATTTCGAGGAATCGGCATCATCGTGCCAGGTTTAATTGCCAATACCATTCAGAAACAAGGTTTAACGATTACGTTCGGAAGCACGCTGCTATTGAGCGGAGCGACCTTTGCTATCATGTTTGTTTACTACTTAATTTAATGTAAGGTGTGTCAAACGATGAAAAAAGAACTGAGCTTTCATGAAAAGCTGCTAAAGCTGACAAAACAGCAAAAAAAGAAAACCAATAAGCACGTATTTATTGCCATTCCGATCGTTTTTGTCCTCATGTTCGCTTTCATGTGGGCGGGACAAGCAGAAACACCGAAGGTCAAAACGTATTCTGACGACGTACTCTCCGCCTCATTTGTCGGCGATATTATGATGGGCCGCTATGTTGAAAAAGTAACGGAGCAAAAAGGGGCAGACAGTATTTTTCAATATGTTGAACCGATCTTTAAATCCTCGGATTATGTAGCAGGAAACTTTGAAAACCCGGTAACCTATCAAAAGAATTATAAACAAGCAGATAAAGAGATTCATCTGCAGACGAATAAAGAATCGGTGAAAGTATTGAAGGATATGAATTTCACGGTTCTCAACAGCGCAAACAACCACGCCATGGATTACGGCGTTCAGGGGATGAAAGATACACTTGGAGAATTTGCGAAGCAAAACCTTGATATCGTTGGAGCGGGGTACAGCTTAAGTGATGCGAAAAAGAAAATTTCGTACCAGAAAGTCAATGGGATAACGATTGCGACGCTTGGCTTTACCGATGTGTCCGGGAAAGGCTTCGCAGCTAAAAAGAATACACCTGGCGTGCTTCCCGCAGATCCTGAAATCTTCATCCCTATGATTTCAGAAGCGAAAAAATATGCGGACATCGTGGTTGTGCAGTCACACTGGGGCCAAGAGTATGACAATGATCCAAACGACCGCCAGCGCCAGCTTGCAAGAGCCATGTCCGATGCGGGAGCTGACATCATCGTCGGCCATCACCCGCACGTCTTAGAACCGATTGAAGTATATAACGGAACCGTTATTTTCTACAGTCTCGGAAACTTTGTCTTTGACCAGGGCTGGACGAGAACGAGAGACAGTGCACTTGTTCAGTATCACCTGAAGAAAAATGGAACAGGCCGCTTTGAAGTGACACCGATCGATATCCATGAAGCGACACCTGCACCTGTGAAAAAAGACAGCCTTAAACAGAAAACAATTATTCGCGAACTGACGAAAGACTCTAATTTCGCTTGGAAAGTAGAAGACGGAAAACTGACGTTTGATGTTGATCATAGTGACAAACTAAAATCTAAATAATCGGAGTGATAAAGATGAAATTTGTCAAAGCCATCTGGCCGTTTGTTGCCGTAGCCATCGTGTTCATGTTTATGTCAGCTTTTAAATTCAATGATCAGCTGACAGATCAGGAAAAACAGAAGATTGATACAGAGATGCATAAAATCCAACAGCAGGAAGAAACGGCAAGCACCAATAAATAATTCAAAAAAGAGAGTGTCTGATGAGACACTCTCTTTTTATTTACCCAGCATATTCATTCTGTAAAAATTTCAAAATGTTGCTTAACATATTCAAAAAAATACCGATGTTAAAACTGCAAAAAGAGGAGGAGATACTAAAAGTGAACTCACTAGCAAACTGGAAGAAGTTTTTGCTTGTGGCGGTTATCATTTGTTTTTTGGTTCCCATTATGACAAAAGCGGAGATTGCGGAGGCTGATACATCATCTGAATTGATCATCAGCGAAGCAAAAAGCCTGCTTGGTTATCAGTATAAATACGGCGGTGAATCGCCGAAAGAGGGCTTCGACCCTTCAGGATTAATACAATATGTTTTCAGTAAGGCTGATATTCATCTGCCGAGATCTGTAAACGACCAGTATAAAATCGGAACAGCTGTAAAACCGGAAGACCTGAAGCCGGGTGATATTTTGTTTTTCAAGAAAGAGGGAAGCAGCGGCACTGTTCCGACACACAACGCTCTCTATATCGGAGACGGCCAAATGATTCACAGTACACAGTCAAAAGGGGTTATCATCACCAATTACAAAAAAAGCAGCTATTGGAGCGGGTCTTATATCGGGGCGAGACGTATCGCTGCCGATCCGGCAACGGCTGATGTTCCTGTCGTTCAGGAGGCTGAAAAATATATCGGCATTCCATATGTGTTTGGCGGCAGCACACCGTCAGAGGGCTTTGATTGCTCGGGGCTTGTGCAATATGTGTTTCAACAGGCACTCGGCATTTATCTGCCGCGATCAGCCGAACAGCAGTGGGCAGTGGGCGAGAAGGTAGCCCCTCAGAATATAAAACCAGGTGATGTCGTCTATTTCAGCAATACGTATAAAACAGGAATTTCGCATGCAGGCATTTATGCGGGCGGGGGCAGGTTTATCCAGGCAAGCCGATCAGAAAAAGTAACCATTTCCTATTTATCAGAGGATTACTGGAAATCGAAAATGACGGGCATTCGCCGATTTGACAACCTGACAATCCCGAAAGAAAATCCGATTGTATCCGAAGCTACGCTTTATGTCGGAGAAGTGCCTTACAAACAGGGCGGAGTGTCTCCAGAGACAGGATTTGATACAGCTGGATTTGTCCAGTATGTATACCAGAAAGCAGCCGGTATTTCCCTGCCTCGATACGCAACAAGCCAGTACACAGCCGGCACTAAGATTGAGAAGGCGGACCTGAAGCCGGGAGACATTGTGTTCTTCCAATCAACAAGCTTAAATCCCGCCATCTATATCGGAAACGGACAAGTTGTTCATGTCACATTATCAAACGGCGTGACCATCACCAATATGAACACGAGCACGTATTGGAAGGATAAATACGCAGGAAGTATACGGGTGCAATAAAAAAAAAGACTCCAGAATCTCTGGAGTCTTTTCTTTATGCATATTGCCCTGAAAGAAGCTGATCTATAAAGTAGGCCACACCATTTTCGTCATTGCTTTTTGTGACAAAGGTGCTTTTTTCTTTTAATTCATCAATCGCATTTTCCATGGCGATACGGTGTCCGGCGACTTCAAACATGGACAAATCGTTCGGACTGTCGCCGATCGCATAGATATCCTGTGTTTCAATTCCGTATATGTCAGCCAGCTTTGTTAACGCGCGTCCTTTTCCTGAAGAGGCCGGCAGGATTTCAATAATATGTTTTCCGGAAGAGGTTTGCGCCAGTTTTTTATGATGCTTCAGCTCTTCCTTCGCTTGTTTCAGCTTGTCCATATCAAAGGAGAAGCAAAGAAGCTTATAAATGTTTTCACCGCCCTCAAAAACAGATTCGATATGAGGGATTGGTTTAATGCCAAACTGCTTGAATTGAGTCATGGCCCCTTGCCACAATTCATCTGTCTGTTCGTTTGGATTTGCGCTCTTTAGAATGTCTAGCTCCGCGTGCAGCTTAGCTTCGCCGTCAAAAGGAGAAAGCAGATGGTCATCTGTATATACCTCAAAGTAAATGTTTTTTGACAGTAAGTAATCAGCAATCGCTTTGCCGGCTTCCTGATCCATTAATGTCCGGCTGATCAAACGGTAACCCGTGTCGTGGATCGTGCCGCCATTAGCCGCAATGATTGGGATGTCCAAGTCATCCAGCAGCGCTTTTACATCAAATGTTGCTCTTCCCGTGCAAATGGTGACGAGAATGCCGGCATCAACGGCCCGCTTGATTGCCGCTCTGTTTTCTGCAGAAATGACGCTTTCTTTATTTAACAATGTTCCATCTAAATCAATCGCAATACATTTCATATGTAGGGGAAACCTCCTTAAAAATGAAGCTGCTTCGTGTAGTATGTTCAGCTTGCCTGCGAAACATAATCCATATAAACCAAGGCTAAACGTTACTTTGAAAATTTTCAACAAGGAAATATGTAAAACGGGATGGCGTAATCGCCATCCCGTTCATTATACACCTAAATCATTTTGCAGCTCTTTTTTCACTTCCTGCAGCTTTTGCTGATCCAATTTGAAATAATAAACGCCGGCAGGTTCGTAATCATAACCCGTCAGCTGAATAGACTCAACTGATTTCAATGAAGTGATGAACGGGAACAGGCCGATAGCATCTTTAAGAGATAAGTTCATTTTCAAATTTTGTCCCATCGTATCGACAATATCATCATAAGCTGGTATTGAGCTCAATGATTTTGACTTATCTATAATAGCGCTCAGCACTTCCATTTGTCTTTGCCCGCGTAAAAGGTCACTGTCCGCTTTACGTGTTCTTACGTAAGCGAGCGCTTCTTCCCCATCAAGCGTATGTGTTCCTTTTTGAAGAACGACTTTGCCTTTTGTATCTTTTTTGATTTGCTGAATGACCTTATCGCTTTTTACTGTTACTTTGACGCCATTTAACTCGTTTACGACGTCTTCAAAAGCCGTGAAATTGCTTTCTACGACATAATCCACGGGAATATCCAGCATCTCTTCAACTGTTTTCACAGTCAGATCAACGCCGCCGTAGGCGTGAGCATGTGTGAATTTATCATACCCGTGGCCGGGGATGTTGACATAGGCGTCACGCGGGATGCTCAGCATTTTAGCTGTTTTTTCTTTCCGATTAAATGTAACCAGCACATTCGCGTCACTTCTTGCCTGATCGACGGTCTCGCCGTTTTTCTCTCTGGCATCAATCCCTAAGAGCAATACAGAAAAAGAATCCTTTCCAGGATCAAATTCTTTAATCCGTTTTACTGATTGTTCTCCGCGTGCTAGGCTGACGTGCGCTTCTTTAGAAGCATTGTTCAGCTTTACAAAAGCATAGGCGCCGACAGAGCCTGCCGCAATGACTAAGAAAGCCATTAAACCGACAACGACTTTCACCCATTTTCTCAGTTTTCTCTTTTTCTTTCTGCGCTGTGATCGTTCTTCCATATATCAATACCTCACGTTTCTTTAATATTTGAAGCGTACCATTCATTTTGCCATGGGGCAACTCCTCGAAAGACATTTTCCGATAAATATTCCTATATTTATAATTTCTTGTTTTTGAAAATTGATAACGATGATGTGCTGAATCACCTTATATTGGACGCTGGAACAGGTAAAATGTTTCGGTGACATTGAAAAAAATTCAAGTAAATGATTGGAAGACTCATGATCTACAAAATTAAAAGGTTTAATGACCGGAAAAAGAGGCTAAAAGATTTCTAAAAAAATCCCACAGACTATCTCATTGCAGCTGATGGAGAAAGGGAGTCATTTTTATGAAAAAGCAGTCAAATATATGGCTTTATTTTTTCGGAGCTCTTGGTGGCGCGTTATATGGCTATGATACCGGAGTGATTTCCGGAGCTATTTTATTTATGAAAAAGGAATTAGGATTGAATGCGTTTACAGAAGGGCTTGTTGTCAGCTCCTTACTGGTTGGGGCGATACTAGGCTCGGGAGCGGCCGGCAAGCTGACTGACCGTTTCGGAAGAAAAAAAGCAATTATGGCGGCCGCGCTGTTGTTTTGTATAGGCGGTCTTGGTGTGGCACTGGCCCCAAATACGGGAGTCATGGTGCTGTTTCGCATCATTTTGGGACTTGCAGTCGGAACATCGACAACAATCGTGCCGCTTTATTTATCTGAACTGGCGCCAAAGCATAAGCGCGGGGCGCTGTCATCACTGAATCAGCTGATGATCACGGTCGGCATCCTTCTTTCTTATATTGTCAATTACATATTTGCCGATGCTGAAGCGTGGCGCTGGATGCTTGGATTGGCTGCTGTACCGTCACTGCTCCTGCTCATTGGCATTTTGTTTATGCCGGAGAGCCCGCGGTGGCTGTTCACGAATGGCGAAGAAAACAAAGCGAAGAAAATTCTTGAAAAGTTGCGTGGCACAACAGATATTGATCAGGAAATACATGATATAAAAGAAGCGGAAAAGCAGGATGAAGGCGGCCTGAAGGAGCTGTTCGATCCATGGGTGCGCCCAGCCCTGATTGCCGGTTTGGGATTGGCATTTTTGCAGCAATTTATCGGAACGAATACGATCATCTACTATGCGCCAAAAACCTTTACAAACGTCGGGTTCGGAAACTCCGCTTCAATTTTAGGAACGGTCGGAATCGGCACAGTCAATGTTCTCATGACATTAGTAGCGATTAAAGTCATCGACAAGATCGGAAGAAAGCCGTTATTGCTATTCGGGAATGCGGGGATGGTGATCAGCTTGATCGTTCTCGCTTTAGTAAATCTCTTTTTCGGTGACACTCCGGCTGCCTCATGGACGACCGTCATTTGTTTAGGTGTGTTTATCGTTGTCTTTGCAGTCAGCTGGGGGCCGGTTGTCTGGGTGATGCTTCCTGAATTGTTCCCGCTTCACGTCAGAGGAATCGGGACGGGTGTTTCGACCTTAATGCTGCACGTTGGGACACTCATTGTTTCACTAACCTATCCAATGTTAATGGAAGCGATCGGAATCAGTTATTTATTCCTGATTTATGCCGCAATCGGTATCATGGCCTTCTTATTTGTCCGATTTAAAGTGACAGAGACAAAGGGAAAAAGCCTTGAAGAAATTGAGCAGGATTTACGGGACAAAAACGGACAAGGAGGACAGGCCGGAAAACAGCAAACTGTCGGAACATAAAAAAGGTGCGCAATCCATGCGCACCTTTTTAATTGCTCACTTTCCTACCGAGCCAAAATTAATGATTTTAAAAGAAATATTGTACCTAAAATCAGCCTCAGTAAATATTTCATCCCAATGCCCTTTTACTTTATTCCAGTAGTCAGGGTATTGAATCCTTATGTGGTTTGAGAAAAAGACTGGATCGGTTTTATACTCGTGCTGCAGTTTATCCATCACCTGTTTTACATCTCGTTCAAGCTTTTTTTCAAAAATGTTTTCCAGCCTGTGCAAATAACTTTTGCTAAAGGAGTTTTCATTCGGGTTTTGGTCTTCTGTCAGGATGCCCTTCGTTTTAACAGAAATATGAAAGATAGGCTTACCGTTTTCAATTTCCGGCTTAATTTTGGTTTTCGACTTTTTGATTTCAAACGTAATCGGATGCCCTTTATCTGTTGTCGGCATGACACCGCCTTGGATCGTCCCCATGACCCATGACAGTGTTTGGGTTTCATCAGCTGAAAGAAACCCAACGAGTTTATTGCTGCCCCTTTTGATAATGCCTGCTCCGTCATACTTGGCTTTTCCCTTTTCGTTTTTCACGGCTTGAATAAGATAACTGTACCCGTTCTGAGAGTAGACAGAAGCTCTTCCGATGCGCAGCGGTATCATAATCTTACCGTTATACCCGCTGTGAGTAGTCAAATCAATCAGTTTTTCGGAGGGCATTGGCTGCTGCTGATTGGGGTTTCCTTTTGTAAAGATATCAGCCGCCTTCCCTCTGGCTGCCATCAAATAGCTGCTTCGCCGCAACTCATCATCCCGGATAAAGTGGTTGAAGACTTGGTCAACATTTTGATTTCTCATCAGTTTTTCTCCCAAAAGAATCACTTTTAAATGATCGCTGTAAACAGGAGGGTCCTTGATGGATACATCACTGACTGCTTCCAGGATCGTCTTCCCGTGGGATGTCACATTAACAAATTCGGGTTTTCCGGATGATTGGCTGTCTTCGCTTTGGGGAAGCAGGTTTTGATACGTCAGTTTGTACTGGTGATCATCTGTCTCATCGATTGCCAGCCCTCTGGCAAAGGATAGTTTCTCGATATTTTTGACATCCCAGCACCCGCAGAGGGCCAGCAGCATAAAAAACATGACTGCGAGCTTTGTTGCTGTTTTCATTGCAGCTGACCCCTCCCTAATTTTTTCTGTATCCAGCTTAAAAACCAGACGAAGAATGGAATTGTAATCACAATTAAGAAAGCATATCCAAGAAGTGTCCCGTAATAAAACACATCGTTCAAGTCCTTGGGATACATCGTTATGAAAAATGTCGCAGCCAGCATTGCAGTCAGCAGCCATGCATTATTTTTATTTTTCAGATGAAAGATTTCCGTTAACCCGATATGGGCGCCTTTAAAGGATCCGAGCATACAGGCAAATTGCTGGGCTGTCCAGGTCAGCTGTAAGAACAAATCAAATCGTTCAATAAAGATACCCGGAACCTCTAATGCATGAATAAGGGAAATGGTCGGCCATGTCACCGTTTTTGCCTCAGCCACAGTCATACAGCCAATCACAATGAGCAAAGTAATGCTGTAGAACACTGTGGAAATCGCGATGCCCAGAGCGACAGCCTTTTTTACTTGCTTCGGATCTCTCATAAAAGGGACCAGGTAAAAAATGATTTCAAATCCTGAGAAATATAATAGTGTTTTTGGGAATAAAGAGAAAAAGCTTTGATAGCCTCCTTCAAAAACCGGCCGGATAAAATCGAGCTGGAACAAGCGAAAGCTGAACATCAGAAGCATCATAAAAATAATAAGGGTAATGGGGAAAATATAAGCGTATACCTTTGCAATTGAATAAACGCCTCCGCCCACATGATAGATGGCGACTGCAAGAAATATAAACACCACAACTGCCATTGGCGTATTTTTCAACAAAAAGAAACCGACAACCTCCCCTAAAATCCGTGCTTGATAGCCGACAATCCCAATGAAATAAAGACAGATATACAAATTTAATAGAAGGCCGATGAATTTTCCAGCTACAATGCTGTTGAGCTTATAAAGAGTTTTTCCGCTGTTTTTTTGAAGAAAAGGCAAAAAAAGCAGAACGATGATAATAAAAATAACGCCCTGCAGCAGGATCATAAGCCATCCGCTCGGACTGTCGGTTTCGGCGGCTGAGCGGGGAAGAGTTAACACCCCGGCACCGATCAATGTGCTGCTGATCATAATGAGCGTCTGCATAAATGTCAGTTTATGCTCTGATTTCCTCATAGCCATCACCTTTGTCTGTTGTTATCTTCGGGATCGTTTCGTGTCGGTCTTCTTTTTAAAAACATTGTGGGAATACGGATGACTGTGTCTTTCAAATCCTGTCCAGGCTGCGCCATGATCGGGATAATGTAATCCTCGCCAAAGCTTTTCAGGCGCATTAAGTGACCGATTACAAACAGAAAGACCATAATGACACCATACGCACCAAGTACTGCTGCGCTTATCATTGCTGCTATGCGTATCAGCCGCAACGGAAAGTTATAAGCGTATGAAGGAACGGTAAAGGATGCCAGTGCAGTGACAGAAACGACAATGACCATAAGCGCACTGACGATTTGCGCCTGAACAGCTGCCTGCCCAATGACAACGCCGCCGATAAGGCCGATCGTCTGTCCAATCGGTTTAGGAAGCCTTAATCCGGCTTCTCGAATCAATTCGATCGTAAAGATCATGATAAAGGCCTCTACAAAAGGCGGGAACGGTACGTTTAGCCTGCTGCCTGCAATGGAAATGGCCATTCTAGTCGGCAATAGCCCGGTGTGAAAAGAAACGAGAGAAATATACAGACCCGGCAAATAAATGGTGATCAGGATGCTGGAATAACGGAGAAGTCGTACAAGTGACATTGGAATCCAGCGCTGGCTGTAATCATCGGGAGAATGAATAAATTCGTCTACCGTAGCCGGTACAATCAAAGCAAACGGCGTACCATCCACTAATATGGACACTCGTCCTTCTAACAGTGCAGCCTCTACACGATCTGGCCGTTCTGTGCTTAAAATCGTAGGGAAAATTGAAAAAGGTTCATCTTCAATCAGCTGTTCAAGCGTCCCCGATTCTGGCAAATCATCTATATTGACTGATTTCAGCCTTTTAAACACTTCCTTGATGACATAATCTGGGGCGATATCCTGAATATAAGCGACAGCGACTTTCTTTTTCGTCCTTTTTCCGAGAGTCATTTCCTTGATGATAAGGTTAGGGTCACTCGTCCTTTCCCGCAAAAGCGCCGTGTTTGTCCGCAGGTTTTCAATAAACCCTACTTTAGGACCGCGTTCCACAACTTCGGAGGAGGGTTCTTCAAGAGTGCGTGTTTTAACTGACTTTGTGTCAAAAGCTAATCCTCCGCGATAGCCATCAGCTAGCAAAATGGCTTGCCCTGTAAAGACGAGCTGCTCTATTTCTTTCATTGTTGAAACAACGCTATGATGAAAGCCGAAAAAAAAGGCAGATAAGTCTTCAATCGAGCATTCCTTATGGGCTAAAGCCTCTTTTTGTAAAGGAGAAATGACATATTGCGCCAGCATTTTATTCTCTGTCAGACCGTCAATATACAGTAAACACGCCTTCCGTCTGCTATCTCCGAAAGCAAATGTATAAAACATCATATCGTCGTTTTGTCCCAATGTTTTTTTCAGTGTGTCTAAATTGTTCTGGAGATCAGAGTCGATTTGCATAGTTTCTCTCCTTCATAAACAGATTGACGGTTTTTATTAATTTGTATCAAAAAAGGAGAATTATTCTTCTCGAGGAAAAGGCTGAAACAAAGCTTCTTTTCAACGTGATATAATAGAAAGGAAGCGTTTTCTTTGAAGGGATCATGAAAAGATGATGCTTTGTACATATGTTGTCATCTGAAAAAAGCAGCTTATACGGGCGTTTGTAAGAGGGGCGCACCGGGAAAATGATGATCAGTTATTTACAGGGGAGGGGTACGGATCATGACGCAATCACCAATTTTTCTAACGCCTGTGTGTAAAGAAAAAATCTGGGGCGGAACCGCTTTACGAGATAGATTTGGATACGGTATTCCTTCAGAATCAACGGGGGAATGCTGGGCCATTTCCGCTCATCCAAAAGGACCGAGCACTGTTGCGAATGGCCCGTATAAAGGAAAGACATTGATCGAGCTTTGGGAAGAGCACCGTGAACTATTCGGCGGCGTAGAGGGGAACCGGTTTCCGCTTCTGACAAAGCTGCTGGATGTGAAGGAAGATACGTCAATTAAAGTTCACCCTGATGATTACTATGCCGGAGAATACGAAGAGGGAGAACTCGGCAAGACGGAATGCTGGTACATTATCGACTGTAAGGAAAACGCGGAAATCATTTACGGTCATACGGCCCGCTCAAAAACCGAACTTGTCACAATGATCAACAGTGGTGACTGGGAGGGCCTGCTGCGAAGGATCAAAATTAAACCGGGTGATTTTTATTATGTGCCAAGCGGAACGCTGCACGCATTGTGCAAGGGGGCACTAGTTTTAGAGACTCAGCAAAATTCAGATGCCACATACCGGGTGTACGATTATGACCGTCTTGATAGCAACGGGAATCCGAGAGAGCTTCATTTTGCCAAAGCGGTCAATGCCGCTACAGTTCCCCATGTGGATGGGTATATAGATGAATCGACCGAATCAAGAAAAGGAATAACCATTAAAACGTTTGTTCAAGGGGAATATTTTTCGGTATATAAATGGGACATCAATGGCGAAGCTGAAATGGCTCAGGATGAATCCTTTCTGATTTGCAGCGTGACAGAAGGAAGCGGTTTGCTGATGTATGAGGGCGAAACATGTCCGCTCAAAAAAGGCGATCACTTTATTTTGCCGGCTCAAATGCCCGATTTTACGATGAAAGGAACTTGTACGCTTATCGTATCTCATATTTAAACTTAATCTCACTTCGAGATTAAGTTTTTTTTATTAGAAAATGGAAGTGATTCACCTATAAATGAAGCATGCGCGTGCCGATAAATAAACTAGTTTTATATACTCATAGAATAAGAAAGAGGAGAAGGAATGAAAAAGAGATTAATCGCACCTATGCTTCTATCCGCCGCGTCCCTTGCCTTTTTTGCCATGTCTGGTTCCGCCCAGGCCGCCGCGTATACCGACTACTCCATATATAAGGTAGAGCCGTCGAATACGTTCAGTACAGAAAGCCAAGCCTCACAAGCTGTCGCCAAACTGGAAAAAGATACTGGCTGGGATGCATCCTATCAGGCTTCAGGCACAACAACGACCTACCAAATTTCCGCCTCAGGCATTCATAGTGACTCAGAAGCGAAAGCAATACTGAGCGGACTCACCAAACAGACATCGATTACCGGAACGTCAAGTCCTGTCGGAAGCAAACAGCCATATGTCACCATCTCGTCAGGTGCCATTTCCGGAGAAAAACAGGCCAACACAATCCTGGCAAAGCTGAAGCAGGAGACGGGAGTAGCTGGCGCTGTAAAAGCGTACGGAGCACCTCAGCCCTATATGAATGTCATGACATCAGACATTGCTGATGAGACAAAAGTCAAGGCGCTTATCCAGAGCCTGGCTAAGCAAACGGGGATTAAAAGCTCGTATCAGCCCATCACACACTCGGTGTCTGTCACAACCATCCAGTCAGGCACAATCGTCGGAGACAGCAGAGCAGCGCAGATCAAAAGCGCCTTTCAAAAGGAATCGGGGCTGCAGGCATCATTAAAGGAAACGGTGAAAGGACAAGCCTATTATACGTTTACAACTGCCGCCATTTCAGGTGAAGCGAATGCCAAAACTCTATTGCAGCAGCTGAAACAAAGCACTGGCATCACAGGCAGCTACAAGTCAATCAATCAAAAAACAACCGTTGAGTCATACAATGTCCAATCAGCTTATTTCAAAGGCCTGAATACAGTAAAGGACGCCATCAGCCAGATCAAGAAAAACACCGGCTTATCAGGCAGTTACCAACAGGTTGGAAAAAGCACATCATATACCGTGAATATGAAGGGGATAACAAAACAGCAGCTCCAAAAAGTAGATACTTTCTTTAAAAAGAAAAAATGGCATTATACGTCATCCAGCGTCAAAAAAACAACAACGTCTGCGGCTTACCAAATCACGACAGCAAAAATGTTAGGCGAGCAGCAAGCAAACAAAGCAGCAGCCTTCTTTGCTCAGAAAAAAGTAAAAGCCACAAAAACAACAGCTGGAACTACAGCAGAAAATCAATATCAGCTCATCTCAGAAGAAACATCAGACCAATCAAAAGTCACAAAGGGATTGAACTTATTAAAGAAAAATCAGCTGAGTGCTTCTGCGAAATCAGTCAAAAAACAAATAGCTGACACATTCAAGATCACAACTGAATCTCTGCTTGATCAAACGAAAGTCAATCAGGCACTCACGTTTTTCAACAAGTCGAATCATATATCAGCAGCAAGCCAGAAAACCGGCCAGTCGGCAGCAAGCAGCTATCGAATCACAACTGAAGCCATCATCAGCCAAGAAGACATTGACCGCGTTTTAGCATTTTTTAAACAAAACAATACCTCCGGCACAACGGCAAAAACAAGTGAAACGGCATATACACAATACAAAATCGTGACAGCCCAGCTCAGCAGCAAAACTGCATTGAACAATGGGTTAACCTATCTTAAATCGCAAGGTTTAACTCCGAGCTACACAACGAAAAGCAATACACTTTATAAAATCAGCGTAAACGAACAGTTCACAGGCAATGATACAGCTGCTGCAGCATCATCCAAGCTAAAACAATTATACGGATGGGCATCATCTATCGTGAAAGTCAAAAACGGTCCGCAAATCATGAAAACAAATTACAATCTCTCGCTTCGTGATATGGTCCAAAAACAAATGACAGTAAGTCCGCAAACAGACGGGGCGGCTTACGTATCGCTCACGTACATTAATACAGCAACATCAACCGTTACGGCTGATGCACTAAATATCCGGTCAACGCCGGAAGTCAGCCCGACGAACGTGATCGGCCAATTTAAAAAAGGCGATAAGGTAAAAATCATCGGCCAGACAAACGGCTGGGCCAAAATTAATTTAGGCTGGCGAAACGCAAGCAGTGATGAAGTGGTTCAATACGTGGACCCGAATAACTTTTCCAGAGACAGCAAATACTACTTCCAATTTCTCAAGCTATCACAGACGGCCGGATTAAACGCTACTGAAGTCAATCAGAAAGTGCTTGCGGGTAAAGGCATCCTGACAGGGAAAGCAAAAGCATTTATCGATGCCGCCAATAAATACGGCATCAACGAGCTGTACTTAATCTCACACGCTCTCCTTGAAACAGGCAATGGAACATCTGATTTAGCCAATGGGTTAACCTATAACGGAAAAACCGTATATAACATGTACGGAATTGGCGCTTACGACAGCAACCCAAATTACTACGGCGCTAAATACGCGTACGAGCAAGGCTGGTTCACACCAGAAGCGGCCATTATCGGCGGAGCCAAATTCATAGGCTCATCGTATATTCACAACACAGCATACAATCAGGACACACTGTACAAAATGAGATGGTCAGCTACAGCGACACACCAATACGCAACAGACATCGGCTGGGCGTACAAACAAGTAAACCGCATGTACAGCCTGTACTCATTGCTGGACGGTTACACACTTTACTTTGATGTTCCGGAATATCAATAAAAACTAAGAAAGTTGCAAATAGGCTGTAGCTATTTAATAGCTACAGCCTATTTGTTCATCACACCTCAATCTTGTCCGCAACAATCATAAAAGTACTCATTCTTGAAGCATTTGAGATGGCTGCATCATCAGGTCTAATTTTTGTGCTCCCTTTCATAAAACCTATTTCAAGTACATTTGATTTTTCTCCGCCGGCAAAATACCAGGACCCCATTCGGATATCCTTTTGTTTTAAGCGGAAATCTCCTTCTATCGATTGATGCAGTAAACTAATATAGCGTTCATTTAATGTGACTTGCAAGTTGCCATCAGCATTGATAGTAATATTTCGGACTAAATTTGATGTGTAAGATGGTAAATAACCTGAAGTCGGAACCATCCATTTTTTGTTTTGAGCATTATATTCTAAAATGAAGGTTTGAATAAATGGTTGAAATCTTTCAGGAGGTGTATCTTGGTGCCCCACCGTTTTTAATAAAGGGGACCGAAGCATAGGCACATGATTCATAAAGTTTTCATAAGAATGATACGCATAAATTCTGCTTATACGATTTCCTTCTTTTCCACTTGTAATTCCTACCATTAATGATTTTGCCCCGGTTTCAGGATTGGTGTACATACAGATCCCTTCCGGTTCCCGGAAGTTATTCTCATATCTAGTGGACAAGTCTTTGCCAACAGTAATTTCTTTTTGCAGCACTATTTTATTATCGGAATCAAATACAGTTATGAGATTCGGATAGCTTTTGCTGTTTGTATCTCCTGTATACCAATATAAATAACCGTCATCTAAAAAGAAACCTTGTAAATAATGAAGTTCGTCAGGAATGTTAATAGTATAAAGAGGATTGTTTTTATTTGCTATTGCATCGTCCAGATTAAAGATTGTCACCCACTGTTTATTATTATTATTTTTTGTATCGTATTGTCTAATTGCCAACTGTCTATTCTTCATATCAAGAGCAGGTGTAACCCTATGATCGAAAGGCATATTCGAGAATCGCTGAAGTTCTTTAGAATTTTCATCTAAAGTCGCGCCTGCTTTATATGGAAAACAAACTAATTCACTTTTATCTGTTTCGTTTGGTTTATCGTATAGTGACCAAATATAAATGGTGCCATTACGGTTTTCAATTCCTATATTTGTACCATGACCTCCATGTTTCAACAGCATGCTGTCTAATTGTAATCCTTCAAGAGATAGACGAGTTATGCGATAGCTTTGGGTATTGTCTTTTCCTAATCCGCTTGCGACTTGGGTTGTATAAATTTGGTGGTTTTTCTCATCAAAATTGAATGATTGAAGTACGGTTTTGTCTGCTACACGAAGTTCAGTAAATAATTTTGGTGTGATGTTGGTGAAATCAAACAGTTCTTTTTTTCTCATGAATTTACCACCTCTATAATTATTTGCTGCCATAAGCAACTAAATACATTAAACCAAACACACGTTCGCTAGTCAAGAGAAAAAAGAACACTTGTTCTGTATTGGACAAGTGTCAGGATTTAGCTCATTAAATTTTCGACGAACAGCAATAAGTTTCCACTTGAGTTTCCTTTAGAATACTTATTCCATCTATCGGAAAAATTTTTTATTTTGGAATAATTAAATGGTGTTTGTATTTCATTTATTAATGTTTCCCTGTCACAGCAGGCCTTTCCAGGTATTAAGGAAAGATAATGATCAACCAATCCCCGCTTCTCTTGATAAAGTTTTAAATCATAAGTATAAAAAAGAATGGGTTTATTTAAAATCGAAAATTCAAATGGAATGGAAGAATAGTCAGTAATTAATATGTCTGCAGCCATGAGCAGATCAAACAAGGCATAATTAGAAACATCTTTAATATAATCACTAGAATATTTAATAGTTATATTGTTTTGAATGGCGGGATGCAACTTAACAAATAAAACATATTCTTCTTTTAACTGATGAATTAATTGTTTTTCTGTAAAGGGCAATTGAATTGATTGCATATCATAGTCCCTAAACGTCGGTGCATATAGGATTATCTTCTTTCTTTGTTTGTTTAGAGTAGCCGAATTATTCTTCTTGTTTTCTTTGTAATAAGGATCTGTTAAAGGCATACCTATTTTTAAAATTTGATGATCTTTTACACCGAAAGATTTCTTAAAGATATCTGCCATTTCTTCAGATCCAACAGTTAAATAATCATACGAATTATATACTTTTTTGAATCTTTTAATATCACCTTTTGTCCGTTGCAGATTTGTAATGTCTTCCAAACCAAATTTTTTGAGTGAGCCATTTGCGTGCCATACCTGAATGCATTTTGTTTGCTTCCGCTTATTTAACACACTTGTTAATAGAAAGTAATTATCTGTTATAACTACTTTACTGTTAAACATTAGGTATACAGCTTTAATGAGATGGAAAGGGTTTTTTTCTTGTAATAAATACGCATCTACATTAGGGAAGCTCTCGGCAATAGACGAGGCCTGTTGGGTATACAGGATGTTAAGTTTATATGAGTATTGCCCTTGTTCATATTCCTCCAGAATCGCTTTTGCGTTTGCTTGGAATGAGATCAGGAGGGTCACTTTGCCTTCGGGTTTCACCCATTGCAGAAAAAAGGCGATTGCCGATAAAAAATACAAGTAGCAATTCGCCAGTAATGATCTTATTTTCATTTTTATCAATCCATTTATAAAAAAGTTTTCGTTTTATATCTGTTTTGTATGATCTTTTTCAGGCTTTGGATAGAAAGTTTTTTTGTTTTTTTCTTCTTTTAAAACTGTTAAAGCATACTTAGGGATGCTTAGCATTCTTTTCCATCGCCATGGATTCAAGATTAAACGGTAGAACCATTCTAAATTTAAACGTATCATCCAGGAAGGAGCCCGTTTGACATTACCGCTAAATACATCAAAGCTTCCTCCTAGACCGATAGATACGGCTTTAGGGAACAAATGTCTGTAGTTATGAATGAATTTCTCTTGATGAGGATACCCTAAAGCTACGAATACCATATCAGGATTTGCTTTGGCGATTTGTTTTGCCACTAGGGTGCGATCTTGAACATAACCATCTGAATAACCTGCGATTTTAATGTCAGGGTATTCGGAAGAAATTTTGGATACAACACCTTTGATAACATCTTTCTTCGCACCGTACAGAAATATACGTTTTTTCTTTTTGTCAGCAATGCCAAGAAGCTCTTTAAAAACATCGTAACCTGCAATTCGGGACTGAAGCCTGTTGTTAGTCAAACGTGACATCATGACTACACCGATCCCATCAGGCAAGATGAAGTTTGAAGAAGATAGTACATCAAAGTAGTCCCGATCTTTACTAGCTGCAAATGCAATTTCAGGGTTGACTGTGGAAATGACAGCACCGATCTTTTGATCAATATAATGTTTCTCTAAGTAATTGATAAATGATGTTAAGTTACTGTTAACATAAGGAATATGGTGAATAGTCTCTGTTTGCATGTCTGGCTCCTCCTTCCTTTAAGATTCTATTTATATAGTTAAAAACCGAGAGTTTCTGAAAGCAAAATCAAGCTATCTTATATTTTAACACAAATCTTCAACAAAGGATTAACATTATCTTTACATTAAATTTAAATATGTTTCCAATTTTACAATTGAATGAACGAATGAACAACAGTCCTTGGTGCTAATGGGGTCTGAATGTAATTACATATTTTGGAATGTTTTTCTCCTTGTGAGTACTTAACCTTTTTTAGGCGGTATGCTATAATTAATGATCAGTGAAGACATACGAGAAATATGTCGATATAAGGAACACAAACAGGTTTTTTAGAATTTAATCGCTAACGTCAGTAGTGTTTTTAATAGTGTTTAACATTAGGAAGGAGAGTTTCTTTAAATGAAAAAAGTTATCACATATGGAACTTTTGATTTATTGCATTGGGGTCACATTAAATTGCTTGAGCGTGCAAAGCAGCTTGGTGATTATTTAGTTGTTGCTATTTCAACGGATGAATTCAATTTACAAAAGCAAAAAAAAGCTTATCACAGCTATGAGCACCGTAAATTAATTTTAGAAACCATTCGATATGTGGATGAAGTAATCCCTGAGAAAAACTGGGAACAAAAAAAGCAAGATATTATTGATCATAATATTGATGTTTTTGTTATGGGGGATGACTGGGAAGGTAAATTTGACTTTCTCAAGGATCAGTGTGAGGTTGTTTACCTCCCAAGAACTGAAGGCATCTCTACAACAAAGATCAAAGAGGAAATTGCTGGTTTATAATTTAGGATCCTGATATCATTGGTTCAATATCTAATTAAAGTACTTCTTATTGAAATAAGAAGTACTTTTTGATGCTTGCATTGGTTTTTGTGGCTAAAGTGTCCGGGTAGATATAAATTTCAATGATCATTTATTCTAGATGCCGAAAGGGAGTAATAAATTGTCATTACATGCGGTGAGTGAATCTAATATAAAAAAAATTCCTGACATGGATTATTATTTTATCTCTGGCGGACTGCCAAGTAATTATGGCGGTCTGACGAAATCATTATTATTGCGTTCTAAATTATTCGGAGAAGAGTGTAACCAAAACACCTTTTTCTTAACGTTTCGTTTTGATTTAGAGTTGTCTTCAAAGATTGATGAATTGTACAGCAACGGTAAGATTGATGAAAAATTCACAAAAGTTATTAATCTATTCGATGATTTTTTAAGTAAAAGAACAAATGAGAAAAGATCATATGACGAAAGGATAGGCCTTGACCAGGTGAAAAAGCAAGTAGGCATGGGGAAGTTTGCGAAAGCCATGTCAAGATTACTTGGTAAGAATAGTAATGAAATTTCTGTATCCTATTATGGAGATGGAGAGACTATCCGTTATGTCGACTATTGGAACGATAAAAACCAGCTTATAAAGAGAGAGGAATATACCAAGAACGGAAACTTAGTTCTCGTTACTCATTATGATGTGCAGCTAAACAAGATGTATCTGCAGGAATATATTAATGACAAAAATCAAGTATATTTAGACAAACTCTATGTATGGAACAATGAAGAAAAAGATGTTCAATTATCTCATATTATATGGTACTCCCTTGAAGGTGAGATAAAAGTAAAAGATGAATCGGAACTGCGTCAATATTGGATAGAATATCTGCAAAAAGAAAATGATAAACCTAAGTTGTTTTTAGTGGACAGCAGACCGCAAGACAAACATGTGTTTAAAGTGAAAAAATCACCTTCTTCCTATTATGGAGCAATTATTCATAACAAGCATTACGGCAACAATAAATATCAAATTAAAGGCCGCTATAAAGAAGTATTTAGCCAGATGTATAATTTAGACGCTATCTTTTTTATAACTGAGGAACAGCTAGAAGATTTTAAATTGATCTCAGGGGAACAAGAGACGTTTTTCTTTACTCCGCATACAATTGATAAGCCCCTTGATCCCGCTGTATTGAATGTGCCGAGTGAAAAATACAAAGCTGTAATTATTTCAAGACTTGCATCTATGAAGAATCTGATACATGCAGTAAAAGCATTTAGTCTAGTCGTGAAAGAAATTCCTGAAGCAAAACTAGATATATTTGGATCGGGTGAAGATTTCGAAAAAATAAAAAAAGAGATTGAAGATACTAAACTGCAGAATAATGTCTTTTTGAAAGGCTATACAGATAACCCTGACGCAGAGTTTCAAAAAGCTTGGCTAACCATTTCAACCTCTCACTTTGAAGGATTCGGTCTGTCAAATATGGAGGCACTGAGCAATGGGTGTCCAGTTGTAACATACGATTATGATTATGGAGCAAGGAGTTTAGTGACTGACGGAGTAAATGGGTATGTCATTGAACAGTATAATATAGAGAAATTGGGTCAAGCTATTATTTCTTTGATGAAAGACGAAAGTACTCATCAGAAATTTTCAGAACAAGCCTTTAAAATGGCTGAAAAATATTCAAGACCCAACTATATTGAAAATTGGGCTTTCGCTCTTAATCAGATGATTGAAGTGCGTGTAGAGAGAGAGAAGTTCTCTAAAAAGGTTGGAAAAAAAGATCCTTCTATTAGTTCCTATACTGAGGATTTTGATAAAACTAAAATAGAAATTGACATTGAGAACTTTGATCATGATGATATTAAAAAAATAAGTTTAGTGGGCTTGGACAGAAAGAATAAGGCCGAAATTATTTCAACAAACTTACAAAATGATCAACTGTTTGCAATTGATCTGGAAAAAGATGTGGATATCGAAAAGATAGCGGCTAATAAAACCAAAGTCATTGATTTTTATATTCTTTTCAATGCAAATAACCATATTAAAACAATGCGAAGACTTTCGAGTGAAGAAACAGAGTTGTCAGGAAACAGTATAGACACGAATGGCTATAGAGTAGAGTCCTATACAACAGTAAAAGGCAATTTCTCTTGGAGGGTCACAGAAATAAAAGAGAGTTAATATTTTGGGTATGTCCTTAGTAGTTGATACTAATAAAAGGAAGCAAAAAGGAAAGAGCTTTTATACAGAGGAGCAGAAAAAAGTAATGATTGAAAACACTGTGATTAAATGTATTTTGAAAAGCTTGAAAAACAATTTAGGAAATCTTGAATTGTTGATCTCAATTGATTCAGAACACCAATTTTTAGAAGATCACCAGTTATTTTTAAAGTTGAAAGAGAGACGTTCAGGAACAGAATCTGAATTTCCACTTCAAAACACTGGCTCATTAGAGTATAAAGCTGAGGTAAATGCTCATGTTTTGCCAATGCCTGTTGAAATGGGACAAACATATGATTTTTATGTTGAATTTCGACAAAAACATGAAGATGCGGAGCAGGAACCACTCTTGAAGCGTCTTACTACTGAAGTAGAGTCAATTGAGCGCGCCTTTCATGTCGATCAAACCACAGAACTTTTGATTTTACCTTATACAACTGATAAAGGCAACTTTTCTATTAAGGTGAAGAGAGAGGCCAAAATCATCAGATTTGATCAAATCGAGATTAGCTCTAAAGAAATAAGCATAACAGGTTATGCGGGCTACCTGAGTTCTGAAAATCAATACCGGATAAAAAACTTGAACCTTATTTTAAAAAAGGGTGGAGAAACACCGATTGAGGAAAAGTTTCCAATCGAGCTAGAAAGAAAAAAACATGGGCTTGAAGATATGAGAGCAGACGGTTTTGTCCCGGAACTGTATGATTTTGAAGTGAAAGTGCCTTTAAAAGAAATTCCTTTCTCAAATGAAAAACGTTATGTTTATCGTCTTTTTATGGAATATATTTGCATTGACGAAGAAGGAACGGATATTCAGTTTAACAGCACTGCTCTTGTTCTAGGAAATCGAAAAAACAAATTAAAAGGACTAGTAAGTGTTATAAAAACAAACAACGCACCAGTTCGTTACGAGGTCTTTAAGAAAAAGAAAAAGCAGACTCTAGGTATCAGAGTAAACGACTACAGTCTTAAGACAAGGATTAAATACTTTGTTAAAGGAAAGAAGAAGAGATTAGTATCAAAAATAAAAAAGATCACGAAATTGAGAAACAAGATTATCACTAAAACATACAAATCACTATTCGTGATGGCTAGCAGAATGCCAGTTAAAAGGAAAACAGTCATTTTTGAAAGTTTTAATGGGAAACAATACAGTTGTAACCCGAGAGCGATTTACGAATATATGCGGGAAAACCACCCTGAATATAAAATGTATTGGAGTGTAAACAAACAATATTCAGCGCCATTTGACGAAAAGGGAATTCCTTATATTAATCGCCTCTCATTAAAATGGCTCTTCGCTATGGCAAGAGCTGAGTATTGGGTTGTTAACAGCAGGCTTCCATTATGGATTCCGAAACCTAGTCATACAACATATTTACAAACATGGCATGGCACACCTTTAAAAAGATTGGCAATGGATATGGAAGAAGTCCATATGCCTGGTACAAACACCAAAAAATATAAAAGGAATTTTATCAAGGAAGCTTCTAATTGGGATTATTTGATTTCGCCAAATGGTTATTCAACTGAGATCTTTACACGGGCATTCCAGTTTAACAAAACAATGATTGAATCTGGATACCCTAGAAATGATTTTCTTCATAATGATAATAATGAAGAAACAATATCATTGATAAAGAGTAGATTAAATATACCTCGTGATAAAAAGGTCATTTTATATGCTCCTACATGGAGAGATGATCAGTTCTATGCAAAAGGGCGTTATAAGTTCGATCTTGATTTAGATTTGCATCAACTTAGACAAGAGCTTGGAAATGATTATATCGTAATCTTAAGAATGCATTATCTGGTAGCTGAGAATTTTGATTTAGGTCCTTTTGAAGGATTTGCATATGATTTTTCTGCTTATGAGGATATTCGAGAATTGTATATGGTTTCTGATTTGCTGATTACTGATTATTCTTCTGTATTCTTTGATTTTGCAAATTTAAAACGGCCAATGCTTTTCTTTGTCCCTGATATCGAAACCTACCGGGATAAGTTGCGTGGCTTCTACTTTGATTTTGAAAAAGAAGCTCCTGGTCCATTGGTAAAAACTACTGAAGAAACGATTGAGGCTATTAAGCAAATCTCATCGCCTAATTATAAGCTTCCGGTTTCTTTTGATCCCTTTTATGAGAAATTCTGCTATTTAGAGTCAGGACGTTCATCAGAAAAGGTAGTTAATACTGTATTTAAAGCTGAATAATTTGCGTTATTTTGTAAAATGTATAGCTGTCGATATTTCGGCAGCTTTTTAGATACTTGTTGAGAAGTGAAAAAAAATGCAGGATCTGTTACAATAGTCAGCGGTGCTTTCAAATTTTCAAACGAAAGATTCCCAAAAACAATTAAGTCTAAGGAAGATAAAAAATGAATGATTTGTTGCGAATACTCAGAGAGCAAATAACGTCATTTCCTTTAATTTTAAGATTGGCGGCTTATGAAACCAAGTCTAAATATCAAATGAATTATTTAGGTGTCTTATGGCAGTTCTTAAATCCGCTTATCCAAATGCTGGCCTACTGGTTCGTTTTTGGTATGGGGATTAGAAAGGGCGGTCCTGTGGCAACCGGAGCGGGCGAAGTGCCTTTTATTATTTGGATGCTGGCGGGATTAATCCCATGGTTTTTCATCAGTCCAACTATACTTGATGGCTCAAACAGTGTATTTAAGCGCATTAATATGGTGGCTAAAATGAACTTTCCGATTAGTTCTCTACCATCCGTGGCCATTGCGTCTAACTTATTTAGTTATATGATTATGATGGGGATTTATATCATTGTACTACTAGTTAATGGTGTTTTCCCGAGTGTGCATTGGTTACAATATATTTATTACTTCATCTGTATGATTGCTTTTATGTTTTCTTTTAGTTTGTTTAACTCAACGATCAGTGTGCTGATTAGGGATTATCAATTTTTGCTGCAGGCCGTAACAAGACTTTTGTTTTTCTTGTTGCCAATTTTTTGGGATGTTAATGCGAAACTCGGCCATAGCCACCCCGAATTAGTGCCTGTTCTGAAGTTGAATCCACTATTCTATATTATTGAAGGATTCCGGAACAGCTTCTTAGACGGGGCGTGGTTTTTCCATGACATGAAGTACACGCTGTACTTTTGGTTGGTCACATTCCTTTTATTGTTAGTGGGTTCTATCCTGCATATGAAATTCAGAGACAAGTTTGTTGACTTTCTTTAATACGTAAGGAGATTTTACGATGAAACTAAAAGTTTCGTTTCGAAATGTTTCAAAGCAATATCATTTGTATAAAAAACAATCGGACAAGATTAAAGGGTTGTTTTTTCCGGCTAAGGATAATGGTTTTTTTGCTGTGCGGAATGTCTCCTTTGACGTGTATGAGGGAGAGACAATCGGTTTTGTAGGGATAAATGGATCAGGGAAATCGACCATGTCTAACCTGCTGGCTAAAATTATTCCGCCGACCAGCGGTGAAATTGAAATGAACGGCCAGCCGTCGCTGATTGCGATTGCTGCCGGTTTAAATAACCAATTAACAGGCCGGGACAATGTCCGGCTTAAGTGTTTGATGATGGGGTTAACCAATAAAGAAATTGATGATATGTACGACAGCATTGTGGAATTTGCCGAAATTGGCGATTTTATTAATCAGCCGGTTAAAAACTATTCCAGCGGTATGAAGTCGCGTCTCGGTTTCGCGATTTCCGTGCATATTGACCCTGACATCTTAATTATTGACGAAGCGCTCTCCGTAGGGGACCAAACGTTTTATCAGAAGTGTGTAGACAGAATAAATGAGTTTAAGAAGCAAGGAAAAACCATTTTCTTTGTCAGCCACTCGATCGGTCAGATTGAAAAGATGTGTGACCGCGTCGCTTGGATGCACTACGGCGAGCTTCGTATGTTTGATGAAACAAAAACGGTTGTCAAAGAGTATAAAGCGTTTATTGACTGGTTTAATAAGCTCTCGAAAAAAGAAAAAGAGACATATAAAAAAGAGCAAACGGAAGAGCGGAAGAAAGAAGATCCTGAAGCGTTTGCCCGTTTCCGCCAAAAGAAGAAAAAGCCAAAATCATTGGCTAATGCGGTTCAAATTGCTATTTTGTCTATCCTGACTGTATTCATGGCAGGAACGATGTTTTTTAATGCCCCGCTTCGTACAATTGCTTCGTTTGGCGCTATCCCGCAAAATGAAGTGAAGAATCATCATGGCAATGCAAAGGGCAAGTCAGAGGAACGCTTAACCGCAGTCAATAAGCAAGGGTTTATAGCAAATGAAAAAGCCCCTGCTTATAAGGATCAAGGTTTAAAACAGAAGGCTGACGTTACACTGCCATTCGGTACAGAGGTGACGGTAGCTGCAAAAGGCAAACAAGCAGCGAAAATAAAGTTTAACGGACAGTCTTATTTTGTGAAAAAGAGCGCCGTTGCAACTAATATGAAACATGCTAAATTGCATGCCGCTGCCTTTGCGCCTTATGTCTCGCAAAATGCAGCATCTTCCTATGAATACTTTCTGAAATTCCTGGGAGACAGCAGAACCAGCATTCAATCGAAATTGAATGGATATACTGAAGGAGATACAACTGACGTCAGAAAAACGTTAGATTTTGATTATGAAAAAATCAGCTATGTACTGGAGAATGATAAGGCATCAGAGCTTATCTTCCATAACATTTCTTCTGTTACGCCGGCGTCATTGTCTTTAAGTGACAGTGATGTATTGTATGACAGCAGCAAGAATCGTTTTCTTGTGAATACAGCTGATCTTGTCTTCGCAGTTGATAATGAAGAGCATACACTGACACTGATGCCGAAATAAAAAAAGGCTATTGGATGAATGTCCAATAGCCTTTTTGTTTAGATTTCTTCTTTGTTTAGTAAACCTTCCATAAATGGAACGAGCTGCTCGCGAAGCTCTTTATCCTGCATCGCAAATTCTAGAGTTGTTGTGATAAAGCCGAGCTTTTCACCAACATCATAACGCTTGCCTTCAAAATCGTACGCAAATACTCTTTGAATTTCATTCAGTTTTTGAATGGCGTCTGTGAGCTGAATTTCTCCGCCGGCGCCAACCTGCTGCTCCTCTAAGTACATGAAAATCTCAGGCGTGAATACGTAGCGGCCTAAGATGGCAAGATTAGAGGGTGCTGTGCCTTTAGGCGGCTTCTCAACGAAGTTTTTCACCTGATAACGGCGGCCTTCACTTGTCAGCGGGTCGATAATGCCGTAGCGGTGTGTTTCTTCTTCAGGCACCTGCTGAACACCGATAATAGAAGAAAGTGTTTTTTCATATTCATCCATTAATTGGCGCAACCCTGGTGTTTCTGCTTGAACAATATCGTCTCCAAGCAGAACCGCGAACGGCTCATCGCCGATAAAGTTACGCGCGCACCAGACAGCGTGTCCGAGACCTTTAGGTTCTTTTTGGCGGATATAGTGAATGTCAGCCAGGTTAGAAGCCTTTTTCACTTTTTCAAGCAGTTCAGTTTTTCCTTTTTCTTCCAGATTTCTTTCGAGCTCAGGGGAGTAATCAAAATGATCCTCGATTGCACGCTTGCTTTTTCCTGTTACGATAATAATATCTTCAATACCGGCTTCAACAGCTTCTTCAATTATGTATTGAATGGTAGGTTTGTCAACGATAGGAAGCATTTCTTTCGGCATTGCTTTCGTAGCCGGGAGAAAACGTGTTCCTAAGCCTGCTGCTGGAATTATGGCTTTACGTACTTTTTTCATTTAAAAGGCACCTTCCTTATGATCGAAAAAATTTATGGTTAAACTATTCTCTATTTACCCTTTTCATTATGTTTTTACACATTTTTATGATATAGGATAAACCATTTTTAAACAAGCTTTATCCTTAATATTAAAAACTCATATCATTTTATTTGAATCAAGGATGAAATGATTTAAAATACTACATTTTCATGTAGAATATGTGGTATGAATTTATTTACTATAGCAGAAAATCAGGTGACAAATATGAAAAAACTAAAAGTTATGACCGTTTTCGGGACCAGGCCTGAAGCGATCAAGATGGCACCTCTAGTGCTTGAATTGAAAAAATATCCTGAAATAGATTCCTACGTAACGGTCACTGCACAGCACAGGCAAATGCTAGATCAGGTGTTAGATGCGTTTCACATCAAGCCTGACTTCGATTTGAACATTATGAAGGAGCGGCAGACACTGGCAGAGATTACGTCCAACGCACTTGTGAAATTGGATGAGCTGTTTAAAGATATCAAACCCGATATTGTGCTTGTCCATGGTGATACGACGACGACATTTGCCGGAAGCCTAGCCGCTTTTTATCATCAAATTGCTGTCGGCCATGTGGAGGCAGGGCTCCGTACAGGGAATAAGTATTCCCCATTTCCGGAAGAGCTCAATCGCCAGATGACAGGAGCGATTGCTGATTTGCATTTTGCCCCGACAGGCCAGGCGAAAGACAATTTATTAAAAGAAAATAAAAAAGCCGATTCTATTTTTGTAACGGGAAACACAGCGATTGACGCACTTCGCACAACGGTTAGGGACGGCTATTCACATCCTGTCCTCGATCAGGTGGGCGATGATAAGATGATTCTGCTGACCGCGCACCGCCGGGAAAATTTGGGTGAGCCAATGGGAAACATGTTCAAGGCCATCCGCAGAATTGTTGAGGAGTTTAACGATGTACAGGTCGTTTACCCTGTGCACCTGAATCCTGTTGTCCGGGAAGCGGCGCAGAAGCATTTTGGCGATTCGGACAGAGTGCATTTGATTGAACCGTTAGAAGTGATTGATTTCCATAACTTTGCGGCAAAATCGCATTTTATTCTGACAGATTCGGGCGGTGTGCAGGAGGAAGCGCCGTCTCTCGGAAAGCCGGTGCTTGTGCTGCGTGATACGACGGAACGGCCTGAAGGAGTGGAGGCGGGAACACTGAAACTTGCAGGGACGGACGAGGAAAACATTTATCAGCTGACAAAACAGCTGTTAACTGATCATGGTGAGTACAAGAAAATGTCCCACGCTTCTAATCCGTATGGAGATGGAGAGGCTTCCCGCCGGATTGTGGAAGAATTACTGTTTCATTACGGGTATAAGAAAGAGCATCCGGATTCATTTACAGGCAAATAAAAAAGAAGCTTTGCACATTGTGCGAAGCTTCTTTTTTGTTTTACTTTTCGAGGCTTTCCTTCAGCTCTTTTGTGATATCGGAAAGGGCGCTTTCATCAGCTTGGTAGTAGTAAATTCCATTGATTTTCGTGCCTGTGCCTTTCAGTTCGTGCTGTTTAATCTTTTTACGCGCGCCTTTGTAATCGGATTGGATATCCCACATGTCATCGAAGGTCAAGTTCGTTTTCACATTATTTTCAACGACTTTAAACATATCTCCGAATTTCGTGATGGATGAAATATTTGCGCCTTTATTAATGATTCCTTCTATGACTTGTCGCTGACGGTCCTGGCGTCCGAAATCGCCTCTCGGATCCTCTTTTCTCATCCGGGTATAAGCGAGCGCTTCTTTTCCGTTCAGCGTGATTTCTCCTTTGCCGAACGAATAACCGTCATAGCTGAACGCGAATGTGCTGTTTACTGTGACGCCGCCAAGTGTATCAACAACGTCTCTAAAGCTTTCCATGTTCACTTTTACAAAATAATCAACTGGAACATCGAGGAAGTTCTCAACCGTGTCAACCGTCATCTGCGTGCCGCCGAAAGCATATGAATGGTTGATTTTATCCATTGTGCCTTTTCCGATAATTTTTGTATACGTGTCACGCGGAATGCTGACCATGTCGGTTGTATTCGTTTTTGGGTTAACGGTCATATAAATGAGCGTATCGGCACGGCCTTTATCGCCGTCGCGTTCATCCACACCCATGATTAAGACGGAAAAAGGATCCTTTTTATTGATACTCACCTCTTTATCCCGCTTTTTCGATTTATCAATGCTTTCATGAATACTTGCCACGGTTGATGCTGCTTTATGCCATAAGTAGTATGCATAGCCGCCAGTTCCGAGTACAAGAAGTCCGATAATCGTTAAAATTGTCAGTAATAAAGTTTTTTTCTTCTTTCTGCGTTCGTTCCTCATCCTTTGCACCTCGTCTGTTAAATTATTTTCATTATGAGTTAAATTTCCAATAAATACAACTCTATTTAATACAAGAATGAAATCCTAAAATAGTCGTTTTTTATAAAAAAAAGTTTCACTGTTTCTTAATTTTTCTTTAAAATATAAAATAGGTTGACGATAAAATATAATGAGGTGAAAAAAATGAAAAAATTTATTGCTTTACTGTTCTTTATATTGCTTCTCTCGGGTTGTGGGGTTAATAGTCAAAAGAGTCAAGGTGAAGAAGTATCGCCAGACAGTAACATTGAAACAAAAGAAGGTACTTATGTAGGGTTAGCTGATACTCATACAATAGAAGTAACAGTAGATAATGAAGCGGTTAGTCTTGATATCACTGAAGAATCGACAAGTGATCTTGATAAGTTTAACAATGGAGATAAGGTCACGATTACATATGAAAAAAGTAATGAGGGTCAGCTTCTGTTAAAAGATATTGAACGTGCCAACTAAGATATAGGGAGGAACCTGAAATTTTGAAATCTTGCAAACAATTGATAGTGTGTTCACTTGCTGCAATCTTATTATTGATTCCATCAATTACTTTTGCAGCAGACTCAAACATCTCAGTTAAGTTGTCAAATTATATTGGAAATAAATCAAGCATCAGTCTATCGCCTACAGGATTTTATAAAGTAACTGGAGATAATGTTGCTGTTACAAATCGCTTTGCAGGCGCTTCACGCTATGAAACTGCAACTCTTGCATCCAGCAGTCAGTGGAAAAATCCTAATACAGTGATATTGGTAAACCGAGATATTTTTATTGATGCATTGCCTGTTATTCCGTTGGCAAAAAAGCTGGATGCGCCAGTTTTATTTACTCAGCCTGATACGTTAACAAAGACTACTGAAAGACAAATTGCTAAGTATAGCCCTGATAATATTTTAATCATTGGGGGAGCGCGAAGCATTTCAAAAGATGTAGAAAACAAGCTGAAATCATATGGCGCTGTAAAAAGAATAAGCGGAAAAAATAGATATGTATTATCAGAAAACATTGCAAAGCAAATGGGCAGCTATGATAAAGCGATCGTTGTAACCGGAAGAGTTTTTCAAGACGCTTTAGCCATTGCTCCATACGCAGCAGCACACGGATATCCTATTTTGCTTACAGATAAAGACAAGCTTCCGGATTATGATTTGCCAAAACAAGTCATCATTATAGGCAGTTCATTTAGCGTCAGTGATAGTGTAGAAAACCAAATTAAAAAAACTTCAACTGTGCAAAGGATTCCTGGATCGACCAGATATGAACTCACGGCAAATATAATTAAACAACTAAAGTTGAAGGCTGATAAAGTCGTAATGACGAACGGGACAAAATATGCAGACGTATTGGTAGGCGCAACGCTTGCCTCGAAGAAAAACAGCCAAATTTTATATATTAAACAAGATAGCGTTCCGGCTGCGGCTAAAAGTATAACGAAAGATAAAGCCACATATGCATACGACTTTATTGGAAGTACCAGTTCAATTTCTGCTGAAGTTGAGAATTCACTTGCTGATGAATTTTATTTAGCTAACGGTAACACCTATAATTTAAAAATCAGCAGCGGAAAATTAAATCTTGCAAACATCAAAACTTACGGAAACTCTCTAAGAATTAAACCAGAAAACTATTCTACTTCAAACAGGATTAGTCTTGATGGAAAGCAGTATCTTGGCACGGTTAATTTCTCAATTGAATCTACTAAATATATCCGACCGGTAAATGAAAATATTCCATTTGAGGATTACTTAAAAGGAGTGATTCCGAATGAAATGCCTGCTAGCTGGTCACTTGAGGCTCTTAAAGCACAAACTGTTGCTGCAAGAACGTACTCAATAACAAAAACAGGAGCTACTGTACCTGATACAACCGCTTTTCAAGTTTATGGAGGATACAGTTGGAATTCAAATACCAATAAAGCGGTTGAGCAAACGAAAGGGAAAGTTCTGAAATATAATGGATCACTTATAACTGCAGCTTATTCTTCCAGTAATGGAGGTTACACAGAAGCTAGTAATGAAGTATGGTCGTCAAGTGTACCTTACTTGATTGCAAAAAAAGATACAAAGGATCCTCAAATTGGCTGGACGCTTACCTTAGCAAAACAACAGCTAGATACGAATTCTCTGGACTTAACGAAGCCTTCTTCATGGTGGTCTTCAGCAACTGAAACTGATTCTGCAAGACTTTCTGGAGTTAAGAACTGGATCTTGAAAAATAAAGAAACAAGCGCTGATTCTGTCAAAATTGCAAGTATTGAAGATTTGAGCTTTAGCGGTACGACGCAGGGGCAGCGCGCTAAAACAGCATCAATGAAAGTGAAGTATTTTGTTAAAAGCAGTACTGGCTCTTATAACTTGAGCAAAATTACAACCATAAGTGTACCAACGAGTGAGTTAAGAACAATGATTGGAGCGACTGTATTTAAAAGTACTTATGTGACTGTAAAAAAAGATACTTCAAAGTACACAATTAGCGGTAAAGGATATGGTCACGGGATCGGAATGAGTCAATATGGAGCAAAAGCAAGAGCAGAAGCTGGAGATTCATATAGTTCAATTTTGAAATTTTACTATCCAGGTACAACTCTGACAACTTATTAATTATTTTAGGATAAACGCCTTTTAAGGAGGAAATCAATTGCGTTCTTATATAAAAGTCCTAACAATGTGTTTTTTGGGACTCATACTTTTTGTACCAACAGCTTTGGCTGATAACTCGGTGAAAAGAGTCGGGGGAAGCAATAGATACGGCACTGCTGTTCAAATATCAAAGCAAATGTATTCAACTGCAAGTACAGCTGTAATTGTCGGTGGGAGTTCTTATGCAGATGCAATTTCAGCAGCTCCTCTTGCTTATCAGAAGAATGCGCCACTGCTTTACACTAACTCTGATAAGCTTTCGTATGAAACGAAAACAAGATTGAAAGAGATGCAGACTAAAAATGTAATTATTGTAGGCGGAACACCTGCTGTTTCTTCCAACACTGCTAACCAGATTAAAAGTTTGGGGATAAGTATTAAACGAATTGCAGGAAGCAACCGTTATGATACGGCTGCACGGGTGGCAAAAGCGATGGGTGCGACTTCAAAAGCTGTTATTTTGAATGGCTTCTTATATGCAGACGCTCCGGCCGTCATTCCTTATGCAGCGAAAAACGGGTATCCAATTCTTTTTACAAATAAAACATCTATAAATAGTGCGACAACGTCTGTGATAAAAGATAAGGGAATTTCAAGTACCGTTGTTGTTGGAGGAACTGGAAGTATCAGCAATACGGTATACAACAAGTTACCTTCTCCTACAAGAATTAGCGGTTCGAACAGATATGAGCTTGCTGCAAATATCGTACAAAAACTTAATTTATCAACAAGCACCGTATATGTAAGCAATGGATTCAGCTATCCTGACTCTATTGCAGGAGCTACACTGGCAGCTAAGAAGAAGCAATCTCTTATCCTTACAAATGGTGAAAATTTATCTACAGGAGCCCGTAAAATCATTGGAAGTAAAAACATGTCAAACTTCACGATTATCGGAAACACTCCTGCTGTAAGCACCAAGGTTGCTAATCAGCTAAAAAATCCGGTAGTTGGTGAAACAATCTTTATTGACCCGGGTCACGGTGATCAAGATTCAGGAGCAATCGGCAATGGACTCCTCGAAAAAGAAGTCAACCTTGATATAGCGAAAAGAGTCAATACAAAGCTAGATGCTTCAGGTGCTCTTCCAGTCATGTCGAGATCTAATGATACGTTTTATTCTTTACAGGAGAGAGTAAATAAAGCAGCTTCAGCACAAGCAGATTTATTTATCAGTATACATGCTAATGCTAATGACAGCTCATCACCAGATGGAAGTGAGACGTACTACGATGCAACATATCAAGCAACAAATAGCAGGAGGCTAGCTGAACAAATTCAACCCAAGTTAGCTACTAATCTTGGAACGAGAGACCGGGGAGTAAAAACAGCTGCTTTCTACGTTATTAAATATTCTAAAATGCCGAGTGTTTTAGTTGAAACTGCCTTTATCACTAATGCATCCGATGCGAGTAAATTGAAGCAAGCGGTTTATAAAGATAAAGCTGCACAAGCTATTCATGACGGCACAGTATCTTATTACAGATAATCGAAAGAGACAAATCTAATCACAGATTTGTCTCTTTTTTATATGAAATGATTAAAACAAATAGGACTTGTATATAAAATAGTAAAAGAGTATTAACAACATTTATCAGAAAAAACACTTAATTCACACTTCTTAACATACCATTTACATCCAATTAACATCCGTCTGCTAAACTGACTGGCATAGGTCATCATAACATCCCAAACAAATCGTGAGGTGTGTGTCAGTGAGTGCAGAGAAAAGCATGAATGTGAGTCGTGAATTCTCAGTTCAGCAAATACATTCTTTTACATTATCTGAAAAGACGGCTCGTTATTTGGCAATAAAGCGCGTAATGGATATTTGGTTTGCGCTCATTGGGTTGGCGATTGCGCTGCCAATGATTGCGGTATTTTCAATATTGATTTGTTTGGAGACGCCGGGGCCTGCCATTTATACGCAGGAACGCGTAGGGAAAGGCGGGAAACCATTTAAGCTTTATAAGCTTCGTTCCATGAAAATAGATGCCGAGAAGTCTGGTGCGGTTTGGGCACAGAAGCAAGATCCGCGGGTGACAAGGATCGGAGCTTTTATCAGAAGAACGAGAATTGACGAGCTTCCTCAGCTGTTTAATGTGCTGAAAGGCGATATGAGTATGATTGGCCCTCGTCCGGAACGTCCCGTTTTTACGGAAAAATTCCAGAATGAGATTCCGGGCTTTACGCAGCGTCTGGCTGTTAAACCGGGATTGAGCGGCTGGGCTCAGGTGAACGGCGGTTACGATATGACGCCGAAGGAAAAGCTGATATTTGATTTATATTACATTCGCAACCTGACTTTCACTTTAGAATTAAAAATTATGTTAAAAACTTGTAAAGTAGTCTGGACAGGTGATGGTGCAAGATAAAATGGAATGCCGGTATTCACCATCAATCTGAGCTTAAAAAGAAGTAGGGAATATGATGCCAAGTATTACAAAACAAATTATGAGCGGCGCAAAGTGGACAAGTATTTCAACTATGTGTATTACAATCATACAAATTGTTCAGTTTGCCCTGCTTGGAAATATGATGACCTTAACAGAATTTGGGCTCGTCGGCATGATCACAACGGTTACAGTTTTCGCCCAGATTGTGCTTGATATGGGTTTTGGCGCAGCGTTAATTCAGAGAGACGACGCGACGGAGCGTCAGCTGTCCACATTGTATTGGCTTAACATTATGACGGGCGTTTTGCTGTTTGTTCTTTTATATGTGAGCAGTCCTGTCATTGCGGGATTTTATCAAAGAGAAGAGCTGGTGTTTCTAGTTCGGATTCTGGCGATTATGTTTTTGATCGCGCCGATTGGACAGCAGTACCAGTATATGCTGCAAAAGCAGCTGCATTTTAATACGTTAAGCAAAATAGAGATTTTTTCAAATGTATTGTCATTCGGATATTTAGCGATTGCGGTTTTTATGATGGATGCGATTTTGGCGTACGTCATTTCTCAGGTCCTGCTCCAGTCCAGTAAAGGGATTTTATATTGGGCTGTATACCGGAAAAAGTGGCATCCTGCTTTTGTTTTTGATTTGAGAGGCATGAAGGAGTTCTTTTCTTTTGGAGCCTTTCAGCTTTCATCCCGTCTTGTGAACAGGCTGGGAGCAAATATCGATATGATTTTGATCGGCCGGTTTATTGGTGCTGAAGCATTGGGGATTTATAACCTCGCCTATCAGATAGTCACCATTCCGGTTTTGAAGATCAATCCGATTGTCACACGGGTGGCATTCCCTGTTTTCGCAAAAAACAAATATGAAAACAGCGTGATCAGAGAAGGCTTTCTAAATATGACAAAAATGCTGGCGCTTGTTTCGTTTCCGCTGTTAATCGGGCTCGTATCTGTGTCCGACGCCTTTATCACAGCGGTTTTCGGGGAAAAGTGGCTTGCTGCTGTTCCGATCCTAAATGTTCTGGCGATTGTCGGAATACTAAGAGTGCTTATGAATCCAAATGGATCTGTGCTGCTTGCTAAAGGAAGAGCGGATTTAGCATTTTATTGGGATTCCGGCGTGCTGCTGCTGTACGGCTTATCACTGTTTGCAGCTGTACAGACGGGAAGCCTGCTGACAGTCGCATGGGTGTATGCCACTATCAGCGTTGTCAATTTCCTGATTGGGCGCTGGCTCCTGGCATATGTTATCAAGCTTAACCTTTCAGCTTATTTCCAGTCGATTATGAAGCCGTTTCTGATTACTGCGGCGATGGGGATCATCGCGTTTGGTGTAAGCCTGAGTACGGAACACTTCAGTATGCAGGCAGAAATGCGGCTGGCCATTTCAGTTGCGGCTGGGGCGCTGTGCTATCTCTTTCTTTTGGTAAAAGCGTACCCTCAAACGAAAAGCAAACTACTAAGAAAAGGACGTTTGTCATGAAGATTTTGTGGATCACAAGCGTATATCCGAGCAGTCTGAAACCTGGTGAAGGTGTGTTCCATGAGACACAGGTGCAAGAGCTGCAGAAACTCGGGCTTGATATCACTGTGATATGCCCAAGGCCTTTTCATTCAGCACCTGTCCGTATGCTGAAAAAGACATATCGTAAAAAAGATGCCAGACCGGAGTATGAGATTAGGAAGGGGATACCGGTTTACCGGCCTTTCTACCGGGCAGTTCCCGGCCAGCTGAAGTGGGCGCAGCCTCACCGGAGAATTGCATCAGCGGTTATAAAAACCATGAAACAACGCGACCTAAATCCGGATCTGATCCATGCGCACTTTGCCATGCCATCGGGCGGGGCTGCGGCAGTCGTGTCAGAGTCAATGCGAATTCCTTATGTCCTGACCTTGCATGGCAGTGATGTGAATGTCTATCCGCATTACAGCAAAGGAGCGTTTAAAGCCTTCAAGCGTGCCGTAGGTTCAGCGTCAGCCGTTTTAGCAGTCAGCCACAAGCTTCAGGAAGAAGCCAAAAAGCTTTCGGGCTTTGACAGCTCGGTTTTGCCGATCGGCATACAGCTCAGCCGCTTTCAGGAAAATGAGCAGACGAAAGAAGAACTCAGAAAAAAACTCGGACTGCCACTCGATCAGCGTCTGGCTGTCTATGTCGGCCGGCTGGTCAGGGAGAAAGGCATTTTTGAACTGTCCGAAGCCATCGAATCCCTGCAGGACCCTCCTCAGGCAGTCTTTGTTGGGGATGGTCCCGCAAAATCGATGCTGACGCAGAAGGGGCATATCGTCACAGGCCAAGTCCCAAATCATCAGGTAAGAGACTATTTGCTTGCGGCAGACCTATTCGTGCTTCCTTCTTACAGTGAGGGAATGCCGACTGTTGTAATTGAGGCGCTGGCGTTAAGGATTCCTGTCATCTGTACAGATGTTGGCGGAGTGGCATCTTTATTCGGAAAGCACCAGCATCTGCTGATTAAGCCAAAATCCGCTCAAGCCTTGGCGGAAGCGATCACTCGGTACGAACATGAGCAAGTATGGAAGCCGGAAGTGGCAGATGATTTGTATGAAACTGTGCAGGCTCAATTTGATGCAGGAAAAAATGCCAAGGCCTTGCATCATCAGTATCAGACGGTCATGAAAACGTCCGTTTAATCGTCAGAAACTGCGACCAATATAAATAGGAAGATCATTTTACAGGAGAGGGATGAGCGCTGTGAAAAAAATAGCTGTAATTGGAACAGGTTATGTGGGACTCGTGTCAGGCACTTGCTTTGCGGAAATCGGCAATAAAGTTGTTTGCTGTGATATCGACGAATCAAAAATCAGAAGTCTGAAAAATGGAGTAATCCCAATCTATGAACCAGGGCTTGCAGACTTAGTTGAAAAAAATGTGCTGGGTCAGCGCCTGACCTTTACGAACGATATCCCGTCCGCCATTCGAGCCTCAGATATTATATATATTGCAGTCGGAACGCCTATGTCAAAAACAGGTGAAGCTGATTTAACGTACGTAAAAGCGGCGGCGAAAACAATCGGTGAGCATCTTAACGGCTACAAAGTGATCGTAAATAAAAGCACAGTCCCGGTCGGAACAGGGAAACTGGTGCAATCTATCGTTCAAAAAGCCTCAAGGGGAAGATACTCTTTTGATGTTGTATCTAACCCTGAATTTCTTCGGGAGGGCTCAGCAATTCATGACACGATGAATATGGAGCGTGCCGTGATTGGTTCAACAAGTCATAAAGCCGCTGCCATCATTGAGGATCTGCATCAGCCATTCCATGCTCCTGTCATTAAAACAAATCTAGAAAGTGCAGAAATGATTAAATACGCTGCGAACGCATTTCTGGCAACAAAGATTTCCTTTATCAACGATATTGCAAACATCTGTGAGCGAGTCGGCGCAGACGTTTCAAAGGTTGCTGATGGCGTTGGGCTTGACAGCCGGATCGGCAGAAAGTTCCTTAAAGCTGGTATTGGATTTGGCGGTTCATGTTTCCCTAAGGATACAACTGCACTGCTGCAAATCGCAAAATCAGCCGGCTATCCATTCAAGCTCATTGAAGCTGTCATTGAAACGAACGAAAAGCAGCGTGTTCATATTGTAGATAAACTTTTGACTGTTATGGGAAGCATCAAGGGAAGAACCATTTCAGTCCTTGGATTGGCCTTCAAACCGAATACGAACGATGTGAGATCTGCTCCAGCGCTTGATATTATCCCGATGCTGCAGCAGCTGGGCGCCCACGTAAAAGCATATGATCCGATTGCCATTCCTGAAGCTTCCGCAATCCTTGGCGAACAGGTCGAGTATTACACAGATGTGTATGCTGCGATTGAGCACACAGATGCATGCCTCATCTTAACAGACTGGCCGGAAGTAAAAGAAATGGAGCTTGTGAAAGTGAAAACCCTCTTAAAACAGCCCATCATCATCGACGGCAGAAATTTATTTTCACTTGAAGAGATGCAGGCAGCCGGATACATTTACCACTCTATCGGCCGTCCCGCTGTTCGAGGAACGGAACCCTCTGACAAGTATTTTCCGGGTTTGCCGCTTGAGGAATTGGCTAAAGACTTTGGGAGCGTCAATTTATAAAAAGAAAAAGTATTACTTGGCTGAAGCTGCCGGCTGCTAGGCTCGGCCGCCGGCTCCTGAAACATCAGGAAAGGGGTTAAACATGTGAGTATCAAACGATCAGCGGTCCATACGCTAGCGTTACTGGCCGCTGCTTTATTAGGAGTCGTTCTATTAGTGGGAGCCATCCATAAAGATATAGGTTTCGTGCAGATGGCCGCTGTGCTTGCGGTGTTGGCAATTGGTCTGTTCGCGCTGACGCTTGCAACCGCATTTACAACAAAAGAACGGCTCTTTATGGCTGTAATCTATATTTTGATCGCCTGCACTTTTTTAAATAATGCATTTTTCGCCATTCATCTTGGATTTTTCAGTTTGTTCCTTTACAGGCTTCTGCTCATTGCCGCCGGGTGCCTTCACATTATTGGCATGTTTCGGAATCGTACTCATATCGAAAGATGGAATGGGCTGCAGGTGAAAGGGATATTGCTCTTTTTCGCCTTTTGGTTTATATACGGCCTTGTTTCTCTGCTGTGGGCCAAGTCGGTAACAGCCGGCCTCAAATATTTGGCCTTATTGGCAATGGGCATTTTCTTCATTTATCTCATTGTCATGTACGTGCAAAAAATCGAGCGGCTGATGATTGTTTATGCCATTTGGCTGGTGATGACAGTATTTCTGATGATCATTGGTTTTTACAATCATATCACCCACCATCATCTTGCGAGTTCCACATTGTACAGCGGACCGGAGTATAAGCAGCATTATCCGACATCAGTCTTTTTTAATCAAAATGACTTTGCGACCTTTTTATCAATCAGCTTCTTTTTTTACATCACGATGATGAAAAACAGTAAGAATGGATACATCAAGGCGATTGGCCTTGTGCTCTCGCTCTGTGCGTTGTATTTAATTTTTGCTACTGGTTCAAGAGCCAGTCTTCTGGGGATTTTTGCAGGTGTTGCAGTTTACATTTTCATTGTTTTGCCGCCTATTTTAAAGAAAATGGCCATCTGGCTGTCGGCGGCGGGAATTGCTCTTTTCGCAGTTCTTTTCGCCAGCAAAATGTATTCGAAGTTTTGGGAGCTGTTTCTGGCCCCGCAGACGCTGCATTCATTTCATGACAGGCTTCCATCAAATGTGGCCCGGGCCAATCTGCTGAAAAACGCTTGGCATTTCTTCCTGGATTCATACGGATTCGGAGTCGGGGCAGGAAATGTATCCTATTATCTTGAGCATTATGCTTTATATGATACGGACAATGTGGCAGAGGTGCATAACTGGCTCGTTGAAATTCTTGCTAATTTTGGCTTGTTCATCATGCTGGGATATCTGTCCATTTATGCCTACCTCATATGGGTGCTTTACAAGTTTTATGAAAGAAAATTAGAAAATCAGTCAAAACTGATCACAGAAGGGCTTATTACTGCTTTGGTCAGTTTCCTGGTATCAAGTATCAGCCCAAGCTCTGTTTCAAATTTATTTTTCCATTGGGTGTTTATGGCGCTCGTCATCGCCGCCGTGAATGTGTTAAGGCGGTCCAGACAAATGCCTGAGCCGATGTACAGATAAACAGACTACAAAAAGCAGGGAGACTTATATGAACGATATATTGATAAGAATAGCCCGTCGCATAAAAAAAAAATATCATTTGGATCATAGCGGTGCCAATTATATTAGGTGCGGCGGGGTATATCCTGCCGTCACAAATCGCTGGTCAAAAGAGCTATACAGCTGAAGACACTTTGGCTGTGGGAAGCTATGATCATCCGGTTTATAACAGCACAGAAGAGATTCCGCTTTTGCTAAAGAGCGACTCTTTTTTGAAGGAGGCGCTTCCTGATGAAAAGGATGAAGATGTAGCAGAAATCAAAGAGAAGCTTACCATCAAAACAGAATCTAAATCGTTACTGACTTTAAGCTATAGCGACGAGGATAAGGATCGAACGGAATCTGTCCTAAACGCCATTTCCTCCACCTTTCTCAAAAACGATCAAAAGCTGTATGCAGAAAGAGAAGCCGTCGTCCGCAGCAGCATCGATGCGCTTGAAGGCGAGAAGGTGAGCGAGGATTCCAAAGTGGATAAAGAGAGATTTTTGTATGAACTTAAAAATACTCAGCTTAATCTGAAAGCGGCCAGTGTTACAGATTCTGAAACCGTGAGTGAGACAGCAGGCGGCGGAATGTCTCCGAAAAAGAAAGCAGTTCTCGGCGTTATGATTGGCCTTACGATTGCCTTTATGTTCGTTGTCATTCCTGAATTTTTCAGAGAATCCTTTTAAAATCATACGATGGAGATGTGATCATGACCAATTGGAAACCTCTCGTATCTGTCATTACACCTTCCTATAATGCGCGTGACTATATTGAAGACACGGTTCATTCGGTTTTAGATCAGAGCCATCCTCATTGGGAAATGATTATCGTGGATGATTGCTCAACGGATGGGACCCGCGACATTTTACAGCAGTATGAAAAAATAGACGAAAGAATTCACGTGGTGTATCTGGAGGAGAACTGCGGAGCTGCGGTTGCTCGCAACAAAGCGTTGGAACGCGCTCAAGGGCGCTATGTAGCATTTTTGGACAGTGATGACAAATGGAAAAAAGACAAACTGGAAAAGCAGCTTGCGTTTATGATGGAGCGCTCCTGTGCGTTTTCTTTCACAGGCTACAGGTTAATGGAGCAGGACGGAACCCCGCTCGATAAATTCATTCATGCGCCGGAGAGCCTGACGTACGATGACGCTCTGAAAAATACAATTATCGGCTGCTTGACGGTGATGATTGACAGAGAGCAAACGGGACAGATCCAAATGCCGAATATCAGAACGAGACAGGACTTAGCCACATGGCTGTCTCTTTTAAAAAAAGGATTTACTGCCTATGGAATGAATGAATGCCTTGCTGAATATCGGCTTGTCAACAACTCAATTTCCAGCAACAAATGGAAGGCTGCGAAAAAAACGTGGTTTGTCTACAGGGAAATCGAACGGCTTCACTTCATGAAAGCGACATGGTGTTTTGTTCAATATGCAAAAAACGCGGTGAAAAAAAGATTATAGCCGCAAACAGAGAGAAAAGGTGATGAAGGTGGAAACAAAAGAAGCAATCATTCATGTCATCGTTGCCACTGCTGAATGGGGAAAAGACCAATTGAGATACAGAAGGCACCGGCTGGCAGAATTTTTAGCTGCTCAAGAGGAAACGAAAGAAGTCATTTGGGTATGTCCGGCTCCGCGTGCCCAGGGGAAAGAATTTCAAGAAGTCCATTCTGGCATCAGGCAATTCGCTGTCAAAGACCTGCTGCAGAAAAAAATGTTTCGTTTTGGACGATATACAGATGTTTTTTACAGGCATAAGCTCTCGCCTTTACTCGATGAGCTTGCATCTGCTTCTTCAAACGGTGAACGCTGCTGTTTATGGTACACGTTTCCGGGATTCCCGCTGCTGTCTTCGCTGTTTTCTTGGGATCAGGTCATTTATGATTGCAGTGACCTATGGGCTGCGCCGATCAGCGGGCGTTCAAATCTGCTGTCTGAATTTCGGCGAAAAGTCATAAAATCGGCAGAGCTGAGAATTATACAACGAGCAGATTCAATTACCTGTTCATCGGATTATCTTCATAAGGAAGTAGGCAAAAAACTGACTGCGGGACGAGAAAAGGTTCATACTGTGGAAAACGGTGTGGAGTTTGAGCTGTTTTCTGCACATAAACAAGCTCCCGATCGCAGTATACTGCAGGGGAGAGAAGGAACGGTGTTAGGTTTTATTGGCGGGATTAAACCGAAGCTCGATTTTAAAATGATTGAAGCCGCCGCCCTGCAAAAGCCTGATTGGACATTTTTATGGGTTGGCCCGGATGCCACCAATGGTGACGTTTCGTTTCAAGAGCTGCTGAGACTTCCCAATGTTATATGGACCGGTCCGGCAGATCCAAAAGAAGTGCCTCATTTTATGGAGCTTATCGACATTGGCATCATGCCATATAAACAATCACCGTATAACCAAGCTGTGTTTCCGCTGAAACTATTTGAATTTTTAGCGGCAGGAAAACCTGTTGTAGGCACTAATCTTCCGTCAACCTCAAAAATGCAAAAGCCTTATGTATACGAATATGTAGAGGGCGATCATCCGATTGATTTTATAGCCGCTTGTGAAAAAGTTCTCGGACAAAACGGAGACGAGACCTATAAAGAAATGCGCCGAAACATCGCCCGCACCCAAGATTGGGATTGCTTATTTAGACAAATTATGAAATATACAGGGATTCAAAAACATGCGTAGTCCTATAAATTGGGATGCGCGTTTTTTGATTATACGTGTTTCTTTTTGATGAAGCTTGTTATAATAACTAAGGAGAAGGTATAATGGAAGGAACGGTTCTCTATATAAATAAAGACTTTATTTAATTCCAAAGGAGACTTCTTTATGCTTGACGAACGCATGATTCGCATTGTTGTTGCGTTTATTGTCTCGCTGCTGACAGTTTTAATCATAACCCCAATCGTAAAAAGGATTGCGATTAAAATAGGTGCAGTTGACCAGCCCAGCAATCGAAAAGTACATGACAAAATCATGCCCCGGATGGGCGGGCTGGCCATATTTATCGGGGTGGTTGCAGGTGTGCTTGCATCCGGTATATACACTGAAACAAGGATGACGGCTATTACAGTCGGAGCATTCATCATAATTGTGTTAGGTATTCTTGATGATAAATATCAATTAAGTGCAAAAGTTAAGTTTTTGATTCAATTAGGTGTAGCCATTATGATTGTAAGCACTGGCTTAAAAATGGACTTTTTCTCAGTACCTTTTTTAACAGAACGATTTGAATTAGGATGGATGGCTTATCCGCTGACCGTATTATGGATTGTCGGCATCACGAACGCAATTAACCTGATTGACGGATTGGATGGCCTTGCTGCCGGTCTTTCTGTTATTGGCCTGTCAACGATCGCTGTCATGGCGCTATCCGGCGGAAAAGTGCTCATTCTGTCACTCTCATTAGTTGTTATTGCCAGCACGCTTGGATTTTTGTTTTACAACTTTCATCCGGCAAAAATCTTTATGGGAGATACGGGCTCACTTTTTTTAGGGTATAGTATTTCGATTCTTTCATTATTAGGCTTGTATAAAAGTGTCACATTGTTCAGTATCGTTATCCCGATTATTATATTAGGCGTACCGATTTTTGATACAACATTTGCTATTATCAGGAGAATCTTAAACAAACAGCCGATTTCAGCGCCTGATAAGTCACATATCCATCATAGACTGATGGCCTTTGGCCTTTCACATCGGATGTCGGTCTTAGTTATTTATATGATTGGATTTATTTTCAGTATCAGTGCGATTGTGCTTAAAACTGCCACAATTTGGCTCTCTTTGTTTATTATCTTCATTTTAATCATTTTTATGCAAATCATAGCAGAAGTGACAGGACTCGTGAATGAAAAATTTAAACCGTTTACGAAATTTTATAAACGGCTGGTGAAAAGGAATTAAAAACTCCGGCTTATGTGCCGGAGTTTTTTTCTGCGCAAAAATGCCCGATCCTCTAAAGGACCGGGCATTTTTTAATAGGATGAACCAGTTGTTGAATTCGTTGTACCGTTTGAGCTTGTGCTGCTGTCATTCGAATAGCTGCTTCCGCTCGTCGTGCCGTCAGTTGTTGTGCCATTGCTGTCAGAACCGCTTGAACTGTCAGTCCCATCTGTTGAACTTCCGGTACCGGAAGTGCCAGTGCTGCTTGTATCTGGAGTATAATCTAAATGCTCTTGAAGCGTTTTTCTGACTTTCTCGAGATTTGTAGCATCAGGTTCAAAGTAATACGTGTTGTTAGGACCTAAATACAAATCAGACCCTGTAATGCTCAACGTGTCGATTTTTTTGCTGGTAAAGCCGCTGTAAATCTGCTGAAGCGCTAAACCTTCAGTAATACGAATATTGGTTTCAACGTTTTCGCTGGCTTTTTCTGCGATTTTATCAATTTTAGCAATGTTGCTTGCACTTGACATTTGGTCAATCAGCGCGTTTAAGATTTGTTTCTGTCTGTCATTACGGCCAAAGTCTCCGCGTTTATCCTGTTTTCTCATTCGGGCATACGCCAAGGCTTGTTCGCCGTTTAAATGCATCTCGCCTTTTTTGAAGTAAATCCGTTTGCTTTCGTTTACGTCACTTTTTTCATCGAAATCGAAAGGCACGTCTACATCAATACCGCCGACTTCATTTATCACATCTTTAAATCCGTCAAAATCAACTGTGACATATTTATCGATCGGGATTTGCAAGAAGTTTTCAACAGTTTCAACTGTCTCATCTTTACCGCCTTTGCTGTAAGCGGCATTGATCTTTGTTTTGCTTCCGGTTGTGTCACCGGCTAATTGCACACGTGTATCACGCGGAATACTCAGCATTTTCATGGTTTTATTTTTAGGATCCAGGGTAACTACAATAAGAGAGTCTGATCTCCCTTTTTGTCCTTTAGTCGCGTAATCCTCTATTCCCATAAATAAAATAGAAAACGGCTTTTTCTTCATGTCTACAACTTCGCTGCGAAGATTTGATTTATTCCCGCGAGATAGGGCATCGTACGAATCATCGGCAGCGTTAATGGTTTTATAAAGTTTATATCCGCCAAGCCCTACAACTACTAATAATGCGAGGACGAACAATAACATTATTCTTTTTATAATTTTCCTGCGTTTGCTCTTTTTCTTTTTTCGCACCCGCACTCTAACGCGTTCAGCCATTATTCAGTCTCCTTTATGTGATTGACGGCTTTTTCAAGATACGTCAACTCTCCCTCTTTAATATCACTCTTTCCATTTGTCAGTTCTGTCATCCATTCAGAAAAAGCATTTGTTTCCTTTGCTTCCACGTATGTTTCGAATTCAACATTTTCTGAATAATGGATTTCCTTTAACAGAAATTGTGACTCCCTTAATTCATTTTCAATCTTGCCAAGCCATGTGTAATCTGCGGAAGTATGCATGATACGCATAAGCTTCCGTTCTACCACACCTATATGATTTAATCCTTCAGACACTGATTTCCCATAAGCGCGAATTAATCCGCCAGCCCCAAGCTTAATACCTCCGAAGTATCGTGTAACGACGGCGCAAGTATCCTTAAGTCCGCGTTTTTTTAATACCTCAAGCATCGGCACTCCCGCTGTACCGCTTGGTTCTCCGTCATCATTGGCTTTTTGGATATGATCATTCTCGCCGATAACGTAAGCTGAGCAATTATGAGTCGCATTCCAGTGCTGTTTTTTTATTTTCTGTATAAATTCCTGTGCCTCTTGTTCGGTAGAAACACGGCTTAAATGACAGATAAAACGCGATTTTTCTATAACAATCTCGTGTTCTCCTGCTTCTTTCACAGTAAAATAGCTGTGCAGCATGCTAGCTGACCCTCCTGCTAAGCATAAAAGACTGCCTATACAAATTCGTACAGTCTTTAGAATTTTTGTGCGTATTTTGGTATCATAAAGAGTAGATCGTATATAAAAATGTTTTTTTCTAGAATATACGCATTCTTTCATTATAATTCGACATAATTTGCAGATCAATTACATTTATAATAAAAATATATGACAACGCCGTGACGGAGGGAAATTATGAATAAAACAAAGATGGATTCCAAAGTGTTGGATTCTATTTTGATGAAGATGCTGAAAACCGTTGACGGGAGCAAGGACGAGGTTTTTCAAATCGGGGAGCAGTCACGCCAGCAGTATGAACAGCTGGTTGAAGAACTGAAACAAATTAAGCAGCAGGTGTATGAAGTGATTGAGCTTGGCGATAAACTTGAAGTGCAAACCCGCCATGCGAGAAACCGTTTATCCGAGGTCAGCCGTAATTTTCATAGATTCAGTGAAGAGGAAATCCGCAATGCTTATGAAAAAGCCCATAAGCTGCAGGTAGAATTGACGATGATCCAGCAGCGTGAGAAGCAATTGCGCGAACGGCGGGATGATTTGGAGCGCAGATTGCTAGGGCTTCAGGAAATCATCGAGCGGTCAGAATCATTAGTAAGCCAAATTACAGTTGTGCTTAATTACTTGAATCAGGATCTGCGCGAAGTCGGACTGCTTCTTGCAGATGCTCAGGCAAAACAGGATTTCGGCTTAAGAATTATTGAGGCGCAGGAAGAAGAGCGAAAAAGAGTTTCAAGAGAAATCCATGACGGACCCGCTCAAATGCTGGCGAATGTTATGATGAGATCGGAATTAATCGAGCGGATTTTCCGTGACCGGGGTGCAGAGGACGGATTCCAAGAAATTAAAAATCTCCGTCAAAATGTTCGGAATGCCCTTTACGAAGTGAGAAGGATTATATATGATTTAAGACCGATGGCCCTTGATGACCTAGGCCTGATTCCAACTTTAAGAAAATATCTATATACAACCGAAGAATATAACGGGAAGGTCAAAATACATTTTCAGTGTATTGGAGAAACAGAGGATCAGCGGCTTGCGCCTCAGTTTGAAGTTGCGCTCTTCAGGCTCGCACAGGAAGCTGTGTCTAATGCGCTAAAGCATTCTGAATCTGAAGAAATTACAGTCAAAGTTGAAATCACAAATGATTTTGTGATTTTAATGATAAAAGATAACGGTAAAGGGTTCGACCTGAAGGAAGCGAAAGAGAAGAAAAACAAATCATTCGGCTTGCTGGGCATGAAAGAAAGAGTAGATTTATTGGAAGGAACGATGACAATAGATTCGAAAATAGGTCTTGGGACATTTATTATGATTAAGGTTCCGTTATCTCTTTGACTATGATTTGTAAAATAGAGCCAAAAGGCATATTGACCGAATGCTAGAGTATATAGAACAATAATACAAGGAGGCGTGGCTTGTGACTAAAGTAAACATTGTTATTATCGACGACCATCAGTTATTTCGTGAAGGTGTTAAACGGATATTGGATTTTGAACCTACCTTTGAAGTGGTAGCCGAAGGTGATGACGGAGACGAAGCGGCTCGTATTGTTGAGCACTATCATCCTGATGTTGTGATCATGGATATCAATATGCCAAACGTAAATGGTGTGGAAGCTACAAAACAGCTTGTTGAGCTGTATCCTGAATCTAAAGTAATTATTCTATCAATTCACGATGACGAAAATTATGTAACACATGCCCTGAAAACAGGTGCTAGAGGTTATCTGCTGAAAGAGATGGATGCTGATACATTAATTGAAGCGGTTAAAGTAGTTGCCGAGGGCGGCTCTTACCTTCATCCGAAGGTTACGCATAACCTCGTTAACGAATTCCGCCGTCTTGCAACAAGCGGAGTTTCTGCACATCCTCAACACGAGGTTTACCCTGAAATCCGCAGACCATTACATATTCTAACTAGGCGGGAATGTGAAGTGCTGCAGATGCTTGCAGACGGAAAAAGCAACCGCGGAATTGGTGAATCATTGTTTATCAGTGAGAAAACCGTTAAAAACCATGTGAGCAATATTTTACAAAAAATGAATGTGAACGACCGGACGCAAGCCGTTGTGGTCGCCATTAAAAATGGCTGGGTAGAAATGAGATAGTATATTAGGAGACTTGCCTTTTTCTAGGCAGGTCTTTTTTTAGGCTGCCGTTTCCCTTACAATAGAGTTATAAAGCAATAAGGCAGGTATCGAAGCTATGAATATTGCAGTCGTAACAGACAGCACGGCATATATTCCGAAAGAAATGCGTGAACAACATCAGATACATATGATCCCTCTCCAGGTTGTTTTTGGGGAGGAGACTTACCGTGAAGAAATTGAGTTGGACTGGAAAAGCTTTTACGAAGAAGTAAAAAAACATAATGAGCTCCCGACGACTTCTCAGCCGCCAATCGGCGAGCTGATTGCGTTGTATGAAGAGCTTGGCAAATCTTATGATGCGGTCATCAGTATCCATCTTTCCAGCGGGATCAGCGGAACATTCAGCAGTGCGGCAGCGGCTGATTCAATGGTCGACAATATTGATGTGTATCCATTTGATTCAGAGATAAGCTGTTTAGCCCAAGGCTTTTATGCTCTTAAAGCCGCTGAATTAATTAAAAACGGAGCATCATCGCCGGAAGATATTATAAAAGAACTGGAAGAAATGAAAAAAACAGTTCGAGCTTATTTTATGGTAGATGACTTAGCTCATCTTCAGCGCGGCGGGCGATTAAGCAGCGCCCAAGCCTTCATTGGTAGTCTTCTAAAGGTAAAGCCTATCCTTCATTTTGACAATAAGGTAATTGTGCCTTTTGAGAAGATTCGCACACGTAAAAAAGCAATTTCGCGAATTTATGAGCTTTTAGATGAAGATGCAAGCAAAGGGTTGCCTATGCGCGCTGCTGTTATCCATGCTAATCGCGAGGAAGAAGCAGCGAAAATCATTGAAGAGCTTTCTGCAAAATATCCTCATGTTGAATTTTATAACAGCTATTTTGGCGCGGTAATCGGCACTCATTTGGGTGAAGGTGCGCTAGGAATTTGCTGGTGTTTTAAATAAGGCCAAATCTCCGTTTTAGCAACGGAGATTTTTTTATATTTCTATTTTGATTGTTCGACAGAAACTATTCATTCAGGCATACTGTCTCGAAAGGAGGCGGTGCTATGTGAAGGTGCCAACTGAAAAGCACATTTCCTTTTCTAGAGAATTGCAGCAGACGCTTCAAAGCCGTCATTTGCTCAGGACTGAGCTCCCATTTTCCGATGAGATGATTGAATGGCATATCAAGAATGGCTATATCACCGCTGAAAATTCTATATCAATAAATAAACAGGGCTATAGATGTAATAGGTGCGGCCAAACTGATAAGCGGTATTTTTCTTTTTATCACTCATTTGGAAAAGATCAGCTGTATTGCCGTTCCTGTATCATGATGGGCAGAGTGAGTGAGGAGGTTCCTTTATATTCATGGAAAGAGGGAGATGAACAAAACTGGAAGTCTGTTAAGCTGACATGGGGCGGCAAGCTTTCAAGCGGACAGCAAAAAGCCGCCAATATTTTAATTGAAGCAATATCAAAAAGAGAAGAGCTCCTCATCTGGGCGGTTTGCGGCGCTGGCAAAACAGAAATGCTGTTTCCTGGTATAGAATCAGCGTTAAATCAAGGACTGCGTGTATGTATTGCAACTCCTCGCACCGATGTTGTATTAGAGCTTGCTCCAAGACTCAAGGCTGCCTTTCAGGGTGCTGACATTTCAGCGCTTTACGGAGGAAGCGATGACAAAGGGCGGCTATCTCCGCTCATGATTTCCACCACGCATCAGCTTTTGCGATATAAAGATGCATTCGATGTTATGATCGTTGATGAGGTTGACGCTTTTCCGTATTCTGCTGATCAAACCCTTCAATTCGCTGTTCAAAAAGCAAGAAGGAAAAACAGCACTCTCGTTTATTTAAGTGCAACACCTCCTAAAGAATTAAAAAGAAAAGCGCGGAACGGACAGTTACATTCAGTTCGCATCCCCGCAAGACACCACTGGAAACCTTTACCCGAACCGTGCTTTGTATGGTGTGGAAACTGGAAGAAGAAATTAAACCGAAATAAAATTCCGCCAGCGGTGAAAAGATGGATAGAGTTTCATGTGAAAGAAGGGAGGCCGGTTTTTTTATTCGTTCCCTCCGTTTCTATTCTAGAAAAGGCTGCTGCGAGCTTTAAAGATGTTAATTGCCGAACCGCGACTGTGCATGCGGAAGACAAGCATAGAAAGGAGAAAGTGCAGCGATTCAGAGATGGTCAGCTCGATCTATTAATCACAACAACAATACTGGAAAGAGGTGTTACGGTTCCCAAGGTGCAAACAGGTGTACTGGGAGCGGAATCGCCTATCTTTACGGAAAGCGCACTTGTTCAAATTGCAGGAAGAACCGGCCGGCATAAAGAATATGCAGACGGCGATGTCATTTTCTTTCACTATGGCAAAACAAAGAGTATGCTCGATGCAAAAAAGCATATAAAAGAAATGAACGGCTTGGCAGCAAAAAAATGAATGAACAGACTAGCCATTATTTGAAAACGTGGTACAGTATACTCATATAACCGATGATGAGGAGCTGTAAAAATGCTTGTCAATTCAAAAGAAATCGTAATGAAAGAACTGCTCGACCGTTATATGGACCAGCTTCACATGGCCTGCACGTGCCAAGTATGCCAAAACGATGTACTGGCACTTTCTTTAAACAAAGTGAGACCATCCTACGTTACTGATCTTAAAAAGATCGCATATACGAAAGCAGAGATGGTAGATAAACAAAAAAATACGGCTATGCTTGTCATTTTGGCTGAATCTGCAGCTGTGGTATCAGAGAGTCCAAGCGATTTATGCCAAACAAAGCAGGAGGAGGCATTCATAAACTGATCTGTCTGCTATGCGATTCGCAATTTTCTCAAGCTGTTACATGGAGAGCTCTTTTTTTATTAAAGCCTGACGAAAAGGTCTGTCATTCCTGCAGAAGTAAATTAAAAAAAATCACAGGACATATCTGCACCATATGCGGCAGACCTCAATCCGTTTATGCGGTATGCAGGGATTGTGAGGCGTGGAAATCAAGGATCAGTCACAGCTTGCTGCTCCGCCAAAATCGTTCAGTTTACACATATAATGATATGATGAAAGAAACGCTCTCCCGTTTTAAATTTAGAGGAGATGCAGAAATTATAAATGCTTTTAAAAGCGATTTTTCTTCAACCTTTTCAAAGGTTTACCCCGATAAGCATTTTGTTCTTGTTCCTATTCCGCTAAGCAAGGAACGGGAAGAGGAGCGCGGATTTAATCAGTCACAGCTCCTGGCAGAATGTTTAGGCAGGCCCATCCACCATCCCCTCATCCGCCTGAATAATGAGAAACAGTCTAAGAAAAAGAAAACAGAACGCCTGCTTTCCGCGCGTATTTTTGATACGAAAAACAATTCAGCAGAAGGTATGAATATCATTTTAATAGACGATCTTTATACAACAGGCGCCACTTTGCATTTTGCAGCGCGCTGCTTATTAGAAAAAGGAAAAGCCGCTTCAGTGGCATCTTTTACCTTAATCAGAAGCTAAATGATTCTGTTTTTATGCCGATATAATCACTAGAAATTGACACAGGCATATTATCGAATAAGGAGAAAAAAAGATGGGAGAACTGGCGAATTGTCCGAAATGTAATACTTTATTTTTAAAGACAAAGCTGCAAACCGTATGTCAGGCGTGTATTAAGGAAGAAGAAAAATCATTTGAGACTGTTTATAAATTTTTAAGAAAGCAGGAAAATCGGCAATCAACTTTGAACCGGATAACTGAGGAAACAGGTGTGGAAGAAGAGCTGATATTGAAATTCATCAGGCAGAAGCGAATTCAGATCACTCATCTTCCTAATTTGGCATACCCTTGTGAAAGGTGCGGAACATCGATTCGAGAAGGCAAGTTCTGCAAGGCTTGCCAGTCCGATATCAAGGCTCAAATGGATCATTTGAACCACGAGGACGCTCTGAAAATCGAGAAAGAAAATAGTAAAAAAGACACATACTATGCCTATAATACCAAAAACAGCTGATTCCCTAAACTAACTGAAAACGCAGTCGATAAAAGGGTTAAGATTGTTTAAAGACTGCAACGGAAAGCGAGAGGAATCCTATGAAAATCAATCAATTTGGAACACAATCCGTTAATCCATATCAAAAAAATTATGAAAAGCAAGCGGTGCAAAAAACTGCTGCACAGCCTCAAGATAAAATTGAAATTTCGTCACAGGCTAAAGAAATGCAAAATGCATCCGACGCAGTCGCTGGTTCACGACAGGAAAAAATTGCGCAGCTTAAAGCGCAAATCGAAAACGGGTCATACAAAGTAGACGCAAATCACATAGCGAAAAATATGATTAATTTTTATAAAAAGCAATAAAAAGGAGAAAGCCCATGTCAGCAAAGGCCATTATTGAACAATTAAAGCGACTTTGCGTTCTGCATGAGCACCTGCTCACGCTGTCTGAAGAAAAGACGGAAGCGCTCAAAGCCGGCAAAACAAAGGAGCTTTCAAACCTTTTGACAAAAGAGCAAAAATATATTCAAGCGATCACGCAGACAGAAGATGACCGGATCAAAGCAACCTCCGCCTTTCTCGGATACAGCGAAAATAACACCATTACCGCATGTATCGCCAAAACCTCAGGCAGCGAAAGGGAAGAGCTGGAACAACTATTCGAATCTCTTTCTACAGTTCTCGGACGTCTGAAAAAAGTAAATGAGATGAATAGGCAGCTGACAAGAGACGCGCTGCAATTCATCTCTATTTCGTACGATATGCTGGTTCCTAAGGAAAATAACTTCAATTACAGCAAATCAATTAAAGCTGAGCTGCCGAAGAGCAGCCGAATGAAACTTTTTGATTCAAAAGCTTAGCAGAAAGGAATTCAGAAAATGACATCTACCTTTATGGGGCTTGAAACTGCAAGGCGGGCGTTAAGCGCTCAGCAGGCAGCGTTAAGCACGACTGCAAATAACGTGGCAAATGCCAATACTGATGGTTATACAAGACAGCGGGTCTCATTGGAGGCAACTGACTATTTCCCTGCGGTATCCAAAAATGCAGAAAAAACAGCTGGACAAATGGGTACAGGTGTTCAAGGAAAGTCAGTTGAGAGAATAAGAGATATCTTTCTTGATTATCAATACCGTCTTCAAAACAACAGTGCCGGATACTATGACACGAAAGCTAAAGCGCTGTCGCAAATGGAAGGCGTTTTAAATGAAACGGATGACAGCGGCTTGAACAGTGTGCTGAATTCGTTTTGGGATTCCCTGCAGGAATTATCGAATAATACAAATGAAGAAAGTGCACGTTCTGTTGTGGCTCGAAAAGGACAAGCTGTAGCTGAAACGTTTAATTATATTTCTGAATCACTTACCAATGTTCAATCGAATTTAAAAGCGGAGTTAAATACAACTGTGTTGGATGTCAATTCTCTGCTTTCTCAATTAAACAGTTTAAATAAGCAAATTGCACAAGTAGAACCGGTCGGGCTTCTTCCGAATGGTTTATATGATCAGCGAGATTTGCTGATCGATAAATTATCCTCAATGGTTGATATCAAAGTCAGCTATAACAAATCAGGCGGGAATGCACTTTCGTCTGCTGAGGGAACTGTATCAATTGAAATCCTTGATAAAAATAAACAGTCGCTTGGAACTGTTTTGGACGGTAAAAATTACGAGGTTTCAGAACTTACAGCCAACTATGATAATGAAACTGGTTTAGTATCAAGTATTTCAATCGGAGATAAAGCTGTGCAGGCGGAGTCCTTCAGCAGCAAGGGATCTCTTTTAGGATTTATAGAGTCTTACGGGTATATAACAGCAGACGGTCAAGAAAAGGGCGTATACCCGGAAATGCTTTCTGATCTTGACAATATGGCGCTTGAATTTGCCAAAGCTTTCAATGAAGTGCACAGAAATGGTTTGACCAAGAGCGGTGAACAAGGCGGAGACTTTTTTGATTTTACCGGAAGTGAAACTGAACCTGCAAAGGGAGCGGCGGGCAAGATTAAAGTGTCTGACAGTATAATAGATTCAAAAGGCGCAAACATTGCTTTCTCACTGACTGGTTCAGCAAACGATAACGCCAATGCTACAAAATTAGCAAATGTTTTAACCGGCAAAATAACCATTAACGGCAAAGAAACTAGTGTGTTAGATTATTATGCGGGTCTGATTGGCGAGCTAGGGATCGAAGCTCAAGAGGCTAATCGGCTGGCGTCTAATACAGAAACACAGCTGAATGATGCAGACATAAACCGTCAGCAAATGAGCGCAGTTTCTTTAGACGAAGAAATGACCAATATGATTCAATTCCAACACGCATACAATGCAGCTGCAAGAATGGTGACTTTACAAGACGAATTGCTTGATAAAGTGATCAACGGCATGGGTGTTGGGGGAAGGTAGGTAAAGTCATATGAGAGTAACACAAGGCATGATACAGCAAAACTCACTGAGATATATCGGGTCGAGCTATTCAAAACTGGATAAACTCCAGTCACAGATTTCTTCAGGAAAAAAAATCTCAAAGGCTTCCGACGATCCTGTAGTAGCAATGAAAAGCTTAAAGTATAATACGCAACTGTCTCAAGTGCAGCAGTATAAAAGCAATGCTTCTCAAGCTTTTACCTGGCTCGAAAACACTGAAACAAACATTACAGAAGGAATTGACATCCTATCGAAGGTCAGAGAATTAGCGGTTGAAGCTCAAAATGATACAAACGGCGAGGCGGAGCGGCAAGCGATTGGCGTAGAAGTGAAGCAGCTAAAGGAACAGCTTTTAAATATTGCGAATACACAAGTGAACGGCAGATATATCTTTAACGGGACAAATTCAGATAAGCCTCCGGTTACAGATAACGGAGACGGAACTTATACAATTTCTGATACAGCTGATGTCGTAGTCAATATATCAAATAATATGTCATTGAAAGTGAACTCAGATCCAAAGTCAGCTTTTGGAGGCACTTCTGAAAGCGGGCAGAATGTATTTGAAATGCTTGATTCTTTTGAGAAAGCATTAAGTTCTGGTTCACTGGACGGCATGGACAGTGTTTTAGATGATATTGACCATTTCTCTGACGGCATGAGCGCTGAACGCTCTGATCTTGGAGCGAGATATAATCGTCTTGAACTGGTTAATACAAGACTTTCAGCTCAAGAAGAAACAGCTACCAAAGTGTTGTCAGACAATGAAGATGTAGAGCTGGAAGAAGTAATAACTGAATTTATTGCGCAGCAAAGTGTGCACAGGGCAACTCTGGCTGTTAATGCGCAAATTGTTCAGCCTACATTGATTGACTTTTTAAAGTAAGCGGCTCTCTTAGGAGTTCGCTTTTTTTATAGTTCAGGAGGTAGAGTGATGCAGATTCCCAGATTGATTATGCATAGTGTTCAAGGGAAAATAGGTTTAACAACGACGCCCGCCAGCTTAAAAATGGAGCAGCCGCAAGCCGATCTTGAGATCCAACAGCCGAGTGCGGAAATGGAAATATCGGTGACACCTGGAAAACTCACGATTGACCAGACACAAGCATGGGAAGAATTAGACAGAAAGCATGTTTTCAAGAGAATTGAAGAAGCCGCCCAACAAGGACATGAGGATGTAATGGAGGGGATAGCCCGTACTGCCGAAGAGGGCGACGAGCTTATGAGGATTGAAAATAAGGGGAACCCAATCGCTTCACAAGCAAGGAGGAACTCTGAAATGCACCAAATTCAATTAGGCGAACATTATGCCCCTTCTCTATCTAGGGTGAAAATACAATATACTCCGTCACAGCTTGATGTTCAGATTACGCCGCGAAAGCCTGTTATTCAGGCCGAGCCGCATAAGCCTATTGTTGAATATACGCCAGGAAATGTTAAGGTTGACATGCTCCAATACCCTGATTTAAATATAGATGTAGAATACCCGAAAGAATCACCCGAAAAGTAAAAAGAAAAGGATCGTGAACAATGATCATTCATACGAAGTACCATGGCCAAATGAACGTAAAAGAAGAACAAATCATTCTTTTTGAAAACGGAATTCCAGGTTTTTTAGAAGAAAAACAGTTCGTCATTCTTCCGCTTTCAGAAGACTCTCCATTCGTGGCACTGCAGTCCGTCACTTCAGAAAATCTTGCGTTCATCGTTGTAAGTCCGTTTATCTTCTTTAAGAATTATGAATTTGACCTTGATGAATCAACTGCTGAACTTTTGGATATTGAAAATATTGAAGATATAGAAGTCATGACAATACTGACCATGGCAGAGCCATTCGAAAAGTCTACTGCGAATTTATTGGCTCCCATAATTGTGAATCGCAAGAACATGATGGCTAAGCAAGTCGTTTTACACGACTCCTCATATACGACAAAGCATCTGATTGGAGGAGAATCATGCTAGTTTTATCGCGGAAAATAAACGAAGCGATTCAAATAGGCACTGATATTGAAGTGAAAGTGATTGCGGTTGAGGGGGATCAAGTGAAGCTTGGAATTGAAGCCCCAAAGCATATTGATATTCATCGGAAAGAGATTTATTTAACCATTCAGGAAGAAAATAACCGTGCGGCGTCGTTATCCAGCGATGTGATCTCCGCATTATCCTCACAAAAAAAGTGAGGATTTTTTTATTTTTGTATTAACAAAATCAGAGACAATCCGATATTAATGATGTAGCCGGGAGAGGGCACAAATGGCTCCGCCGATTACAAAATTGAGGCACAAGGACGTGCCTTAACAACATATTCAGGGAGGAAATTAAAATGAGAATTAACCACAATATCGCAGCACTTAACACACTGAACCGTTTGTCTTCAAACAACAGTGCGAGCCAAAAGAACATGGAGAAACTTTCTTCAGGTCTTCGCATCAACCGTGCGGGAGATGACGCAGCAGGTCTTGCGATCTCTGAAAAAATGAGAGGACAAATCAGAGGTCTTGATATGGCTTCTAAAAACTCTCAAGACGGAATCTCTCTTATCCAAACAGCTGAGGGTGCATTGACTGAAACTCACTCAATTCTTCAGCGTGTCCGTGAGCTAGTTGTTCAAGCAGGAAACACAGGTACTCAAGATGGTACTGACCTTCAAGCCATCCAAGACGAGATCTCTTCACTTGTTGAAGAAATCGGTGGCGGCAGTGGGGCAAATGGTATTTCTGATCGTACTGAGTTTAACGGAAAAAAACTTTTAGACGGATCTTTCAGTTCTACAGGTACTAATAAGCTTACATTCCAAATCGGAGCAAACGGCGGTCAGCAGCTTTCTGTTAATATTGAAAGTATGGCTGCTACTGCAATCGGAGCAGTAGATAACGCGGGAGCTCTTGTTACTGGACAAGCAGTATCGGATATCGATGTAAAAAAATTCTCAAGCACTGCAGCTAATGCAGCCGGTGGATTTGACGAACAGCTTAAAATCGTTGACGATGCTATTAATACAGTTTCTACTCAACGTTCAAAACTTGGTGCGGTACAAAACCGTCTTGAGCATACAATCAACAACTTAAGCGCTTCTGGTGAAAACCTGACAGCTGCTGAGTCTCGTATCCGTGACGTTGACATGGCTAAAGAGATGAGCGAGTTCACAAAGAACAACATTCTTTCTCAAGCTTCTCAAGCAATGCTTGCTCAAGCAAACCAACAGCCGCAAAACGTACTTCAATTGTTACGTTAATTTTAAAGAAGACCTTGGCGTTGCCAAGGTCTTTTATTATATTTCTAACCCCGAATCATTCTCCTTGCTTTCTCTAACTCATGATATAATAACTGGATTCTCTCCACTGACTTTTTATAAATGCATTTCCGAACAAGAAATCTAAAACAGATGAGTTTTTTTCCAAAAATATGTGTAATCTTATCTCGACTCAGTCGATATAAACGATAGATTGGGGCATAGGGGATGATCAATTGAACATTGAAAGGCTCACTACGTTACAACCTGTTTGGGATCGTTACGATACTCAAATACATAATCAGAAAGACAATGAGAATGCGGTTCCTGTTCATCAAGTTTCATTTACCAACCTTTCTGAAATGGTTGGGGAAATGAACAAGCTTTTGGAACCTTCGCAAGTTCATCTCAAGTTTGAGCTTCATGAGAAGTTAAATGAATACTATGTAAAAGTAATAGAGGACTCTACAAATGAGGTCATCCGCGAAATTCCGCCAAAACGGTGGCTTGATTTTTATGCGGCTATGACTGAATATCTTGGGTTATTTGTAGATGAAAAAAAGTAGATTAGGAGTGGTTTGAAATGGTCACGAGAATAACAGGTCTGGCGTCAGGAATGGATATAGATGATATCGTCTCAAAGCTGATGAAGACAGAAAGAGCACCGCTTGACAGGCTGACACAAAAAAAACAGACTCTCGAATGGCAGCGTGACAGCTATCGTGAAGTAAATACAAAAATAAAAGAATTCCAAGATTATATGTCTAAAAATACGTTAACATATCCGAGTACGTATCAGAGCAAAACTGTGACAAGCTCAAATGAATCTGTGTTAACTGCTACAGGAAGCGCAAGCGCGCCAAACTCTTCTTCTACTGTTGAAGTAGCGAGCTTGGCAACCGCGGCAACGTATAAGGCAAATAATTATACGGGATACACACAAGGCGATTATAATTTGGCATTTAACGTTGTTGCGCCTGGCGAGACAACGGCAAAAACAGTGAACATCAGTGTGACGAGCGCTGATACGATTGATAATGTGATTTCTAAACTTAACAGCTCAGATCTAGGCGTATCAGCATTTAAAGATAAAATTTGGAATGGAACAGAGTATGTGGAAACGATTGCATTCTCTTCTAAAGCAACAGGCGCAGGAGGCAGCATACAGGCAGCAGACGCTTCTACAGCAGATTTTATGTCCGGTCAGCTAGGTTTTTCTTTGGACGCTGATAATAAGATTACTGCTTACAAAGAAGGAACGAATGCAAAAGTCACGATCAACGGCTTTGAAATGGAGAAGCTGTCAAATAATTTCACAGTTAATGGCGTTACGTATTCGATCAAAAATACAACTGCAGCCACAGGCCCTGTTACCACATCTGTTTCAACTGATGTTGACGGGATTTACAACCAAATTAAAGAGTTTGTGGATAAATACAATGAATTGGTTGACAGCCTGAACGAAAAGCTGCAAGAAGAAAAATACAGAGACTATACGCCGCTGACGAGTGAACAAAAAGAAGCCATGTCCGATAAAGAGGTAGAACTCTGGGAAGAAAAGGCAAAAAGCGGTTTGCTGAGAAATGATAGCAGCATCAGCACAGGTACGAACCAAATGCGGACGGATTTTTATTCTAAAGTGAACGCGGATGGAAAATCCTATCAATTAACTGAATTTGGTATCACAACCTCAGGTGCTTACCAAATGCGGGGCCATTTAGAGATTAATGAAGATAAACTGAAAGCTAAAATACAAGAAGATCCGCAAAGTGTTGCCGCCTTATTTACAAGCGGAACAAACAGCAGTGCCTATAGTGATAAAGGGATTATGAAACGTATTGGTGACACACTGAAAAGTACGGTGAAAAGCATTGAAGCAAAAGCCGGTAACTCGACAATGGGAACCAATGACTATTCAATCGGTAAAAATTTAAACACGATCAGCACTGATATCACCAAAATGCAGGACCGGTTGACCACGATAGAAAACCGCTATTATACAAAATTCAGTGCAATGGATTCTGCGATTCAAAAAATGAACGAACAATCGTCCTATTTATCACAGCTTCTTGCACAATAAATGTAATTTGGAGGATGACACATGGCGATCCAAAATCCTTATACAGCCTATCAGCAAAATTCAGTGAATACGGCTACACCCGGTGAGCTGACGCTTATGCTGTATAATGGCTGTTTGAAATTTATAAGACTTGCCTCTCAGGCCATTGAGAATGATGATATGGAACGTAAAAATGAAAATCTGATTAAAGCGCAAAATATTATTCAGGAATTAAATTTTACACTTAACCGTAATATAGAGCTTTCCGCTTCTATGGGTGCGATGTACGATTATATGTATCGCAGATTGGTACAGGCAAATATCAAAAATGATACGGGCATGCTGGCTGAGGTTGAAGGTTATGTAACAGATTTTCGCGATGCTTGGAAACAAGCCATTCAAAGTGAACGGAAGGACCGGCACGGATCAGGCGGGATCGCATGAATAACATAGATCAACTATACACTGAGACGAAGAGTATGCTGTCACACATACAAAATACGCCGGAAAGCGATGAACTTTTAAAGCAAATTGAAGACTTTGTGGCTACACGGTCTGAACTGATTCAGGAGATATCTCTGCCGCTTTCAGAAGAAGAGCGAAAGCAGATGAAACTTATCTTGACATGGGATCAGCTGATTGTGAAGGAAATGGAAAGACTGAAGCAGTCAATCGCAACAGAACTTCAGCAGATGAAAAGAAAACGTGTGATGCATACGACGTATTTAAATCCATATAACAACATTACGATTGACGGCACATATTATGACAAGCGTAAATAGGTGAGTGCCTTGAAGAGCATAGAAGATTATACGCTTTTATCAGCTTATTATCATCTTCTTTTTACCATTGAAGAAGGGTTATGTTATTTGATAGAGGCTGAAGAGAATTTATCAAAAACAGAAGGGGATCGGATCTATCAAGATCTGATCCAAGCCTTTTTTTATTTGGATTCAACACATTCAACACTTCTCTTCATTATGGATACGCGATGTGCTGAAATTTGTGTGAAAGCATTTGACCAAATTTTTGCAGAGTTTGATCAATTGGTCTCTTTCTCTTTTCCCTCTCATGAGTTCTGCGAGTATTTAAAAGAACATTTTCTGATTCACTATAGAAAATGGATGCTGTCTATTCATCAATGTATGGAACCCTTTTTAATCAATTAGGCGTGTGTGAGGTATTTGTTTTGTTCAATCAGCATATACATATACCTCCGAACCGCCATTAGCAGCAAATACAAACAATATTCGACAAAGTTCACTGAATTTTCACAAAAGATTTATGTTTCAGCAGGAATTGTAAAGGGTAAAAGAGAAATAGATACATATCCTTAATAAAAGGGAGGCGTTCTTTGATGAACTATCACATCAGAGGAGAAAATATTGAAGTGACACCTGCGTTAAAGGATCATGTCGAAAAGAAAATCGGCAAGCTGGAGCGTTATTTTGACCATAGCGTGAATGCCGATGTGAACGTCAACTTGAAGTTTTACAATGACAAGGAGTCTAAGGTTGAGGTTACGATTCCGATGACAGATCTGGCGCTTCGATCCGAGGTGCATAACGAGGATATGTACAACGCAATTGATCTCGCAACAAACAAACTGGAACGTCAAATCCGTAAGCATAAAACGAAAGTAAACCGTAAATTCCGTGAGCAGGGCTCTCCGAAATATTTATTAGCCAGCGGCCTTGGCTCTGATACAGATATTGCGGTTCAAGATGATATAGAAGAGGAGGAGAGCTTGGACATCGTCCGTCAGAAACGCTTTAATTTAAAGCCGATGGATAGTGAAGAAGCGATCTTGCAAATGAATATGCTCGGCCATAATTTCTTTGTTTTCACAAATGCGGAAACAAACCTTACAAATGTCGTGTACCGCAGAAATGACGGGAAATATGGCTTAATTGAACCGACTGAATAATGAAGAGAAGCCTTCCGTGATGTCCGCGGAAGGTTTTTGTTTTTCTTATTTGCAAATTCTTTGGAAATAACAAAAGGTATGATATGATAATGAGAGGTATACATGGACTAGTAAATTATTTATACATGCCTCTAAAATAGGCATGTGATGATAGAGGAGCGTTATAAATGCTTGGAATTTTAAATAAAATGTTTGATCCAACAAAACGTACGCTGAATAGATACGAAAAAATTGCTAACGATATTGATGCGATTCGCGGAGACTATGAAAATCTCTCTGACGACGCGTTGAAACATAAAACGATTGAATTTAAAGAGCGCCTTGAAAAAGGGGCGACAACGGATGATCTTCTTGTTGAAGCATTCGCTGTTGTTCGGGAAGCTTCGCGCCGCGTAACAGGCATGTTCCCGTTCAAAGTCCAGCTCATGGGGGGCGTTGCGCTTCATGACGGAAATATCGCGGAAATGAAAACAGGGGAAGGGAAAACGTTAACGTCAACTCTGCCTGTTTATTTAAATGCGCTAACAGGTAAAGGTGTACACATCGTGACTGTCAACGAATACCTGGCAAGCCGTGATGCTGAGCAGATGGGTAAAATTTTCGAGTTTCTCGGTTTGACTGTCGGTTTGAATTTAAACTCAATGTCAAAAGACGAAAAACGGGAAGCTTATGCCGCTGACATCACTTATTCCACAAACAACGAGCTTGGCTTCGACTATTTGCGTGACAATATGGTTCTTTATAAAGAGCAGATGGTTCAGCGCCCGCTTCATTTTGCGGTAATAGATGAAGTGGACTCTATTTTAATTGATGAAGCGAGAACACCGCTTATCATTTCTGGACAAGCTGCAAAATCCACTAAGCTGTACGTACAGGCAAATGCTTTTGTCCGTACGTTAAAAGCGGAGAAGGATTACACGTACGATATCAAAACAAAAGCTGTACAGCTTTCTGAAGAAGGAATGACGAAGGCGGAAAAAGCGTTCGGCATCGATAACCTCTTTGATGTGAAGCATGTCGCGCTCAACCACCATATCAACCAGGCCCTAAAAGCTCACGTTGCGATGCAAAAGGACGTTGACTATGTAGTGGAAGACGGACAGGTTGTTATTGTTGATTCCTTTACGGGACGTCTGATGAAAGGTCGCCGCTACAGTGAGGGGCTTCACCAAGCAATTGAGGCGAAGGAAGGGCTTGAAATCCAAAACGAAAGCATGACCTTGGCGACAATTACGTTCCAAAACTACTTCCGGATGTACGAAAAACTTGCCGGTATGACCGGTACGGCAAAGACAGAGGAAGAAGAATTCCGCAATATCTACAACATGCAGGTTGTCACGATCCCTACCAACAGGCCTGTTGTCCGTGATGACCGCCCGGATTTAATTTACCGCACGATGGAAGGAAAGTTTAAGGCGGTTGCGGAGGATGTCGCACAGCGTTACATGACGGGACAGCCAGTTCTTGTCGGTACGGTTGCCGTTGAAACATCTGAGTTGATTTCTAAGCTGCTTAAAAACAAAGGAATCCCGCATCAAGTGTTAAATGCCAAAAACCATGAACGTGAAGCGCAGATCATTGAAGAGGCCGGCCAAAAAGGCGCAGTTACGATCGCGACTAACATGGCGGGGCGCGGAACGGACATTAAGCTTGGCGAAGGAGTAAAAGAGCTTGGCGGACTCGCTGTTGTCGGCACAGAACGACATGAATCACGCCGGATTGACAATCAGCTTCGAGGACGTTCCGGACGTCAGGGAGACCCGGGGATCACACAATTTTATCTTTCTATGGAAGACGAATTGATGCGCAGATTCGGAGCTGAGCGGACGATGGCAATGCTCGACCGCTTCGGAATGGACGACTCTACTCCAATTCAAAGCAAAATGGTATCTCGCGCGGTTGAATCGTCTCAAAAACGAGTTGAAGGCAATAACTTCGATTCGCGTAAGCAGCTGCTGCAATATGATGATGTTCTGCGCCAGCAGCGTGAGGTCATTTATAAGCAGCGCTTTGAAGTCATTGACTCTGAAAACCTGCGTGAAATCGTTGAAAATATGATTAAGTCTTCTCTCGAACGCGCAATTGCAGCATACACGCCAAGAGAAGAGCTTCCTGAGGAGTGGAAGCTTGACGGTCTAGTTGAGCTCATCAACACGACTTATCTTGATGAAGGCGCACTTGAGAAGAGCGACATCTTCGGCAAAGAGCCGGATGAAATGCTTGAACTCATTATGGATCGCATCATCACGAAATATAATGCGAAGGAAGAGCAATTCGGCACAGAGCAAATGCGTGAATTCGAAAAAGTTATCGTTCTTCGTGCCGTTGATTCTAAATGGATGGATCATATCGATGCGATGGATCAGCTTCGCCAAGGGATTCACCTTCGTGCTTATGCGCAGACGAATCCGCTGCGTGAGTATCAAATGGAAGGCTTTGCGATGTTTGAGCATATGATTGAATCAATTGAGGATGAAGTCGCAAAATTTGTGATGAAAGCTGAGATTGAAAACAATCTGGAGCGTGAAGAGGTTGTACAAGGCCAAACCACAGCCCATCAGCCGCAAGAAGGCGACGATAACAAAAAAGCAAAGAAAGCACCGGTTCGAAAAGTGGTTGATATCGGCCGAAATGCCCCATGCCACTGCGGAAGCGGGAAAAAATACAAAAATTGCTGCGGCCGTACTGAATAGATCGCTCCGGCATGTTTATTGACCGCGGCGCCTGCAGGCGCCTGCGGATCTTTTAATGAGGTGAATGAAATGGAATTATCAGAAATCAGAGCAGAGCTCGAAAATATGGCTTCTCGTTTAGCGGACTTTAGGGGGTCTCTTTGACCTCGAATCAAAGGAGGCCCGCATTGCTGAGCTAGATGAACAAATGGCTGACCCGGAATTCTGGAATGATCAGCAAAAAGCTCAAACGGTTATAAATGAAGCAAATGGTTTAAAGGATTATGTCAATTCGTATAAAAAATTGAATGAATCCCACGAAGAATTACAAATGACTCATGATCTTTTGAAAGAAGAGCCGGACTCAGATCTCCAGCTTGAGCTTGAAAAAGAACTAAAATCATTAACAAAAGAGCTCAATGAGTTTGAGCTTCAGCTTCTTCTCAGCGAGCCGTATGATAAAAATAATGCGATTTTAGAATTGCACCCAGGTGCTGGCGGTACAGAGTCACAGGACTGGGGCTCTATGCTTCTTAGAATGTATACAAGATGGGGAGAGCGCCGCGGCTTTAAAGTGGAAACGCTCGATTACCTTCCAGGTGACGAGGCGGGAATTAAGTCAGTGACATTGCTAATCAAAGGACACAACGCTTACGGATATCTCAAAGCGGAAAAAGGTGTCCATCGTCTCGTGCGGATTTCACCGTTTGATTCATCAGGCCGCCGCCACACGTCTTTCGTGTCCTGTGAAGTCATGCCTGAATTTAACGATGAGATCGATATTGATATCCGTACGGAGGATATTAAAGTTGATACGTACCGTGCCAGCGGAGCGGGCGGACAGCACGTCAATACGACAGATTCAGCCGTTCGGATTACTCACTTGCCAACGAATGTGGTTGTGACGTGCCAAACGGAGCGCTCACAAATTAAAAACCGTGAAAGAGCCATGAAAATGCTGAAGGCCAAGCTGTATCAGCGCAGAATTGAAGAGCAGCAGGCAGAGCTGGATGAAATTCGCGGTGAACAAAAAGAAATCGGCTGGGGAAGCCAAATTCGTTCTTATGTATTCCACCCGTATTCCATGGTAAAAGACCATCGGACTAATACAGAAATGGGGAACGTTCAAGCTGTAATGGATGGTGACATTGATACATTTATTGATGCCTATCTGCGTTCTAAGCTTTCCTAAGCTGAAAAACACACCTGATGCATACGGGTGTGTTTTTTTATTCCTCATATCCTTGATTTCACTGCTGCTTTAGCATATTACCACTGTATTTGGGTGTTATTTACATCTAATCAGGGAAGGATTAAAATGCTATCGGAGAGCATTGGAAGAAACGGAGGATATTTTGATGGACGTACGGAATAAAACATTATGGGTTTTGCGGGATTATGTATACATACTGATAGGAGCAGCGATTACAGCCGTGTCCTTTAATGTATTTTTGCTTCCGAACAAGATCGCCGCCGGCGGTGTCAGCGGGATCAGTACGATTTTACAATCATACGGTTTTGAAGCAGCGTATGTACAGTGGATTATTAATATTCCTTTATTTATTGCGGGTGTCATTTTGCTCGGCGGGAAATTTGGGCTAAAGACGCTTGCAGGTTCTGTTTTTTTGCCGCTAGTAGTGTTTTTGACAAGGGATATTCAGCCAGCCACTCACCATGAACTCTTAGCGGCAATTTTTGGCGGTGTCGGGATAGGTGTCGGAATTGGCATTGTGTACTTAGGGAAAGGTTCGACAGGAGGAACAGCCTTGGCTGCACAGATCATTCATAAGTACTCCGGCCTGTCATTGGGGAAGTGTCTTGCTATCATTGACGGAATGATCGTTATTACCGCTATGATCGTATTTAATATTGAGCAAGGCTTATATGCCATGCTTGGCGTCTATGTGTCCAGCAAAACCATTGATGTTGTGCAAGTCGGCTTTAATCGTTCCAAAATGGCGCTCATTATTACAAAGCAGGAGCAGGCGGTCAAGGAGGCTGTCTTACAGAAGATTGACAGAGGCGTGACGAAAATTTCAGCAGTTGGCGGATATACCGACGATGACCGTCCGATTTTAATGTGCGTGGTGGGGCAAACTGAATTCACCAAATTGAAACAAATCGTCAAACAGATTGATGAGTCTGCTTTTGTGATTGTAGCAGACGCGAGCGAGGTGCTGGGCGAGGGTTTCAAACGCGCTTAAACGAGGTTATAATATGGAAGAGATCGTAAAGGAGTTGTGCTTCTCAACATGAAATCAAAGTTATCGATACTAATGCTTGGATTTGCGCTTTCTGTTCTGTTGGCTGCCTGCGGTTCAAACGATGCAAAAGAAGAGAAGACAGACACCGGCAGCAAGACGGAAGCCACTGCATCTGAAGGGGAAGAATTATATCAGCAAAGCTGCGTTGGCTGCCACGGCAAGGATTTAGAAGGTGTGTCAGGACCTAATCTCCAAGAGGTCGGAGGCAAATATGACGAACACAAAATTGAAAGCATTATTAAAAACGGCCGCGGCAATATGCCAAAGGGGCTTGTAAATGATAACGAAGCCGCTGTTATTGCCAAATGGCTGTCAGAAAAAAAGTAAGATGAGAAAATCCTTGCCGAGTGCTGGCAAGGATTTTTTTATACCATAACAATATGAATGAAAAGAAACTGTAATAGTATTATGTCTAAAATTGACGTATAATGAAGTGTATTGAAAAAGGAAACTTTCAGATTTTTCATCTTTTTACAAATGAATGGGTCATAAATTGTCGAATGCATTCGAAGAGTATGACCGTGTGATAGATAAAATGATATAAAAGATTAGGTGATTTCATGATAGAAATGAAGGAAGTATATAAAGCCTATCCGAACGGCGTAAAAGCGCTCAATGGGGTTTCTGTTGCCATTCATCCCGGCGAGTTTGTGTATGTTGTCGGTCCGAGCGGAGCGGGTAAATCTACTTTTATTAAAATGATTTACAGAGAAGAAAAACCGACAAAAGGACAAATTTTAATCAATCATAAAGATCTCGCGGCAATTAAAGAAAAAGAGATTCCTTTCGTGCGCCGTAAAATCGGCGTTGTCTTTCAGGATTTCAAGCTTTTGCCGAAACTTACTGTTTTTGAAAATGTGGCATTTGCCCTTGAAGTAATTGGAGAACAGCCGTCTGTCATTAAGAAACGGGTGCTTGAAGTGCTTGATCTCGTGCAGCTGAAGCATAAAGCGAGACAATTTCCTGACCAGCTTTCAGGCGGGGAGCAGCAGCGTGTATCTATTGCCAGATCAATTGTGAACAACCCTGATGTTGTGATTGCTGATGAACCGACAGGAAACCTTGATCCGGATACGTCTTGGGAAGTCATGAAGACGCTGGAGGAAATTAATAACCGCGGGACAACAGTCGTGATGGCGACACATAATAAAGAAATCGTAAACACCATGAAGAAACGTGTCATTGCAATCGAAGATGGTATCATTGTGCGTGATGAGTCAAGAGGGGAGTATGGTTCATATGATTAAAATTCTCGGGCGCCACTTGCGTGAGAGTTTTAAATCTCTCGGGAGAAACACATGGATGACATTCGCATCCATTAGTGCTGTAACCGTTACGCTGATTTTGGTCGGCGTGTTTTTAGTGATTATGCTGAATTTGAATAACATGGCTACGAATGCTGAGAAACAAGTCGAAATCAAAGTGTTGGTTGATTTGACTGCAGATCAGAAGGCGCAGGACAAGCTTCAGAACGATATTAAGGAACTGAAGGGCATTCAGAGTGTTACGTTTTCATCTAAAGAAAAAGAGCTTGACCAGCTGGTTGACAGCTTTGGCGACAGCGGAAAATCCCTGACGATGAAGGATCAGGAAAACCCGCTTAATGATGCGTTTGTCGTCAAAACGACAGATCCGCATGATACGCCGAACGTGGCGAAAAAGATCGAAAAAATGGATCATGTTTATAAAGTCACTTACGGAAAAGAAGAGGTCAGCCGTTTGTTTAAAGTAGTCGGCGTTTCCCGCAACATCGGAATCGCGTTAATTATCGGCCTGGTATTTACGGCGATGTTCTTAATTTCCAACACCATTAAAATTACAATTTTCGCAAGAAGAAAAGAAATTGAAATCATGAAGCTTGTCGGCGCGACAAACTGGTTTATCCGCTGGCCGTTTTTCCTTGAAGGGTTGCTGCTAGGCGTATTCGGTTCTGTGATCCCGATTGCATTGGTGCTGAGTACGTACCAATACGTCATCGGATGGGTCGTTCCAAAGGTTCAAGGGTCATTTGTCTCTCTTCTTCCTTATAATCCATTTGTATTCCAAGTTTCGTTAGTGCTGATTGCAATCGGTGCAGTAATTGGAGTATGGGGAAGTCTGACTTCCATCCGCAAATTTCTGCGAGTATAAAGTGAAAAAGCCGTCCCGCTTTCGGGGCGGCTTTTCATTTGCCTTCTTTTTCTTCTATGATTACATGAAATCTCCATCCTTTACATATACTATCTCTAGGTTTTGATAAAGACAGTCTGGCATACAGGAGGAGTAAAGGATGAATCAAAAAATAATGGCTGTGATAGCAGCAGGGAGCATGCTGTTTGGAGGCGCCGGTGTATATGCGGGAATCAACCTGCTTGAGATGGATAAGCCCCAGACTGCAGCAGTTCCCGCGACGGCACAAGCTGACTCTGAACGGGATAAAGCTATGGACAAAATCGAAAAAGCGTATGAGTTAATTTCGAATGAGTACGTAGAAAAAGTTGATAGAGAAAAGCTGCTCGAGGGAGCCATCCAGGGAATGCTGTCTACGCTAAATGATCCTTATTCTGTTTACATGGACAAGCAGACAGCTAAGCAATTTTCTGATTCTCTTGATTCCTCATTTGAAGGCATCGGGGCTGAGGTTGGCATGGAAGACGGCAAAATTATTATCGTTTCCCCATTCAAGAAATCGCCAGCGGAAAAAGCCGGGTTGAAGCCTAATGATGAAATTATCAGCATCAATGGAGAATCGATGGCCGGCAAGGATTTAAACCACGCTGTGTTAAAAATAAGAGGAAAGAAAGGGTCCAGTGTTTCAATGAAGATTCAGCGGCCCGGAACGAAGAAACAGCTGTCATTCCGGATCAAAAGAGCTGAGATTCCGCTTGAAACTGTTTTTGCATCAGAGAAAAAAGTGCAGGGGCATTCTGTCGGATATATCGCTATCTCTACTTTTTCTGAGCATACCGCAGAGGATTTTGCAAAAGCATTGAGAGAGCTTGAGAAAAAAGAAATAGAAGGACTAGTCATTGATGTACGGGGCAATCCGGGCGGATATCTTCAAAGTGTGGAAGAAATACTTAAGCATTTCGTTACAAAGGATCAGCCGTATATACAGATTGCTGAACGCAATGGAGATAAAAAACGTTATTTCTCAACATTGGCCCATAAAAAAGCGTACCCTGTCAACGTGATTACGGATAAAGGAAGTGCCTCCGCATCAGAAATTCTTGCCGGCGCGTTAAAGGAGGCTGGCCATTATGATGTTGTAGGCGATACGTCTTTTGGCAAGGGAACGGTTCAACAGGCTGTGCCAATGGGGGACGGCAGCAACATCAAATTAACGCTCTACAAGTGGCTGACGCCAAATGGAAACTGGATTCATAAGAAAGGAATTGAGCCGACCATTGCGATTAAGCAGCCCGATTATTTTTCCGCAGGGCCGTTGCAGCTGAAAGAGCCGCTTAAAGTGGACATGAACAATGAAGATGTCAAGCATGCGCAGGTATTGTTAAAAGGTCTCAGCTTTGATCCGGGACGTGAGGATGGCTATTTCAGCAAAGACATGAAAAAAGCGGTTATGGCCTTTCAGGATCAAAACAAGCTGAATAAAACGGGTGTAATCGACACACGCACTGCACAGGCACTGAATCAGCAGATAGAAAAGAAAAAATCAGATGAAAAAAATGATTTGCAGCTTCAAACAGCATTGAAATCATTATTTGTCAATTAAAGGAGGTGGTATTCCATCTCCTGTTTCTTTATGCTTAAAGAGATTATGGATCATAAGTCACATAAAAAATGAGTTTTTGACAAGAAATTAAAAAAATTTTCACAAATAAACATTTATAAAGGACTGTTATTACCCGATATCAATATATGAGAGAGACTTTCTAACGAGTTAATATGCATTTAAAATGAAACTTTTGCAAGTTGCCTAGTCTTTGTTTACTTCATACAATATAAGAAGGTTCTAAAAAGAACAGTAATCAGGTTTATGGCAGCTGAACGACAGGTATTTAAAGAGTAACGTTAGCGAGAATGCTTGTTAGCACTCCAGTACTGCTGCGTATACTGGCCCGTGCTTATCTGGATAAAGAAAATGGGGGTTCACAATTGAAGAGGGCAAGTATTGTGCGTGAGAAAAAATATTATGAATTAGTGGAACAATTAAAAGACAGAACACAAGACGTAACATTTTCAGCTACAAAAGCACTAAGTCTTCTTATGCTGTTCAGCAGATATTTGGTCAATTACACCAATGTCGAATCAGTAAATGACATTAATGAGGAATGTGCCAAACATTATTTTAACTACTTAATGAAAAACCATAAGCGATTAGGAATTAATCTGACAGATATAAAAAGGTCGATGCATCTAATCAGCGGGTTATTGGATGTGGACGTAAACCACTATTTAAAGGATTTTTCACTATCGAATGTCACGCTGTGGATGACGCAAGAGAGATAAACTCTCCTGAGGATATCCAAGCCATTTAATATTTGATAGAATATGAGTAACATGTTTGGCTTGAGGCGGTGAGAGATAGTGTCTGTTCAATGGGGAATTGAACTGTTAAAAAGCGCGGGCCTGTTCTTCTTACACCCGCTTTTCTGGTTTTTTATCATCATAACTCTGGCTTTCGGCTATGTAAGAATCAAAAGGGAACGCAAAACCTTTCATACAAGAATAGCAGATATTTATGATGATCTGAAATTTACATATACAAAGGGACTGATTCCAGGTTTTCTTTTGTCAGTTGTTTTAGGTGGACTCGGATTATCGATTCCTCTCGGTTTACTTGCGATTATTGCCGTTATCACTGCAGCGGCAGCGTTCACTCTTCGCGCAAACTGGATGTCTGCTGCATATATCGTCAGTGTGAGTATGCTGATAGGTTTTGGACTGCAAGTCTATCAGGCTGAGCCCTTTCTGGAGAGATTTCCGCAAGGATTTGCAGTTGTTTGGCCGGCTGTGGCTGTGTTTCTAGGTTTGCTGATTATCATTGAAGGAGCGGTTGCTTATCGTTCTGCGCATGTGAGAACATCACCGGCGCTTGTCGTAAGCAGCCGCGGTTTGCCGATCGGACAGCAGCTGGCAAACCGGGTTTGGCTTTTGCCGCTGTTCCTTCTCGTGCCCGGTAATGGTTTAGAATCGCATCTTAGCTGGTGGCCCGTGTTTACTGTTCCCGGCGGCTCATTCCATTTTCTATGGATTCCTTACTTTGTCGGATTCGGACAAAGGGTACAGGGATCGCTTCCTGAAACGAGTATAAGGATTACAGCGAAACGCGTTTGTATTCTCGGCCTTGCCGTCACAGTTCTTGGTGCAGCAAGCTTGCTTTGGACGCCGCTTGCGGGTGCAGCCGTCTGTACAGCTTTGTTAGGACGCATTTTTCTGTCTATAAAGCAAAGGGTGAATGATAACGCGGCTCCGTTTTATTTCTCGAAACGGGATCAGGGCTTGATGGTGCTTGGGATTATCCCCAATACGCCGGCTGAGGACCTGGAATTGAAAATCGGAGAAATCATTACAAAAGTTAATGGGATACCGGTTAAGAACGTTTCCGATTTCTATGAGGCGCTCCAGCATAACCGTGCATATGTGAAGCTTGAAATTATCGGTTTGAATGGAGAAATTCGTTTTGACCAGCGAGCTTCTTATGAAGGAGAACATCATGAATTGGGCATCCTCTTCGTAAAGGATGAACGTGAAGACGAAGCAGCCGCTTCGGGATCATAAAAGGCAGCCCGGCACCGCAGGAAGATGCGGGGCCGGGCTGTTTTGTATTACGCTGAGTTTTTTTCAATCCGTGCCGTTTCATCAGATTTGATGCCCAATGAAACAAAAACGCCGATAATGGATACAGCAAAGAGAATCATAAATAGGGTGTGATATCCCGAAATCAGGCCGATTAAGGCTGATGAAATGATGCTTCCGAAATAGCGGAAGGTCGAGAAAATGCCGGATGCCACTCCTGACATACTAGGATCTACTGTGGCAAGGGATGACACCTGCATGCTGGTCAGGCCGACTCCGGAAGCAAGCCCGCCAAGGATAAGAGACAGCATGAGAAACAAGACGGAATGTGAGCTGCTTAACAGCAAAAATAATAGATTCGCTCCAGCCATCATAGCAAATGAAAGAAAAATGATTTTTTTTGCTCCCCACTTATGATGGAACTGTGCGCCCACCCAGTTGCTGGCTGACATGAAGATCGAAAATACGGAAAGCGCCATCCCGCTGTTAGACGTAGTAAGCCCAAATTGGTTCGTCATGAACAACGGCATGATCAATAAGACGGCATACATCATTAAATTGCTTAACAAGACTGATAGATTGGCATTTGTAAAGGTTGAGCTTTTAAACAGTGCAAAGTCAATGATTGGATGCTGCGTACGTTTTTCTCTTCTGAAAAAAAGCGGAACAAAAAGAAGTATTAATACACTGTATACCGCATAACCCCACGAAGCCTCATTTTTCGTCAGCAGGATAATGGAAACGATGCTGCCTGCAAGCAAGAGAGAGCCGATGATATCCAGCGGCGCGTCAGATTTATTTTCTTTATATTGAGGAAACATCGTTAATGCCGTAAATAAAGCAATGGCGAGGAACGGAATGTTGACCCAAAAAATCGAATGCCAGCTGAAGCTGTCAATCAGTATAGAGCCGATAAAAGGCCCGAGTGCTGCACCAAGTCCCGCGCCCAGTCCGAAAAATCCAAACACTTTCGGCAGGCGTTTTTCAGAAACCACATGCCGGATAATGGCAATGCTGTTTGGCGTAAGCAATGCCCCGCCGACTGCCTGCAATGCCCGAAAGACAATTAACAGGAGCAGACTTGGTGAGAGAGCGCAGCCTAGGGATGCGAATAGAAATAGGCCGACTCCCCATAAGTACATTGTTTTATTGCCGTACATGTCACCGAGCTTTCCTGCAATCGGCTGTGTGACTGCCATCACGATTAAATAAACGGTAACCACCCAAGTGATGCTTGCGAGGGATTCGTTATACGTATGGGAAATAGATGAGAGCGCGACCGCGATCATCGTTGAGTTAATGGGAACCAGAATGGCCCCCAATAATAGCGAGACGATCAGCGCCCATTCTTTTCTTGAGCTCATTGGGATCCTCCTTTTTATTATGCCAAGGAGTTAATCAGCAGAAATTCCTTTGACAAATAAAGCTGTGCTGTGCTCCAGCATTTTTTCCTGGGGCATTGATATGACCCGATTTCCTAAATGGAGACGGTGAATGAAATAACCGAAGATAATCGACATGAACACGTCGGCATGCTCCGCTTCATTTCCTGTCTGAATAACCCCTTTTTCACCCATCGTTTTGAGATAATCAACCAATAGCTGTTTCATAGATTGGGGATATTCAGTGACGTGGTTAATGACATCCTGAAACATGGCCGGTTCACGAAAGCTGATTTTAATGATATCTTTTCTATGTTCGAGCTCCTCCAAGAGACAGGTTCCGATATGAAGCAGGTCTTTGTACAAATCTCCTTCGGTTTGTTCCAAAATGCTGCTTCTGTTTGTAGAATGCTGAGAAAGCAAAGCCTCAACTAGTCCTTGTTTGTTTTTAAAGTTTCTGAAAATCGTCGCTTCACTTACGTTTGCTTTTTCTGCAATTTCTTTTGTAGTCGTTGCGCGATATCCTTTTTGGACGAGCAGCTGCATGGCAGCGTCAAGGATTCTCTTGTTTGTCGGTCTCAATACGTTTCACCTCACGAATATACTGGCAGGACAAGTATACACCCGCCCCGCTTGTATAAGAAAGAGGGGACGCATCAGGACCGGCTGACAACTGTGATTTTGCCGCTGCTTCCGTCAACCGTGATGATGTCTCCGTCTCGCAGTCTTTCTGTTGCCGTGCGTGTGCCGAGAACGGCTGGAATGCCGTATTCACGGGCGATAATCGCAGCGTGAGACAAAATGCCGCCCGTGTCTGTAATAACCGCTTTGGCGTCTTGAAACAGGCTGGTCCATAGCGGTGTGGTCATCTTGCAAACGAGTACGTCCCCAGGCGCGAATTGAGAAAATTCATTGGCGTCCCGAATGATCTTCACCGGACCTGTCGCAATGCCGCTTGACGCCGCAATGCCAAAAATATGATTCTCTGTGTTTTTTTCATCCTCTATCACAGCGCCGACAATTTCTTCAGCAGCTTTTAGCTGTTCTTTTGTCGGAGTGCCGAGATAGGCAGGGGCTTGGGCCAGCTCATACTCATGAAAGGTCTGCCTGCGTTTTTCAGCCTTTTCTTGCAGGGATACAGGGTGAAGAAGCGCGTGTTCCACTTCGTCGTCATATAAGAACCAAAGATCCTCACGATCTTGAATAACACCGTTTTCCGCCAGCAATTCACCTACCTTCAGCAGAAAGATTCTCGCCTTGGCATCCAGCATGGCGTCAATATAAAAGTGGTGATCATCTTTTATATTTGCAGCGTTCAGCGTCCATTGATAAAGGCGGCCAAATTCTGTGCGTAAATCGGGATCTTCTATGTTTTCCAAGAATTCATTGTATAATTTCTCTCGTTTTTCTTTCGTTTTCTGAAATTCATTGTCAAAGTGATAGCCATTACGGACATAATTTTGAATATTGGCCAGAGCAAAATACGGATTTTCCGCCCAGATTTGTTCAATCAGATCATGACTTTTAACAGATCTCCATCCGTATTCTTGCAAGAATTCATGGATGTTCTTCAGGAAGCGTCTTCCCTCATCTGTTTGTTCCAATTTTTCCTGGAGCTGTTCAGGCTTGTTGTTTTCAAAAATGGCCATAAGGTGCGGGTTCTCCTGAACTTCAACGGCAAAAAGCCATAGGCAGCGGTCAGTTTCCAGTGATTTGTTCATTTTTCCTGTCAGCATCTCGTAAAAATGAGCGTTTTCGGACTCTCCTTGAATGTCCTGATACATCGCTTGCAGTTTGTTTGTTAAAAGGATTTGCGGGAAAACGATATTGAAGTGCTCTTCATAAGCCTTGAGATAAAAGGCCTTTAGTTGTCGAAAAGCATCCAGTGCGCTTTCTGCAGTATGCTCAGTTTGTGCGAACTGGTCCAGTGTCCGGTAAAAAGGAAGATAGGTGTGATTGATGATGTCATACATACGCTCCGATAAAATTGGGAAAAGCTCTTTGCCACAGTCTTCAGAAGGAGGCTGCTGCCCTCCTTGATTTTTGGAATAAATATGTCCGCGATAAAGTTTTACTTCATCAACAACAACACCAATCGGGAACTTTTGCATGCTCTTCTTTAGGCCATATTCCAATGCCGGCACGATGAACGATGAAAATAATGGACTCACCGGACCTTCAATATTAGACTCCATGTTAAGCCAGAAATCATTCATATCAGCATCGGTAATCATGAAGCTGCGTTTTTCTTCTGCCGCTTTTTTGTCCTGTTCAATGGTTGTAATCGGGCGAGCTTGCAGAAGGTATATTTGATGATCAGCAATTCCAAATTCTATATCAACAGGATACCCGTACAGGTCTTCAGTTTTTTTTGTGATTTCAGCCAAATCAATCACTTGTTCATCTGTAAGGCAAAAACGGCTGCGCATGTCTTCACTCGTTTCCTTTTCAGCAATTCCTTCTGCCGCAGACTCCATGTAGATTTCTTTTGCCCCTATTTCTTTCTGAATCTCAAACGAAGATTTATGAACAATGAACGTGTCTGGGGTAACACTTCCTGAAACGACAGCTTCACCCAGCCCGTAGCTGGCGCTGATTAAAAGCTCTCTATCATCATGGGTAACAGGGTTGCGGCTGAAAATAACACCTGACACTTCTGAATCGATCAGCCCCTGAACGACCACTCCCATTAACGGCTCTGTGATTTGATTGTTCATTTTTTTCTTATAACTGCTGACCCGCCCTGAAAAAAATGAGGCCCAGCACTCTTTCACTTTAGCCAGAAACTCTTCCTCTGTTTTGATATTTAAGTAGGTTTCATACTGACCGGCGAATGAGGCGCCTTCTAAATCTTCCGAAGCAGATGAAGAACGCACGGCTACGGATCGATATGATTCTCTAAGCTGATAAAAAGAACTAGTCAGCTCATTTTTCAGCTCTTCCGAAAATGTTCCGGAAATGATCCCGCTTTCGACGCTCTTGCTAGTCTCTTGAAGCTGGTTGTCCTCCATAAAACGTGCGAGCGCGTTCGTTTGAATAATAAACCCGTCCGGAACAGGAAGACCGTGTTTGGTCAATTTAATCAAATTCATTCCTTTTGCTCCAGCCAGCTGGCTGGACTCTTCTGCCTGGCGAAATAAAACAGAATACATAGTTGAAACCCCTCTCTCCTTCATTTTATTTTTCTCTCTAGTCTTTTTATGGCGGAGCCTGTGTTTAAAAATGATAGTAAACACTATCATTCCATTGTAGGTTTTCAGGAAAATGCTGTCAAACTCAGAAAGTCCTAAATAAAATGAATAGTTAAGTTAGTTATATTATCATGAAATATACGGATGAACTGGTGCTGTATACCTATTTTCTTTTATTCTAGGAATCTGGCGGCGGACTTGATGATGTAACAAAAAAAGTGCCGTTGTGTGGAACAGCAGCACAATGTCCGGCACCAAAATGCAAATATGGTGATTGATTTTGGATGAAAAGGGGTATGGTGTAGGAGAGGGAGCGAATGCATGATTGTCCGATTCTTCATTTTTTACTATAATCAGATCAGATGAAGAATCCCTGAGGAGGGTTTTTGTTGATTACAAAAGCCGTTTTTGCATTGTTTTTCCCTTTTATGCTTGTCGTTCTATTTACTAGAGTCACTTTTAATCATTATGTGGCGATTGCTCTAACAGCTGCATTGCTGTTTGCCTCTTATTTAAAAGGCTATACAGAAACGTATTTTATTGTAGGATTGGATGTTGTATCACTTGTGGCTGGCGGACTGTATATGGCCAAAAAAGCTGCAGAGAAAAAAGAAGAATAAATCGGACATAATGAATATAAAGACCGAATACCTGCTTTTACGTTTAAAAAGCAGGTTTTTTATACACAAAAACAAATGGAAATAAAAAACCACCGAACTTTAGTTCGTATTTTTAGTGATTTTGCTTTCCATTGTGTTACTATATCTATAGGAAGATTTCGTTAAAGAAACGGAGGCTTATTTTTGTGAAAGATCGCTTTGAGTTAGTCTCGAAATATCAGCCCCAGGGAGATCAGCCGAAAGCCATTGAAAAGCTTGTAAAAGGAATTCAGGAGGGCAAGAAGCATCAGACTCTGCTGGGTGCGACAGGAACTGGGAAAACATTTACGGTGTCCAATTTGATTAAAGAAGTCAATAAGCCGACTCTCGTGATTGCCCATAACAAAACCCTTGCTGGACAGCTTTACAGTGAGTTCAAGGAATTTTTTCCGAACAATGCTGTCGAGTACTTTGTCAGTTACTATGATTATTATCAGCCGGAGGCGTATGTGCCTCAAACGGATACATTTATAGAGAAAGACGCTAGTATTAATGATGAAATTGATAAACTGAGACACTCCGCCACATCGTCTCTGTTTGAGCGTAGAGATGTCATTATTATTGCGAGTGTGTCTTGTATATACGGCCTCGGTTCGCCTGAGGAATACCGGGAAATGGTCGTGTCATTGCGGAGTGAAATGGAAATTGAGCGCAACGAGCTGCTCAGAAAACTTGTAGATATCCAATATGCCCGCAACGATATCGACTTTCAGCGCGGCACATTTCGTGTGCGCGGGGATGTAGTGGAAATCTTCCCGGCATCCCGTGATGAGCATTGTATCAGAGTTGAATTTTTCGGTGACGAAATTGAACGGATTCGGGAAGTGGATGCGCTGACAGGAGAAATTCTCGGCGACCGTGATCATGTTGCGATTTTCCCGGCGTCCCACTTCGTAACGCGGGCCGAGAAAATGGAGAAAGCGATTCAAAATATCGAGAAAGAGCTTGAGGAACAGCTGAAGGTTATGCACGAAAACGGCAAGCTGCTTGAAGCGCAGCGTTTAGAGCAGCGGACAAGATATGATCTTGAAATGATGCGTGAAATGGGTTTCTGCTCGGGTATCGAGAACTATTCAAGACATTTGACGCTGCGGCCTCCAGGTTCAACGCCGTATACGCTGCTTGATTATTTCCCAGACGATTTTATGATCGTAGTGGATGAGTCGCATGTGACCATTCCTCAGGTGCGCGGCATGTTTAACGGAGACCAGGCGCGGAAACAGGTGCTTGTTGATCACGGCTTCCGGCTTCCATCAGCGCTTGATAACCGTCCGCTTCGTTTTGAGGAATTTGAAAAGCATATGCACAATATCGTGTATGTATCAGCAACACCAGGGCCGTACGAGATTGAACATACAGATGAAATGGTCGAACAGATCATTCGTCCGACGGGGCTTCTTGACCCGCTTATCGATGTGCGTCCAATCGAAGGCCAGATTGACGACTTGATCGGCGAAATTCAAGCAAGAATCGAGCGGGATGAACGGGTGCTTGTGACAACCCTGACGAAGAAGATGTCAGAGGATCTGACCGATTATTTAAAGGAAATCGGCATTAAAGTAAACTATCTGCATTCTGAGATTAAGACGCTTGAACGGATTGAAATTATTCGTGACCTGCGCCTTGGCAAGTACGATGTGCTTGTCGGCATCAACCTGCTGAGGGAAGGGCTGGACATTCCAGAAGTATCCTTAGTTGCGATTTTGGATGCGGATAAGGAAGGCTTCCTTCGTTCTGAGCGTTCGCTGATCCAGACCATCGGGCGGGCAGCGAGAAATGCGGAAGGCCGCGTCATTATGTACGCCGATAAAATAACGAAGTCTATGGAAATTGCGATTAATGAAACAAAACGACGCCGCGAGCAGCAGGAGCGGTTTAACGAAGAGCACGGCATTACGCCGAAAACGATAAATAAAGAAATTCGTGATGTCATTCGTGCAACAGTAGCAGCTGAGGATAAAGCGGAATACAAAACAAAAGCCGCGCCGAAGCTGTCGAAAATGACGAAGAAAGAACGCCAGAAAGTCGTTGAACAGATGGAGCATGAAATGAAGGAAGCCGCCAAGGCGCTTGACTTTGAAAGAGCCGCGGAGCTTCGCGATTTACTTTTAGAGCTAAAAGCGGAAGGATGATGAACAAATGGCTATGGATCGGATAGAGGTGAAGGGAGCCAGGGCGCATAACCTGAAAAATATAGATGTAACGATTCCGAGAGATCAGCTTGTCGTTGTCACGGGTTTGTCCGGATCAGGTAAATCCTCCCTTGCCTTTGACACGATATATGCTGAAGGACAGAGACGGTATGTCGAATCGCTGTCTGCTTATGCCCGCCAGTTTTTAGGGCAAATGGATAAGCCTGATGTTGATGCAATTGAGGGACTGTCTCCCGCCATCAGCATCGATCAGAAAACAACGAGCCGCAATCCGAGGTCTACTGTCGGTACGGTAACGGAGATTTATGATTATCTGCGTCTTTTATATGCGAGAGTAGGGAAGCCTCATTGCCCGGAGCACGGAATTGAGATTACATCCCAGACCATCGAGCAGATGGTGGACAGAATTCTGGAATACCCGGAACGGACGAAGCTTCAGGTGCTGGCGCCGATTGTCTCGGGTCGAAAAGGCGCTCATGTCAAGGTGCTTGACCAGATTAGAAAACAAGGCTATGTCAGAGTCAGAATTGACGGCGAGATGGGTGAGCTTTCCGACGATATCGAATTAGAAAAGAATAAGAAGCATTCCATTGAGGTTGTCATTGACCGGATTGTGGTGAAAGAAGGCGTGGCAGCCCGTCTGTCAGATTCATTGGAAACGGCGCTCCGTTTAGGTGAAGGACGGGTTATGATTGATGTCATCGGTGAGGAAGAGCTGATGTTCAGCGAGCATCATGCCTGTCCGCACTGCGGATTTTCAATTGGTGAGCTTGAGCCGCGGCTGTTTTCGTTTAACAGTCCGTTCGGGGCGTGTCCGACGTGTGACGGTCTCGGAATGAAGCTTGAAGTGGATGCCGACCTTGTCATCCCCAATCAAGATTTGTCATTGAAGGAGAATGCGGTCGCCCCATGGACACCAATCAGTTCACAATATTATCCTCAGCTGCTTGAGGCAGTCTGCACCCACTACGGGATTGATATGGATGTGCCGGTCAAAGATCTGCCGAAGCATCAACTGGATAAAGTGCTGTACGGCAGCGGAGATGATCTGATTTATTTCCGATATGAAAATGATTTTGGACAAATCCGTGAAGGTGAAATTCAATTTGAAGGCGTATTGCGCAACATTGAAAGACGCTATAAGGAGACAAGCTCTGATTTTATCCGTGAACAAATGGAGCAGTATATGTCTCAGAAGTCTTGTCCGACGTGCAAAGGCTATCGGTTAAAGAAAGAGGCGCTTGCCGTATTGGTTGACGGACGCCACATCGGAAAAATTACCGAGCAGTCTGTAGCCGATGCACTCGCCTTTTTCAAAGGCCTTACCCTTTCTGAGAAGGATATGCAGATCGCCAATTTGATTTTGCGCGAAATTGTGGAGCGCTTAAGCTTTCTGGACAAAGTCGGCCTCGATTACCTGACATTGAGCAGGGCAGCGGGAACGCTGTCCGGTGGAGAGGCACAGCGCATCAGGCTGGCGACTCAAATTGGCTCGCGCTTATCCGGTGTGCTTTATATTTTAGATGAACCGTCTATCGGTCTGCATCAGCGTGATAACGACCGCTTGATCAGCGCACTGAAAAATATGAGAGACCTCGGGAACACGCTGATTGTTGTAGAACATGATGAAGACACGATGATGGCAGCGGATTATTTAATAGATATTGGACCGGGTGCCGGCATTCACGGCGGACAGGTGACATCTGCAGGTACGCCGGAAGAAGTGATGGAAGATCCGAACTCATTAACTGGCAGCTATTTATCAGGGAAAAAGTTTATCCCATTGCCTCCTGAAAGAAGAAAGCCGGATGGACGTTACATTGAAATGAAAGGCGCTTCAGAAAACAACCTGAAAAAAGTGAATGCCAAGTTCCCGCTGGGGACGTTTACAGCAGTTACAGGTGTTTCCGGTTCAGGAAAGAGTACACTCGTTAATGAAATTTTGCATAAGGCGCTGGCGCAAAAGCTTCATAAAGCGAAAGCGAAGCCCGGCAGCCATAAAGAGATAAAAGGTTTGGACCATTTAGACAAAGTCATCGACATTGACCAGGCGCCAATCGGTAGAACGCCGAGATCCAACCCTGCGACATACACCGGTGTGTTTGATGACATTCGCGATGTATTTGCGCAGACAAATGAAGCGAAGGTCCGCGGCTATAAAAAAGGCCGTTTCAGCTTTAACGTGAAGGGCGGTCGCTGTGAAGCCTGCCGCGGAGATGGGATTATTAAAATTGAAATGCACTTCCTTCCTGACGTATACGTTCCATGCGAGGTATGCCACGGCAAACGCTATAACCGGGAAACGCTTGAAGTGACGTACAAAGGAAAAAGCATCTCTGATGTGCTTGATATGACGGTTGAAGATGCTCTTTCTTTCTTTGAAAATATCCCGAAAATCAAACGCAAGCTTCAAACCCTATATGATGTTGGTTTAGGTTATATTACGCTCGGCCAGCCGGCGACGACCTTGTCGGGCGGAGAAGCGCAGCGCGTGAAGCTCGCATCAGAGCTGCACAAACGCTCGACCGGACGCACGCTCTACATTTTAGATGAGCCGACGACAGGTTTGCATGTCGACGATATCGCCAGACTTCTTGTCGTGCTGCAACGATTGGTAGACAACGGAGACACTGTACTGGTTATTGAGCACAACCTTGATATCATTAAGACGGCCGATTACATTGTGGATTTGGGCCCGGAAGGCGGAGCCGGGGGCGGAACCATTGTCGCGTCAGGAACGCCTGAGGAAATCACCGAAGTGGAAGAATCGTATACAGGCCGTTATTTGAAGCCTGTTATGGAGCGTGACAAAAAACGCATGAAATCGCTCTTGGAAGCGAAAGAAACGGCTACATCTTAAAAAACTTTATTAAGAGAGAACAGCTTGTCAGCAAGTCCATCCAGGGGCTTAGCAGGCAAGCTTTTTCTTTACGGCATAATAGGTTTAGAATCGTCTTTGGGTAAAATTTCTTTGGGAAAACGCCTAAACATTTACAAATTGCTGTCGATATATGAATTGAAAGGCGGATGATGATTTCCAAATCAAGCAGACAAACCCTATTAAGGGGTTTAAAGGCATCCTTAATCAATAACTGAATCTACATAGGTTAGAAGCTTTATTGGAATCTCATACGCCAGAAATCAAAGAAAAGGAAGTCTTTGATTTCAGAATAAATACACATGGAGGTAATTTACACATGAGAATTAACCACAATATCGCAGCACTTAACACACTGAACCGTTTGTCTTCAAACAACGGTGCGAGCCAAAAGAACATGGAGAAACTGTCTTCAGGCCTTCGTATCAACCGTGCGGGAGATGACGCAGCGGGTCTTGCGATCTCTGAAAAAATGAGAGGACAAATCAGAGGTCTTGAAATGGCTTCTAAAAACTCTCAAGACGGAATCTCTCTTATCCAAACAGCTGAGGGTGCATTGACTGAAACTCATGCAATCCTTCAACGTATGCGTGAACTTACTGTTCAAGCTGGAAACACTGGTACGCAAGATGATACTGACCTTCAAGCGATCCAAGACGAAATGGACTCTTTAATTGAAGAGATCGGTGGGCAAGACGGAAGTAAAGGTATTGCGGACCGTACGCAATTTAATGGTAAAAACCTGTTAGACGGTTCTTTTTCAGAAGCAAGCGGTAAACAGCTTACATTCCAAATTGGAGCGAATGGCGGACAGCAGTTAAGTGTAAACATTGAGAGCATGAAAGCTGCTGACTTAGGTTCAGACGCTATCAAAATCAAAGATATTAAAGTAACAGATTTCACAACTAATTCATTTGACGATCAACTTGGAGCTATCGACGCAGCAACGAATCAAGTATCTGCTCAACGCGCTAAACTTGGTGCGGTACAAAACCGTCTAGAGCACACAATCAACAACCTTGGTGCTTCTTCTGAAAACCTGACAGCTGCTGAGTCTCGTATCCGTGACGTTGACATGGCGAAAGAAATGAGCGAGTTCACAAAGAACAACATTCTTTCTCAAGCTTCTCAGGCGATGCTTGCTCAAGCAAACCAACAGCCGCAAAACGTGCTTCAATTGTTGCGTTAATTCTGAACGGCTATCTCTTTTTGATAGTCACAGTCACAGCTTGCCGACAGAGTCCATTAACTGGATGTGCCGGCAGGCTTTTTTTGTTACAATCATGATGTGACAGTTAGGGAATCACTTGTTTTTTCAAAACAAAAAAGGCAAGATATTGTCATCTAACCTTTAGCTTTGTTTCAGTTATCATAAATGAAATGTTTTCCGCAATTATAAAGTCTTCTTATACAGCTGCTTACTTACACTCATTAAATCTTGAACAATATGCGTGTTGCTGCTATCGAGGAGCACTTTTATATATTGGATATCGTGAGAGATCGGGAAGGGACCGTGAATCTGTTCAAGCTCGGCGATCATTTCACGATTCATTCTTTTTTGTTCATGAATCAGCTTTAACACGGATTCTTGTGTTACTGTATAGTCACTGGTATCTTTCTCCATTGCTTGTCCAGCCTCCTTGGTTGCCGTAAGCTTTTTACATATTGTAATCGGTATAGCCGGAAGATTCTACTTCTAAAACTTTTTAAAATCCAATTTCCGTAAATCGGAGCATGTCTAAAGAATGAATTTGAAACCTGAAGAGATTTTAAACGTATAAATAAGTAAAACGTCCCTGATCTTTTGTCATGGACAATTCACAATAGGAGTGTGGAATGAATTGAACCGTAATCAAGCTATTATTGCATCACTTTGTTACTTCAGTGTGTTCATTGCGCCAATCATTGTGCCGATTGTCGCTTATTTTGTAGTAAATGAGAAAGAAACAAAACGCCATGCGATACGTTCTCTTATTTCTCACATTGTTCCGTTTGTCGGCTGGCTGTTCCTTTTTATTGCTTTACTTGGCGGAGCTATTGCGATTGATGGAGACAGCCTTCTTCCCGTATTTGTAATCATTGGGGGAGCGGTTATTTATTTCTTGGTTGTCATTGGCATTATCATTTGGAATGTGATTCAGGGCATTAAGGTCCTGCGTGCAGCATAAGTAGACAATGGGGAGGAGATCGTAATGAAGCAAGAAAAGGAACGAATCCTTAAGCTTGTTGAGGAAGGGAAGCTTACCGCACAAGAGGCTTTGACACTGATTGAAAAACTTGACAGCGACTATAAGGAAAAAGAAGAGAAAATCACAGCGCTCTCAGTTCACGTTCATGACGAGGAAGAGCCATTTACAACGGCAAAAAAAGAGAGCGGCAAGCCGTCTTTAGGAGCCAAGCTGTTTGACTGGATTGATTCTGCTGTGAAAAAGGTCAAGGAAGTTGACCTTGATTTAAACTTCGGCCATGCATATGATGTTCAGCACATTTTTCAATTTAAAGATACTGACTTTTCCAGTGTCGAGCTGCAAATTGCCAATGGCAGCGTGAATATCGTCCCTTGGGAAGATGAGGATATCAGAGCGGAATGCCAGGCAAAGGTATATCGCGCTGACAGCCAGGATGCGGCGAGACATGCATTTCTTCAGCATATTGAATGCGAAATCAAAGGAAATAAGTTTTTTATCCGTACTGAGAAAAAGACGATGAAAACGAATGTCACTTTGTATATTCCTCAAAAGGAGTATGATAAGATTCGGGTGAAGCTGTTTAATGGACCGATCAGAGGGGAACATTTACATGTAAAAGAGTTCTCAGCGAAAACGACAAACGGTGTGCTGTCGTTCTCACATTTAACAGCTGGAAAAGCCATTGCTGAAACGGCCAACGGGCAAATTAAGCTCGCCAGCCACAGCTGCGGAACGATAGAAGCGGAAACCATTAACGGATTGATCGATCTCCGAGGGAAAAGCGAATCCATTGACGTTCAAAGCTTTAACGGAAATATTGCGATTAACGTAACAGAATCAGACTGCCGCTCCATTTATGCAAAAACAACGACTGGGAGTGTGGAGCTTGCGATTCCGGACGATCTCGCAGTGAAGGCAGAGCTGAAAAGCAATCTTGGTTCGCTGTCCCATGAATTAATGGATGTTGAGATGCTGAAGGAAAAAAATGAAACCATTCAAAAAGAAATGATGTTCACTTCAAATCAGGCACATGATCAAAACATCACCGTCTTCTCAGAATCATTAACAGGCGCCATCAAACTAAAGTACTCACAGAGGTGATCGAATGAATAAGCTTTATCGCTCAGAAAAAGACAAGAAAATCGCTGGTGTCATTGGAGGTCTCGCGGAATATTTCAATTGGGATGCATCACTCCTCAGAGTCATAACTGTCATCTTAGCAATTATGACAAGTGTCTTACCGGTTTTGCTCATTTATATCATTTGGATTTTTATCGTCCCGTCAGAAAGGGATATGAAATGACATGGTAAAATGGGCAGTCAGCATTTTAGTCAATGCATTGTTATTAATCGTCATTGATGGATATATTGACTCCATCCATATCAGCAGCATTGGGGCAGCGATTATCGCCAGCCTCATTTTATCGATCTTAAACGTGCTGATTAAACCGCTTTTAATTATTTTTACACTGCCGGTCACCATGGTGACGCTTGGGCTCTTCTTGTTTGTGATTAACGCCATCACACTGATGATGACTGCGTCCATCATGGGTGACAGTTTTCAAATCGACGGCTTCGGCACAGCGATATGGGCATCCGTTATCCTGTCGGTATTTCATTTATTGATTCAAAAAGGCATTTTAGAGCCGCTTAGAAAAAAATAAAAAAAAGCTGCCGCAAAGGCAGCTTTTTTACATGTTCTGCAGCCTTCTTAAAAAATTGTGAAGTAATCGCTTTTTGTTGCTTTGTCAGATTGGACATTGTTTAAAAATGAACTCATAAGCTTCCCTGTTCAGACGCAAAATACATGAAAAGGGAGGTGTTTTGGTGAGGAAATACACATTTATCGCTTCTGTGCTATTGTCTTTTCTTTCCGTTTTGTCTGGCGGCCATCATGAATCGAAAGTTTTTCCTGTTATACAGCAGGAACCATTTCAAACGCCTCATTACATACCTTTGCTTGAAAATCCTCCTCAAATTGATGTGAAAGCTGAAATGAGAAGCAACCTAATGATTGAGGCTCAAGTTCGCGACAATTCGTATCAAGCATTTTCCGCCTTTCTTTTTTACAAACAAAGTAATGAGCTGGGCTACAAAATGGTGCCGATGGATCCGACACCCGGAGCGGTCCGCAAGTTTTTGGCGCAAATTCCGAAACGTTTGATTTGGAACAGCGAGCTTGAGTATTACATTGTGATGTCGAATGGGAAGCAGCGGGTGGAGTCGGAGACGCAGAAACTGAAGCTTGAAGGATACCAGGCTGACCTTGCGCATATTCCAGAGCTTCTGATCACAGAGCTGGCGGTTGATACGAAGAACATAGGACGCGCAGACGGTTATGAATTTATTGAGATTTATAATACGACTGACAGAACGATTGATTTTAAAGACTACCATATCCGTTACCGCTACCCAAAAGAAGGGCCTGACTCCGATTTGATTTGGAGACCTGATGAAAAGATCTTGATACCATCCGGTGAAACGTTTGTTATCTGGCTGAAGCCTGCCGGGCATCCAGAATTGACGCCGGAGGATTTCAATCGGTATTATCAGACACAATTAATAGAAGGAAAAAATCTTGCGGTGATAGACGAGACAGAGGGTATGGCCAATACGAGGCCGCGGGCGGTTGTAATATCAACGAATACAGGAAAGGATATTTCGGCAGCGCATTATCGGAAACATGCGTTGCGCCGGCTGTCATCTGTGCTTTACAAGTATCCGCTAAACGGAACTGCAGAACTTTTGAACATTTCAATCGGGGAAAAAAATCCGTCTCCCGGAACCGTATTACAGGCACAGGTACCCGAGCAGAAACGGAAAATCAAGCTGGATAAAGAAAAGCCGGTTATTGAGGATTTGACTGACCGCAAGCCTGTCCGCCCTGCTGAAAGCATTGAGCTGCGGGCTGACATAAGGGATCGCAGTCTGGTGAAAACAGCAGCTTTTTACTACCGGACGGATGAAAACAAACCGTTTAAGCGAATTCTTGCTGAAAAAGACCGCAACGATAATCTTTACCATTATATAGTGTATTCACCTGAACTGATTGGGAAAGATCAGCTTGAGTATTACGTGGCGGCCGGGGACGGGATCAATGAAGCAAGAACGCCTGTTAAAATGATTGATATTAAACAAACAAGCAAGTCGCATGGTTTGCGGATGAACATTGAAAACAGAGACACGCTGTCGGGAACTCAATTTCTCAAAGCCACGACAGACGGGCGAGCAGACAGCATTAAGCTATGGATTGACGGAAAAAAACAAGTGACAGAGCCGGCGATGGAGAAAGAAGTGTATTTTGCGTTTGATACGAGGAAAACGAATCTTTATTTTAAAAACGCGGTAACGATGGAAGGCAAAGTATTAAAAGTGTTCGATGATACGACAAATAAATACCGCACCTATTCTGTTCCATTGCCGGAGACGCTGCTGCGCAAAGGGAAGCAGCTGCAGCGTATTACAATACGATCGGGTTCAAAGGTGTCACCATATGATACGGCTGAAAACCGTGATGACTTCTTAGTCAAAAACGCCCGATTGGTGTTATCGGATGGAACGGTGATCAGGGATGAGAGGGTTTCCCCTGAGAAGGAACTCTTGATTGGCGATAATCAGCGCTCGAATAAAAGCTGGCAATTCCAATTCAATCTGCCTGACGGACTGTTTACATCACAGCTGCTGGAGTGGGATACATCAAAGCTTTCTGAAGGCGCTCACCATATTCAAGCAAGCAACGGCAAGGAAAATGTCAGCCTGGTTGTAAGGGTAGATAATTCAGGGCCTCACATTGAGCCGAATATTACCGAGGGGCAAACATATAAAGGAAACCTTATCCTGCAGGCGGATATGTATGATAAATGGAGCATAATTGAGGAAGCGGAAGCGTTTTTAGATGGGGAAAGCATTACACTTCCATATCATACGTCATCCTCTGAACTTTTGCCGGGAAAACATTCTCTAAAAGTGACGGCAACGGATCTTGCGGGCAATAAAACAGTTATTGAGAGGACGTTTAAAATTGAACGAGAGCATCCGGACCAGCCGGAGGTGATAGACACCGAAGCTGACACGCATAAGGCCAAGCTTTCTGTGCGGGTGAAGGATCCGACGAATGATGCCATGGATGTTGGTTTTTATAGGGGATTTCAATATACAGCGCGGAATCATGTGAAAATATTTAAGCACGCGTCACTGACTGAACCGCCGAAAAGCTTTGTGCCGGAAAGTGAGACTCCGTTTACGAATAAAGAATTGGAGCTGGTATCTGCTGCTGATGGAAAAACAGTATCGACAGAAAAGAAAGAGCTTTTCCCTTATCATCGCTTTGAAGTGACTGTTGATCAATCCGTGGATGAGAATGATTTGGCGGAAGCAGTTTGGAAGGGCAGTTCTTTGCCGGGGAGAAAGGTGACGATGTATGCCTGGAATTATCGGACAAATGAATGGCAGCCCGTTGACAGCTTTGTCGCGAAGGATGACAAACCATTTACGCTGAAAGCGTCTGTGATCGCCTCCGATTTTGTACGGGAGTCGAAAATGAACGTGATCGTACAGGATGAAATTCCTCCTGCGAAGGATATGTACACATTTGTCTGGATGTCTGATACACAGTATTACGCCGAAAGCTATCCGCATATTTTTGATAAACAGACCGAATGGATAAAAGATAATCAAAAGCAGCTCAATATCAAATATGTGTTCCACACGGGTGATATTGTAGATGATTCTGCCGATATCAGACAGTGGAAAAACGCTGATCGGTCAATGTCCGTTCTGGATAAGAGCGGAATTCCATACGGCGTGCTGGCCGGTAATCACGATGTCGGGCATAAGGATGGTTCCTACAGGGCGTTTGGCAAATATTTTGGCAGCGATCGTTTTGATAAAAAATTGCATTACGGCGGTTCCTATAAAAACAACCGCGGACATTATGACCTGATTTCGAGCAACGGCAACGATTATATCATGCTTTACATGGGATGGGGCATTACGGATGAAGACATCGCGTGGATGAATCAGGTGCTGAAGAAGCACCCTGACCGGATGGCCATTTTAGCTTTTCATGAGTATTTGCTGGTCAGCGGAAACAGAAGCCCAATCGGAGAGAAAATATTCAAAGAAATCGTGAAGCCGAATCCGAATGTGGTGATGGTGTTGAGCGGGCATTATCATAGTGCGATGAGAAAAACAGATGAGCTGGATGATGATGGTGATGGAAAACCGGATCGTCTCGTGCATCAAATGCTGGCCGATTATCAGGGCGGGCCAGAAGGCGGGCAAGGGTATTTGCGTTTGCTTCAATTTGACCAAGCCAATGACATGGTGCACGTATCGACGTACTCTCCGTATGTAAAGGATAAGAATTACTATGATACGGACACCTATGGCAACAAGGATGAATTTTCCCTTTCGCTTGATTTGAAGCCAAGAATCAAAAAGGTGGAAACCGATTATTTTGAATGTAACGTATATACCAATGAAGAGCTCGGAAAACGAGAGCAAGTGAAGAGCGGGGATACAGCTGAATTCCACTGGGATCATCTTGAACCGCAGTCTGTTTATTATTGGTACATTATCGTGGAAGACAGTTTTAACGGCAAAACGAAATCACCGATCTGGAAGTTCAAGACGAAAAAAGAGACATATCGTCCGGCACCAGACCAGTTTGATTTTCGCCATGTCTCCAATCCTTGAAAAGGGTTGGAGGCTTTTTTTATGAAAGACGATCCATATAGTGGACAAATGTATAACGGTCGCCTCTGTATACGGATTTTGCATGCTCAAAAGCAGTTCCGTTCTGCAGATATGTTGTTCGTTTGATTAATAGGACAGGCGCTCCCTTTTGGATACCAAGAATGTGTGCTTCTTCCGAGGTGGCAGCGCTTGGCTCAAGCTCCTGTTTGGCACGGGCAATCGGTATGTTGTTGTACCTTTCAATATGCTCGTAAATCGACGACTGAAAATGCGATTTATTTAATTCACCCGCAAGCTCAAACGGAATATGTGAGGACTCAATCGCCATCGGAATATCATTTGCCAGCCGCACCCGAGTGATTTTATGGATAGAGGAGGGGTGCCCGCAGCCTAATATAGCCGCGAGCTCCTCAGTTGAATCAATAAGCTGATAATCAATGAGCTTGCTGCCCGGTGTCATTCCGCGGCTTTTCATATCCTCGGTAAAGCTTGTCAGTCCTTGGAGGGCTTGTTCCATTTTTGGCTTGCTGACAAAGGTGCCCCGCCCTTTCAGGCGATAGAGCAAGCCTTCATTAACTAAATTAGAAAGCGCCTGGCGAACCGTCATCCGGCTGATCCCGAATTGTTCGGCATATTCGCGCTCAGAAGGAAGAGGCATGTCCGGCTGCAGCTCTCCGCTCTTAATTTGGTTTTTTAGTTGCTCCATAATCTGATAATAAATCGGAATAGGCGATTGTTTATTGATATGCATAAGTCAGCATGTTCCTTTCAAGGTCTTAATGACGCGGCTTCACGATCAATCAAAACCGTAACATCGGAATGCAGGTGCAAAGCAGATGCGGGAAACTCTTCGCTTATGTTTCCTTCTAACAGCTTACTTACAGCTTCCGCTTTGCTTTTTCCAGAAATGATCAGCAGAATGCGCTTGCTTGAGAGTATTGTTTGAATTCCCATTGTCAGTGCTTTTTTCGGCACGCTGTCTATGGAAGGAAAATATCTGGCATTCGCTTGGCGGGTTTGCTCATTTAATGTCACAACATGAGTTCGCGACTTGAAGGACGTTCCCGGTTCGTTAAAGCCGATGTGTCCGTTTCGCCCGATGCCGAGAAGCTGTATGTCAGTGCCGCCCAGGGATTCGACTAGCTGTTCATACCGTCGGCATTCGGCTTCCAAATCGTCTGCATTTCCATTTGGAATAAAATGCCGGTTAGGCTTGCTGTTGATATGCTGAAAAAAACGGTCGTTCATATAGAAATGATAGCTGTTCGGATCGTTGTTTGAAAGTCCGGCGTACTCATCCAAATTAACTGTAGTGACGTTTTGAAATGAGAGATTCTCAGTTTGGTGCAGGCGGATCAGCTCGCGATATGTGCCTTCCGGCGTGCCGCCTGTCGCTAAACCGAGAACGGCATCAGGCTTATCTTTGATTGTAGCTGCTGTTATTCTGGCTGCTTTTTGGCTTAGCTCTTCATACGTTTGACATTCCATTACTTTCATATCTGGTCAGCCTCCTTGGATATAAATGCAATGTTTCCGCGGCAAATGGTGAGAATTACCTCACAATCACTGCTGACAATCACCAGATCTGCATCTTTTCCCACTGCCACACTGCCTTTTCGGTCAAAGATGCCCAGCTGTTTGGCCGCGTTTGCAGAAGTTATATTAGCTATATCCATCCAAGAGCAATTTGTAAACTCACGCATATGCCGTGCGCCATCGTTCATTTTGAGGATCGAACCGGCAAGGGTTCCGTCTGAAAGAAGAGCTGTTCGTCCTCTTACCGTCACACTTTGGCCGCCGAATTCATATACGCCGTCCTTCAGTCCTTTTGCCCTCATGGAATCAGTAATTAAAATGAGCTTGCTGCTGCCTTTTGCCAGAAAAGCAAGCTTTGCCGCTAAAGGATGGGAGTGGATGCCATCGGCGATAAGCTCTGTCACAAATCCATCATGAGCCAGTGCCATTCCAATTACTCCGGGTTCTCGGTGATGAAACGGGCTCATCGCGTTGTACAGATGGGTCATATGGGTCGCGCCTGCTTTGGCGGCCTCCGACAGCAATGCGGAATCGGCATCTGTGTGCCCCATGGACGCAATAATCGATTCGTCTTTCAAATGGCGGATCAGTTCAAAATGCTGATCCTCCTCCGGCGCAAGTGTAACAATTTTGATCAGTCCGCCCGCCTCCTGCTGCCACTTTTTGAACAGCGCAACATCAGTAGGCCTGATCCACTCTTTTGGCTGGGCTCCGGCTCTTTTAGGTGAAACAAAGGGACCCTCTAAATGAATGCCGAGCAGTTCCGCACCTAATAAAGAGGACTCTTCAGCCGCTTTCCACTCTCTTGCATTCACCAGCGCTTGAGAAATGTTCCCATGCTCTTGGGTAATTGTTGTGGCTAAAAAGCTCGTCGTGCCTTCTTCGGGCAGTCTTGACGACATGATGTCAAGGGCGGAAAAGCTTGCGTCCATCATATCCGCTCCATAGCCCCCGTGGATATGAATGTCAATCATGCCGGGAAGCAAAACGGAATCCGCAGGTGCTTGAATCTCTTTTGAATATGACTCCTTGGGCCGTTCTATTGAGACTGTGCTGATTTTTCCGTCATTGATTCCGACATAGCCGTTTTTGATTACTTCATTTTCTGTCACGATCGATATGCCTTTGATAAGAAGACTCTCTGCCATAGATGATCCGCCTTTCTGTAATTTGAATACCTTTATTTTACTCTTTTTCAGACTAGTGATCTAGACCAGCTGAGGTGTTTTCCCGCCTTTATAAAATCTGTTTTAGGTTCAAGCCCGAAAGTGATAAAATGAAAGTATTGTGAGCAAGCTCGGGGCAGCCCGGAACAGGAGGAACATATCGTGGCAAAGGTTCGCACAAAAGACGTAATGGAACAGTTCAATTTGGAATTAATCAGCGGAGAAGAAGGAATTAACCGCCCGATTACAATGAGTGACCTATCAAGACCAGGCATTGAAATTGCCGGATATTTTACATATTACCCGAGAGAGCGCGTGCAGCTTCTTGGAAAAACAGAGCTTTCTTTCTTTGAACAGCTTCCGGAAGAGGATAAAAAGCAGCGAATGGAGTCTCTGTGCACTGATGTAACACCAGCTATTATTCTTTCTAGAGATATGCCAATCCCGCAGGAGCTGATTGACGCTTCTGAGAAAAATGGGGTGCCTGTCCTCAGATCGCCGCTAAAAACGACAAGACTGTCAAGCCGATTAACCAACTTTCTTGAGAGCCGGCTGGCGCCTACCACGGCGATTCATGGCGTTCTTGTCGATATATATGGTGTCGGCGTGCTGATTACAGGAAAAAGCGGCGTCGGGAAAAGTGAAACAGCGCTGGAGCTTGTGAAACGGGGGCACCGTCTTGTCGCCGATGATTGCGTTGAAATTCGGCAGGAGGATCAGGATACCCTTGTCGGAAACGCTCCGGAATTAATTGAGCATCTCCTTGAAATCAGGGGGCTTGGCATTATCAACGTGATGACGCTGTTTGGCGCCGGCGCGGTCAGAAGCAATAAACGAATCACGATTGTCATGAACCTTGAACTTTGGGAGCAGGGCAAGCAATACGACCGTCTCGGGCTTGAGGAAGAAACCATGAAAATCATTGATACAGAAATCACAAAACTGACGATTCCCGTCCGTCCTGGCCGAAATCTGGCAGTCATCATCGAAGTGGCAGCAATGAACTTTAGATTGAAGCGGATGGGGCTGAATGCCGCTGAGCAATTTACGAACAAGCTGGCGGACGTCATTGAAGACGGTGAACAAGAGGAATAGGAGTTGGCGTTAAATGAATGAAGCGATAGAACCACTCAATCCCATAGCTTTTCAGCTGGGGCCGTTAGCCGTCCATTGGTACGGAATCATTATCGGTCTCGGCGCTTTGCTGGGGCTGTGGATTGCGATGAGGGAAAGTGAGAAACGGGGGCTGCAGAAAGATACGTTTATTGATCTTGTCTTGTTTGCCATTCCGATTGCAATTATTTGCGCACGAATTTATTACGTTGCCTTTGAATGGGATTATTATGCGGCACATCCGGGAGAGATCATTAAGATCTGGAAGGGCGGCATTGCCATTCACGGCGGGCTAATTGGCGCCATTTTAACTGGTTATGTGTTTTCGAGAGTGAAAAACCTTTCGTTCTGGAAGCTTGCGGATATTGCCGCGCCAAGCATTTTGCTCGGCCAAGCGATCGGCCGCTGGGGGAACTTCATGAATCAGGAAGCGCACGGCGAGGCTGTCAGCAGAGCCTTTTTAGAAAGCCTGCACCTGCCTGAATTTATCATCAATCAAATGTACATCAATGGGCAATATTATCATCCTACCTTTTTATATGAATCACTATGGAGCTTTGTCGGCGTTATTGTTTTACTGCTTCTGCGCAGAGCGAATTTGCGAAGAGGCGAGATGTTCTTGATCTATATCATTTGGTATTCAATCGGAAGATACTTTATTGAAGGAATGCGGACTGACAGCTTAATGCTGACAGAATCACTTCGCATTGCTCAGGTGATTTCAATCGTGTTGATTGTTTTGGCTGTGGCAGCCATCATCTTCAGACGCGTCAAGGGATACTCGAAGGAGCGGTACGCGGAGTAGACGTCAACAAAGGGGGATGGGGGATGAAGAAGATCTTTCTGGCCGGTCTTGCGGCAGGTCTTCAAACAACATGGACACTCGGTAAAGTCATTTTCCCGGTAACACTATTGGTCACTTTGCTTCAGCATACGCCTGTCATGGATTGGCTTGTACGGCTGATCACACCGGTAATGGGTCTCTTCGGGCTTTCCGGTGAAGCGGCCATTCCGCTTGTGCTGGGAAATATGCTGAATCTGTATGCGGGAATTGCCGGGATTTTGACGTTGGATTTGTCTGTAAAAGAAGTCTTTATTTTAGCTGTTATGCTTTCATTCTGTCATAATTTGATTATCGAATCGACAGTTGCCGCAAAGGTTGGCATCAGAATTGGCGTTATATTGGCGGTGCGTATCGGTTTGGCCGCTGTGTCAGCCATCGTCATCAACCTCATTTGGCATGGCGGACAGGAAACGGCACAGTACGGTTTTATCGCTGCGAAGAGCGTTGCGCCGGACAGCTGGCTGGCAATGCTGGCAGAAGCCTTAACGAAAGCCGGGCTTGGTGTTTTGCAGCTGGCGGCAATAGTAATCCCGCTGATGATCATCATCCAGTTTTTAAGAGATTTAGGCTGGCTGCATCGGTTCTCCAGGTGGCTCTCGCCGTTTACGCAGCTGCTTGGCATGAATAAAAATACGTCTATGACGATGGTGGCGGGACTGACGATTGGTCTGGCCTACGGAGCGGGTGTCATGATCAAAGCTGTCGAGGATGACGGCGTGAGCAAGCGGGACATGACTTTGGCATTTATATTTCTCGTTGCCTGCCATGCGGTCGTGGAAGATACACTTGTCTTTATTCCGCTCGGCATACCGGTCTGGCCTCTTCTTCTTATTCGTGTCACCACAGCAGTTCTGCTGACAATGGCTATTGCGCATACATGGAAAAAGTGGAAACCCTCAGCGGTTGGAAAGGAAGCAATATGAGTGACAAACAAGTAACGACGATTCTGTTTGATTTAGACGGAACGCTTATTAATACGAATGAATTAATTATCGCGTCCTTTTTGCATACACTGGAGCATTATTATCCGGGCAAGTATAAACGAGAAGATGTCCTTGCGTTTATCGGACCGTCTCTTTTTGAAACGTTCTCCTCGATGGACCCTGATAAATGCGAGGATATGATCGCTATGTACAGAGCATACAATCATGACATGCATGATTCACTCGTGACTGAATATGAAACGGTATATGAGACCCTGGATGCATTAAAAAAAGCCGGCTTTCAATTAGGAATTGTGACAACAAAATTAAGAGATACTGTCAATATGGGCCTCAAGCTCACGGGAATCGGAGAATTCTTTGAAACGGTTGTTACCCTTGATGATGTGACAAATGCGAAGCCTGATCCCGAGCCTGTGCTGTTAGCGCTGAAACAGCTAGGAAGCAAGCACGAGGAAGCCATTATGGTCGGTGATAATTACCATGATGTGCTGGCAGGGAAAAACGCCGGAACAAAAACCGCAGGAGTCGCATGGACGATTAAAGGGCCGGAAACGCTGGCGAAGCATGAGCCTGATTTTATGCTTGAGAAAATGAGTGATCTATTACAAATTGTTGGAGTGAAGTAATCTGTGAGAAAAACAGATCGTCATCCGGTCTCGGGGGCCAACTCACTGTGGCATGTCTATCAAACGGTCCCTTTTGTAAAGGTCGTCAAAAATTTCATTGTCATACAAATTGCGCGATATACACCGTTTATAGGGATGAAAAACTGGCTGTACCGTACATTTCTGGGGATGAAGGTTGGAAAACAGACATCCTTTGCCCTCATGGTGATGCCAGATATCATGTTTCCGGAAAAGATCTCAGTCGGAACGAATACAATCATCGGGTACAATACGACCATTTTGGCCCATGAGTATTTGATTCAGGAATACCGGATCGGCAAAGTTCTGATCGGAGACGAAGTAATGATTGGTGCCAACACGACCATTCTGCCTGGAGTGGAAATAGGGGATGGCGCAGTTGTGTCCGCCGGAACGCTTGTCCATAAGGATGTGCCTGACGGGGCATTTGTCGGTGGGAATCCGATGAGGATCATCTATACGAAGGAAGAAATGCAAGAAAGATTGAAAAAGTCCGCTGAATAAACATCAGCGGACTTTTTTGTTAAAATTGAATATTGTTGTTTTCGTAAATATGCTGAACGCCAATCCATTTTTGACCGACATGAGAGTAGCGTGTGTTTGTCATTCTGACCGTGCTTGTTTTGCTGTCCGTCCGGAATATCGCTTCCTTCATGTTTGTGATGGTGCACTTATCAATGATCACATCAACGTGGAAGGTTGAACCGCCAAGCTGTCTAATGAACTTCCCGCCATTGTCTGCCGTGAAATTTTTCACTGTGAATGTACTGGCTTTATTGATTTGGAAAATCTTATCTGACGCTTTTTGAGCAGAGCCGCCGTCGATGGTCACTTTACCTTCCTTCTTCACGGTTAACGCATCCTCACCAACATCTTCCCACTTCACATTCTGAATGTTAACGTTTCCATAAGTGTGCACGCCATCAGCAGCAGGTGCGCCGAGCACCACATTTTTCAGAGTTGCTCCATCCTCCACACGAAAAACAGGTTTTTGGTTTTCGGACTGGCTTCCGTCACCTAGTTCTTTCCCTGCCACAAACCGCTGTCCTTTCCCGTCATATGTTGTATTTTTTGGTACGATAATTGTTTCGTGAACCACTTTGTCAGCTGCAAAAGCAGTTGATGACTGAAACTGGCTGAAACCCATAACCAAACCGAACATAAATAGGATAGACACGATTTTTTTCAATGATAAAATCCTCCCCGGATATCTTTCATTTTTTGCAAGAGAAGCGTCAGCGACTTGCACCGGCTTCTCTCGCATAGATCGGGGCAAGGCTGAATCTGCTTTAATCATAAAAACAGACAGCCTGAAAGTAAAGACAATTTTGGTTGAAAAATGGAAAATGAATCGATCTTACCGATTGAAACAAAAAGCATGAATATTGTCGTATTTGCTCAGGATAGAGCATATGCGGCTTTCAGGTGTTTACTTTTGAATAACCACGGCCTGGCTGCCCATTTGTTTCCACGCTTTTTCAAAGCTCGTCCTATCGGTTTTTCTGTTTTTATAGCCATACGGGTCATTGAGATACACATATTTCTCATCATATCCCGTAACAGCGACGCTGTGTTCGCTGTACGTAATCTCTATCGTTCCGCTTGGCGTTTTCCATGTCTGCATGTTGTCAACTGGCGCAAAACTGGCGGTCGTAATGACCCAAACTGGATTGCCTTTTTCAAGCTGCTGATAAACAGCGGAAATACTTTTTCCAGTCAGATCTGATACTTTGTCTCCGGCATAGGTTTTCGCCAGCTGATAGATCGGTCGATGGTAGACACCGAGACCAGGGCCATTTGCCATATCCCCGACAAATCCGTCATTCGGATTACCTTTTAATCCGCTGCTGTATGTCAAAGGCACTGTGGCAATCTGGTTTGCCAGGGTGTTTTTTGTCACGTCGTATCCCGCGTAATTCAGCACCATCGCAAGGCTTGTTACTTCACAGCCGTTATAGAGCCGAGGCGCGTCCATTTGATTGTAAAGGATGACATCAAGCGGCTTTGCGCTTCCCTTCAGCTCCTTTTTGCTATTCGCACCTGTATCTGTATCGCTGTCAGAAACCGCTTTTTTAAGACTGTTCAAAAAAGGAATATCTATATCTTTTGCATCTATTTTAAGTCCGAAAAAAATAACGCCTGAAAGAATCATCAGGACACATAGAGTTCGCAGTGTTTTCATCTTTATCTCCTTGTTCTCTATTTGATTTGTATTATAGCATGCCAAACATAAAGAATTTGAGATATTACGTACCTTTAATACATTGTTCATGATTTTTTCATAATGGGAGAAGGATATTTGGACTAAAAAAATTCTGGCTAAAGTTAAGCATTGATTTTCATTCTTTCATCTGCTAACATATTATCATATTAGCGAACTAAAGGATTTGGAATTTTCCTTCATAAGATGACAACGGAGGTGCGCGGGTTGATGTTTATGTTTGAAAAACCGCACGGCATGAGAGATACACTGCCCGGTTTATACGAAACGAAAAAAAAGGTGAGACGATCGTTAACCGATTTGATTGATAAATGGGGATATCAATTTATGGAAACGCCGACACTGGAGTTTTACGATACCGTTGGCGTCCAATCAGCAATAGAAGAGCAGCAGCTGTTTAAGCTTCTTGATCAGGACGGCAAGACATTGGTGCTTCGACCGGATATGACGGGGCCGATTGCAAGGGTGGCAGCATCAAAGCTTTTGAAACACGATCATCCGCTCAGAGTCGGCTATGCGGCAAATGTATTCAGAGCTCAGGAGCGTGAAGGCGGACGTCCTGCAGAGTTCGAACAGATCGGAGTGGAGTTAATCGGTGACGGCACGACGAGCGCGGATGCGGAGGTTATTTCTTTAGTCGTCGGTGCATTAAAAAACACTGGGCTGGCATCCTTTAAAATTGCCATCGGCCATGCCGGTATTGCGGATGCTTTGTTTGTTGAGGTGCTCGGAAACGTTGAACGGGCTGATGTGCTGCGGAGGTTCTTATATGAAAAGAACTACGTCGGCTACAGAGAGCATGTCAAATCTCTCCCGCTTTCCTCCATTGATAAAAGCAGGCTGCTTGAGCTCCTCGAATTGCGGGGCGGCATAGAAGTATGCGGACGTGCTGAGGAAATCGTCGATTCTGCACAAGGAAAAAGCGTGGTTGATGAACTGAAGGCGCTGTGGGATATTCTTGAGGATTACGGATGTACGGAAAATGTCCGCCTGGATCTGAATATGGTCAGCCACATGAGCTATTACACAGGGATTTTATTTGAAGTGTACGCTGAGAATGTCGGTTTTGTCATTGGAAGCGGCGGCCGTTATAACAAGCTGCTGGGCCATTTTGATTCACCTGCTCCGGCAACAGGCTTTGGGCTTCGGATCGACCGGCTGATTGAAGCCCTTCATATGAAAGACGAACCTTGTGATATAGATGCTGTTATTTTCAGCAAAGAGCAGCGGGCGCAAGCCATCGCTTATGCGAATGAAGAACGGATGAAAGGGAACAAAGTGGTTCTTCAAGATTTATCGGGAATAGAAAATATCGACCAGATGACAAAATCTTTTGCAAACGTCACTTATTTTATCGGTGCCAGAAAGGAAGAGCAAAATGGGTAAGTTACTCACAATGGCGATGCCAAAGGGCCGGATATTTGAAGAAGCGGCAGGGCTGCTGAGGCAGGCGGGCTACAAGCTCCCTGAGGAGTTTGAAGATTCAAGAAAATTGATCATCGATGTGCCGGAGGAAAATCTCCGTTTCATATTAGCGAAGCCGATGGACGTAACCACGTATGTGGAGCATGGCGTGGCAGACGTCGGAATAGCGGGCAAGGATGTCATGCTGGAGGAAGAGCGCGATGTGTATGAGGTACTGGATTTGAATATCAGCAAATGCCACTTGGCAGTCGCCGGACTTCCGAATACAGACTCGAGCGGCGTAGCGCCACGAATCGCGACAAAGTATCCGAATGTGGCCTCCAGTTATTTCAGAGAGCAGGGAGAACAAGTCGAGATCATTAAGCTCAACGGTTCAATTGAGCTGGCCCCCCTCATTGGACTTGCAGATCGGATAGTGGACATTGTTTCCACAGGACAGACGCTGAAGGAAAATGGGCTTGTAGAAATGGAGCACATTTGTGACATTACCTCCCGCTTTATTGTCAACCCGGTAAGCTATCGAATGAAAGACGATGTGATTGACGAAATGGCATCCCGCCTATCTCTTGTTGTGGAAGGAGAAACCGCAAAATGAAGATCAAAACCATCAGCGGAGCGGAGCGGCTTTCTCTCAAGCGTTCCATCGATGCCGGAACGGAAGAGCAAAGAAAGACGGTCCGGTCCATTATTGAAGATGTGAAGGCAAACGGTGATCAGGCGGTCCGCAGCTATACAGCGAAATTTGACGGCATCGACATAAACAGCCCGCTCGTCACAAAAGAGGAAATTGAGGAGGCATACACCTCGCTGGATTCACATCTTCTTCAAGTGATTAGGCAGGCAATCGAAAATATTAGGGAATATCACGAAAGACAGCTGCAATCCTCCTGGTTTTATCACAGAAAGGACGGCACAATGCTGGGACAGAAGGTGACGGCGCTTGATTCCGCCGGTGTATATGTGCCAGGGGGAACGGCCGCATACCCTTCATCTGTTTTGATGAATGTGATTCCGGCGCTCGTAGCGGGCGTTGAAAGAATCGTTCTCGTCACTCCTCCGGGAAAAGACGGTCGGCTGTCTTCGGGGGTTTTGGTTGCTGCTGCTGAGCTTGGCATAAAAGACATTTACAAAATGGGCGGCGCTCAGGCGATTGCGGCGTTAGCATACGGAACAGAAACCATTGAGCCGGTGGATAAAATCACGGGTCCGGGCAACATTTATGTCGCGCTTGCCAAACGAGAAGTGTTCGGCGATGTCGATATCGATATGATTGCCGGACCTAGTGAAATCGTCGTGCTGGCTGATGAAACAGCGATACCGCATGAAATTGCGGCCGACCTGCTTTCGCAGGCGGAACACGATAAGCTCAGCTCATGTGTGTTTGTCACAGATTCCATGGCACTGGCCGAGGCGGTTTCAGCCGAGGTGAATGAGCAGCTGAAAACCTTGCCGCGACGAGAAATAGCGGAAGCTTCGGTGAGTGATTACGGTTGTATCTATGTGGCAGACACAATGGATGAAGCGATTGATACCGTCAATACGCTCGCGCCAGAGCATTTAGAAATCCTCACACAGTCTCCGGAAGCTTTGCTTGGCAGCATCAAACATGCGGGTGCGATTTTCTTAGGCAGATACAGCCCTGAGCCTGTCGGTGATTATTTCGCCGGGCCAAACCATGTGCTCCCGACAAACGGAACAGCCAGATTTTCAAGTCCTTTAAACGTAACGGATTTTCAAAAGAAATCGAGCATTATTTCTTACAGCCAATCAGCCTTTGAAGAGCATGCCGAAAGCATCGCGGCTTTTGCCAGACTGGAAGGGTTAGAAGCCCATGCCAGATCAATTGAAGCGAGAGAACGGAGGAATTCTAAATGAGAAAAGCGGAACGCGCCAGAAAAACAAACGAAACAGATATTGAGCTGGCATTCGCAATAGACGGCGAGGGACAAGCGGATATCAAAACAGACGTGCCGTTTATGACACACATGCTGGATTTATTCACGAAACACGGCCAATTCGATCTTTCCATAAACGCAAAAGGCGATGTTGATATAGATGATCACCACACGACTGAAGATATCGGCATCTGCTTAGGACAGGCGCTGCTTGAAGCGTTGGGTGATAAAAAAGGAATCAGACGCTATGGCTCGGCGTTTGTGCCGATGGATGAGGCACTTGCTCAAGTTGTGATTGATTTAAGCAACCGGCCGCACTTGGAAATGCGCGCTGACTTCCCGGCGGCGAAAGTCGGAACTTTCGATACGGAGCTTGTACATGAATTTTTGTGGAAGCTGGCGCTCGAAGCCCGGATGAACCTGCACGTCATCGTTCATTACGGCACAAACACACACCACATGATTGAAGCTGTTTTTAAAGCGCTGGGGCGCGCGCTTGATGAAGCGACAATGATCGATCCGCGTGTTAAAGGAATACCGTCAACGAAAGGGATGCTGTAAATGATCGGCGTGATAGATTACGGAATGGGCAATTTATACAGTGTCTCAAAGGCGCTTGAGCGTGTCGGCGTACCGTACTTTGTTTCTGAAAAGCCCGAGGCGCTGAAAGAAGCCGATGCCTTCATTTTGCCGGGAGTCGGTTCATTTGGAGACGCGATGGACAATTTGCGCCACACGAAGCTCGATCAATTGATTCACGATATGGTCTCAGAGGGAAGGCTGCTTCTCGGGATCTGCCTTGGCATGCAGCTTTTATTTGAAGAAAGCGAAGAAAACGGCACCGCTTCAGGGCTCGGGCTGCTAAAAGGAAAAGCAGTCAGGCTGAAAGCAGAAGATGAAAAAGGAAACAAGCTGAAGGTTCCGCATATGGGCTGGAATCGCCTTTCCTTTCATAACGAATCTCCGCTGCTGTCTGAAACAGAACAAGGCTACGCTTACTTCGTTCATTCTTATTACATTGACGGGATGGAGGGTGATGCGCTTCTGGCAAGCGCCGATTATGGTGTGCGAGTGCCTGCTGTAGTCGGAAAAGGGAACGTCTTCGGCGCCCAATTTCACCCGGAAAAAAGCAGCACGGTCGGAATGTCCATCTTAACCCAATTCACGAAAATGGCAGCAGAACAGAAGGTGAAAAAATGAGTGCTTTTACATTATATCCGGCAATTGATATGAGAAACGGCAAATGTGTCCGCCTTGTTCAAGGGGATTATAATAAGGAAACGATATATGGCGATTCACCGTACGACATGGCTGCGTTATTTGCGAGAGAGGGTGCCGAATGGATCCATCTCGTTGATCTCGACGGGGCCAAAGAAGGGAAAAGAGTGAATGACCGCCATGTGATTGAGATTGCGCAAAAGCTGAATCTGAACGTTGAAATCGGCGGCGGGATCCGTTCTGAAAATGACGTCTATGAATATTTATCAGCAGGAGTCGATCGGGTGATCCTGGGAAGTTCAGCAGTTTCTAATCCTCCGTTTGTCAAAAAAATGCTGAAACAATATGGTGAGAAGATTGCCATCGGACTGGATGCGAGAAACGGTTTTGTTTCAACAGAGGGATGGCTGGAAATATCAACCCTTAAGGCAGCTGAACTGGGCAAAGAGCTGGCCAATGAAGGTGCGGAAGTCTTTATTTTTACTGACATCGCAACAGACGGAATGCTGTCAGGCCCAAATGTTCAAAGCACGGTCGAGCTTGCTAAGGAAACGGGGAAATCGGTGATCGCGTCCGGCGGAGTCAGCTCTGTCGCGGATCTCGAAGCCCTCGCCCGCTATCAGGCGGATGGCGTCTCTGGAGCGATCATCGGAAAAGCGCTGTACATCAATCAGTTTACGCTGAGCGAGGCGCTTGAAAGGGTGAAGCGCAAATGATCACAAAACGAATTATTCCATGTCTTGATGTCAAAGAAGGGCGCGTTGTCAAAGGAATTCAATTTCTCGAATTGAAGGATGCCGGTGATCCGGTTGAACTTGCCGAAGTGTACGACCGGGAAGGTGCGGATGAACTGGTCTTTCTTGATATCTCCGCCTCGCATGAAGGACGAAAAACGATGGTTGACGTTGTGGAGCAGGTTGCCGCGAAGCTTGCGATTCCGTTTACAGTCGGCGGCGGCATCAATCAGCTCAGTGATATGAAAACGATTCTGCGTGCCGGAGCAGACAAAGTGTCGGTGAACACGGCAGCTGTTCTCCGCCCTGAGCTGATTACAGAAGGAGCCGAGTTTTTCGGTTCTCAATGCATCGTACTTGCCATCGATGCCAAGTATGACAAAGAATCTGACACATATAAGGTCTACACGCACGGCGGCAGAAAGAAAACAGATTGGGAAGTCACCGAGTGGGCAAAAGAAGGCGTCAAACGCGGGGCAGGAGAAATATTGCTGACAAGCATGGACTCTGACGGTGAGAAAAAAGGGTTTGACCACAGGCTGACAAAGCTTGTTTCTGAAGCTGTCCCCGTCCCTGTAATCGCCTCGGGAGGCGCGGGAAACGCGCAGCATATGCTTGAGGCTTTTACAAAAGGGGAAGCCGACGCTGCGCTGGCCGCCTCAATTTTTCATTATAAAGAAACATCAATTAAAGAAGTGAAATCATACTTGAAAGAGTACGGGGTGAATGTGAGATGAAACAGGCAGATGAACTGCGTTTTAACGAGGACGGATTAATTCCTGCCATCGTGCAGGATGCGGCAAGTAAAGAAGTGCTGACACTTGCCTATATGAACAAGGAATCGTACGAAAAAACACTGGAAACGAAGGAAACATGGTTTTACAGCCGCTCACGCCAAGCGCTATGGCATAAAGGAGAAACCTCAGGGAACACGCAAGCCGTCAAAGGTATCCGGTATGACTGCGACCAGGACGCGTTGCTCGTACTCGTAGAACCGTCAGGCCCGGCATGCCACACTGGCAGCTACAGCTGTTTTACAAAGGAACAAACAGAAGAACAGGCCGCGGGCCGATTCGGCATCATGAACGAACTGGAGCGCGTAATCGCCGAACGCCAAGCGGAAATGCCTGAAGGAGCTTACACCACGTACCTCTTTCGTGAAGGCGTCGATAAGATTTTGAAAAAAGTCGGAGAAGAAGCATCCGAAGTCATCATCGCCGCGAAAAACCGGGATCATGAGGAACTCAAATGGGAAGCGGCAGACCTGCTGTATCACCTGCTTGTCCTGCTCAGAGAACAAGCCTTGCCGCTGGATGATGTGCTTGATGTATTGAAAAAACGCCATTCTGAGAAAGAAGAGTAAAGAGCCGTATGATACGGCTCTTTTTGTTTTGTGAAAAAAGTAATAGGTATTTAGATTTATATTAGGTGTTATATATGATTAGTTAATAAAAGGAGATCAAAACAGAGTCCGATTTCCTATTTATCCAAATTCCGCCATGATGTAACATGAAAAAGGATGAAATAATCATCTCTTAACCAGGTCAATAGAATTATTTTTGATATAAAAATAAAATACTATTCTCACAAAACCCGTGGAGGTTCGTAATGAAAAAGATTATCTTTATTTGCTTCAGCTTATTACTTGCCCTGACAGGAGGATGCAGTATGAATGACAATGATAAAAACAGCACAAATGACAATAAAACAGAAGCGGTAAAACCAAAAGACATGGATCCCAAGGATCTGCCTCAAGTACCTGCGTTCCAGGACGAGAAAACGAGAGAGTATATGGTGTCAACAAAAGAACAGGAACCAGGATATTATTTGCTGGAATCTAAGCTGAAAGGGTTTAGGATGTTGTTTCCGGAGGATGGGGAGTATTCCGACTCTGAAACTTCAAAGACAAACGAGTCACTGTTTTTCGACAGTATTAATAATAAAACGAATATAGTAATGAATGCTTCATTAAAGTTCTATCAAAATGAATCATTTATAAACAACCCTGAGACCATGTTGGACATTGTTAGTGGTAAAAATGAATACAAAGGTAAATTTGAAAAAATAGAAGCAAAGGATAAGGATATTTATTTTGCTCCAAAACAAGAAAACTTTGATAACCAAGAGAGCCCATCTTATATTTATCTTGGTTATATAAAATCAAAAAAACAAGATTATTTAGGAATGGAATATTCTTTTATGTTTAGCTGCTCAGCAAATGTACAGACATGTAAGCAAAATCCAAAGGGCTATGAAAAAAAGGTTAAAAAAATATTAAACTCTGTTACCTTCAATTTAGAGGAGAGGGAAGATGGGAAATAAAAATATTTTTGAAAATGAAAATATAAAACTACGTCTTATAAATTTAGAATACAGTTATAAACAGAAATTCGCTTCTTCCGATCCCAAAGTAATACAAGAAGCTAAGAAAGACTTTGAAGAAGACATTCGAAGAATCTATAAGGAAGAAACTCATCAAGAACTCACGCAAAATATTGAAATTTATACATCTAAAGAGCTTGTACACCAGAATAAAGAATCTGGCTATGATGGTACTGCTATTCATATTGTAGATAAAAAGCACGAAGTGAATCAGTTGCAAATTATTTCTGAAGGTAGCGCAGATAATAAAGACTGGACTTATAATTTTTTTGGGTTGTTTCTTGGAATGGAAGATAGCCAATATAATGCAACGAAAGAGTTTACTAGAGAAGCCAAAAAGAAAGCTGGCAAGGATGAAAGTTTAAAAACGTATAGTATGGGGCATTCACTTGCCAATAATAATCAAGTAATGGTGCAATTAATAGATGGGGAATATGATGAGGTTTATGGAGTGAACGGAGCTCAAATAAGTGTAGATCACTTATTAAAAGCAGATGATCATTTAAGGTACACAATGATTAAGAAGTTCAAAGTGAATACATTTAAAGAGTTAAATTCAATTCCAAAAGATGACCTTAAAAAAGCCATCACCCAATATTACAAAGACAAAGGCGTAACAGCAAACATCACCCAACGCATCTCAAAAGATGACCCGCTGTATGGAGTCAGCGGCAAGGCCGATTTTATTACATTCGGTGATGTGAAGATGGCAGATACTAATACAAGTGTAAAAGGCATTCGAAACATTATGGATGGGATTCCTGACGAAGATGTGAGGTCAATTCAAAAATTCCTTCAAAAATATAAGGATGACTATGAAAAAGACGGCTTGAATGGTTTTATAAAGGCAGCCAGTGGGATAGACATAGACCTAATAGAAAGAGTGAAAAACACAGACGGTGCTTTAAAGAAAGTAAGTGTCCTATATGAGCATTTTGATGATGTAAAGCAAATGTATGGCCGAATAAAAGAGGAACTGCCGTCATTTTTAGGTTTTCTCCATACCTTGTTGAGTACCAGCGGGCCGGTCGTAGATCAGTTAGCTGAAAATGGGTATATTGATGAAACGCAAAAGATAGTCATCAAAAAAGAATTAACGAATATTAACGCGAGTATGCGAGGCATAGAATCACGCTACGAACATTTCATTGACCATCTAAAGCATGGCCAATTTATGCAAGCTTTAAAAGACGTTGGTGAAATAGTGGACTATGTAAAATCAATTCTGTCCTCATTGAAAACACTCGACACAGAAACAAAAGACGCACTAAAACTCATCGTCGACGGCCACAGCATCGTTCAAATGCTCAACGCCTTGTCGAAGGAAAAAGGCTTCAGCTATAAAGGCTCAGATATTTATTTTACAGGCAAGAGCGGCTCGGGAGAAACAATTCAAGTCAATCTCTCATCCGCTGTCAGAATCTATCAAAACGGTATGAAAATCGTTGAGGATATGGAAGATGCGATTTCTCAGTACCAGAAGGTTTACAGTCAGGAAATAGATGAAGACTTCATAGACAAAAAACAGGCGATCACCACGGCGATTCATCATATGGAAGAAAACCCTTCGCATTATGCCTTCGATCTTCAATTCCGGCTTGCAGCTGGTTTCAGCCACACATTCGATAAATTGGAAAAAATCTCAGTTCATGAATCATTCCACACAGGTGCGCTTCCTGTTAATGATGGAATTGTTGCTGAATTAAAAAAACAGACAACAGAAAAAAGAGATTTTATCAAAAATATCCGCGAGAGTATTGAAAAGCTGTTTGAAAAAGAAGAAATGATTTCTCAGTTATTTGATTTTCAGCCTTAGGAGGAATTTGAAGAGTGACTTCCTTATTTTCAGAAAGTGAAACAGAAATTGTATCAACCACCTATATGTTTCTGACCAAAGATGAAATGAAGGGGAAAGCGGGCGCCCTCAATCAACCGATCAACGACTTTCTCAGCCTGACAAAGAAATTTGAGTCTTCATTAAAAGAGGAAATCAAGGGGCAAAAAGGATTGATTGTAAAAAAAATAAAAGAAGAACTTGAGTCGAAAAGCGAAAAACGAAAAGCTGCCCTTCAGATGATAAAAGAAGAACATACCGCAAAAGTGGATCGGTACAAAATGATAATTGAAGACCTGCGGCAGCAGGATGTAACATTGACTTACAGAAAAAAGAAGCCAGTGAAAGATGACTAACATAAAAAATCTCCTATTCAAACAATGAGTGGGAGATCTTTTATTTTCACCACGGCAAAAATATACTGAAAAAGTCTCTCGCCATTGATATGATTGAGAAAGAGTAAAAATCATCCTTTTGCTATGACTTTTCACCTTTCTGAACGCTGAAACAGGAGGAAAATATATGCCAACCCAGAAACAAAAATCTCAAAGTAAATTGAAACCCTTTTTTGCCTTAGTAAGACGGACCAATCCTTCTTATGGAAAGCTCACCTTTGCGCTTGCCCTCAGTGTAGTAACCACGCTGGTCAGCCTGCTCATTCCATTATTAACGAAGCAGCTTGTCGATGGTTTTTCTATGTCAAATCTGTCAGGCACGCAAATCGGTTTGATCGCGCTGGTGTTTTTCGTTCAGGCGGGTTTAAGCGCTTATGCCACCTATGCGCTTAACTATAATGGACAAAAAATCATTTCCGGGCTGCGGGATTTATTATGGAAGAAATTAATTAAGCTGCCTGTCTCTTATTTCGATACAAATGCTTCCGGAGAAACAGTCAGCCGTGTAACGAACGATACGATGGTTGTCAAAGAATTGATTACAACCCATATCAGCGGATTTATTACAGGCATCATTTCTGTCATTGGATCATTGACAATCTTGTTTATTATGAACTGGAAGCTGACACTGCTTGTGTTAGTGGTCGTTCCGCTGGCCGCTCTTATCTTGGTGCCGATTGGACGGAAAATGTTCTCCATTTCACGGGAAACACAAGATGAAACGGCTCGTTTTACAGGCCTGCTGAATCAAATTCTCCCGGAAATTAGACTTGTTAAAGCTTCAAATGCGGAGGATGTCGAATATGGGCGCGGGAAAATGGGGATTTCCTCATTATTTAAGCTTGGCGTTCGTGAAGCTAAGGTTCAATCACTTGTCGGCCCGCTTATCTCACTCGTGTTAATGGCAGCGCTTGTCGCAGTGATCGGATATGGCGGCATGCAGGTATCTTCAGGCGAGCTCACGGCCGGAGCGCTCGTGGCTTTTATTTTATATTTGTTCCAAATTATTATGCCGATGGGCCAAATTACAACATTCTTTACACAGCTGCAAAAATCAATCGGTGCAACAGAACGAATGATTGAGATCTTGGCAGAGGAAGAGGAAGATACAGTGACGGGAAAACAAATCGAAAATGCGCATCTGCCTATCCAGCTTGATCGCGTGTCTTTTGGATATAAGCCCGATCAGCTGATCTTAAAAGAGATCAGTGCCGTCATTGAAGCAGGGAAAGTGACAGCGATCGTCGGTCCGAGCGGCGGGGGAAAAACGACGCTGTTTAAGCTGCTTGAACGCTTTTACTCTCCGACTGCAGGGGCTATTCGGCTGGGGGACGAGCCGATTGACACTTATTCGCTTGAATCGTGGCGGGAGCATATCGGATATGTATCACAGGAAAGCCCGTTAATGTCGGGGACTATCAGAGAAAATATTTGTTACGGATTAGAACGAGATGTAACAGATGATGAGATCGAAAAAGCCGCGGAAATGGCCTATGCGCTCAATTTTATAAAGGAGCTGCCGAATCAGCTTGATACAGAAGTTGGCGAACGCGGCATCATGCTGTCAGGCGGACAAAGGCAAAGAATCGCAATTGCGAGAGCGCTTCTCCGTAACCCAAGCATTCTTATGCTTGATGAAGCCACTTCAAGCCTTGACAGCCAATCTGAAAAGTCAGTTCAGCAGGCGCTTGAGGTGCTGATGGAGGGCCGCACAACAATTGTTATCGCTCACCGCCTATCTACTGTTGTAGACGCGGACCAGCTTTTGTTTGTTGAAAAAGGGGAAATTACCGGTCGTGGAACACACCATGAATTAATGGCTTCCCATGATCTTTATCGGGATTTTGCTGAACAGCAGCTGAAAATGAACGCGGATTTAGAAAACAAAGCCGGGTAAATTTTGGTCGAATCAGCCAATAAAAAAGAGGAGGGAATTTCCCAATCCTTCCTTTTGAACTATTGAGGGGCTTACGATTTATGGTATACTACTGACGGTAATATTGTATAAAACGGAGGGTAGTTGTGGGAAAACACACTTCTGAACATAAAAATCACGCACAAATTGTCCAGCTGCTTCAAGATGGACAATATTTTTTTCATAAAGGCTTGAAAGCGTATAAAGAGCGCAATCTGAAACGGGCAAGCAAACTGATTCAGCGCGCGGTTCATTTGGAGCCGGAGGATTCAGAGATGCTTTCACAGCTTGCGGTCATTTACTCGGAAATGGGCCAGTATCAAGAGTCGAACGATCTTCTTGACTATATCATGGCTAATCTGGAGGCCGAAATGCCGGAGTGCCATTACTTTAAAGCGAACAACTTTGCCCACTTGGGGCTCTTTCAAGAAGCTTATAAAGAAGCGGCCGCATATTCTGATGCGGACCCGGACGGTGAATTCGCGGAAGAAAACGATAGTCTGCTTGATTTGCTCGATCTAGGGGACGATGGCATTGAGGATTCGTTGTATGATCAGGATGAACTGCTGATGAAACAGGATCGGGCAAAATCATTGCTGGAAAGCGGCCAGCTTGCTGAAGCGGTTGCCGCGCTTGAGGAAATCACAGCTGAATATCCGGAGCTTTGGTCAGCATACAACAATCTGGCGCTTGCCTATTTCTATTCCGGAAACGTTGTAAAAGCGAAGCAAACCGCGTATGAAGTGCTTTCTCATAATGAAGGAAATCTTCACGCTTTATGCAATCTTCTCGTTTTCTACTATTATGAAAGAGAAGATGAAAAAGTGGCGGAATTGAGTGAGCAGCTTTCTAATGTCTATCCAATGCTGTTGGAACAGCGTTATAAACTGGGTGCTACCTTGGCGCTTGTCGGCCGTTACGAGCTTGGGTATAAATGGCTCAAATCATTATATAAAACCGGCTTTGAAGGTGACGACACATTCTTTTACTGGCTCTCGTGCTCTGCTTATTTTACGGGGCATACCGACTTTGCCGAGACGATCTGGAGAAAAGTCGAGTCGCAATATCCCGGAGAAGACCGCCCTGCGCCTTGGGTTGAGCGAAGGGAAGCACTTCCTTCATCTGTAGAACAGCGTCTCGCAGCCTATTATATCAGCAGTACAAAGGGAGAAACGGAGCATCTTGAAGCGGTAATACGCTCAAAGAGAATTACCGCTCCTTTTGAAAATCACTTTGTAAAGCTGCTTTTGAATGGAGACTCTGTGGCAGCCGACGTTTCAGAGGATGCGCTGTTCGCCTATCAAACGGTCAAATTATTAGAGCAAGCTGAAAAAGAAGAGATGACAACAGAAGTCATGAGCTGCTGGGTTTTCCATGTCATCCAGCAAATCCGCGCAGCCGCTCCGTTGAAGAATGAGAAAGGCTGGGCGGCAGCGATCTGTTATATTTGGAAAGAAGCCCATGGCAAGCAAGACACGAAAAAAGACACAGCAGCCCGATTTGGCATCTCTCCGGCAACGTTGACGAAATATATGAAATATATTGATGATATTCTAGAATAGTATATTTTGAAGAGTCGATTTGTTTAATCGACTCTTTTTTTGTTTGATAGATTATATTAAGAAAATAATATCGACAGTTTTTTTACACGCTTAAGAAAAATGACAAATGATGTGTGGCTTGACATCTGTTTGAAACATAAATGTAATAAAATTTATCGCTAATTTGTCGAAACTTGATGGTATAATGATTCTCGTACATAAGGAATTAGTGTTTTTTACATATGATGTGAAATAAACGCTATACAACCAGAATAAGAGATGCACAGAATAATTAACCATAAACAACCATCATTCCTCGTAGAGTATGAGGAACGAAACTTGATGTTCAAAATACGATTCCAAATGAGGACAGGTTCACAGTAAAAGGGAGGATATAAAAAGTGAGAAAGAGTTTAATTACACTTGGTTTGGCTTCCGTCATCGGGACAAGCAGTTTTTTGATCCCATTTACAAGTAAAACTGCATCGGCGGAAACATTAGATGAAAAGAAACAAAAAATCGAAAGCAAGCAATCTGAGGTTGCATCCAGCATTGAAGCGAAGGAAAAAGAATTAACTGAGCTTCAGGAAAATCAATCAAAGATTGAAAAAGAACTGCAAGACATTAACGCTAAGGCGCTTGATACAAGCAACAAGATCGAAGATAAAAAAGAAGAAAATGATAAAACAAAAGAAGAAATCAAAAAACTGAAAAAAGAAATTAAAGAAACAGAAGCACGCATCGAAAAACGCAATGAAATCCTGAAAAAACGCGTTCGTTCTTTACAGGAAAGCGGCGGATCTCAAGGATACATAGATGTTCTTCTAGGATCAACAAGCTTTGGTGACTTTATCTCTCGTGCGACTGCGGTCTCATCTATTGTGGACGCAGACAAAGATTTAATCAAACAGCAAGAGCAGGATAAAGCGAAGCTCGAAGATTCTGAAGCGGATTTGAATAACAAGCTGAAAGAAGTTCAAGCTGCATTGGCTAAATTAGAAACAATGCAAAAAGACCTTGATAAACAGCTTAATGAAAAAGACAAGCTTTTCGACGAAGCAAAAGCAAGCCAAAAGAAAACGGCTAAAGCGATTTCTGAATTAAAATCAGAAGCGTCTGAACTTGCAAATCAAAAAGCAAATACTGAAGCTGAACAAGCTCGCATCAAAAAAGAACAAGAAGCAGCTGCTGCTTTGATCAAAAAGCAGGAAGAAGCACAAAAAGCATCTGATGAAACACAAACAGATGACAGCCAAACGGCTACAACTGAATCAGCGAAAGCAAGCTCATCTGATGATTCTTCAGACAATTCTTCTAACGGTTCATCAAACAGTTCGTCTAACGGCTCATCTTCTAAGAAGAGCAGCGGTTCAAACAGCAATTCAGGCGGCACTGTTATCAGCAACTCCGGCGGAATTGAAGGCGCGATCAGCGTTGGTTCAAGCATTGTAGGACAATCTCCTTACAAGTTTGGCGGCGGACGCAGCCAATCTGATATCAACAACCGTATTTTTGACTGCTCATCATTCGTACGCTGGGCATACGCTTCTGCAGGTGTTAACCTTGGACCTGTAGGCGGAACAACAACTGATACGTTAGTTGGCAGAGGACAAGCTGTCAGCGCGTCTGAAATGAAACGCGGGGACCTTGTGTTCTTTGACACTTACAAAACAAACGGACACGTAGGAATCTACTTAGGAAACGGTACTTTCCTAAACGACAATACATCTCATGGCGTATCTGTTGACTCTATGAGCAATCCTTACTGGAAAGCAGCATTTAAAGGCGTTGTAAGACGTGTTGTTCAATAATAAATATGACAAGGGCCTTCTATAAACAGAAGGCTCTTTCTTTATTAACATATACCCTTTTCGAATACATTTAATCGTGTTGAGCAAAAAAATAGCGTATCACCATGAGATTTTATAGGATATGGGTAAGGAATACGTTTGATGGGGATTCTTATCTTATAAGAAAGAGCCCAAACTTGAAAAGATGGTTTAAGGAGTGAATAGTGTGTCAGAAGAAAAAATTTATGACGTGATTATAATCGGCGCGGGCCCTGCTGGGATGACGGCCGCTGTATACACATCAAGAGCGAATTTATCAACATTAATGATTGAAAGAGGAATTCCCGGCGGACAAATGGCCAATACGGAAGATGTAGAAAACTATCCTGGATTCGAAAGTATCCTTGGGCCTGAGCTTTCTAACAAAATGTTTGAACACGCGAAAAAATTTGGTGCTGAATACGCTTATGGCGATATTAAAGAAGTCGTTGACGGCAAAGAGTACAAAGTGGTCAAAGCCGGTTCAAAAGAATATAAAGCGCGTGCCGTCATTATTGCTGCAGGTGCGGAGTATAAAAAAATCGGTGTGCCTGGCGAGAAGGAATTGGGCGGACGCGGTGTATCTTATTGCGCGGTATGTGACGGGGCTTTCTTTAAAGGCAAAGAGCTTGTTGTTGTCGGCGGCGGAGATTCTGCTGTTGAAGAAGGTGTGTACCTGACACGTTTCGCTTCCAAAGTAACGATCGTTCATAGACGTGATAAACTCCGTGCGCAAAGCATTCTTCAAGCGAGAGCATTTGATAATGAAAAAGTTGACTTCCTATGGAACAAAACCGTGAAAGAAATTCATGAGGAAAACGGCAAAGTCGGTAACGTAACGCTTGTCGATACGGTAACCGGTGAAGAAAGTGAATTCAAAACAGATGGCGTATTCATTTACATCGGCATGCTTCCTCTATCTAAACCGTTTGAAAACCTGGGCATTACGAATGAAGAAGGCTACATCGAAACAAACGACCGCATGGAAACTAAGGTTGAAGGGATTTTTGCTGCCGGAGACATTCGCGAAAAATCACTGCGCCAAATCGTAACGGCTACAGGAGACGGAAGCATTGCGGCACAAAGCGTTCAGCATTATGTTGAAGAGCTCCAAGAAACGCTGAAAACCTTAAAATAAAAAGGGCTGTCATACGAGTTTCACATTACGTTACTGGGTTTTAATTCCGCTGTAACACATGTGTAATGCTTTTCGGTTATGATTAATAAAGTAATTGACCCCCTTTTTATAATGAATACACTTTTTTGGCACGGATTCTCCAGTTATCCGTGTCCTTTTTTTGTCCAAAAATAAAAGATGAATGCCAATTACAGCAAAATCATCTGAATTAACGAAAGAATATGCTGTAAAATAGAAGAAAAGATTGTCAATGTCTCTTCATTGTGGGAGGCATCTTGAAGCGGTATAATAAAGAGACGATGACAGGACGAAGGTTAGGTGACGTACTTGCAAAGAGTGACAAATTGTGTGCTTCAGACGGATGACAAAGTTCTTCTGCTGCAAAAGCCGAGACGCGGCTGGTGGGTCGCGCCGGGCGGCAAGATGGAGAGCGGAGAATCAGTCAGAGACTCCGTCATCAGAGAGTACAGAGAAGAGACTGGTATCTATATCATAAATCCTCAATTAAAAGGCGTTTTTACCTTTATTATTAAAGACGGTGACCACATTGTCTCCGAGTGGATGATGTTTACGTTTGTCGCTGATTCTTATACAGGACAAAATGTATCAGAATCAGAGGAAGGCAAACTGCAGTGGCACGATGTCAATGACATTCAGAGCCTGCCTATGGCCCCTGGAGACGGCCATATCCTTGATTTTATGATGAAGGGACAAGGGCTGCTGCACGGCACATTTACGTATACACCGGACTTTGAGCTGCTCAGTTATCGTTTAGACCCGCAGCACATCAAATAGAAAGACAAGTCAGGGGGGAGAAAGATGAGTGTTAGTGAATCACATGATATTCAGCTTGTCATTATAACCGGAATGTCGGGAGCGGGGAAAACTGTCGCCATTCAAAGCTTTGAAGATCTCGGCTATTTCTGCGTCGATAATCTTCCGCCTTCATTGCTTCCGAAGTTTTTAGAGCTGATGAAGGAATCAAATTCGAAAATGAGCAAAGTTGCGCTCGTGATGGATCTGCGCGGCCGCGAATTTTTTGACCGGCTGATTGAAGCGCTGGATGAAATGGCCGAGAATCCGTGGATCACACCGCGAATTTTATTCCTGGACGCGAAGGATTCCATTCTCGTCACGAGATATAAAGAAACGAGACGCTCGCATCCACTTGCAGCGACTGGCCTGCCGCTTGAAGGCATTGCGCTGGAACGAGAGCTGCTTGAGGAATTAAAAGGCCGCTCTCAGATCATTTACGATACATCTGACATGAAGCCGCGTGATTTACGCGAAAAAATTGTAAAGCACTTTGCCTCAAACCAAGGAGAGACATTTACCGTAAATGTGATGTCATTTGGTTTTAAATACGGTATCCCGATTGACGCAGATCTCGTCTTTGATGTCAGATTTTTGCCGAATCCGTACTATATCGAAAGCATGCGGCCGCTGACTGGCAAGGATGAAGAGGTTTCCTCTTACGTCATGAAGTGGAATGAAACGCAAAAGTTCAATGAGAAATTAATTGATCTGCTGAGCTTTATGCTTCCATCTTACAAAAGAGAAGGAAAAAGCCAGGTCGTCATTGCGATCGGCTGCACAGGGGGCCAGCACCGCTCTGTGACACTTGCCGAGAATCTAGCTGATTATTTCAAAAAGGATTACTATACTCATGTTACTCACCGGGACATTGAAAAGAGAAGCCGGAAATAAGATGGGACAAAAACCGAAAATCGCAATCTTTGGCGGCGGTACAGGCCTTTCTGTATTGCTTCGGGGCCTAAAGCATAAACCCGTTGACATCACGGCCATTGTAACAGTTGCCGATGATGGGGGAAGCTCTGGCCGTCTGCGGAATGAACTGAAAATTCCGCCTCCCGGAGACATCAGAAATGTGCTTGCCGCTTTATCCGATGTGGAGCCGCTTGTTGAAGATCTTTTTCAGCACCGCTTCAATAAAGGGAATGACTTAACAGGCCATTCTCTCGGGAATTTGATTTTGGCAGCGATGACAAATATAACCGGTGATTTTTTTCACGCTGTCACAGAAATGAGCAAGGTGCTGAATGTAAGAGGGAAGGTTTTGCCGGCTGCAAATACCAGTGTTGTTTTGCATGCTGAGATGGAGGACGGCCGCGTGGTCTCAGGCGAGTCAACGATTCCGGCATACGGACAGCGCATTAAGCGTGTTTTTCTCACGCCTGAACAGATTGACCCGCTGCCGGAAACGATAGACGTGATCAGGGAAGCGGATTTGATTATTATTGGCCCGGGAAGCCTCTATACAAGCATTCTTCCCAATTTGCTCGTCCCAAAAATCGGGGAAGAAGTGATAAAGGCACCGGCGAAAAAAGTATACATTTGCAACGTGATGACTCAGCCCGGTGAAACGCTCCATTACACCGCTGCTGATCATGTGAAAGCGCTCAATCAGCATATGGGCTGCGGTTTTATTGATACGATATTAGTGAACAGTGAAGACATTCCCGACGAAATAAAGCGTAAGTACGAAATGGAATCCGCACGTCCTGTTGATTTTGATATCGATGAGCTGAAAGCGATGGGGCTTGAAGTCATCAGAGACCAAATCGTAACGTATAAAAATGACGTAATTCGTCACGATACACATAAAGTGGCCTCTCTTCTTGTTGATTTACTGAAAGAATGAAGCCTTGAAATGAGGTGGCTATATGTCATTTGCATCAGAAACAAAAAAAGAATTAACCAATCTGGAAGTGAAAGACTGCTGCATTAACGCCGAGCTGTCTGCACTCATCCGGATGAATGGAGCTTTATCATTTACAAACCGCCATCTCGTACTCGATGTTCAAACCGAAAACGCGGCGATTGCCCGCCGCATCTATACATTGCTGAAAAAACAATATGACGTGTCGGTCGAGCTGCTGGTCAGAAAGAAAATGCGGCTGAAAAAGAACAACGTCTATATTGTGCGTTTTTCAGAAAATGCAAAAGCGATCTTAGAGGATTTAAAAATACTCGGGGAGAATTTTGTGTTTGAACGAAGTATTTCGAAAGAGCTGGTCAAAAAGAGATGCTGCAAGCGTTCTTATATGAGAGGAGCATTTTTGGCAGGAGGTTCGGTCAATAACCCGGAAACCTCCTCGTATCATTTAGAAATCTTCTCTCTTTATAAGGAGCATAACGATTCATTATGTGACCTGTTAAATGAGTTTCAGTTAAACAGCAAAACGCTTGAACGGAAAAAAGGCTACATCACCTATTTAAAAGAGGCTGAAAAGATTACAGAGTTTCTGAACGTAATCGGCGCTCACAACTCGCTTCTGCGATTTGAGGATGTCAGAATCGTTCGGGACATGAGAAATTCGGTCAACCGCCTCGTCAATTGTGAAACAGCCAACCTAAACAAAACGATCGGCGCTTCGCTGAGACAGGTGGAAAATATTAAATACATCGATGAAAGAATCGGCCTGGAGGCGCTTCCTGAAAAACTTCGGGAAATCGCGCAGCTGCGGATTGACTATCAGGAAGTGACGCTGAAAGAGCTGGGGGAAATGGTAGCAAGCGGGAAAATCAGCAAGTCAGGGATCAATCACAGGCTGAGAAAACTTGACGAAATCGCAGAACAGCTGCGGACAGGGCAAACCGTCACTTTAAAATAACCGTAAAGAAAAGGGGAGATCTTATGGTTCAACAGAAAGTGGAAGTTCGATTAAAGACAGGACTGCAAGCACGTCCTGCTGCTTTGTTTGTACAAGAAGCAAACCGGTTTACGTCAGATGTGTTTCTTGAGAAGGATGGGAAAAAAGTAAACGCCAAAAGCATCATGGGGCTGATGAGCCTGGCGGTAAGCACAGGCACTGAGGTTACCTTGATTGCCCAGGGAGAAGATGAACAAGAGGCGCTGGAGAAGCTGGCTGCTTACGTTCAAGAAGAAGTTTAGGTGATAAAAATGAGTGACTTTCTAAAAGACTGCTTTCAGAAAATCGGCTGGGAGAAAGACCATGTCAGCTTCGGCGATCTTCCCCTTTTTCTCAAAGCAATGGCATACCGTTTTCCATTTGAAAACCGCGCCGTACTCGCAAAAGAGAATTATAGGGTAACAAAAGAAGATCTATGGCGGCGCCTGGTCAAAGAACAGCACGGCGGCCTATGCTACGATTTAAATGGTTTCCTTTATTTTGTCTTGCGTGAGGCCGGGTTTCATGTGAAGCTCATTCGAGGAACGGTTTATGCAGGCAATCAAGAGGGATGGGCGCTAGAAGGGACGCATGCTGCTGTATTGCTGTCTGCGGAAAACGGCGATTACCTCGTTGATATTGGTTTCGGCATCAACCTGGCGCTTCAGCCGATACCGATTTCCGGAGAAACGGTACAGTCACCAGTCGGGTCATTCCGAATCAAAAAAGAAGAGACAGAAATGGGCAGCCATGTGCTGCTGATGGACAAAGGAGAAGGCTGGCAAATTGGGTACGCCTTTACCCTTGAAGAGAGCGATCTCTGTGATTTAGATAACATGAAGGACATGATTCACTCTCATGAAAAATCTCCTTTTAACAAATCACCGCTTGCCTCAAAGCTGACACCGAGCGGAAGGATGGTCATGTCAGACCGCCATTTCACGATTCATGAAAACGGCGGTGACATTCAAAAAAGGGATATCGGCCCTACAGAATTTGAAGAGAAATTAAATACTCATTTTTTGTAACGTAAAAAGCTTGCAGGTTATCTGCAAGCTTTTTCTTATGAGCAAGTGTAGATTGCTGTATCAAATGCGTCTTCAGGGATATACAGTTTTCCCTTTTCGTATTTATAAGGAATTTCATTCTCTTTAAAGCACTCTTTGGTATAGTCAGTTAGTGTATCTCCAATTTCTATGTATTTCCCGGTATAGTTGGGCTGACATGCTGAAAGAATTGACGTAATGGCCAGAAACAGCATGATTTTCTTCATCACGACACCTGCCTATTATGAAAATTTTACCTATACCATTCTATCATAACGAAAAGAAAAAGACCGATTTACTATTCTGCACATGCTATAATAATTTTGGAATCTTCTAGAAAAATCATCGTGATGTACATATAAGGGGGATCAACGTGTATCAGATTTTGCTTGTGGAAGATGATGAGCGGATTGCTTCTTTGCTGGGCGGTCATCTTCAAAAATACGGATATGAAGTAAAAATTGCTGAACAGCTGAATGATATAAAATTGGAATTTGCAGAAATGAAGCCTGATCTTGTCCTGCTTGACATCAACCTTCCTTTTTTTGACGGGTTTTATTGGTGCAGGCAAATACGTACGATTTCTAATGCGCCGATTATCTTTATATCAGCACGGACCGATGAGCTGAATCAGGTAATGGCGATTGAAAATGGCGGCGATGATTATATCACAAAGCCGTTCCATCTAGAGGTAGTGATGGCCAAAATCAAAAGCGTCCTGCGCCGCACATATGGTGAATATTCGCCCTCTTTGCCGCAGGAATCAAGAATAGTGGAACTTGGCGGGCTGACGATTTATCCTGATCAGAATGAAGCGGAGTGGAACAGTGTCCGGATTTTGTTTTCCCAAAAAGAATTCCAGCTTCTCTCGATTTTTGTGAGGGAGCATAAAAAAATTGTCTCCCGTGATGTGCTATTGGAGGCGTTATGGGATGACGTTGATTTTGTCGATGACAACACGTTAACGGTCAATGTCAACCGGCTGCGGAGAAAACTGGAGAATGCCGGACTGAAAGATTGTATTTCAACAATCAGAGGACAAGGCTATCAATTTCAAGTCAATCGGAAGGATGAAGCGGAGTGTTAAAGACGTATCTCATCGACCGTTTCGCCATTATACTATTTTCATTATTAGGGATAGGGGCCAGCATGCTGATTGCGTATTTAAGCATCATAGAGAGCGGCGCAGAACCATCTAAAGAAAATATGGTGTATATATGGATTTTGCCTGGTGTTCTTCTAGCTACCGGTTTTGCAGCTGATTACGTTCGGCAATATTCCTTTCTCACCTATGTCAAAAAGCTTGCAGAACAAGCGTCTGCTGCAAATGACATCGGACAGTCTTTGAAAGCCCGAAAGCCAAGAACAGGAGAGCAAGCGCTTTGGACGAAAATGATCAACGCACTCGGACAGCAATACGAAAGCAGGTTCTCACAATATATCAATCAGCAAAAGCAGCATTATACCTTCACCAATCAATGGGTCCACCATATGAAAACACCGGTATCCGTCATTTCCTTAATGATTCAGGAAGGAAAAAGCGGAACCGCACCCTCTTTTCCGACGTTTTTAGAGGAGCTGGAGGATGAGAATGAGAGATTTCGCCACGGTCTTGATATGATGCTGCAAACGGCTCGTCTGGAGGAATTTTCCTTTGATGTAAAACCGCAAACCTTTGATTTGGCAGAAATGGTTCGTTCACTGATCAATCAGGAAAAACGTCAGTTTATTAAACGGCGCCTTTTTCCAACATTACATGTGCCGCCAAATGCCGTTCAGATTTCCAGTGATCAAAAGTGGCTTTCCTTTGTTGTCGAGCAAATCCTTTTCAACGCTTTAAAATATTCAAAGCAAGGTGTTGGAGACCCTATTACAATCCGGATTGAAACACAGGGACATGAGACACGATTGTCGGTTGCCGACGAAGGAATCGGTATACCACCGCAGGATCTGCCGCGGATTTTTGACGCGTTTTTTACCGGAGAAAACGGACGAACCATGAAAGAGGCAACTGGAATGGGCCTTTATTTAGCAAAACAGGTGTGCAGCCGTCTCGGCCATAAGCTGTATGCGGAATCAAAAGAAGGGGCTGGCACTGTGATGACCATCGTGTTTTCAAGTGACACCCTCGTGAATGTGACAGCATTGTAAGGTTGGGGAGCGGAATTGCAAGAAAGTTCGATGGGAGGATGCTGACTTCCTTTTTATAATAAAGAAAAAGGAGGAGCAGAACATGAACGTGTTGCAAACAACGAACCTATCGAAAACGTACTATTCAAATAAAGGGACAATCTCATATCAAGCGCTCAGCGGCTTTGATCTCAGTGTGGCAAAAGGAGAATTTGTCGGGATTATGGGGCCGTCTGGAAGCGGAAAAACCACGCTCCTGAATTTGCTGGCTACCATTGATAAGCCGACGCAGGGCGAGATGATGATCAACGGCATTCAGCCGAAAACGTTAAAGGACCAGGACCTGGCTATGTTTCGCAGAAGAGAACTCGGTTTTGTCTTTCAGGACTTTAATCTGCTTGATACGCTGACGATACGTGAAAATATTCTCTTGCCGCTCGCATTGGATAAGGTAAAGCTGAAAGAAATGGAAGCCCGTTTGGATGAACTGGCGGATACGCTGCAAATCAAGCATATTCTTGACCACCGGACATACGAGGTGTCGGGCGGGCAGCAGCAGCGGGCAGCTTGTGCCAGAGCGATTATTCACAATCCGGCCCTCATTCTTGCAGATGAACCGACAGGAAACCTCGACTCAAAATCGGCAAAGCAAGTGATGAACACGCTGGCTCAGCTGAATGAAGAAAAGGAAGCGACGATTTTATTGGTTACGCATGATGCCACAGCGGCAAGCTTCTGTAAACGGATTGTGTTTATTAAAGACGGACGTTTTTTTTCAGAGATTCACAGAGGAACAAACAGGCAGGTGTTTTATCAAAGTATATTGGATACCTTGAGTGTGTTGGGAGGCGATTTTCATGAATTTGAGAACCATCGCCCGTAAAAACATTCTTGGGAATCTGCAACGATATGTCGCCTACTTTTTAAGCTGTGTGTTTGCCGTTTCAGTGTTTTTTGTCTTCACATCTTTTATTTTTCATCCTGATGTCAATGAAGACAATATATATGGCGGAAGCCTTGTCAAAACATGCTTGAGTGCAGCTCTTGTCGTCATCATTGTGTTTTGTATATTTTTCATCACATATTCCAATTCGGCTTTTTTGCAGGCAAGAAAGAAAGAGTTTGGCCTGCTGACGCTGTTTGGGACATCAAAGCAGCAGCTTCGCAAGATGATTTATTATGAGCAATCACTCATTGCTCTTGCAGCGATTGCGGCCGGCATTGGAGCAGGTCTTTTATTTTCAAAACTGTTTTTTATGATCATGACATGGATGCTCAGCGTGAAGGTGCCGATTTCGTTTGCCATTGTACCGAAAGCGTTTGTGATGACAGCTGTCGGCTTTCTCATCCTGTTTCAGACGCTGCTCATTTTATCACTGGGGCGGATTCGGAAGCTGGAAATCATTGAACTGATTAAATCGGCCCAAAAGCCGAAAAGCCTGCCGGTCTATTCGAAATGGCTCACTGTGCTGTCTTTGCTTTGTCTTGGCAGCGGTTATTACTTATCTGCAACAGCCAATGCGATCGACATGATGTTTCGTGTCTTTCCAATTTTGATCTTAGTATTAATCGGGACGTATTTCTTTTTTACCCAAAGCAGTGTGGCGTTCTTCCGCATGCTGTACAGAAAGAAAAACAGCTTCTATAAAGGCACGAATATTATTGTGCGTTCCAACATGATATTCAGGCTGAAGGATCATGCACGCATGCTGTTTTTAACCTCTGTCATTACGGCGGTCATACTCACAGCTACAGGTGTCATCTATATGTTTTATTCCGATTTACAAACGCAGGAGGAGCAAAGCATTCCTCAGTCTGTTTCCTGGGTGGAAAAAGACGCGTCGCGATTTCAGGTCATGAAGCCTGAGACGGCTGAGCATACATTGAAAAAAGCTCATGCTGTTATCAAGTATAAGGTGGATACAACAGGGATTCCGGTCACTTTCCAATCCGATTTGCCGTATGGAAATAAGAAAATGGAAGCGGAAGCCTTGCTGATTCCAGCAAATATCTATAATCTAGTCGCAAAGGAAAAAGGGTTTCCAGTTATTCATTTACAAGAAAATGAAGCATTTATTAATGTTCCTTTTCAAATGATGGTGAAAGACACATTTGGAGAAGGGGAAACAGCGGCATTTCATATGAAGTCAGGAAAGACACTTTCCTACACAATGAAAAAGCAGCAAAACAAAGGGATATTGATGTCAGTCGATGGAGTCAGCCGTTTATTGGTCGTCAGCGAAAAGAGCTTTGACAGTCTGTCACAGAATGTGCCGCTGAAGGAACAGATGAGAGTGGTAGGTTATGAGCTTGAGCATTGGCAGGAGACGGTGGATGTCTCTGAAAAGCTTGAAAACATGGTGCCGAAAGAACATATATCTGATTTTCAAACGCGTGCTCCAAGCTATCAAATCGTGAAGCAGGGAGTTGCATTAATGCTGTTTATTGGTCTGTTTGTCAGCGTGCTGTTTTTTATCGTGCAAGGAAGCATGCTGTATTTGCGGATGTTTACAGAAATAGAAGATACAAGAGTGCAAGTTTTAGCATTAAAGAGAATGGGAATTACGGACAGAGAGATTCACTCGATCCTTGGAAAGCAAATTGGATTTTTGTTCTTCATCCCATTTATTGCGGGCACAATTCACGCCGGCTTTGCGTATGCTGCGTTAACCAATATGCTGAATTCCAACTTATTTTTTGAGGCAGTAATTGTCATCTTCATTTATTTTGTGTTCCAGGCTGTTTATTATATCGTTACCCGCCATATTTATAAGCGTGCTGTTCTTCAGCGTATGTAATATAAAATCCGGTCTGTATCAGACCGGATTTTTGATTTATTGAAATTCTCTTGTGAGATTTTTAGGTGTTTGTCCTTGAATGGCTGCGATCATATTTTCGGCAGCCTGTTTGCACATGTTGAAGCGCACTTTAGCTGTTGCTGAACCAATGTGCGGAAGCAACGTGACATTATCCAACTGGAGGAGCGGGTTATCTTGGGTAACAGGCTCTTTTTCGTATACGTCTAAGCCGGCTCCTCTGATCCAGCCTTCCTGAAGGGCGCGAATCAGCGCTTTTTCATCAACTGTCTTTCCCCGGGAAATATTGACGAAAATTGCTGAATCCTTCATCATCTTAAATTCACGTTCGCCTATCATATGGTACGTTTCATCTGTTAGCGGCGTAATGAGCAGAATAAAATCAGATTGCTCCAGCAATGTATCAAGCTCAGCGTACTTAACGCCGATGCTGTCTTCCGTTTCTTGTTTGCGATGGCGGTTATGATAAAGCACTTCCATATCAAAACCAAATTTGGCGCGTCTCGCTGCTTGTTCGCCAATTCTGCCCATGCCGATAATGCCTAACGTTTGATGATGAACGTCAATGCCGAAAAGCGCTTCCTCTTCAACGGTTCCCCATTTTCCCGCTCTGACAAAACGGTCCAGTTCGGCAACACGTCTGGCAGAAGACAGAATCAAAGAAAAGGCCAGATCTGCTACTGTGTCATCCAGTGTATAAGGTGTATGAGTACCGACGACGCCTCTTTCTTTCATTGCTTCTATATCGAAGTTATCGTAGCCTACTGATTGGTTGCTGACCACTTTGAGCTTTGGCGCGTGTTCTAGCAATTCACGATTGATTGACGGTCCGGACGTTCCTGACGTTAAAAGCCCTTCCGCATCTTTTAATTTCTCAAATAGCACATCACTCGGAAGCGTATCCTCCTGCCATACTTCATAACGGCAATGTTCACCGATGAATGCTTCAATCTCTTCAGGAATCGGTTTTGTGATAAATACAAATGGTTTCAACAAGGCTCCCCCTTTATTGCTGTTGTCCATTTTATTATATCGGAAATAAATAGATGTTAAAAATATGGCTGCGTCCATTTTGATTTCTGGTTCTTTTGAACTTAAAATGGAGATCGGACAGCTAAATTCGCTTAAAAAAGTTTTTTAATTATCAGAATTCACCTATATTTTTTGTCAGACAAATCATCAATATCGAGTTGGAGCCAGATTATAGGATTCAATAAATATAAATTTTATTATCTTTGAAAGATATAAATGTTTATGTTTTGATTCTACAGTCCAATTATAGTGTCTTTTTTTGAAAGCCTTTTCGCAGTGAATTCCTATGCTATAATTCCTTACTGTAAGCTGGGGAAGAAGGCTTGCAAAATCATATGGATGGGAGATGAATCAAATGGTTTCTTTAACATCAATTTTGGAACACAATCAGCGGTTTGTCAGAGAGAAGAAGTATGAACCGTACAAAACGACAAAGTTTCCTTCAAAAAAGCTCGTCATTGTCACTTGTATGGATACAAGGCTTACAGAACTTCTTCCGCAAGCAATGGGGCTTAGAAACGGTGATGCTAAAATTGTAAAAAACGCGGGAGCCATCGTTTCTCACCCATTTGGAAGCGTGATGAGAAGCATACTGGTGGCGATTTATGAATTGCAGGCTGAAGAGGTATGCATTATCGGCCATCATGAATGCGGAATGTCAGGACTGAATGCTTCCTCAATTCTTGAGAAAGCAAAGGAACGCGGAGTAGAGGATAGCTGCCTGAATTTGCTGACGAGCGCCGGACTTGATTTGAAAACGTGGCTGACCGGTTTTCACAGCGTGGAAGAGAGCGTTTCCCACAGTGTGAATCTGATCAAGAACCATCCGTTGCTACCGAAAAAGGTGCCGGTACACGGGCTTGTCATTCATCCTGAAACAGGAAAACTAGATGTGGTCATTAACGGTTATGAAACTGAGCTCATAAACACACATTTATAAGGGAGGTTATAGCAAAATATGCGATTCTCAGGGAGATTCAAGGGATACAATTTGCAGAAATTTCAGAAAGATTTAATTGCAGGTATCGTAGTAGGTGTCGTGGCAATTCCATTAGGGATGGCGTTTGCCATTGCCTCGGGAGTCGAGCCTGAATATGGGCTATACACTGTTGTTATAGCTGGGATTTGTATTTCTTTGTTTGGAGGATCTAAATATCAAATTGGCGGTCCGACGGGTGCCTTTGTCCCGATTCTTTTCGGCATTATCATGCAGTATGGCTTGGAAAATCTGCTGATTGCGGGGTTTATGGCAGGAGTGATGCTGGTGCTGTTCGGGCTGTTTAAGCTCGGAAAAATAATGAAATTCGTGCCGAAACCCGTTATCGTCGGTTTTACAGCCGGAATTGCCGTGCTGATCTTTACGGAACAAATCGCTAATTTTCTCGGATTGAGAAATGTTGAAAAACATGAGAACTTTCATCACAACATGTTTGAAATTGTGCAGCAGCTCGGCACCTTTAACGTGTATGCCATTTTGACAGCTGTGATCGGGCTTGTCATTTTGCTTGTATCCGCCAAAGTGATGCCTAAAGTGCCGGGCGCTTTGTTGGCGCTTCTTATTTCCACAGTGGTCGCGGTTGTCTTTTTCCCTGACCGCATGGCAACAATCGGGTCAACTTATGGAGAAATCCCCCGCCATTTGCCTGAATTTCAGTTTCCTGAGCTTACTCTGGATAAAATGGTCATGATGTTTCCGGCAGCGCTTGTCATCGCGCTTCTTGGAGGACTTGAGTCGATTTTGTCGGCAATGGTCGCTGATAACATGAAGGGCTCAAAGCATGACAGCAACAAAGAGCTTGTCGGCCAGGGGATTGCGAATATGGCAGCGCCCTTGTTTGGCGGAATCCCGGCTACAGGAGCGATTGCAAGAACGGCGACCAATATAAAAAACGGAGCGGTTTCCCCCGTTTCCGGCGTCGTTCACGGTGTAGTCGTTCTCCTTGTCCTGCTTGTATTCGCGCCTTATGCCTCCCATGTGCCGCTTGCCAGTATGGCACCAATTCTCATGGTGGTCGCGTGGAATATGAGTGAGCGCAAGGAAGTCGCAAATATGCTGAGACTGAAAAACGCTGATTCCTTTATTTTGGCGGCGACCTTCGCCCTCACGGTTCTGTTTGACTTAATCATCGGTGTGGCAACCGGATTGCTGCTTGCATTCGTGTTCTTTATCAGAAGAATGAGCGAAGCGACCCGCATCCACAATCAGGAATCGCATCCTGTTCTGGCGAAGAAAGAAGATCCATCTGTCAGCATGTATGCAATAGAAGGGCCGCTGTTTTTCGGATCAATTGATTCGCTTGAATCGTCATTGCTGGAGCATGTACAGAAAAAACCGAAAACCCTCATCCTGCTCATGAATAAGGTGCACTATATGGATACGTCAGCTGAAGCGGTGCTAGGGAACATTATGAATCGAATTAAGCGCCACAATGGAAAGCTGATGATTGTAGGATTACAATCGCAGCCGAAGGAGCTGCTGCATAAAACAGGCCTTTTTCACAAAATAGGAAAACAGCATTTCTTTGATCACCATGATGAAATCACAGGTTAAAAAAAGCGGCCATTGCGGCCGCTTTTTTTATGCATGCTCAAATCGTTTTGTCAGTTTTTCTTGGTGGGCCTTCATGACGTCTTCTAAAGAGACACCATACATATCAGCAAGAATGGCGATATTTCCGATGACATCTCCCATTTCTTCGATCAATTCTTGTTTTTTCTCGGCGCGTGACGATTCTTTCTCATCCGGCCGGTCTCTGCCAATTTCATACGCCCTCACAGCCCGGGCCAGTTCTCCGGCTTCCTCCATTAAAAAGCCGACCCGAATAAACGGCCCGTATTCTGTCCAGCCTCTTTTTTCGTAAAACTCTTTCATCCATTTTTCTGCATCAGCCAGCTGCAACATCATCACTCCTGCATTCTTTATGTATTTCATATTGATATTATCACATGAAGATGGGACAATATATAGTGTCTTTCGGGATATTTAACACGATATATAGATGCGGAGATGACAAGATGAAAACCATTTGTGTATTTGCAGGGTCAAACCCAGGGGGAAATGAAGCGTATAAAAGAAAAGCGGCAGAGCTTGGCACGTACATGGCTGAGCAGGGAATCGGGCTTGTCTATGGGGGCTCCCGCGTAGGCTTGATGGGCACGATTGCTGAAGCGATTATGGAAAACGGCGGAACTGCAATCGGGGTCATGCCGAGCGGTTTGTTCAGCGGGGAGGTTGTTCATCAAAACCTGACTGAGCTGATTGAAGTAAACGGGATGCATGAACGAAAGGCTAAAATGAGCGAGCTGGCGGACGGCTTTATCTCAATGCCGGGAGGGTTCGGTACATATGAAGAATTATTTGAAGTGCTTTGCTGGGCACAGATCGGCATCCACCAAAAACCAATCGGACTGTACAATGTAAACGGATATTTTGAACCGATGATGAAAATGGTGAAATACAGCATACAAGAAGGGTTTTCTAACGAATCGCACCTAAAACTGATTCACAGCTCGTCACGGCCGGATGAGTTAATTGAGCAAATGCAAAATTATTCTTATCCGATTTTAGAGAAAAAGTGGACGGAAATTTAAAAAAGAGCCTTTCTCGTGAAGGACGTATTTGGTCTAATTGCCGGGCAGATATTAAAAATCGAGTTTTTTAACAATGTGAGGTTTCCTGAAGGAAATCTCTTTTTTATTTCTCTTTTGCCTGTATTGTATATTTAGCAGTAATAGAGGACTTTTTCACTAGTTTGGATAATAAGCACAGATAAGGAGGGGATGAAAATGGCAACGTTGTCAGATGTGGCAAAAAAAGCTAATGTTTCGAAAATGACGGTATCACGAGTGATCAATCACCCTGAGACGGTGACAGATGAATTGAAAAAGCTTGTTCATTCTGCGATGAAAGAGCTGAATTACATCCCTAATTATGCGGCAAGAGCGCTCGTGCAAAACAGAACACAGGTTGTGAAACTATTGATTCTTGAGGAAATGGATACGACAGAACCATATTACATGAACCTGCTGACCGGAATCAGCAGGGAGCTGGATCGCAATCACTATGCTCTCCAGCTTGTGACAAGAAATTCTCTCAATATTGGCCAATGTGACGGCATTATTGCCACCGGCTTGAGAAGGACTGATTTTGAAGGTGTAATAAAAGCGTTTGAGAAGCCGCTCGTCGTATTCGGGCAAAATGAAATGGGCTATGACTTTATCGATGTGAATAACGAGAAAGGCACTTTTATGGCAACCCGACATGTGATGGGGCTGAGTGAGCGGGAGGTGGTCTTTTTTGGCATTGATTTAGATGAGCCTTTCGAACGTGCAAGAGAACAGGGGTATATACGGGCAATGAATGAAAGCTTTAAAAAGACGAATATGTTTCGGGTTGACAACAGTTCTACGAAAAGTGAAGGCCTTGCAAGAGAACTGCTGACATCCATGGACAATCAGGCGGCATTTGTCTGCGCATCTGATCGAATCGCGCTCGGCGTCATTCGTGCGGCACAATCGCTTGGAAAGCGAATTCCAGAAGATGTGGCGGTTACCGGGAATGACGGTGTGTTTCTTGATCGCATCTCCTCACCGCGGTTGACTACGGTCAGACAGCCTGTTGTTGAAATGGGAGAAGCCTGTGCGAAAATGTTGCTGAAAAAAATGAATGAAGACGGTGCAGCTCAAGGAAGCCTATTTTTTGAACCAGAGTTAATTGTACGAGAATCAACGCTGTAAGCGCCTTATTCTGTTATCGGTAACAGGGGGAAAAGGATTGTTCCTGCTATTCCGTCATGATACTTTCAAACTATGAGCCGGCTTCAATAACACAGAAATCAAAGGGGGAGACATGATGGAATATGCAGCGATTCACCATCAGCCATTCAGTACTGATGCTTATTCTTATGATGGGCGGACAGTGCATATCAAGATTCGGACGAAAAAAGATGATGCAGATCACATTCGCGTCATTTGGGGTGATCCCTATGAGTACAACGACGGCAGCTGGTCGGCAAACGAGCAGCCGATGAAGAAAATTGCCGCAACAGACGTGCATGACTATTGGTTTGCTGAAGTGGTGCCGCCATTTAGGCGTTTACAATATGCGTTTGTTGTAGCAGCCGATCATGAAGACATCTTTTTCGGAAGCTCGGGTGTATGCCCTTATAACGAAAAAACATTGGAGACGATCCATTATTATTTTAAATTTCCATTTGTTCACGAGGCTGATACATTTCAAGCGCCTGAATGGGTCAAGTCAACGGTTTGGTATCAAATTTTTCCGGAGCGTTTTGCAAATGGAAGAGAAGACTTGTCACCGAAGAATGCATTGCCGTGGGGGAGCAAGGATCCGGACGTCAATGATTTTTTTGGAGGGGATTTGCAAGGGATTGTTGACAAGCTTGATTATTTAGAGGATTTAGGGGTGAACGGCATTTATCTGACGCCGATCTTTTCCGCGCCTTCTAATCATAAATACGACACGCTGGATTACTTTTCTATTGATACTCATTTTGGGGATCCCGAGCTTTTTCGTACATTGGTCAGCCAGCTTCATCAGCGGGGGATGAGAATTATGCTAGATGCGGTTTTTAACCATATAGGAAGCGCGTCTCCACAATGGCAGGATGTCCTCAAAAACGGAGCTCAATCCCGCTATAAAGACTGGTTCCATATTCACTCTTTTCCTGTCAGAGAAGACAATTATGACAGGTTTGCTTTTACAGCTGATATGCCGAAGCTAAACACGGCGAATCCCGAGGTGCAGAAATATTTGCTTGATATTGCTTTGTACTGGATTAGGGAATTTGACATTGACGGCTGGCGTTTGGATGTCGCAAATGAAGTGGATCATGTTTTTTGGAAGACATTCAGGAAGGCTGTATCAGCAGAAAAGCCTGATGTTTATATTTTAGGTGAGATCTGGCATTCTGCCGAACCCTGGCTTAGAGGGGATGAATTTCATGCGGTGATGAACTACCCTTTTACAGAGCCTATGAATGAATACTTTGCTGACCAGACGATCCCAGCCTCACGTATGGCCCACCGTGTCAATGCACATTTGATGAATGGGATGAAGCAGGCCAATGAGGTGATGTTTAATTTACTGGATAGCCATGATACAAAGCGCCTTTTGACCAGATGCCGCAATGATGAGAAGAAAGCTCGCGCGTTGCTGGCCTTTATGTTTGCCCAGACAGGCTCACCATGCATCTATTACGGAACGGAAATCGGGCTGGACGGCGAAAATGATCCATTATGCCGGAAATGTATGGTTTGGGAAACGGAAAAGCAAAACCAGGACATGCTGCGATTTATGAAACGGTTAATTGCTTTACGCAAGCAGGAAAACACTTTGTTGACTGAAGGACATCTTGAGTGGAATCTGCTGGATGACAAAAATGATTTTATGAGCTTTTCGCGGACTCTCGATGAAAAAATACTGATTTATTTCTTTAATCAGGGGAATGCGGTTCAACACGTCAGTTTACGAGAATTGAATATTGAAAGGAATAAGAAAATCTGCGATGCATGGACAGAGCAGCCGCTTCATCATCACGACGTCATTGCCGTTCAGCCGGGGGAATTTTTGATTTTGAGTGCTGCCGCCCCAGTATAACATTCTGTTATCGGTAACAAATCGAAAGTTATTGTAACCGCTTTCTTCAGGACAATACAATTGTTATAGTTTCGTAAATAGAAGGGGGAAAAGAGATGATTCTTTTTAAAAAGGGGTTCGCCATATTGGCGGCATCATTTCTGGCAATCAGCCTTGCAGCCTGCTCAAGTTCAAAAAATCCAGCAAGCGCTGATGGCAAAAAGGTGCTGACTGTGTCTGTCGAGGAAACGTATAAAGAATACATTGAAAGCATCAAAGCAAAGTTTGAAAAAGAGAATGATGTCACAGTCAAAATTGTTGAAAAGCAAATGTTCGAACAGTTGGAAGCGCTTCCTCTTGATGGCCCGGCGGGTAACGCGCCTGATGTTATGCTTGCTGCATATGACCGGATCGGCGGTTTGGGACAGCAGGGGCATTTGCTCGACATTAAGCCCTCTCATACAAAGAGCTTTGGAGAGAAAGAAATGCAGCAGGTGACAGTTGACGGCAAAGTGTACGGAATGCCGCTAGTCATTGAGACACTTATTTTGTATTACAACAAAGATCTTTTAAAAACAGCACCCAAAACATTTAAAGACCTTGAAAAGTTAATGGAGGATCCTCGATTCGCGTTTGCTTCGGAAAAAGGAAAATCAACCGGATTTTTAGCAAAATGGACTGACTTTTATATGTCGTACGGCTTATTGGCTGGATACGGCGGATATGTATTTGGAAAAAACGGCACAGATTCCGGGGACATCGGCCTGAACAACAAAGGGGCTGTGGAAGCGGCGAAATATGCAGAGAAATGGTTTAAAACCTATTGGCCGAAAGGAATGCAAGACAATTCAAGCGCAGACGACTTTATTCAGCAGATGTTTTTAGAAGGCAAAGCGGCTGCGATCATTGGCGGACCGTGGTCAGCTGCCAACTATAAAGAAGCTAAATTGAACTACGGAGCAGCTCCCATTCCGACATTGCCAAATGGAGAAGAATACGCCCCTTTTGCCGGCGGGAAGGGCTGGGTTGCCTCGAAATATACAAAAGAACCCGAGTTGGCTGAAAAATGGATTGAGTATGCTGCAAATGATGCCAATGCTTACGCTTTTTATGAGGATACAAACGAAGTTCCAGCCAACACTGCTGCAAGGAAGAAAGCTGATGAGCAAAAGAATGAACTGACGTCAGCTGTGATTAAACAATATGAAACAGCAACGCCGACTCCAAATATTCCAGAAATGGCTGAGGTATGGACAGGAGCGGAAAGTTTGATTTTTGATGCAGCTTCAGGAAAAAAATCCACACAAACAGCAGCGGATGATGCTGTAAACACCATAAAGGAAAATATTAAAGAAAAGTATGTGAAATAAAACGGCGGGATAGCGTCCGGAGAATAGAGGGCGGAAAAATGAATAAACATCACACACTTGCAAAGCAAAAACGAAAGGCAGGGCTTTTATCGATCATTCCAGGACTTGGGCAGATTGCGAATCAGCAGTTGTCAAAGGGGCTCTTATTTCTTGCCATCACAGGCTTGTTTGCTTTTGAATTATGCGTTTTCGGTATTCAGGCGCTAACCGGATTGATGACATTGGGAAGTGTTGCCGGTGAAGACCACTCGCTGTTTATGCTGATTGAAGGCACGCTGCAATTGATCGTGACGGTGATTTTCCTCATGTTCTATATCTTTAATATTCATGATTCGCGTAAGACCGCCGCAATGAAAGCGGCGGGTTTGGAGATCAATACATCGGCCAAGGATATGCTCAGTTATGCGGGTGATAAAGGGTTTCCATATCTCTTTACACTGCCGGCATATATCATGATGGTATTTGTGATTATCTTTCCGGTTTTGGTGACTCTGTTTGTTGCATGTACAAACTATGATTTTTATCATATACCGCCTAATCATCTGATTGACTGGGTCGGTTTCAAGAATTTCTTGAATATTTTTTTCCTCGGCTCCTATCGTGAAACATTTGTAAATGTACTCGGCTGGACGGTCATCTGGACCATTTGCGCAACAACGCTGCAAATCATTTTAGGTATTGTGACTGCCCTTTTCGTCAATCAGGATTTTATCAAAGGCAAGCGGATATTTCGAATGATTTTCTTATTTCCATGGGCTGTTCCGGCGTTTATTACAATCATGAGTTTTTCCAACATGTTTAACGACAGCATAGGAGCGGTGAATGCACAGGTGATTCCACTATTCAATCATCTGCCGTTTGTTGAGCTGCCTGCGATCGCGTGGAAGACCGATCCTTTCTGGACAAAGACAGCCCTCATTATGATTCAGACGTGGCTCGGCTTTCCATATATTTATGTCATGGTAACGGGAGTGCTTCAGGCGATTCCAGGTGAATTATATGAAGCGGCAAAGATTGACGGGGCCACTTTTATTCAGCGTTTTCGGCATATTACATTTCCGATGATTTTATTTGCGACAGCACCCGTGATGATTACTCAGTATACGTTTAATTTCAATAATTTCTCGATCATCTACTTATTTAATGAGGGAGGGCCAGGCAGTGCGGGAGCCGGGGCCGGGTCGACCGATATCTTAATTTCGTGGATTTATAAACTGACAACAGGCACATCACCCCAATATTCTGTTGCGGCGGCTGTGACACTGTTAATTTCTTTCATTGTCATTGGAATTTCACTGATTGCTTTCAAAAAATCGAATGCTTTTGGCAATGAGGAGGTTATGTAGGTGAACGCGAGAACTGCCAGATTCCTTAGTAGAATCTGTACGTATTTGTTTTTAACGCTTTTAAGTATTGTCATTATATATCCGTTGCTGATTACGGCATCATCAGCCTTCCGTGTGGGGAATTCGGCGGCTTTTCAGCTCGATTTTTCGGGGGCTTGGACATTGGATCATTTTAAGCGGCTATTTGACGAAACGCTTTATCTCAATTGGTACAGCAATACACTTGTCATCGCGCTATCGGTTATGGTTTTGCAGGTTACAATCGTGACGCTTGCCGGGTATTCGTACAGCCGCTATCGGTTTGCAGGCAGAAAAAAGAGCCTGATATTCTTTTTAATCATTCAAATGGTGCCAACGATGGCAGCGCTGACTGCTTTTTATGTCTTGGCGATGCTGATAGGCGCACTCGATCAATACTGGTTTTTGACAGCCATCTATATCGGCGGCGGAATACCGATGAACACGTGGCTGATGAAAGGTTATTTTGATACTGTGCCAAGAGAAATTGATGAAGCCGCGCGAATTGACGGAGCGGGCCATCTGAGGATTTTCGCTTCGATCGTTCTGCCGCTTGTTAAGCCAATGCTCGCGGTGCAAGCGCTTTGGGCGTTTATGGCACCGTTTGGCGATTATTTGCTGGCAAAGTTTTTGCTTCGCTCACCGGAAAGGCTGACCATTGCTGTAGGGCTGCAGTCCTTTATTTCAAATCCGCAGCAGCAAAAAGTCGCTCTATTTGCGGCTGGTGCCATCCTTGCCGCACTGCCGATATGCGTTCTATTCTTTTTTCTCCAAAAGAACTTTGTGTCCGGTTTGACAGCCGGCGGAACAAAGGGGTAATTCAATGAAGAATCTGGAGAATAAAAGCTTTATCATCCGCTGCCTGAAGGCGGTTGCATCTCCATCAGGTGTTTGCCGCTGGGGGAATACCTTCAGCTGGCTGCAGCTCTCTTTTCTCTTTATGTTTGTAACGGCCTCCTTGATGGCACCGTTGACAGTTTCGTTTCTGAAAATGGATCGTTTCAGCGTTGCATCTTTCGTGCCGTCAGCGATTCAAAAGGTGAATGATACATTTGCTGATCAATTACAAGGTGTTCAAATCAGAAACGGAAAACTAACAGGCGTGAAGAGCTCTGAGAGGATTGAAGATGGGCAGAATGTGATGGCGGTCGATATGAAGCATGAATATGAGACAAGCGGTGAAAATGGGCGATTGAAAGTGAAGGGATTTGACAACGCCATCGTATTTCAGCCTGATCGACTGGTAATGACCGATCAAAACGGAGCAGGGTTTTCTGTTGGCTATGCAAAAATGGACGTTAAGCTCGAGAATCCAAACGCCCATGATGTAGAGGTTTTGATCGATACATTGTGGTTGGCGCAGTATAAGCCGATGATTATGCTCCTGGCATATGCGGTGATTTTGATGATCCAGCTGTTTGTAACGGTTGTTCTTGCCGGAGGCCTTTGGATCACAAAAAGATCAAACATGGTCTCTATTGCGTCATTCAAGGAAGCGGCATCTATAGCGATTTGCGCTTCAGCACTGCCGGCATTTGCGGCAGCTGCTATCGGCCTGGTTCATTTTGACTTAATTACTGTATTGATGATCCATTCGTGCGGCGTCACTTTAATGATCACTTTGGCATTTAGATATTTGACAAAAACCCGCCGTGATAATGGAAACTTACATTCGGGAGGAAATGATGATAAATCAGCGGTTATTTGAGATTGATGAATGGAAAATCAAAACAAATACATTTCAAAAGGAGCACATGCGGCTGCTGGAAAGCCTGACGTCTCTTGCCAACGGCTATATGGGGGTCAGAGGGAACTTTGAAGAAGGCTATTCAGGCAACAGTCACCAAGGCACATATATTGCAGGCGTGTGGTTCCCTGACAAAACGCGAGTAGGCTGGTGGAAAAACGGGTATCCGGAATATTTCGGTAAAGTAATCAATGCGATGAACTTTATGGGCATAGGCTTATATGTTGACGGTGAAAAAATTGATCTCTATCAAAATCCAATCGAATCATTTGAGGTGGAACTCAATATGAAAGAGGGGATTCTGCGGCGAAGCGCTGTTGTCCGCATTCAGGATAAAACCGTCAGAATCAGCTCGGAGCGATTTCTTAGCCTTGCTGTAAAAGAACTTTGCGCGATTCATTATGAAGCGGAGTGTTTGACGGGAGATGCTGTCATTACGCTTGTTCCATACCTGGATGGAAATGTGGCAAATGAAGATTCTAACTACCAAGAACAGTTTTGGCAGGAAGAAGTGAAAGGGGCTGATTTCCACAGCGGCTATTTAGCGGCAAAAACGATCGAAAATCCATTTAGAACACCGCGTTTTACTGTTTTAGCCGCAATGGCAAACGTGACAGATGGCTTTGTCAGTGAAAGCTCTCAAACAGCCGGGATGTATGTTGAGAATCGCTACAGCTACCAAACGAAGGCATCTTTGAAAAAGTTTATTATCGTCACGACTTCCCGTGATTTTCGGGAAGAAGAATTGTTAACGAAAGCTAAGGAGCTTTTGGCGAATGCTGTTGAGAACGGTTACGAAGAAGCAAAACGGAGGCACACTGATCAATGGAAGGAAAGATGGTCAAAAGCGGACATTGAGATTAAAGGGGATGAGGAGCTTCAGCAAGGAATCCGCTACAATATCTTTCAGTTATTCTCGACATACTACGGGGGCGATGCCCGTTTGAATATCGGGCCGAAAGGATTTACTGGCGAGAAATATGGAGGTGCCGCCTATTGGGACACAGAGGCTTACGCTGTTCCGATGTATTTGGCGACAGCCGAGCCAGAGGTGACGAAAAACCTGCTTTTGTACCGCTATCATCAGTTGGAGCCTGCTAAACGAAACGCCGAAAAATTGGGGATGAAGGGGGCCCTTTATCCGATGGTGACGTTCACAGGGGATGAATGCCACAACGAATGGGAGATCACCTTTGAAGAAATTCACCGCAATGGCGCGATCTGCTATGCAATCTACAATTATATCAATTATACAGGCGACCGCGGCTATATGGAGAAATATGGGATAGACGTTCTTGTGGCAGTCAGCAGATTCTGGGCCGACCGCGTTCACTTCTCGAAACGAAAAAACAAGTATATGATCCATGGCGTCACAGGGCCGAATGAATATGAAAACAACGTTAACAACAATTGGTATACAAATGTCATTGCGGCTTGGACGTTGGAGTATACATTAGAAAATCTCGAAAGTATCTCAGCGGAGAAACGCCGCCTTCTTGATATACAGGAAGAAGAATTGAGCGTCTGGAGAGAAATCATCCAGCACATGTACTATCCGTATAGTGAAGAACTGCAGATTTTCGTTCAGCATGACACATTCTTGGACAAAGACCTGCAAACAGTTGATGAATTAGATCCAGCTGATCGGCCTCTTTATCAGAATTGGTCATGGGACAAAATTCTCCGCTCCAATTTTATTAAGCAGGCAGATGTTCTCCAAGGCATGTATTTTTTTAATGACCGTTTTACAATGGAAGAAAAACGGCGACACTTTGAATTTTATGAACCGATGACTGTTCATGAATCAAGCCTATCGCCATCTGTCCATGCGATTCTCGCAGCCGAACTCAAGCTGGAACAAAAAGCGCTCGAATTATATAAGCGCACAGCAAGGCTTGATCTTGATAATTACAATCATGATACGGAAGAAGGCTTGCATATTACTTCAATGACGGGAAGCTGGCTGGCAATTGTTCACGGTTTTGCGGGCATGCGCACCGCGAATGAGACGCTGTCATTTCATCCGTTTTTACCGAAGGAATGGGACGGCTATTCATTCAACATCAATTATCGAAACCGATTACTCAATGTGACGGTTGACGAAAGGAGCGCCGTGTTTGAGCTTGTAAAAGGCGAGCCGCTGCATATGAAAGTTTATGAGGAACCGGTTGTCCTAAAGGGACGATGTGAAAGGAGAATCCCTAATGAGTGAATGGTGGAAAGAAGCTGTCGTTTATCAAATTTACCCGCGCAGTTTTTATGATGCCAATGGAGATGGATTTGGAGATTTGCAAGGTGTGATTCAAAAGCTGGATTACATCAAAAATCTCGGGGCGGATGTCATCTGGCTCTCCCCGGTGTTTGATTCCCCGCAGGATGACAACGGCTACGATATCAGTGACTACAAAAACATGTACGAAAAGTTTGGGACAAATGAAGATATGTTTCAGCTGATAGATGAAGTCCATAAACGCGGAATGAAAATCGTCATGGATTTGGTTGTGAACCACACGTCGGATGAGCATGCCTGGTTTGCTGAAAGCCGCAAATCGAAGGACAATCCTTACCGGGATTATTATTTTTGGAAAGATCCTAAACCGGACGGCTCAGAGCCGAATAATTGGGGATCGATCTTTTCAGGCTCGGCGTGGACCTACGATGAAGAGACAGGACAGTATTATTTGCACTACTTTTCGAAAAAACAGCCTGATTTAAATTGGGAAAATGATGCCGTTCGCCGAAAAGTTTATGATGTAATGAGATTCTGGATGGATAAAGGCGTTGACGGCTGGCGAATGGATGTGATCGGTTCTATTTCCAAACACACCGATTTTCCGGACTACGAAACGGATCACACCCGCAGCTATATCGTCGGCCGTTATCATTCTAACGGCCCCCGTCTTCATGAGTTTATTCAAGAGATGAACAGGGAAGTGCTTTCTCATTACGACTGCATGACGGTCGGAGAGGCAAACGGCTCTGATATTGAAGAGGCGAAAAAATATACAGACGCAAGCAGGCAAGAGCTGAATATGATCTTTACATTTGAACATATGGATATTGATACAGAACAAAACTCGCCAAATGGAAAATGGCAGATCAAACCGTTCGATTTGGTTGCTTTAAAAAAGACGATGACAAGGTGGCAGACCGGGTTAATGAATGTCGGCTGGAATACCCTGTATTTTGAAAACCATGATCAGCCGAGGGTTATTTCCCGCTGGGGCAATGACGGGAAGCTGCGTAAGGAATGTGCGAAGGCATTTGCAACGGTTCTGCACGGCATGAAAGGAACGCCGTTTATTTACCAAGGAGAAGAAATCGGTATGGTCAACAGCGATATGCCGCTGGAGATGTATGACGATCTTGAAATAAAAAATGCATATCGTGAGCTAGTCGTTGAAAACAAAACGATGTCAGAAAAAGAGTTTCTCAAAGCCGTGATGACAAAAGGACGGGACCATGCGAGAACACCGATGCAGTGGGATGCCGGAAAACATGCGGGATTCACAGCCGGAGCCCCGTGGATACCGGTAAATTCCCGCTATCAAGCTATCAATGTGAAAGAGTCCTTGGAAGATCAAGATTCCATTTTCTATTACTATCAGAAGCTCATTCAATTACGAAAGCAATATAAGATCATCATATATGGCGATTATCAGCTGCTGCAGGAAAATGATCCGCAAGTTTTTTCTTACCTCCGAGAATATCAAGGGGAAAAGCTTCTCGTCGTTGTGAATTTTTCGGAAGAAAAGGCGCTGTTCGAAGCGCCTCCGGAACTGATTCATGAGCGTTGGAAAGTGTTGATTTCGAACTATCCGCAGGAGCCGGCTGACTTGAAAAGTATTAGCCTCAAACCTTATGAAGCTGTGATGGGCATTAGCATATGAGAGCTGTCACTTTTGATTTAGACGGAGTGATAACAGATACAGCTGAATATCATTTTCTTGCTTGGAAGCACATCGCAGAACAAATCGATATCCCCTTTGACAGAGACATGAATGAAAGGCTAAAAGGAATCAGCCGAGAAGCGTCACTTGAAAGGATACTTATTTTTGGCGGAGCGGAAAAAAAGTATACAAATGCTGAGAAACAAGAACTCATGCATCAAAAGAATCAATATTATCAAACGCTGATCAGCAAATTGACGCCGGAAGATCTTTTGCCGGGGATCGGCAGGCTTCTATGTCAATTAAAAAACGAAAATATAAAAATCGGGTTAGCATCCTCTAGCCGCAATGCCCCCGAGATTTTAAGACATTTGGCAATTATTGATGATTTTGATGCCATTGTTGACCCGGCAGCTCTTGCGAAGGGGAAGCCCGATCCTGAAATCTTTTTAACAGCTGCAGCGCTGCTCGATGTTTCCCCGGCTGATTGCGCGGCAATAGAAGACGCAGAAGCAGGCATTTCCGCAATCAAATCCGCAGGGATGTTTGCGGTTGGAGTCGGTCAAGAACAGTCGATGATTGGTGCTGACCTGGTTGTGAGGCAGACGAGTGATCTGACACTTGAGCTGTTACACGGGGAATGGGAGCAGTATAGAATCAAAAGTGTTTAAATAAAAAACCTGCAAGAGACGCAGCTCCTGCAGGTTTTGTTGTGACTATTTGTCTTCTGTGTGAGTCAAAATTTTGTCAATCAGGCCGTATTCAAGCGCTTCTTCAGCAGATTTGAAGTTATCACGGTCTGTGTCGCGTTCGATTACTTCAAGCGGCTGGCCAGTACGTTCAGCAAGGACTTTGTTTAATTTGTCGCGAAGCAAGAGAATGCGTTTCGCGGCAATTTCAATTTCTGTCGCTTGACCTTGCGCACCGCCAAGAGGCTGGTGAATCATGACTTCACTGTTTGGAAGCGCATAGCGTTTGCCTTTTTCACCGGCTGCAAGCAGGAACGCGCCCATTGACGCAGCCATACCGATACAAATTGTAGATACTTTCGGTTTAATAAACTGCATGGTATCATAGATCGCCATACCGGCTGTAATAGAGCCGCCCGGGCTGTTGATGTAAAGAGAAATTTCTTTTTCAGGGTCTTCTGCTGCTAAGAATAAAAGCTGTGACACGATGGAGTTCGCAACGTTGTCATCAATCGCAGATCCAAGCATGATGATACGATCCTTTAATAGACGAGAATAAATGTCATACGCTCTTTCCCCGCGGTTCGTTTGTTCAATGACTGTAGGTATTAAATTCATAATGCTCCTCCTTCACCTTTTAGGTAAGTATGTAGTTACATGATACATTTTTGGTCAATAAAGGTCAAACAAAAAGCTGGCCTGATATGCAAAGTCGTCTCTTTTTCCCATTTTCCCCAAAAATACAGGGGTTCAAACCATCTTATGTCAAATTGCCAATTAAGATGCTGTGTCTATTTTAAAAGTGGTGTCTCGAAATAGAGGGTTGTTATTTGAATGGAATTATCGTATAATTAGTTGTGCTGACGTTCTCATAACGCAGTCCATATGCGCTCGTAGCTCAGTTGGATAGAGCGGTGGTTTCCGGTACCACGTCTGTCGGGGGTTCGAATCCCTCCGAGCGCGTCCAATAGAACAACAGGAAAGACAAGGGTTTGGCATTTTGCCGCTCTTGTCTTTTTTGTTTCATAAATCTTTCTTGCTGCAACATATATTTTCCTCCTCTCGGGCAGTTTATGAGATGTGCGATATTGAATTTGCGAGGAGGATGAACATGGGTATTTTAAGCGGAAACCCGCAGGATGAACCGATGCATTATGGTGAGGTATTCGGCTTGTGGAGTTATGTGATGGCGGGCAATAAAATGGTCGGCAATTACCAGATGCTATTGCATCATGTCGGTGATGACGACCTGAAGAAGCTGCTACGTGAGTCTATTGAGAAATGCCAAGATGAAATCAAACAGGTCAGCACGATCCTGAAAGAAAACGGGGTGGCGCTGCCGCCGGCTTCTCCTGAACCGCCGACAGCAGATCTTAACGATATTCCGCCCGGTGCACGGTTTCTCGATCCGGATGTGGCGGCCTCCGCGGCAGCGGAAAATGCTGCAGGTCTTGTGACATGCAGCAAAATGATGGGGCAATCGATTCGTGAGGATATTGCCATGATGTTTGGGCAATTTCATATATCGAAAGCGGCAACCGGCGCAAAATACTTAAGGCTGCTAAAAAACAAAGGCTGGCTCATCCCGCCGCCGCTTCATCTTGAAAAACATCACGACGCTTAATGGCAAAGGCATATACAGCTGTATATGCCTTTATTTTATGAAGAAGACGTAAGACGCAAGCCGATAACGCCGGCTAGGATAAGGCAAAGAGAAATCACCTGTGAGAGCTGAAACCGCTCCTTAAACCAAATGAGCCCGACCGCCGAAACGCCAATGCTGCCAATGCCGGTCCAGACGGCATAAGCGACTCCGGCAGGCAGGACGATCATCGCTTGGGACAGGCAGTAAAAGGATAAGCCGAATCCAAGCGTCATCACAATGATCGGCCATTTTTTTCTTGTCCCATCAATATATTTCATGGCAACGGCAGCTATAATTTCTTCTATGCCGGCAATCACTAATAAAAACCATGCCATTATTGTTCACCTCCCGGCTGAGATTTGCTTTCTTTCGTAAATAATTTCATTCCTAAAATGCCAGCGAGCAACAAAGCTAGAAAGAACATCTGGGCTGCTGAGAAGGATTCGCCCAGAACAATTCCGGTCATATATGTTCCGACGGTTCCGATTCCGACAAACACAGTGTACGCGGCGGCCATGGGGATTTTTCGATAAGAGCGGATCAACAGGAGAAAGCTGATCGCGATCAAGATAAAAATGATGATCCAATCCAAAAGCGAATCGGCATGTTTGAGGGAAGAGGCCCAAACAACTTCTAAAAGTCCTGCAATCAAAACAAGAACCCAATTCAAATGAAACACCTCTCTAATTTATGAATGAACGTCAGTCATTTTTAGGGCGTTAAAAAATGAGCGGTGTTACCCAGTCATTTTTTAAGCAGTACCTAAACTTCGTTTTAAGAAAGTAAAGATTTCTTTTTTATACACTTCAACATTTTCATCTTGTTCAAATCCGATATAGAATCGTTCCGCAGTGTTCTCGACCAAGTTGATAATCGTTCTGGCCGTCCATTTTGAATTGATTCCTTCCGTTATCTCATGGTTTGCAATGGCCTTGTTGATGATTTTTTCAAGCCAAGAATAATAAGGCTGATAGATCGTTTCCCATTTTTCCATGGAGTGGTCGATCGCAAGCCCGGAATAACAGAGGACAATAATATCCTTATGGCGTTCTGTAATGAGAAACGTCTCATCAATTAATATATCTAAAACGGTCCAAAAATCCTCGTTCCCATGCAGCCTGCCTTTGATTTGATCAAGCGTATGGGTGAGAAGATTTTCTGCAATGGCCGGTATGAGGGCATTTTTCGATGAGAAATACAAATAGAATGTTCCTTGTGCAGTGCCGGCCTTTTTGACAATATCAGAAATAGAAGCCTTATCCAGGCCTTTTTCAGAAATGACTTCTATGGCTGCCTGCAGAATTTTTTCATATTTGCCCGATGTTTGTTTTGGCAAGAGGAACACCTCCTAGAAATGACTGACTCTCATTCATTTTATCGCGTGTATGTATGTTTGTAAAGAATAAAGAAGCAAGAAAACCTCTTGCTTCTTTATTTATCATAATCAATGGCGGCTTTTGGGAGCCCGGTATACTTGGCCCAGTAATAAATCGCCAGTGAGCCGATCGCGACTAAAATGAGGTCGATGGGATTGCTGATGATCCCTAAGCCATGTCCGAAAGAACCGATGTAGGAAAAGATCAGCATCATAATATAAAACCCGATAAGCCACCAGGCTGATTTCAGCTGCTGAGCGAGGCTGACATCTTCTTTAGGTGTATATTTGCTGAAACAGAGATAGATCAAAAACATCACGAGCTGTGAACCGAGCAGCCAGGAGACGGTTCTCCATCCTGACCAGTACACGATAAACGCTGTAAATATAAAGGAAAGCGGACCGATAATACTCATTCCTTTTAAATAAAACGGCCTGTTTAAATCCTTCGCATTAACCCTCAGCGCAGCAGAAGAAATGGGTGCAATCGCATATGAAAGAATGAGTGCGACTGAACAGACATTGACGAGCGCGTTCCACGAAGGAAAGGGAAGTGTCCAGAAAATGGACAGGGCAAACGAAAGCCAAAGTGAAGCACGCGGTGTCCCCGTATCTTTATTGACCTTTGAGAAAATGCCAAATAATGTGCCGTTGCGCGCCCAGGCGTAAACGAGCCGAGATGTCGTATTCATAAAAATATTCCCGTTTCCTCCTGGAGACAGAATGGCGTCTAAAATGACAAGCGTTGCTAGCCAGCCTAACCCGAGCATGACCGCAATATCCTTAAACGGCAATGAGAACTCCCGGCCTATTGCCGGCCAGCCATGTTTCAGCGTTTCTGTCGGAATTGCACCAATAAAGGTGACCTGCAAAACAGTGTAAATGATGGTTGAAACGATGATGCAAATGATTAAAGCGATCGGGATATTACGCTTTGGATTTTGCACTTCACCTGCTACAGATACAATTGGATGCAGGCCGAGATACGCAAACATCACGCCGCCTGTCGAGATGGCGGCCTGAATACCTGTAAATCCAAACGGTGCAAATCCTTCAACGGATAAGTTCTCCGGCTGAAAATGAAAGATCAGCACGATAATGATGGTAATCGGCACAATATATTTAAAAATCGATATGATGAAATTCGCCTTAGCGAAGGTTTTGACGCTCCAATAGTTCAGCAGGAAAAACAAGCATAATAAGGCAAACTGCAAGATCCAGCCGGAAATGGTCGGTGAATCAGATCCTTTAATGGTTAGGCCGGGAAACCAATAAGCCACATACTGGCGCACAGCGGTCACTTCAATGGAAATCAAGCTTGTGTAAGCGACAATCGTGACAAACGAAATTAAATAGCCGACAAGGTGGCCATGTGAATAAACGGGGTATCGAATGATGCCTCCGGTACGGGGCAGAGCGGCTCCGAGCTCTGCATATACGAGCCCGATTAACAAAATAATGGCTCCTCCGAGGATCCAGGAAAAAGCGCCGGAGGGCCCAGCTTTTGAAGCGACATTACTGACAGCGAACAGCCACGCTGATCCAAAGATGGCTCCCATCCCAATTAAAATCAGATCAAACAGAGACATTGATTTCTGAAAATTTCCTTGTTTAGACATTCGCTTCCTCCTTCGAAACCAGCCTTATATTCCTTACAATGCCCAATATGTAACAGAGAATACCGCCCTTAATAAAAAAACAGGCGCAGCCTGCGCTGCACCTGTTTTTATTCATGAATTGAATCAAAGTGTTTCACTGTTATATTTTTGAAGGAGGCTGTGCCGCCATCAGAAAAAAGAGTAATGCCTTTATCTTCAGGCTTTGGGAAGACTTCATTTGAAAAAACGGTTTTCCCGTCGCCAACAAATACTTCTATCGTTGTTTTATCAACAAGTATTTTCAAATGCACCTTACGTTTGCTTCCATCATAAGGAGCTTTGCTTTCGACATAGGTATTGCTTTTGTCAGGCTGATTTGTGGCTGCTCTATTGACATATGCATAGCCGCCTTCAGCGAAAATGCCGACATCAATATGGCGTTTTTGGTCTTCAGATTCTCTGAGCCTGACGCCTGCATTCTTTAGCTCTGACCAAGAAAGATCCGTATCAAGCTGGTACGTATCACCTGTTATCGACAATGTTTTTGATCCGTTCACATCCTGATCCTCTATTTTGTCAGTTGAAACAGTCAGCTGCTCCAAAGCTTCAATCGGCTGTGAGACGAGGCTGTATGTTCCGTCCTGCTCTTGCAGCCGGAGTTCGCGTATGACAGAATCTGTGCCGTTAAAGCCGTTCTTCATTGTCGGGGTGTTGTTGGCATAATCCCAATTGTTCATCCAGGCAAGCGCATACCGCTTTTCTGATGGATCTGTGCTTTTGCTGTCTTCGAACGTCACACCGCCGTACCAGTCAAAACCATAGTCAAGCCATTGGGCTTCAGTCTGATCCGCTGTGAATTCTTTTCCGTCGAAGCTTCCGGTCCAGTAGGCGTACGTATTTGGTTTGCCCCACGGTTTACCGTTCGCGCTCGCACCGAGAACCCATTTATTCGTTCCGTCGCTTGCCCGCATCATGTAGAGGTCAGGACATTCGACCATTCCCGCCTGCTCTGGGAAGAATCCGCTTGTGTAATGCCAGTCCTTAAGATTATCGGATTCATAAAAGCCGATTTTTGATCCTTCAGCCATGACCATGACCCATTTGTTATCCTGGTCATCCCATATCACTTTCGGATCTCTAAAATCGTCTGTGCCCGGATTAGGCATAACGGGGTTGCCACTGTAGAATTTGAATGATTTTCCTTTGTCTGTGCTGTACCACAAATATTGTTCCTGTTTTTTGTCTTTGGCTGAGGGCTGTGTCACAATCGCGACAAGCGCATTTTTCCCGAAGCCGGCTGTGTTCTCTTTATCCACCACGATGGAACCGGTCCAAATATCACCGTCCGGGTTTGTATATTTCGGAATCGCCACGCCTTCATCGGTCCAGTGCACCAAATCCTCTGAGACGGCATGGCGCCATTCTGTGCCGTTGCCTTTTGGGTAATCCCGGTTATATAGATAGAAATAATGATACTTGCCATCAAAATAGATCGGTTTTTGAGGGTCATTTTTCCATTTATCCGGCGTCGTAAAATGATATGCCGCCCGGTAGTCCGGCTTCTGTGTTGATTTTGTTTTTTGGTCATGTCCTTCTTTTGGAAATAAGTCGATAAACAGCAATATTCCTAAAAAGCTCAGGAATACGGTTAGCCATTTGCCTGCTTTTTTATAGTTCATATGGGATTCACCTTTATGATGTTGATAAGAAATAAAAGAAAATGCCAATAGGATATCGGCATTTTCTTTTGCGTTTTTATTAGTTAACTGTTAATTGTCCTTGTTCAAGGATGCTGTTTTTCACAACAGATGTTTTCTTGCCTTTGATGTTCAGCAGGAAGCTTGGCGCAAACGTTGATTGTTTGTCTGCGTAGAATCCTCTGTTTGTCATGTAGCTTGTAATCACGACATTGTTTCCTTTCGCTTGAGGTACAGCGAAGTGTGAGTAAGTAAAGGTTACATCGTTAGGATCAAGATCCATTTTTAACACAAGGCCAGTTTTGTTCAGCGGCTTGTATGGGCCAGTTAAAGAATTAGAAACATAGCCAAGCATGTAAATATCGTTAGACGTGATGCCGTCAATTGTCATTTTTGATCCGCGGGAGTCAGTGAACAGATACCATTTGCCGTTCATTTTAAATACGTTCGCACGTTCAATTTCGTCTGTTACTGTGTTAGATGCAATCAGCGGTTTCATCACTTTTTTCAGTGTGTAGTCATCGTTTAGCTCAATCATGCCGAGTGCGCCGTTAGCTAATTCAGCAGTGCGCTTTTTATCACTTTGCAGAAGTTTTTGACTTTCTTGACGGAAGAACGATGTGCTTTTGCCATAGTATGCTTTGTTAAATAAAGATTCTTCGCCTTGGTAGCCATCTTCAGTTCCAGTGTTTGCTTCAAATACTAAGTATTTGTGGCCTTTATCTTCTACGTAGTGAGGGTCTCTCAGCGTATGGTTATCGCCTGAGCTGTAGTTGCCTTCATCGATGAACTGCTGTACATTTTGATACGTTTTGCCATCGCCGTCAAAGATTGATTTATGATCCTCTACACCGTTGATGTTCAAAGAGTTGTCTGATGTTGATACGTTAACTTGTGCAGTTGTCAGTGTTTGTTTGCCGTAATGTGTACCGGAAAAGTCAGTGTAGAACAAACGGATGTGACCGTCAGATGTGAATGTCGCTGAGCCAGACCATTCTTGTGTTTGTTCTTTCAGGATTGAATCATTTGCAACGAATTTGTCGCTGTCTTTGAAGACGCGGCCAGCGTTTTTCCAGCTGTCAATAGAAGTTTCGCCGACTTTTTGATAGAACATGTAGATAGATGTGTCATCCGCATTTTTAGGATCTCCGGCTAATGCAAAGACGATGTGGTAGCCGTGATAGTTTGCGACTGTGCCGTCAGCGTTTTGCAATGGCCAGCTGTCCCAAACGTCAAGGCCTTTTGCAGAAGAGATGTTTTTAATTGTGGACGAATCGAATTCAGGCACTTGATATTTTTCATTTTTTTGCTGTTCAGGGATTTGCAGCATATCATGGCGTGTAATATGGGAAATGCCGTAAGTTTCTTTATATGGTTTTTGAGTTGCTTCTTTCGCAAACGCTTGAGTCGCGCCTCCTGCCAGCAGTGCAGTAGTAAAGGTTAGTACCGTTGCTTGTTTTGCAAACTTTTTGATGTTCATCGTTCATGTCTCCTTTTTGTATGTACTGTGTTAGCGGTCTGCTTCTTCCAGCCCTCCTGTTTGAAGTTGGCAAGTCAGTTACGCACAATAAAAAAGACCTAAAATATGTAAGGGGTGACGCCAAAGTATACACTTTGCCCTTTACACATTTTAGGTCTTGCCTGCTTTATCAGTAACAAACCTGCGTGATTTACTTTTCGACCTCATTCTATTAGACTCTCGTTTGGATTGCAACTGGTCTATTTTCCTCTTTTGTTTGATAGAAAAACATAAACGGATGTAAAGATTACAGGTCTAAGGAACTAAAATATCTATCAATTTCTTTTCGTTCGCTGCATTTTTTATTGCCTCTGTCGCATAGGCATAAAGTTGCCTTTTTAATAATAATTCAGAAAATACCACATGATCTCATCCCGCTAAACAAACGTGAACGGCGTGTATACGTGATCGATTAAAAAGGATCTCTAACTGAGGGATATCTCAAAATATTTGAAACGTTCATAGCCTGATAACGTACAAAGCTATGGGAGGTGGAGAAATGAAGCAGAATAAAAGAAAGCATCTTCAGACGTTATTTGAGACATTAGGCGAAAAACATCAGTTTAACGGGACGGTTCTGGCTGCCTGGCTTTCCGTATCAGGGCGTAACGATTCGGCATTTATTGAACCATACGTCAGGGCTTCCTGATTATATAGGTTGGTTTTTTGCCAATTGGGATCAAAACAAGATTGCGGTGAACCAGGATATTGTCGATATGCTGATGAATGAGGGGCTGCCCGGTTATTTTGAGCCAAATGAAGGCTGGCTGTACAGCAATACAGGGTATGTTCTGCTGGCGGTTATCATTGAAAAAGCATCTGGCATGAGTTATGCGGATTTTATGAAAACAAGTATTTTTTCACGGATCGGCATGAATGAAACAAGAGTGTATAACTGGAGGCTTTTGCCTGAGCGAATTGATCATTATGCATACGGATATGTGTATGATGTACACTCCGAAACATACGTCCTTCCAGACGACCTGGAGGAAACGAACTATGTTGTGTACCTTGATGGCATACAAGGGGATGGGACGGTGAACTCTGTCACAAGCGATTTATTTCGTTTTGATCAGGCTTTATATCAGGACGATTTCATCAGCAAGGCTTCTAAGGAATCCGCGTTTTCTCCAGTGCGCCTCAATAATGGAGAAACAATTGATTATGGCTTTGGCTGGGTACTGCAAAACAGTCCTGAAAAAGGGCGGGTTGTCAGCCATAGCGGAGGATGGCCCGGCTATTCAACGATGATGATCCGATATATCGATCATCGTAAAACGCTGATCTATTTGAGTAATAAGGAAGAGGATACTGAATATGAACAAGCGATTCTGAAGGCGGCGGAACATATTCTATTTGGCCAGCCATATGAGGTCCCCAAACGTCCTGCTGATAAAAAGAAAAAAGCAATTGATACGGCGATATACAGCCGCTATGTTGGCAGCTACTTGCTTCAGGATGGGACGGCTGCACGGGTGACAGCCGAGAATGAACGGCTTTATTTGGAGATCACCGGGCAGCTGAGACTGGAGTTATTTCCTTCCTCGGAAACGCGTTTTCTTCTGCGAGCATTGTCTGTTGAAGTCGAGTTTATGTTAGGCGAGGATGCTGCGAAAAGCTTTATCCTCTATGAGGATGGCTCAGAGGAAGAAGCGGTCCGTACGAATTAGAAAGGAATGAATTTGATGATCGGAATATTAGCCGGAATGGGGCCGAAATCGACCTCGCCGTTTATTGATAAGGTGATTGATTACTGTCAGAAGCTGTATGGGGCTTCAAACGACATTGACTATCCGCACATGATGATCTATTCATGCCCGACTCCCTTCTATGCAGATCGTCCGATTGACCATGATGAGATGAAAAAAGCGATTATCGACGGAGCGGTAAAGCTCGAGAAAACAGGCGTTGATTTCATTGCGCTGCCTTGTAATACGGCGCATGTCTACTATGAAGAGATTCAGCAGTCATTGTCGGTTCCTTTGTTAAATATCGTTGAGGAAACGATAAAAGAGATTCCGCATCCTGCAAAAAAAGCGGTGGTGTTAGGAACAGAGCCAACCATCCAATCCGCCATCTACCAAAATGGGCTGAAGGCAAATGGACAAGAAGTTGTTCACAAGGACCATTGGCAGCACGCTGTGAACCGGCTTATTGCCGCAATCAAACAGCCAAATCATATGCAGCATACACAAGCATTGTGGCAGACGCTATATGAAGAAATCAGTCAGCATGCAGACATCATCATTTCAGCCTGCACGGATTTAAATGCGGTGTTAGATCATTTTCAAAGTGAGATTCCGATGATAGATTCCTCTGCCTGTCTTGCAAAAAGCACTGTCAGCACATATCTTGCGTATCAAAGCTAGCTTCAGACAAGGACTGTCTTCAAACAGTCCTTGTTTTTTTATGTTCCTATTGTTTGACAGTTAACTGCAATGGTGTTAAAGTAAACATGTAAAAAGTTACATGATTTTTTCTGAAGGTGAGGTGGTGCTCTTGAAGAAGCCGGTTTTAAAACCATTCGCCTCTTTAGAAATCAAGGTTGATCCGCCTATCACAATTGGTGAGACAGGCCTGGGGCTGAGACGATTTATTTCGATTCGTTCGGGAACAATAACCGGGAAAGTAAAGGGACGTATTTTGCCGGGCGGCGCCGATTCGCAAATGATTCGTGCTGACGGCAGAACCGATTTATCTGCCAGGTATGTAATCGAAACAGCAGATCATGAACTGATTTACATTGAAAACAATGGAATACGGCAAGTCAGCGAGCCGTTTCGAAAACAAGCGGCAGCCGGGGAAATCATTGATCCGGAGCATGTTTATTTTCGTACGGTACCGACGTTTGAAACAGGCAGTGAAGCCTATCAATGGCTGCATGACCGCTTGTTTATCGGTTCCGCAGAAAGAACCCCTGATTACGTTCGACTAGACATTTATGAAGTACAGTAAAAGACTAAGGAGAGTGTGAAAGATGGACAACTTTATCGGAAGCCACATGATTTATACGTATGAAAACGGTTGGGAATACGAGATTTATATTAAAAACGACCATACAATTGATTATAGAATTCATAGCGGAATGGTTGCCGGACGCTGGGTTCGGGATCAGGAAGTGAATATTGTCAAACTGACAGAAGGCGTATATAAAGTGTCTTGGACAGAGCCGACTGGCACGGATGTTTCATTAAACTTTATGCCAAATGAAAAACGCATGCACGGCATTATTTTCTTCCCGAAATGGGTGCATGAACATCCTGAAATTACAGTGTGCTACCAAAATGACCACATTGACTTGATGAAAGAATCACGCGAAAAATATGAAACGTATCCAAAATACGTTGTACCTGAATTTGCGGAAATTACATTTCTGAAAAATGAGGGAGTCGACAATGAAGAAGTGATTTCGAAGGCTCCTTATGAAGGAATGACAGACGATATTCGCGCGGGAAAATTATAAGAAACATCAAAACCCGGAAAAGAGATTTACTTCTCTTTTCCGGGTTTTCTTTTTGCTGAGTATGTGGGAACCATCATAATTCCCGTGAAAAACAGTGTGATGCCAGTCCAGCGCATAGGCTGGTAATAGGCTGTGTCCCGTAAACATAACACGGCCGACAAAATAATGATACAAGCTGCCACAACAATGGCAGCACCAATATATCCTGTTTTCCTCATGTTTATTCTCCTTTTGAAGGGAATAATTTCTGCCTTTTTTCAGAATCCGGATCGTTTTCGATCACAATCTCCGAATCTAAAATCAGCGTCTCTCTCGTTTCCTCGTGATACGCCGGCCAATTCACAGTTTCGGTGCTTGGGTTTCCTGTTTTAGCGAACGTGATCCATGCTGATTGTATCGTGTGAGAAAGCTGTTTCACCTCATCCGTAACCTCCGCGTTTGCCATCCGCTTCAACCCATCCAGATTTCCAAAGACAAAAGGAAGCTCTAATGCGTGAAACGCTTTATTGTACGGTGGCTGCTCCGAGTGCCAATCGAACCTGTACATCCAAACCGGGGCGTAGTGGGACTGTGCGGATGCATAGGCAACGGCCGGGCGCCAAAATAACAAATCAGTCATCATGTGAATCTGGCTTTCCAGAGAACGCGGATACAGATCGGCGGCTTTCTTGGCCAGCGGCTGCCCTAATAAATACTCGAGTGCAGCATCAAGCGTTTCCTGAGAATGAACGTCTGAATCAGGGGTGAAAAATAAATATCCTTCATCACGGGTTGTTCCGATTAATAGCGGAATGCCGGCAGCAGCCCCTTCTGCTATTGCTTTTTCTGGTTCAGCAGGCAGTGTTTTCGGATCAAGGGCGGGCTGGAAAAACAGATGAAAGATATTCTCTTTTTCTGCGATCCGAAGCTGATCCGCCGCTTTTAGCAAATCTTCTGCAGAAACCGTATGCAATTGATCCAGTTGGCTCACGTTAATCCCAAGGATCTGTAAAAAGGCTGCCGCGGTGCTCGCCGCTTGTTCTTTCGTCATCGTTCGAGAAGCGCCGCTTTCCATGATGGCTTTCTGGAACAGGCCTTTTGCCGCAGGCATTGCGAGCAGCGCGGCAATGCTCATGCCGCCGGCGGATTCTCCAAATACTGTTACGTTATCGGGATCACCGCCAAACGCTGAGATATTCTCCCGCACCCATTTCAGTGCGGCGGCTTGGTCTAAAAGCCCAAGGTTATCGGAATACGCCTCATCAAATGAAGACAAGTGCAAAAAGCCAAACGGCCCCAGCCGATAGTTCAGTGTAACGACAATGACTTCTCCCTGCGCCACAAGTTTTGATCCGTCATACAATGGATCACTGCCCGCTCCCAGATAAAAAGCGCCGCCGTGAATCCACACCATGACAGGCAGGTTTTGACTTGGTGTGTCAGGCGCAAATACATTGAGATACAAGCAATCCTCGGACTGGCGCGGCAGTTCAGTATACGATAGTGAAAGCAAATCAGTCGGCTGCGGGCAAACAGGGCCATAGGCTGTAGCATCAAGTACATCTTCCCACACTTCAGGCGGCTCAGGTGCTTTAAAACGCAATTGTCCGACAGGCGGCTTGGCAAAGGGGATGCCTTTCCATATATGTACGCCGTTTTCCGTTGTGCCTTTTACTTTGCCGTATTGAGTCGTTACTGTTTGATGAGTCATTGTGTCCTCTCCCTTTTTCACCCATTATAAACAGATTTACCCTCAAGGTGCGAACGTTAGCCCTCTAGCCGATCATCATCTTCCCATCGTTTTTAAAAAGGATTTGACTTCATGGACAGTCAAGCCGATTTCTCTTGCTTCCGCCATCAGCGCTTTCCATTCTTCTATATTGGATTCGGTCAGTTTACGGTTGCGGTAAGAAGCCGTTTCAGGCTGTTCTTTCTTGAGTCTGTTCGTAAAAGTGAACAATTCTTCCTTTTCCATTCCAGCTTGTACGGCTTGTACTAAATGTACGCGCCACTCCTCTTCATCGCCGCTGATTTTTTCATACATCATTGTTTCTGCGTCAAATAATTCTGTTAATTCCACATCAAGTGTCGCCGAAACTTTTTTTAAAAATTGAACGGATGGATTCGTGTGAACGCCTCTTTCAATCTTGCTTAAATAGGATTTGGATACGCCTGACTCAACCGCCAGCTGATTAATAGAATAGCCTTTTCTTTTACGGTATAAACGGATAATTCTTCCAATCATAATGTGAAATTCTCCTCTATTCCTGTCGTTATTTTGTTCATTATAAGGAATTATTCGTTCTTTATAAAATTTAAAATAATAAGGGAAGTGCAGTAAATTAGAGGAAAATCATGATTTTGTTCTCTAAAGAGAACTTATTGGCTTATTTTGCAATTTTTAAATAATACTATTTTCTTTTATAATCCAATCATTAACAGAAAGGGGCGCGGGAAGCCAGCCGCGGGAAGGCTGAAGGCTATGAATACATGAATGAGAATATGAGTTTTAAAGAATTATATGCGATTGTCAGACACAGATTCGTGCTGATTCTGCTCATCACAATCGGCGTTACCCTGATTACGGGTTTTGTGCAATTTAAGGTTATTTCACCGACCTATCAGGCGTCGACACAGGTGCTGATTCATGAATCAGACGGTGAAGAAAACTCGAATCTCAGTGACATCCAGCGAAATCTTCAGTATAGCAGCACGTTCCAATCGATTATGAAAAGCACTGCCTTGATGGAAGAGGTCAAGGCGGAATTGCACCTATCTGAATCGGCTTCCTCGCTGAAAGGAAAAGTAATCACCAGCAGTGAAAATGAATCAGAAATTATCACCGTTGCCGTCCAGGATCACGATCCGGCGAAAGCGGCTGAGATTGCGAACACATTAGTGAACAAGTTTGAAAGAGCAGTAGATGAAAGAATGAATGTACAAGGCGTACATATATTATCAGAGGCGAAGGCTTCGGAAAGCCCGATGATCAAGCCGGCCCGGCTGCGAAATATGGTCATGGCTCTTGGCGCTGCTGTCATGGGCGGCATTACACTGGCATTTTTTCTGCATTTTCTCGATGATACGTGCAAAAGCGCACGGCAGCTCAGCGAGAGAACCGGATTGCCATGCTTAGGCTCCGTTCCTGATGTTCAAAAAGGGCGGAATCGCGGGATAAAACATTTCGGGGAGTGAAGCGAGTGATCTTTAGAAAAAAGAAAGCAAGGCGAGGTTTGGCTCAAATATCTGTTTTACACAATAAATCAGTTGTTGCGGAACAATATCGCACCATCCGGACAAACATTGAGTTCTCATCTGTCCAGACCAACTTGCGATCCATCCTCGTCACCTCCTCTGTGCCTGGTGAAGGTAAATCGTTCAGTGCAGCGAATCTTGCAGCTGTCTTTGCGCAGCAGCAGGAAAAGAAAGTGCTGCTGGTGGATGCCGATTTAAGAAAGCCGACCATCAATCAGACGTTTCAGGTTGAGAATGTAACCGGGCTGACAAATGTGCTGGTCGGTAATGCTTCACTCAGTGAGACGGTGCAAAAGACGCCGATCGATAACTTATACATCCTGACAAGCGGGCCGACCCCGCCAAATCCGGCAGAACTGCTGTCTTCAAAAGCAATGGGAGATTTAATATCTGACATCTATGAACAATTCAGCCTCGTCATCTTTGATTCCCCTCCGCTTTTGGCTGTTGCCGATGCTCAGATTCTGGCAAATCAGACAGACGGCAGCGTGCTCGTCGTTTTAAGCGGAAAAACAAAAACCGATACCGTCCTGAAAGCAAAAGATGCACTGGAACAATCCAATGCGAAGCTGTTAGGCGCTCTTTTAAACAAAAAGAAAATGAAAAAATCGGAACACTATTCCTACTAGTTTTTGGAAAGGTGATGTCTCCTGACCTGTATCAATGGAGGCACTCGGCTCTGCTGTGGGCAGCTGAAGTTGCTGCCTTAGATGCTGGTCGTCGCTGGCGGGGCGTGAGGATGGGTTAAATGCCCACTTATCTGATATATACATAGGACGTGTTGTCGGTTTAGCTGCTGCCGATGTTTTGGAGAGACGAAAACCGCCGCAGCTAAACCGATAAAAGAATTAGGGGGGAATAGGTTGAGTTACCGGAGAAGACTGTCAATGATTATTGCGCTGGATACTTACCTCGTTTTAAATTCAGTTATTGCAGGATATCAATTTTTAAAAGATTCCTATCAATTTTATGACTCCGGAGCATTACTGCTTACCGCTGTCAGCTTGCTCCTCAGCTATCATGTGTGTGCTTTCCTGTTCAATCAGTATAAACAGGTGTGGACATACACCGGGCTCGGCGAGCTGCTTGTCCTGCTTAAAGGCATTACGCTTTCCGCCGCTGTGACCGGCGTCATTCAGTATGCTGTGTATCATACGATGTTCTTTCGTCTGTTAACCGCGTGCTGGGTGCTTCAGCTTTTGTCCATTGGAGGGACCCGTATTTTATCCAGAGTATTAAACGAAAGCATTAGAAAAAAACGCTGCGCCTCGTCCCGCGCGCTGATTATCGGGGCGGGCTCGGGTGGGACTCTGATGGTCAGGCAGCTGCTTTCGAAAGATGAACCTGATATCATACCTGTTGCTTTTATTGATGACGATCAAACGAAACATAAATTAGAAATCATGGGGCTGCCCGTAATCGGCGGAAAAGAAAGTATCATGCCTGCGGTGCAAAAGCTCAAAATTAACTATATTATTATTGCCATTCCTTCACTCCGCACCCATGAGCTTCAGGTGTTATATAAAGAATGTGTGCGAACCGGAGTAAGCATTAAAATTATGCCTCATTTTGAGGAAATGCTGCTCGGCACACGAACTGCCGGACAAATCAGAGATGTAAAAGCTGAGGATCTGCTCGGCAGAAAGCCGGTGACCCTCGACACTAGCGAAATTTCAAACCGCATCAAAGGAAAAACAGTTCTCGTCACGGGAGCGGGCGGATCAATCGGCTCGGAAATCTGCCGGCAGATCAGCGCGTTTTTGCCTAAGGAAATCATTCTGCTCGGCCATGGGGAAAACAGCATTCATTCGATTTATACAGAGCTGAATGGACGATTCGGCAAACACATTGTGCTCCATACGGAAATCGCTGATGTGCAGGACCGCGATAAAATGTTTACCTTGATGAAAAAGTACGAGCCGCATGTTGTCTACCATGCAGCTGCCCATAAGCATGTCCCTTTAATGGAACACAATCCTGAAGAGGCGGTCAAAAACAATATTATCGGAACAAAAAATGTCGCGGAAGCAGCCGATATGTCGGGAACTGAGACATTCGTGCTGATTTCATCAGACAAAGCGGTGAACCCAGCCAATGTAATGGGGGCGACAAAACGGTTCGCGGAAATGATTATTATGAATCTTGGAAAAGTCAGCAGTACCAAATTTGTCGCTGTCCGCTTCGGCAATGTACTCGGGAGCCGCGGCAGCGTCATTCCGATTTTCAAAAAACAAATTGAAAAAGGCGGCCCTGTGACAGTAACACATCCGGCAATGACCCGCTATTTCATGACGATTCCCGAGGCATCAAGGCTTGTGATTCAGGCTGGGGTATTGGCGAAAGGGCGCCAGATTTTCGTTCTCGATATGGGGGAGCCCGTAAAGATTGTGGATCTGGCCAAAAACCTCATCCATTTGTCAGGCTACACGACAGAGCAGATTCCAATCGAATTCACAGGCATTCGTCCCGGCGAAAAAATGTATGAAGAATTACTGAACAAAAATGAAGTCCACGCTGAACAAGTCTTTCCAAAAATTCATATCGGCAAAGCGGTAGACGGCGACTGGCCGGTGCTGATGCGCTTTATCGAGGATTTCACTGAACTGTCGGAAGCCGACCTGAGAGCGAGGCTGTTTGCGGCAATCAATACATCAGACAACATGACGGCTGCCAGTGTTCATTAGGGGGAGTGAAAATGACGAAAAAGATATTGTTTTGCGCGACTGTTGATTATCATTTTAAGGCCTTTCACCTCCCTTATTTTAAATGGTTCAAGCGAATGGGCTGGGAGGTTCATGTCGCCGCGAGCGGACAAACCAAGCTGCCGTATGTGGATGAGAAATTCTCCATCCCGATTCGCAGGTCACCTTTTCACCTTCAGAATCTGTCCGTTTATAGGCAGCTGAAGAAAGTGATCGACACCCATGAATACGACATGGTTCATTGCCATACACCGGTAGGCGGCGTTCTCGCCAGGCTGGCGGCGCGGCAGGCGCGGCGGTGCGGAACGAAGGTGCTGTACACAGCGCACGGCTTTCACTTCTGCAAAGGGGCACCGATGAAAAATTGGCTTCTATACTATCCGGTCGAAAAGTGGCTTTCAGCATATACGGACTGCCTGATCACGATCAATGAAGAGGATTACACACGGGCGAAAGGACTTCAAAGGCCGGGCGGAAGGACGCAGAAAATTCACGGCATTGGCGTCAATACTGAGCGTTTCCGGCCTGTTAGCCCGAAAGAGCAGCAAAGACTCAGAGAAAAACACGGATTCCGTGAAGATGATTTTATATTGGTTTATCCGGCTGAGCTTAATGTGAACAAAAATCAGAAGCTGTTAATTGAAGCCGCAGCCTTGCTGAAAGAAAACATTCCTTCGCTCCGCCTTGTGTTTGCCGGGGAAGGGGCAATGGAACAAACGTATCGAACGTTAGCTGAAAAGCTTGGCGCTTCCGCCAATGTCCGTTTTTATGGCTTTTGCCGTGACATACATGAGCTGATTCAGCTTGCGGATGTATCTGTGGCATCCAGCATGAGAGAGGGCCTCGGCATGAATGTGCTTGAGGGAATGGCGGCGGAAAAACCGGCGATCGCCACAGATAACCGTGGGCATCGGGAAATCATCCGCGACGGAGAAAACGGTTTTCTGGTCAAAATCGGTGACAGTGCTGCTTTTGCCCGCCGGATTGAACAGCTTTACCATAAGCCGGAACTCTGCCGAAAGCTGGGACAGGAAGGCCGAAAAACAGCCTTGCGCTTTTCGGAGGCGCGAACGGTGGAAGAAATGGCAGATATTTATTCCGCGTACATGGATATGGATACAAAGGAGAAAAGCGTATGAACTCAGGACCGAAAGTTTCTGTCATTATGGGCATTTATAATTGCGAGCGCACGTTGGCAGAAAGCATAGAATCCATACTCAGCCAATCCTATAAAAATTGGGAGCTGATTTTGTGCGATGATGCGTCAACAGACGGCACGCTCCGCATCGCGAAGCAGTATGCCGCTCATTATAGCGACCGCATCAAACTGATTCGAAACAAAACAAACAAGCGGCTTGCCGCATCATTAAATCATTGTCTTTCGCATGCGACAGGCGATTATATCGCACGTCAGGACGGAGATGACCTTTCGTTTCCGCGCCGTCTGGAAAAGCAGGTCGCGTTTTTAGAAAAACACCGCCACTATCAGGTGGTTGGCACCGGCATGCTTGTGTTTGATGAATTTGGCGTAAGAGGCACCCGCATCCTGCCTTCTGTTCCGGAGCCGGGCGTCATGGCAAAAGGGACCCCATTTTGCCACGGCACGATTATGATGAGAGCGAGTGCCTACCGCACGCTGAAAGGCTACCGGTCGGTGCGCAGGACGAGACGAATGGAGGATATCGATTTGTGGCTTCGCTTTTTTGAAGAGGGCTTCAGGGGCTATAATCTTCAGGAAGCCTTGTATAAAGTGAGGGAAGACAGCGATGCATTCAAACGGCGGTCATTTACGTATTCGATCGACAATGCCATCCTTGTCTATCAGGCGTGCAGACGCTTGAAGCTTCCTATATCTGATTACATATATATCGCAAAACCGTTAATCCGCGCGTTTATGCCCGCAGCCGTGATGAATCGCTACCACAAAAAAAGGGTAATGAACCAAAAGGAAGGGCTTGTCAAGCATGAATAGCGGCCAAAAACGCGTGCTCCATGTTCTCAGCGGCATGAACAGGGGCGGCGCGGAAACCATGGTGATGAATTTATATCGGAAAATGGACAGAAGCAAAGTACAATTTGATTTTTTAACGTATCGAAATGATCCGTGCGCTTACGATGAAGAGATTTTATCCTTAGGCGGGCGGCTTTTTTATGTCCCGAGCATTGGGCAAAGCAATCCCCTTACATTTGTGAGGAATGTGAGTAACGCGATAAAAGAAAACGGGCCGTTCAGCGCCGTTCATGCGCATACAGATTTCCAAACGGGTTTTATCGCTCTTGCGGCAAGGCTCGCCGGAGTGCCGATCAGGGTCTGCCATTCCCACAATACGTCTTGGAAGACCGGCTTCAATTGGAAGGATCGCTTGCAGCTGATGGTGTTCAGGCGGCTCATCTTGGCGAATGCGACTGCACTGTGTGCCTGCGGAGAGGATGCGGGCAGGTTTTTATTTGGACAGTCCAACATGGAGCGGGAGCGTGTTCACCTCCTTCCGAACGGGATTGATCTTGAGCTGTTCGCCCCAAATGGGCAGGCGGCTGATGAAGAAAAAACAGCCCGCGGTATTGCAGCTGACCGGCTCATCATTGGCCATGTGGCCCGGTTTCATGAAGTGAAAAACCATGCGTTTCTCCTGAAGCTTGCCGCACATCTCAAAGAAAGAGGCGTTCGCTTTCAGCTTGTTCTCGCAGGAGACGGGCCGTTGCGAGGGGAGATAGAGGAGGAGGCGCGGCGGCAAGATCTGTTGTCAGAGGTTCTCTTTTTAGGCACTGAAGACCGCATTCATGAATTGATGCGCACATTCGATGTATTTGTTATGCCTTCTCTGTACGAAGGCTTGCCGGTTGTGCTTGTGGAAGCGCAGGCGTCGGGGCTTCCATGCATCATTTCAGACAGCATTACAGAAAAAGTCGACGCCGGGCTCGGGCTTGTCACAAGATTAAGTCTCTCTGAGCCGATCAGCGTTTGGGCTGAAACCATTGCAAGAGCGGCCGCCGCAGGCAGACCGAAGCGCGAGCTCATCAAGGAAACACTCGCCCAACTTGGCTACGATGCACAGCAAAATGTAGGAGCGCTGCTGAATGTATACAACATCCACACGGAAAAGGACAATAACCGATGATTGTATATGCCGTCAATATGGGGATTGTATTTGTTTGGTCTTGGTTCGCTAAAATGTGCGGCGGCCGTGACGATTCGCTTGCCACGGGGTATCGGCCGAATAAGCTTTTGATCTGGATTCCGCTCGCTTCACTTGTGCTCGTGTCAGGCCTCCGCTACCGAGTTGGCACGGATTTTCAGACGTACACACTGCTGTACGAATTGGCGGGCGATTATCAAAATGTGTGGCAGATATTCGGTTTCGGCACAGCGAAAACAGCGACAGATCCGGGGTTTACCGCACTCCTTTGGCTGATGAATTTTATCACAGAAGATCCGCAAATCATGTATTTTACGGTTGCGGTCGTGACCTATAGCTTTATTATGAAGACACTCGCCGACTATGGCAGGCCGTTTGAGCTGAGTGTCTTTTTATTTTTGGGAACCTTTCATTATTACGCGTCTTTTAACGGCATCAGGCAATACATGGTGGCAGCTGTTTTGTTTTGGGCGCTCCGTTATATCATCAGCGGGAACTGGAAGCGATATTTTCTGATTGTGCTGGTCAGCTCGCTCTTTCATTCGTCCGCGCTGATTATGATTCCAGTGTACTTTATTGTCAGAAGAAAAGCCTGGTCTCCGGCGATATTCGGCCTATCCGCTTTATTTCTCGGCATGACCTTTTTATATCAAAAATTTATTTCTGTGTTTGTCGTTGTACTTGAAAACAGCTCATACAGCCATTATGAAAAATGGCTCATGACGAACACAAATGGAATGAATGTGATCAAAATCGCTGTTTTGGTTCTGCCGCTGTTCCTTGCATTTTGCTATAAAGAACGACTGCGGAGTCTGTGGCCGCAAATTGATATTGTCGTCAATTTGTGCCTGCTAGGTTTTTTGTTCGGCCTTTTGGCCACAAAGGACGTGATTTTTGCCAGATTCAATATTTATTTCGGCCTGTATCAAATGATCCTAGTCCCTTATTTCGTCAGGATATTTGATGAAAAATCGAATGCTCTTATCTATATTGCTATCGTTGTTTGTTATTTTCTTTACAGTTATTTGCTTATGCCGGTTGATTCATCGGTTCTGCCTTACAGAACGATTTTTTCCCGGTAATTTATGCACGAGGAGCCGGTCATTATGGAAACACCTGCGGTTAGTCTGTTAGTCGCTGTTTATAACACAGAAACATATATCAGAACGTGTCTCGAATCACTACGGAACCAGACAGTGGACAATATTGAAATCATCATCGTCAATGACGGTTCAGCTGACGCCAGCCCGGATATCGCGGAAGAATACGCCAAAATGGACAACAGGTTTAAGGTGATTCATCAGGAAAACCAGGGGCTCGGTGCGGTTCGGAATAAAGGCATTGAAGCTGCACGCGGCGAATTTATCGCGTTTATCGATTCAGACGATTGGATCGAGCCTGATTATTGCGAGCAGATGCTCCGCGCAGCAGGCGATGAAACTGATCTGGTCATTTGCAATTACGCCGCGGAGTTTGAGGATACTGGCAAAACCATGGACTCAGACATTGCCCAAACCTATCAGGATCAGCCGAAGGAGCATTATATCAAGGCGTTATTCGAAGGGAAGGTCAGAGGGTTTTCATGGAACAAACTGTACAGAAGAAGCATGATTGAAGCCCATCGGCTGTCGTTTCCGCTCCGAGGCGAGCTGGAGCATGTCGAGGATCAGTTTTTCAGCTTCAGGGCTCATTTTTTCGCCCGCTCGGTATCCTACGTAAAAACGCCGCTCTATCATTACCGAATTCACCTTTCCTCCATTGTGCAGCGCTATCAGAAAAAACTGTTTGAATCAGGGCTTGCGCTGTATGAGGCGAATGCGGCGTTTTTACAGGAGAACAACAAACTGGAGGAGTACCGCAAGGAGCTTGATACCTTTATCGTTCTTCACAGCAGCATCTGTATGCTGAATGAATGGAAAACGAGCGGCAGCCGCCGGCTGTTTGAAAAGCTTAGAAATGTTGGCGTGATATGCGCGGACCGGGTGTTTCAAGAAAGTCTTTCAAAAACGGGAACAGCGCCTTTTGACGCAAAACGGTCATGCCTGCTTCTGATGGCGAAATACAGAATGATTCCGTTCGTCGCGATGGCATCGGCTGTGTATCAGCGGGTGATCGAGTACAAAATGAGAAACAGAGGGTGAGGACATGTCGTTACAATCGTTGAAAATTAATTTTGCAGAATGGCTGCTGCTTAAGGTCAAATACCCGTCCCAATATTGGCTGGGAGCGGCAGACCAGCCGGTAAAGGCCGCAGCACATCAGAAAAAAATCATACTGACCCTGCTGCCGTCACATGACAATTTGGGAGATCACGCAATTGCTTATGCCAGCAAGACATTTCTTGAGCAAGAATACCAGGACTTTGACATCATCGAGGTCGATATGAAGGACATTTACAAATCAGCAAAAAACCTGATCCGCTCGCGCCATCCGGAGGATATGGTCTTTATCATCGGCGGCGGAAACATGGGGGATTTATACCGTTATGAGGAGTGGACGCGCCGCTTCATCATTAAAACATTTCATGACTATCGGGTTGTCCAGCTTCCGGCAACGGCTCATTTTTCCGACACGAAAAAAGGGCGCAAAGAGCTGAAGCGGGCACAGAAAATTTATAATTCGCACCCGGGCCTGTTGCTGATGGCACGGGATGAAACAACGTATCAATTTATGAAACAGCATTTTCAAGAAAAAACAATTTTGAAGCAGCCTGACATGGTGCTGTATTTAGACAGAAGCAAGGCCCCCGCAGAGCGCGAAGGGGTTTATATGTGTTTGCGCGAGGACCAGGAAAGCGTGCTTCAGAAGGAGCAGAGAAACCGGGTCAAGGCAGCGCTATATGAGGAATTCGGCGAGATCAATTCCTTTACGACAACGATTGGGCGCCGGGTCAGCCGCGATACACGGGAACAAGAGCTTGAAGCACTGTGGTCTAAGCTGCAAAGCGCAGAAGCCGTCGTCACAGACAGGCTTCATGGCATGATTTTTTGCGCGCTGACAGGAACGCCGTGTGTTGTTATTCGCTCCTTTGACCATAAGGTGATGGAAGGCTATCAATGGCTCAAAGACATCCCATTCATGAAGCTGATTGAAGATCCGGAGCCGGAGCGTGTAACAGCCGCAGTCAATGAGCTTTTAACAAAAGAAACACCCCGTGGCGGCTTTCCGAGAGATGTGTATTTTAAAGGTCTGCGTGACAAAATCAGCGGTGAAGCGCAATGACCCCGCTCGTCAGCATTATTGTCCCGTTGTATAATGTTGAACCATTTATAGGGGAATGCATTGATTCTTTGCTTGGCCAAACGCTTTCTGATATTGAAATCATCCTCGTGAATGACGGAACACCGGATCGGTCAGGCGAAATTGCAGAGGATTATGCAAAAAGGGATGCGAGAATCCGGGTCATTCATCAGGCAAACGGCGGGCTTAGTTCAGCGCGAAATACGGGAATAAAGGCCGCGCGGGGCACTTACATCGGCTTTGTAGACGGAGACGATTATGTATCATCAGCCATGTTCCAGAGGCTGGCTGAAGAAGCGGAGCAAAATCGGCTCGACATCGCCGGATGCGGTTTTTACAAGCAGTCACCGGACAGGCGGACATATGTGGCGCCGCAGCTTGAGGCAAACCGCGTGCTGACAAAAAAAGAAATGACTGAATGGCTTAAATATGCTCACGAAACGAGATTTATCTGGTATGTATGGCGTTATCTTTACCGCCGTGAGCTTTTTGATAGGGCGAATCTGATGTTTGAGGAAGACATCCGTTTTGCTGAAGACTCTCCCTTTAATTTGTCCGCTTTTCGCGAAGCGGAGAGGGTGAAAATGCTTGATGAAGGATTGTACATTTATCGTGAAAACCCGAACAGCCTGACAGAAATTCCTTATAAGCCGGCGATGGATGAACATCTTCAAAAACAATATCAGGCTAAAATCGCATTCTACAATCACTATGGCTTAGCAGGCGCATGCCAAGAAGATCTGAATGTGTACATTTGCAGGCACCAGCTTCCGATGCTTTTGGCAAATGCCTGTGCTTCTCCGAATTCGCCGAAAGACATCAAAAAAAAGATCAGACAGATTTTGTCCTATGACATGGTGCGGCAGGCTGTCAGACATACACCGTTTCAGCATGAGAAATTATTAAGAGGAGAGCGTTTGATATTAGCACTGTGTAAATGGCGGCTCACTTTTCTCATCAAGCTGTTTTTCGAGCAGCGGGGGACGATGAAAGGCAGTGCGAAGCAGGCATGAAATTCACGATAAACTTCAGCGCGAATCTTACGGCTTTTCTCTTGTCTGTTTTCCTGTCGGTTTGGCTGACGCCTTTTATTGTCAAAACGCTCGGTGTGGAAGCGTTCGGCTTTGTTCACTTGACACAAAATGTGATTAATTACTTTTCGATTATCACCGTGGCTCTCAGCTCGGTTGTCGTTCGCTTCTTTTCTGTTGCTGCCCACAGGGGAGAGCGGGAGAAAGCAAATGCGTATATCAGCAATTATTTAGCGGCCTCTGTTTTGATTTCATTGCTTCTCTTGCTGCCGCTTGCGGGCTCGGCTTTTTTTGTTGACCGCGTTATGAATGTGCCGCAAGCGCTTTTGGCTGATGTGCGTGTGTCAATTTTGATCGGCAGTCTGCTGTTTATCTTAACGTTTCTGACGGCTGGTTTCGGGGCTGCACCATTTTATGCCAACCGCCTTTACATCACCAGTTCCATTCAGGCGGTGCAAATGCTTGTACGCGTGCTGTCTGTGCTGCTCCTGTTTGCATGCTTTGCGCCAAAAATCTGGCAGATCCAGCTTGCCGCTTTAGCTGGTGCTGTCATCGCGTCTGTACTGTCTTTCTATTTCTTCAAAAAGCTGATTCCGTGGTTTTCGTTCCGTATGAAGGATCTTTCATTCCGCACAAGCAAGGAGCTGTTTCAAGCGGGCGCATGGAGCTCCGTCAATCAAATCGGCGTCCTGCTTTTTTTGCAGATTGATCTGTTAACCGCCAATTTGATGCTTGGAGCGTCCGCATCCGGGAAATACGCGGCGATTATCCAGTTTCCGCTGCTTTTGCGCAGCTTGGCCGGAACGGTCGCATCCCTGTTTGCGCCTATCATGACTTCATATTATTCAAAAGGCGATATGGACGGATTGATGAATTACGCCAATAAGGCAGTGAGGCTGAATGGCCTTTTGCTTGCACTTCCTGCTGCCTTATTGGGCGGGTTGGCGGGGCCTTTTCTGACAATCTGGCTCGGACCGTCCTTTTCGTCGATAGCACCGCTTTTATTTATTCATGCCGGATACTTGGTGATCAGTCTCGCCTTTATGCCGCTGTTTTATATTTGGACCGCTTTTAATCAACAAAAAACACCGGCGATTGTTACCCTGCTGTTAGGCGCAGTGAATGTGGTGCTGGCCGTCACGCTGAGCGGGCCGGCTCATCTCGGTCTGTACGGCATAACATTGGCCGGGGCGATTTCCCTTATTTTAAAAAATGCCGTCTTCACGCCGCTTTTTGTATCCCGCATTACAGGCTGTAAAAAGCACGTGTTCTTTAAAGGCATCATCGGGCCTCTTTCAGCCGCTGTGTTTGCCTGGACGGTTTGTAAGGCCATGCAGTTTGTTGTGAAGATTGACGGCTGGACGTCACTGATAGTGACGGGAGTGACAGTCAGCTTTTGCTATGCTGTTTTCGCTTTTATGCTCGTTTGTACAAAAGAGGAAAGACAGCTGGTACTAAAACGGTTTCGAAAAACGAAAGGAGCTGTGAATCTTTGATCCTGAAACGACTTTTTGATCTGACGGCCGCCATTTTTTTGTTGTGCTGTACGAGTGTGATCATTCTGTTCACCATCGCCGTTGTCAGGCTGAAAATAGGATCACCTGTCTTCTTTAAGCAAGTAAGGCCGGGCCTGCACGGCAAACCGTTCACCCTGTATAAGTTCCGGACAATGACGGATGAACGGGACAGTGAAGGAAATCTGCTGCCCGATGAAGTTAGGCTGACGAAAACAGGCAGGCTGATCAGAAAGCTAAGCATTGATGAGCTTCCGCAGCTTCTGAATGTTCTGAAGGGCGATCTCAGCCTTGTCGGGCCGCGGCCGCTTTTGATGGACTATCTGCCCCTTTATACAGAAAAACAGGCCCGGCGCCATGAGGTGAAGCCGGGTATCACAGGCTGGGCGCAAATCAATGGCAGAAACGCGATTTCCTGGGAAAAGAAATTTGAATTAGATGTTTGGTACGTTGACAACCGATCATTTTTTCTCGATTTGAAAATTCTATGTTTGACGGTGCGAAAGGTTCTTGTTTCAGAAGGGATTCAGCAAACCAATCATGTGACCGCGGAACGGTTTACCGGAAGCGGAGATGTGTCCTCATGAAAAACGTGGCCATTGTGGGTGACGGCGGACACGGAAAGGTGATCAGAGAGCTGATTAACGCCCGCGCAGATACGCGTTTAGCCGCGGTGCTGGATGATAAATTCAAAACGTTCGAAGGCGGAAAAGAATGGTACACAGGCCCGCCGGAAGCTATTAGTGAATTGCGCAGGCTCATTCCCGATGTGCTGTTTTTGATTGCTGTTGGAAATAACAGTGTCAGAAAACAGCTGACTGAACGACTGGGACTGAAGAAAGATGATTTTATTACATTGATTCACCCGTCAGCCATTATCAGCAAATCGGCTTCTATCGGGGAAGGGACAGTGATTATGGCGGGCGCAATCATTCAGGCGGATGCGCGAATCGGCGCCCACTGCATCATCAATACGGGCGCAGTGGCAGAGCATGACAATCAAATCAGCGATTACGTTCATCTGTCCCCGCGTGTCACACTGTCAGGAGCGGTTTCCGTTCAGGAAGGCGCTCACGTTGGAACCGGTGCGTCCGTCATACCGCAGATCACAATCGGGGCTTGGAGCATTGTCGGCGCCGGCTCTGCGGTAATCCGTTCCATACCGGATAGGGTAACGGCGGCCGGGGCACCGGCACGCATCATTTCTTCCATTCAAACATCAAACAAAGGATGATTCTATGCATAAAAAAATCTACTTATCTCCCCCTCACATGAGCGGCAGGGAGCAGCACTATATTTCGGAAGCCTTTCGCTCAAACTGGATCGCGCCGCTTGGGCCGCTCGTGAATTTATTTGAAGAACAGCTGGCAGAACGCGTCGGTGTAAAAGCAGCAGCTGCGGTCAGCTCTGGAACGGCTGCGATTCATCTGGCGCTGCGTTTGCTTGAGGTAAAAGAAGGAGACAGCGTGTTTTGCCAGTCCTTCACATTTGTAGCAACCGCCAATCCGATTTTATATGAAAAAGCGGTGCCCGTCTTTATTGATTCTGAGCCTGACACATGGAATATGTCGCCGAAAGCCCTTGAAAGAGCATTGCAGGAAGCGAAAAGAAACGGAACTCTGCCAAAAGCCGTTATTGCCGTCAATCTATATGGGCAGAGCGCGAAAATGGATGACATTGTAAGCCTGTGTGATGCATACGGAGTTCCTGTCATTGAGGACGCAGCCGAATCTCTCGGAACAGTCTACAAAGGGAAGCAAAGCGGGACATTCGGGCGCTTCGGCATTTATTCATTTAACGGGAACAAAATCATCACCACATCAGGCGGAGGGATGCTCGTTTCAAATGATGAAGCCGCAATGGAAAAAGCAAGATTTCTCGCTTCGCAGGCTCGAGAGCCGGCTGTTCATTATCAGCACAGTGAAATGGGGCATAATTACAGGCTGAGCAATATTTTAGCCGGTGTCGGCATTGCCCAGCTTGAGGTGCTGGATGAGCGCGTAGAGAAAAGAAGGACCATTTTCACGAGATACAAAAATGCGCTCGGTCACTTAGACGGCGTCCGCTGTATGCCGGAGTACGCAGCAGGCGTATCCAATCGCTGGCTCACCACGCTCACGCTTGATAACGGGCTCAGCCCCTATGACGTAGTTCAACGTCTTGCTGAAGAAAACATTGAAGCCCGTCCGCTGTGGAAGCCGCTTCATACCCAGCCGCTGTTCGATCCGGCTTTATTTTATTCCCATGAAGATACAGGAAGCGTATGCGAAGAGCTTTTCAAGCAAGGGATCTGTCTCCCATCCGGGTCAAATATGACAGAAGATGAGCAAGATCGGGTCATTGACGTGCTACTGCACTTATTCCAAAATGCCGAGGTGAAGAAATGGACAGCAAGCATTCGATGATCAGCCTGAAACAGAAACTGTCCGGGCTGCTCGACGTCATTCCGAAACAATCTGAGATCGTATATGCGGACTATCCTCTATATGGGAATGTAGGGGATTTATTTATTATGAAAGGAACAGAAGCCTTCTTTCAAGAACACGCGATTCGGGTCAGAAAACGCTGGAATCCCGACAATTTTCCAGTCGGGCGAAAGCTGGACCCTAATCTTATCATTGTCTGCCAGGGAGGCGGAAACTTCGGGGATCTGTATCCGTATTATCAAGGCTTTAGAGAGAAAATTATCCAAACCTATCCGAACCACAAAATTGTGATCCTGCCGCAATCGATTTATTTTCAAAACAAAAACAACCTCAAGCGGACGGCGGAGATATTTTCTAAGCATGCGAATCTCCACATCATGACAAGGGAAAAAGCCTCCTATGCTACGGCACAGGCTTATTTTTCAAGAAATCATATTCAGCTTCTGCCTGATATGGCTCATCAGCTGTTTCCCGTCATTCCCACGCAGCAGCCGTCTAATCAAAAGCTGAGATTTATCCGAACAGATCATGAAGCAAACCAGGAGCTTCAGGAACACGCTAAAGCGGAGAGCTACGACTGGCGCACGGTCCTGTCAGCTTCAGACCGCCGGACGATCGCTTTTCTGCAAACGCTCAACGTCCTGAACAAAAAAGCGGGCAACCCTTTGCCTATTGCGTATATATGGGGAAAATACTCGGATTATATCGTCAAAAAAGCCATTCGGTTTTTCAGCCGTTACGAATCGGTGGAAACATCAAGGCTGCACGGCCACATCTTGTCTTCTCTTCTTCAAAAAGAAAACACGGTCATTGATAATTCCTATGGGAAAAACGCCAATTACTTTCATACCTGGATGGAAGGAGTGCCAAGCACCCGGCTCATCCAGGACGCCTCAAAGAAGGAAAACCTTCCTGCTCACATGTGAGCGGAAGGTTTATTTTGATTCTCCACGTTTGACTTTGTTGTATGCTTCATCTAAATGCTGAATCCGCTTTAAGACGACAGCGTTTTTCGTCAGCTGGTCTTGCACGAGCGTTGAGACGACGGAACGGTAGTAGCTGTTCATCGCGTGGATTTTATCCTCAGACTGATTCATTTCAATATGCTGTTTTAAATTCTCAATAAAATAAGGGACGGAAAAAAGTTCAGACATTTCTTTGGCAGCTCCTTTTTCATAAATGTATACGGTGTGATCTCAATCATGTACAATGAAGAAAGGGGAGTGAGCAAGATGGATATGAAACTTCAGCAAGTACAAGTATTAAAGCCTCAACTGACACAGGAGCTCAGGCAGGCCATCACGCTGCTTGGCTATCATTCGGCAGAGCTTGCCGAGTACATTGATGAGCTCTCACTGGAAAACCCTCTTATTGAACGAAAGGAAACAGACACACCGCCACTATCTTACCATAAAACAAATAAAAACAGGATGAATGCACAGGAAGCGGGCCTTCAATTAAGTGATCCGCAAAAAACATTGCAGGATGCGTTAAAACAGCAGTCACTCGATATGAATCTGTCAAACACTGAAAAAAAGATTTTTAATTATCTGATTTATTCGCTTGATTCAAACGGATACTTGGAAGAAGATGTGGAGGAGGCGGCACAGCGCTTATCTGTATCGGCCAACGAAACAGAGGCTGTTTTGGCAAAACTCCAGTCACTAGAGCCGGCTGGAATCGGCGCGAGATCTTTGCAGGAATGCATCCTTCTTCAATTACAGCGGCTGCCGAACAGAAATGAACACGCGGAAATGCTTGTTTCTGCTCATTTTGATGCTTTTGCGCAAAAAAAGTGGAAAGCGCTTTCAGTGGAGACTGGAATTCCGCTTGATACCATTCAGGATATCTCAGATGATATAGCGGCTCTTCATCCAAGACCGGGTCTTCTGTTTGCCCGGCCAGAGCAAGATGTGTATATCGAGCCTGACATTTTTATCACCGTAAAAAACGGGCACATCGCAGCGGAGCTGAATACCCGCTCGTTTCCCGAAATCGATCTGCATCCGCAGTACAGTACGCTTTTATCATCCGGCTCCTGTCAGGATACTGTCTCTTATTTATCCGCGAAATATCAGGAATGGCGCTGGCTGAGCCGCGCGCTGCGGCAGCGAAAACAGACCATCACGAGGATAATCAATGAGCTGATCACACGCCAAAAGGATTTCTTTCTGAAAGGGCGAAGCGCAATGAAACCGCTGACTCTCAGGGAGATAGCAGACTGCTTAAGCCTTCATGAATCAACTGTGAGCCGGGCCATTAAAGGAAAAACGATTCAAACGCCTTACGGGCTGTTTGAGATGAAACTCTTTTTCTCAGCAAAAGCCGAGGCTTCAGGAGATGGAGATGCGTCGAATTATGCAGTCAAAATGCATCTTGAAGACCTGATCAATCAAGAGGACAAAACAAAACCGCTCTCAGATCAAAAGCTTGCCGAATTGCTATATGAACAGCACGGCATCCAAATCTCGAGACGCACCGTGGCTAAATACCGCGATCAGATGAATATACCGTCTTCGGCAGCGAGAAAACGGTATAAATAAAAACCTCCCATGTTGGGAGGTTTTTTTAAGGAATCATCCAGCTGAACACATGATGCTGCAAAAAGGTGATGATACAAACGAGCAGCAGCAAAAACAGACTGTGTTTAATGGTAAAGCGGAAAAGATCTGACTCCTTTCCGGCGAGTCCTACCGCCGCGCATGCCACCGCAATCGACTGCGGCGAAATCATTTTTCCTGTGACACCGCCTGAAGAGTTGGCGGCGACAGACAGAACAGGGTCCATGCCGACCGATAACGCGGTGACTTTCTGCAGGTTGCCGAACAGCAGGTTGGCAGAAGTATCCGAGCCGGTAATGAAGACGCCGAGCCAGCCGAGAACAGGCGAAAAGAAGGTAAACATCGAACCCGTCAGCGCGAGTGTCATCCCGAGTGTCGTGCTCATTCCTGAGGAGTTTGTGACATAGGCAAAACCAACCACAGATGCGATGGTCAAAATCGGAAGCTTCAACTCTTGGATTGTTTCTTTAAAAACGGCTCCCCAGTCTTTCCACGAAATTGCCGTGATGAATTTTGACAGCACAGCGGCAATCAAGATGGCGGTGCCGGCTGAACCGAGCACGTCAAGCTTGTAAACCGCTTCAATCGGCGTACCGTCAGCATTGGCAATCTGATTGTTCAAAAAAGGCACACCAGGGGCAAAAGTCAGTTTTTCCCCAACAGCATTCAACCATGTCAAGAACACAGCAGAGCCTTCATAATGCCCGGTCAGCGCGGATTTGACAGATGGAATGCCCCATACGGAAATCATCACCGTCAGCAGCAGAAATGGCGACCAAGCCTTGAAAATCTGTCCGCCGCTGTACGCAGGCGCTGTCGGATTCATTTGCGCCGTTTCAATCGCAGCGGCCGATTCCTGTTCACCGGCAAACCGGAATGTTGTTTTCGGCTTCCACCATTTCAAAAACACAGCAAGCGCAGCCATTGAAACAAGCGCTGACAAAACATCAGGCAGCTCAGGCCCTAAAAAATTGGAACTGAGATATTGAACAACAGCAAAGGAAACACCGGATACGAGAATCGCCGGCCAGACCTCCAAGGCTTTCCTGAACCCGCTCATAATGATGATTAAATAAAGTGGAATAAATACGGATAAAAACGGCAGCTGCCGCCCGACCATTTGTGAAATCTCCATCGCCGGAATCCCTGTCGGCCCTTCTACGGCTGTAATTGGAATTCCAATTGCGCCAAAGGCGACAGGCGCCGTATTGGCGATCAAACAGATCCCCGCCGCATAAAGAGGATTAAAGCCGAGACCGACCAAAAGCGCGGCAGAAATGGCGACAGGCGCTCCGAAGCCTGCAGCCCCTTCTAAAAAAGCCCCGAATGAAAAAGCGATCAAGAGGGCTTGAAGCCGCCGGTCATCAGTAATCGAGAGAACCGAACTGCGAATGATATCAAACTGCCCCGTTTTCACAGTGATTTTATACAAAAAAACAGACGTCACAATGATCCAGCCAATCGGCAATATGCCGTATACGGCTCCTTGTGTCGCCGACATCAGCGCTTTTTCCGCAGGCATCCGATAAACCAATACAGCAATGACAAGGGCGATCCCCAATGTGGCCAAGCCCGCTGTATACCCCTTCATCCGTTTAATCGCGAGTGCCCAAAAAAAGAAAATAATCGGTACAAGTGCGGCAAGCGCTGATAAAAGCAAATTTCCCCCTATAGGCGTATATGCCTGTGTCCATTGCATCCCAAACCCCTCCTTGAAACATAAACTGGCGTTGTGTGTAAGCGGTTTCTATAGATGATATGATCATCTGATGACTGGGTAATAAGACCAGTTACCTAGCATTATATTTTGAAAAAAATCAAAGTACAAGACTTTTTGACAAAATAGTCAAAATCTTTTGGCGGCCCATAAAACAGAGTATAATAGATCGTAAACAGCCAGACCTACAAGTTACGGGGTGAATTGCATTGAAATACAAACAGATTAAAACAAAAAAAATATATGAAGAAGTAGCGGATGCACTATTAGATATGATCAAAAACGGCGAATTGAAGCCTGGAGATAAACTGGACTCTGTTCAGGCGCTTGCTGAGAGCTTTCAAGTCAGCCGTTCAGCGGTTCGAGAAGCACTTTCTGCGCTAAAAGCGATGGGGCTTGTCGAAATGAAACAGGGGGAAGGCACGTACCTGAAGGAATTTGAGCTCAATCAAATTTCTCAGCCGCTCTCAGCCGCCCTTCTTATGAAAAAAGAGGACGTCAAGCAGCTGCTCGAGGTCAGAAAACTGCTTGAACTCGGCGTGGCGTCATTAGCTGCTGAAAAAAGGACAGAAGCAGATCTCGAAAGAATTCATGATGCACTAAAGGAAATGGGGAGCATTGAAGCAGACGGGGAGTTGGGAGAGAAAGCAGATTTTGCATTTCATCTGGCGCTTGCGGACGCTTCTCAAAATGAACTTCTTAAACACTTGATGAATCACGTATCATCATTGCTGCTGGAAACAATGAGAGAAACGCGGAAAATCTGGCTGTTTTCCAAGAAGACCTCAGTTCAGCGGCTGTATGAGGAGCACGAACGGATTTACAATGCCGTGGCTGCCGGGAACGGTGCACAGGCGGAAGCCGCCATGCTGGCGCACTTGACGAATGTGGAAGATGTGCTTTCGGGATATTTCGAGGAAAATGTGCAATAACCAACTCATTTCCCGGGCAATTCTGCCGGTTCCGGATGATACGAACAACTGAGACTGAGCCGCAAATGGTTCAGTCTTTTTACATGAGGCAGCCAGGGGCTTTGTACGCTTGACATTTTTGAAAAAGAAAGTAAAATATTTTACTAAAATGAATGCGAGCTGCATAATGGAGGCAGATGCAATGGCGACAATTAAAGATATCGCGCAGGAAGCGGGATTTTCAATCTCAACCGTTTCCCGCGTTTTAAATAACGATGAAAGCCTTTCTGTTCCTGATGAGACACGGGAGAAAATCTATGAAGCGGCGGAGAAACTCAATTACCGCAAAAAAACAGTAAGGCCGCTGGTGAAACATATTGCGTTTTTATATTGGCTGACAGATAAAGAAGAATTGGAAGATGTCTATTTTAAAACGATGAGATTGGAAATAGAGAAACTGGCGAAAGCATTCAATATCGATATAACCACTTATAAAATATCAGATGGAATCGAGTGCATTCCTGAACATACGGAAGGGTTTATTGCCGTCGGCACATTTTCAGATGAAGAGCTGGCTTTCCTTAGAAATCTCACTGAAAACGGCGTCTTTATCGATTCAACTCCTGATCCCGATTATTTTGACTCGGTAAGGCCTGACTTAGCACAAATGACAAGGAAGACGGTAAACATCCTGGCTGAGAAGGGACATAAAAGCATCGGTTTTATCGGCGGCACATACAAAAATCCGAACACCAATCAGGATGAAATGGACATCCGTGAACAAACCTTCAGAGCCTATATGAGGGAAAAAGGCATGCTGGACGAGCGATATATTTTCTGTCATCGCGGATTCTCTGTAGAAAACGGCTACCGCCTGATGTCAGCGGCGATCGAGACATTAGGCGACCAGCTTCCGACTGCTTTTATGATCGCAGCGGACCCGATTGCAGTGGGCTGTCTGCAAGCCCTGAACGAAAAAGGAATTACCATACCGAACAGGGTAAGTATTGTGAGTATCAACAACATCAGCTTCGCGAAGTATGTCTCACCTCCTCTGACGACGTTTCATATTGATATACATGAATTATGTAAAAACGCTGTTCAATTGCTGCTTGAACAAGTGCAGGACAAGAGAAAGACGGTAAAAACTTTATATGTGGGCGCGGAATTAATCGTCAGAAAGAGTATGAATTAAAAACGGCTTAGGACACTAAGCCGTTTTTTTAATTAGGTAAAATAATTTACCTAAAGTAGTAAATAGTTTGTTTACACATTTTCTCAAGCGTGCTATATTATTTTAAAAGCGCTTTCATTTCTACCGAAAGGGTGACAATCAATGAAAAAGGCAAAAAGGTGTTCCGTACTCATGCTCTGCGCAGCTGTCAGTTTATCCTTGGCGGCTTGCGGCCCAAAGGAAAGCAGCAGCGCCAAATCGAGTTCAAAAGGGTCGGAGCTTGTCGTGTGGGAGGATAAGGAAAAAAGCATCGGCATTAAAGACGCCGTGGCTGCGTTTGAAAAAGAGCACGATGTGAAGGTCAAAGTCGTTGAAAAACCGTATGCCAAGCAGATTGAAGATTTGCGAATGGACGGACCGGCCGGCACAGGCCCTGACGTGTTAACAATGCCAGGTGACCAAATCGGAACGGCTGTCACGGAAGGATTACTCAAGGAATTACATGTCAAAAAAGACGTTCAATCACTTTATACTGACGCTTCCATTCAGTCTCAAATGGTCGATCAAAAGCTTTATGGACTGCCAAAAGCAGTTGAAACGACTGTGCTGTTTTACAACAAAGCTCTCATCTCAGAAAAGGAATTGCCCAAAACGCTGGAAGAGTGGTACGACTATTCCAAAAAGACTGCTGATGGCAGCAAATTTGGCTTTTTAGCCTTATTCGATCAAATTTATTATGCGGAAAGTGTAATGAGCGGATACGGCGGATACATTTTTGGAAAGGACAAAGACGGCAGCTATAACCCATCAGACATTGGAATCAATAATGAAGGCGCTGTCAAAGGTGCGGCGCTGATGCAGAAGTTTTACAAAGAGGGCTTATTCCCGGCAGGCATTATTGGAGAACAAGGGATTAACGTGTTGGAATCACTGTTCACAGAAGGAAAAGCCGCCGCGATCATTTCTGGTCCATGGAATGTAGAAGCCTTTTCGAAAGCAGGAATCAATTATGGCATTACGAAACTGCCGAAGCTGGAAAATGGGAAAAACATGAGTTCCTTTATCGGCGTTAAAAGCTACAACGTCAGCGCATTTTCAAAGAATGCGGAGCTGGCGCAAGAATTAGCCGTATTCCTGGCAAATGAAAAAAATTCTAAAACACGATATGAAGAGACGAAAGAAGTTCCTGCTGTGAAATCCCTAGCCAATGACCCGGCTATTATGAAAAGTGAGGCGGCACGGGCTGTTACTGAACAATCCCGCTTCTCAGAGCCAACACCAAATATTCCGGAAATGAATGAAATATGGACGCCGGCTGATTCAGCATTACAGACAGTTGCAACAGGGAAGGCGGATCCGAAACAAGCATTGGATCAAGCAGCTGAAACGGCCAAAGGACAAATTAAGGCAAAGCACAGCGGAAAATAAAGAGAAAGCTAGATTTGTATTGTAAGAGAGGTGAAAACGGTGCAGCATCGTCAAATCGCTTTGTTGCTGTCTATCATCCCGGGGCTCGGGCAATTTTATAACAAGCAATGGATAAAAGGCTTTGTCTTTCTTTTCTTAGGCGCATCGTTTTTTGTGGTCTTTGGAGATCTGCTCAATATGGGGTTTTGGGGAATCTTTACACTGGGAACAGAAGTGCCGCGGGATAATTCCGTTTTCTTGCTGGCGGAAGGAATTATCGCTGTCATCGTGACCTGCTTTGGCCTTGCGGTGTATTATGTGAATCTTCGCGATGCGTTTCAAAGCGGAAAGCAGCGTGATGAAAACAAGCCATTAAGTTCCTTAAAAGAACAATACCGGCATATCATTTCTGAGGGCTATCCTTATGTCGTCAGCGGCCCATCTTTGTTTATTTTAATTTTCGCCGTGATCTTCCCCATTTTATTCAGCTTTGCATTAGCGTTCACAAACTATGATTTGTATCATTCTCCTCCTGCAAAATTAATTGATTGGGTCGGTTTTCAAACGTTCGCAAATATTTTCACAGTTGATATTTGGAGGTCGACCTTTTTTGATGTTTTGGCTTGGACGGTGGTTTGGACACTCGCTGCATCCACACTGCAAGTCAGCTTGGGGATTTTTCTCGCGATCATTGTCAACCAGAAAGACCTTCGGTTTAAACGCTTTTTCCGGACGATACTGATTTTGCCATGGGCTGTTCCCGGTTTTGTGACGATTTTAATTTTTGCGGGGCTGTTTAATGATAGCTTTGGTGCGATGAATCACGACATCTTGGCTTTCTTCGGGATAGATCCGCTTCCGTGGATGACAGATGCCAATTGGTCGAGGCTTGCGTTGATTCTCATGCAGGGCTGGCTCGGATTTCCGTACATCTTTCTCGTCTCAACAGGCGTATTGCAATCCATCCCGGACGATCTGTATGAAGCAGCTACGATTGATGGCGCTTCTGTCTTTTCAAAGCTGAGATACATTACGCTTCCAATGGTGTTCATCGCCATGGCTCCGATTATCATTACTCAGTTTACGTTTAATTTTAATAACTTTAATATTATCTATCTATTTAATGGCGGAGGTCCGGCTGTAACCGGATCGACAGCCGGCGGGACAGACATCCTCGTTTCATGGATTTATAAGTTGACAATGCAGTCCAGTCAATATTCACTTGCTGCGGCTTTAACGATTTTATTATCTGTGTTTGTCATCTCCATCGCATTATGGCAGTTCAGACAGACAAAGTCTTTTAAAGAGGAGGCATGAGTCATGCTGGCAGATATGAAGGTCAGAAAATATTTCCGTCTCCTTTTCTCTTACTTGTTGTTAGCCTTTATGGCGGTCATCATTGTTTATCCTCTCCTTTGGACGGCAGGCGCAAGCTTTAACCCCGGCAACAGCTTAATCAGTACATCCATCATTCCGAAGCATCCGACATTCGATCATTACAAGGAATTATTTGCGGGCAAGGAAAGCCTTCAATATGTGCAGTGGTATGTCAACTCAATGAAGATCAGCCTGTTTACAATGGCAGGGTCTTTGCTCTGTGTGACGTTTACGGCCTATGCGTTTTCGCGCTTTCGGTTCAAAGGGAGGAAATACGCTTTAACCCTCTTTTTATTGCTGCAAATGATTCCTCAGTTTTCGGCTTTAATCGCTTTGTTTGTATTGGCGCAAATCTTGGGCATGATCAATAGCCACTGGCTGTTAATCTTGCTTTATATCGGCGGCCTGATCCCGATGAATACGTATTTGATGAAAGGGTACATGGATTCGATTCCGATGGATTTAGACGAAAGCGCCAAGATTGACGGGGCCAGCAGCACCCGAATCTTCTTCCAAATCATTCTGCCATTATCAAAACCGATGGCGGCAGTGGTGGCCATGAACAGCTTTACAGGACCGCTCGGAGATTTTGTGCTGTCATCAACGATATTGAGAACGCCTGAATCATATACATTGCCCGTCGGCCTATTCAATTTAGTGAATGATGTTATGGGGGCCAGCTATACGACATTTGCGGCCGGAGCCTTGCTTATCAGCATTCCGGTTGCCGTCATCTTTATCATACTGCAAAAGAATTTTGTGTCCGGATTAACCGCAGGCGGAACGAAAGGCTAAGAGAATAAGGAGGAGAATGTGATGTCAAAGCTTGAAAAAACGCACGTAACCGAAGCGAATTTTATGCTTCATGGGGGAGACTATAACCCCGATCAGTGGCTGGATCGGCCTGATATTTTAGCTGACGATATCAAACTGATGAAGCTTTCTCATACGAATACGTTTTCTGTCGGCATTTTTGCATGGAGCGCACTTGAGCCGGAGGAGGGCGTATATCAATTTGACTGGCTGGATGATATTTTTGAGCGGATTCACAGTATAGGCGGCCGGGTCATATTAGCAACGCCGAGCGGAGCCCGTCCGGCCTGGCTATCACAAGCCTATCCGGAAGTTTTGCGCGTCAATGCCTCCCGCGTCAAACAGCTGCACGGCGGAAGGCACAACCACTGTCTCACATCTAAAGTCTACCGAGATAAAACACGGCATATCAACCGCCTATTAGCAGAACGATACGGCAATCACCCGGCGCTGTTAATGTGGCATATTTCAAACGAATACGGGGGAGATTGCCACTGTGATCTATGCCAGCATGCTTTCAGGGAGTGGCTGAAAGCAAAATACGACAACAGCCTCAAAACATTGAACCGTGCGTGGTGGACTCCTTTTTGGAGCCATACATTCAATGACTGGTCACAAATTGAAAGCCCTTCGCCGATCGGTGAAAACGGCTTGCACGGCTTGAACTTAGACTGGCGCCGGTTCGTCACCGATCAAACGATTTCGTTTTATGAAAATGAAATCGTTCCGCTGAAAGAACTGACGCCTGATGTCCCTATCACAACGAACTTTATGGCTGACACACCGGATTTAATTCCGTATCAGGGTCTCGACTACAGCAAATTTGCGAAACATGTCGATGCCATCAGCTGGGACGCTTATCCTGTCTGGCACAATGACTGGGAAAGCACAGCTGATTTGGCGATGAAGGTCGGCTTTATCAATGACCTGTACCGAAGCTTGAAGCAGCAGCCTTTCTTATTAATGGAGTGTACGCCAAGCGCGGTCAATTGGCATAACGTCAATAAGGCGAAGCGCCCGGGCATGAATCTGCTGTCATCTATGCAAATGATAGCCCACGGCTCGGACAGCGTTCTCTACTTCCAATACCGCAAATCACGCGGGTCATCAGAAAAATTGCATGGGGCGGTTGTGGATCATGACAACAGCCCGAAGAACCGCGTCTTTCAAGAAGTGGCCAAGGTCGGCGAGACATTGGAACGGCTGTCCGAGGTTGTCGGAACGAAGAGGCCGGCACAAACCGCTATTTTATATGACTGGGAAAATCATTGGGCGCTCGAGGATGCTCAGGGGTTTGCGAAGGCGACAAAACGTTATCCGCAAACGCTTCAGCAGCATTACCGCACATTCTGGGAACACGATATCCCTGTCGATGTCATCACGAAAGAACAAGACTTTTCACCATATAAACTGCTCATCGTCCCGATGCTTTATTTAATCAGCGAGGACACCATTTCCCGTTTAAAAGCGTTTACAGCTGATGGCGGCACTTTAGTCATGACGTATATCAGCGGAATTGTGAATGAGCATGACTTAACATACACAGGCGGATGGCATCCGGATCTTCAAGCAATTTTCGGAATTGAGCCTCTTGAAACTGACACGCTGTATCCGAAGGATCGAAATGCTGTCAGCTACCGCGGCAAAACATACGAAATGAAGGATTATGCAACCGTGATTGATGTAAAGACTGCTTCAACAGAAGCGGTGTATCAAGAGGATTTTTACGCCCGTACGCCAGCTGTCACAAGCCATCGATATCAGCAGGGCAAGGCGTATTTTATCGGCGCGCGTTTGGAGGATCAATTTCACCGTGATTTCTATGAGGGTCTGATCACAGACCTGTCTCTTTCACCTGTTTTTCCGGTTCGGCACGGAAAAGGCGTCTCCGTACAAGCGAGGCAGGATCAGGACAATGATTATATTTTTGTCATGAATTTTACGGAAGAAAAACAGCTGATCACGTTTGAGCAGAGTGTGAAGGACATGATGACAGGAGACATATTGTCAGGCGACCTGACGATGGAAAAGTATGAAGTAAGAATCGTCGTAAACACACATTAGGCTGATGCTCCGCTCGATATGGGCGGATTCTTTTTTCTGCATTTTAGAAAACGCTTACTAAATCGTGAGGGGTGGAATCATGAGGAATGGAGTGAAAATGTGCTTAGCGGCTGCCATCGTGTGGAGTGCATTCAGTTCACCGGGATCTGCCGCTGCCGTTGAGAAGGAGAAGCATATGCCAGAGCTTCGGGCAGAGGATCTTTTTGTTAAAAAAGTAGAGGGAATGAACAAAGACTTTATTAAAGGGGCAGATGTGTCCAGCGTTATTGCTTTGGAAAACAGCGGTGTCACCTTTTACAATACAAGCGGAAAACGCCAGGACATCTTTACAACTTTAAAACAGGCTGGGGTCAACTATGTTCGCGTCCGCATCTGGAATAACCCGTATGATTCAAATGGCAATGGGTATGGCGGGGGAAACAATGATATTCAAAAAGCCATCGAAATCGGAAAAAGAGCGACAGCGAACGGAATGAAGGTGCTTGCCGACTTTCATTATTCTGATTTTTGGGCAGATCCCGCGAAACAAAAGGTGCCCAAAGCTTGGGCGAATCTCAGCTTTGAAGCAAAAAAAGCCAAGCTCTATGAGTATACGAAACAAAGTCTGCAAAAGATGACCAAGGAAGGCGTTGACATCGGCATGGTTCAGGTCGGAAATGAAACAACAGGAGGATTTGCCGGCGAAACCGATTGGACGAAGATGTGCCAATTATTTCATGAAGGAAGCCGAGCGGTCAGGGAGACAAATCCAGGCATTTTGGTCGCCCTGCATTTTACCAATCCTGAAACGGCTGGAAGGTATTCATTTATTGCAGAAACACTCAGCAAAAACAAAGTAGATTATGATGTGTTCGCGAGCTCCTATTATCCTTTCTGGCATGGCACATTACAAAATTTGACCTCCGTGCTGAAGGCTGTTGCCGATACGTACGGCAAAAAAGTCATGGTGGCGGAGACGTCGTACACCTATACCGCTGAGGATGGCGATGGGCATGGAAATACAGCGCCAAAAAGCGGGCAGACGCTGCCATATCCCATTTCTGTTCAAGGCCAGGCAACTGCAGTAAGAGATGTAATGGCGGCAGTGGCGAATACGGGCAAAGCAGGACTTGGCGTTTTCTATTGGGAGCCGGCGTGGATTCCAGTCGGGCCGAAGACGCAGATAGAGAAAAACAAAGTGTTATGGGAAACATACGGGTCAGGGTGGGCCTCAAGCTATGCCGCAGAATACGATCCTGAGGACGCCGGGAAGTGGTATGGGGGAAGTGCTGTAGATAATCAAGCTTTGTTTGATTTTAATGGTCATCCGCTGCCTTCCTTGCAAGTGTTTCAATATGCGGAATCAGGCCATATTCCAAAGAAACGCTGAAACAAAAAAATCCATGAGATGTAACAAATCATTGTTATGTCTCATGGATCATTTTATTTTACATCCACTAATATAAAACATTCATCATCACTCTTATGATGAGCTTCCTTTTGATGCTGGAGCGATGTAAGGATTTTCTCCTTCAGGTCAGTGATCGGCGAATCAGGATGCTCTTTTAGTAAATCAAATAAATAGCATGAAGCCGTAGGATCCATCACGCCATCCGTATATAGAAGCAGTCTCCCGCCATCCGTATATGAAAGGCTGCTTGACTGAAACACTAAGTCTTCAAACATCCCGATCGGAGGCGAGGTCGCGTGAAGCAGATGTTGAGTTCCGCTATCGTCCTGCCATAGTGCCGGCGGATGCCCTGCGTTGACATAATCAATGCTTTGCCTTGCTATATCAATCTCAAGATAAATAGCAGTGCAATAATGTCTTGCTTCCTCATCATTTTGAAACAAGCTGTGAAGGTGCCGGTCTAATTCTTTCATGACATTAACGGGACTGAGACCTTGCGTGATCTGGCGCTGAAACAAAGGATGAAGTGACATCGTAATCAATGCCGATGAAATCCCGTGCCCCATCACATCAAGGATAATAATGCCGTAACGGTGTTCATCGATTTGATAGAATCCGTAAAGATCCCCTGACAAATCACTCGATGCATTGTAATAAGAGTCAATCTGCACCTGATCGTTTACAATCGGTTCAGTCAACGAGTTTTTCTGGATCTTTCTGGCGAGTTCAAGCTCTCTTTTGGTGTTTAATTTAAATTGTTGATTTTGTTTATTGATCTCAAGAAGTTCTTCTTGTTTTGCTTTCAGCGTTTCCAAGGCAATCTCTAACTCCGCATTGGCTTTCTGTTTGGCAAGCAACGCTTCTTGAGCTTCATTTCTGGCTATCAGCAGCTCATTTTCATATTCATTTCGCTTTCGCATTGGAATAAGAACACAATCAAAGACAGAGGCCCCGCTACTGTGTCTCGCAATAGCATTGATAAGGACGGGGACTTCTTCTCCATCTCTTGCTTTCAGGGAAATGTATAATTCTTCGATGTGATGCTCCAATTTCAAAAGCGGAAAAAAATAAAGCTGGCAGAAAAGCTGTGCGGGAATGGTCAACATCGTATTCATATGCTGGCCGATAACCTGCTCCGGTTCATAATCCAGAATATTGATAAGGGTACGGTTGGCAGCTATGATCGACCCCTCTTCTGACAAAGTGAGGAAACCGCATGGTGCATCATTCAATTGTTTGTCCATTAAGAGGGTCACCTCTATCCTTTTTGTTCCGCTATCACACGTGAGCTTTTAAATAATCACCGATCAGCTGTATCGTCTCATCTGGATGGCTCATATGAGGGCAATGTCCGCGGGCCACCATTTGTTTCAGACTGCTATAAGGCAGATGCTTATGCATATAATCACCTACTGTTGCAGGTGCGATGATATCATCTGCACATTGGAGAATAAGAGATGGAACCGTTACCTTCGAAAGATCTTCCCGGTGATCAGAAAAAAACGCCGCTTTTGCGAATTGGCGGGCAATGACAGGGTCAGTAGAACAAAAACGGCTTTCCAGCTCTTCTTTAATTTCAGGCCGATCTGGCTGATTCAGAACGGTTGCCGCAAATACAGTTGCCCAACCGATATAGTTTTTCTCCATCATCTCCAGCAAACCAAGGAGCTGCTCCTCTTCAAATCCTCCATAATACTCAGGCGGATCATTCAAATAGCAAGGAGAAGGCCCTACCATCACCAGTTGGGAAAAAAGCTCCGGGCGGCGGATGGATGCAAGCATCCCTATCACGGCTCCGACGGAGTGCCCCACAAACACGGTTTCCTCCAGATCTAAAGCGTCACAAACATCAAGGACATCTTGGGCATAGCCGTCAAGTGTCTGGTAGCGATTCAGGTCATATGCGCGCAAATCTGAATGTCCCGAACCGACGTAATCAAATAAAATGACCCGGTGCTCTTCTTCAAAGGCCGGTGCTACGGCATTCCACACGCTTTGATCGCATCCAAAACCGGGTGCGAACATGATAGATGCTTTGCCGCTGCCTTTCACCTTCACATGATTTCTAGACAAAATCGCTTCGTTCATGATTGGCTCCTTTCAGCCGGAAAGTAATATAAAGTTCAATGTGTCTATCATAACACTCGCATGCTTTGAAAAGTGTATCTTTCTATGAAAGTCATAGCAGTTTAAAAGAAAGAGGACATGGGTGATAGAAAAGGTGGATGAATTGGAAGATGCAGGAGGATTGCCTAGATACTAACGGTGAGAAAGAAAATGACATTTGTCACTCCATCATCATGACACCCCATACTAACAACAGCTGCTCCGGCATTTTACAATCAATGTAAGCTATCAGGAGGTGCTCATGTGATGAATGAGGCAATATCAGTAAGCAACGTGACAAAACAGTTCCAGCAAAAAACCGCTGTAAACCACATCAGCTTCAGTATTGAAAAAGGAGAAATTGCAGCCATTCTCGGGCCAAATGGGGCAGGGAAGACGACCGTCATCTCTATGATATTAGGATTGCTGAAACCGAGTGAGGGAGAAATCAAACTATTTAACCGGGTTCCCGATGATCAACAGGTTCGTGAAAAAATAGGTGTAATGCTTCAGGAAGTAAGTGTCATGCCGGGCCTTAAGGTGGATGAAATCCTTGAACTCTTCCGGAGCTATTATCCGAATCCATTGTCCATGAAAGAACTCGTTTCGTTAACAGCACTCACCAAAGAAGATTTGAAAACAAGAGCAGAAAAATTATCCGGCGGACAAAAACGCCGTTTAAGCTTTGCTTTGGCTCTTGCCGGGAATCCGGAGCTGCTTATATTTGATGAACCGACAGTCGGCATGGACACTTCATCAAGACATCGATTCTGGCAGACCATTCACGGACTGTCGGACCAAGGAAAAACGATTATTTTTTCAACGCATTATTTACAGGAAGCAGACGATGCCGCACAGCGAATCTTATTTTTTGCTGATGGACGGCTTGTGGCAGATGACTCACCGATGCAAATCCGCTCAAGAATTCAAAAACAGTCTGTTTCCTTTGCGCTCCATTCAGATGAATCGTTGGAAAAGCTGTCTCGGCACCCGGAAGTAGAGCGAGTGTTCCGCAGGCATCAAAGAATCATCATCCAAACATCAAATACAGACAAAGTGTTGGCGTTGATCTTTCAAGAAAACATCCCAGCACGGGATATTCGAATTGAACACGGGACGCTCGATGAGGCATTTCGCCGGCTGGCTGACGGAAACAGGGAGGCGATGTGAGTGAACATGCTGCAGAAGCAAAGCATAGCTGAAATGAAAAGGGTGCTTAGGAACAAGTATTTTGTGCTTTGGTCGCTGATCATGCCAATAGTCTTTTATTATCTCTTTACCAATGTAGTGAATACCAACGTTCCCGACCAACGTGCATGGGACGCCCATTACTTAATGTCAATGACAGTCTTCAGCGTGATGGGTTCCTCTATCATGACACTGGGCATCCGTATGGTTCAAGAACGGTCACAAGGCTGGACTGCCTTTATCCGCCTTACGCCTCTTCCAGATCATATCTATTTATTAGCTCAGATGATCGGACAAAGTGTCATTCACGTTTTATCGATTACCGTCATTTTTCTGTTCGGCGCAATGATCAATGACATTGCCTTGTCACCGTTTGAATGGATGATGAGCGGACTGTGGATTTTGTTTGGCGCATTGCCTTTTTTAGCATTAGGCACACTAATCGGCCTCATGAGAAAAGTAGAAACAGCGGCCGGAATCAGTAATGTGCTTTATATGCTGCTGGCTTTAGGCGGGGGGATGTGGATGCCGTTTGAGGTCATGCCTGACATGATGCAGAACATTGGCCAGTGGCTTCCGTCTTATCATTTCGGGAGCGGCGCGTGGGAACTAGTGCGGGGCGGGAGTCCGGATTGGAAAAATATCCTGATATTAATCGCTTATATGATGTTCTTCATGCTACTATCTAAATATATTAGAAGAAAACAAGAAGCGGTGTAATACATGAAAAAGGCAATATCAATTTTCCCGAAGCAATTCGGGTTTTTCCCTTATATCTTTCTGGTGTACACCATTATGCCGTTCCTCTCTTTATTGAAAGAATCAGGCATCAAACAGGTCATTGGATATGGCATCCTGCTTCTATTTATCGCGGCATATCGCCAGTTATTCTGCTGCGTGGGCAGAGCTTCGTTTACATATTGGCTTATCGTTCAAATGGCGGTTATTTTGATATATAGTGTGTTTTACAATATCACCTATATATACTTAGGTTTTTTCCCGGCAAACTTTGTTGGTTATTACAAAGAGAAAACGAATTTTAACCGTGCGTTCTGCGCTTTAATCTTTATCCTGCTTTTTCCATGCCTATACCAATTTATCGTGAATTCAGTCACGCTTCGGGAGCTTTTTTCTGTTCTCCCGTTTCTCGTCATCATGCTCATTTCTCCATTCGGCATTCGTTCTATGTTTCGGAGAATTGAGCTTGAAGCTAAGCTGGCACAAGCCAACGAACAGATAAAAGAACTCTCTAAAAGAGAGGAGCGTGTTCGAATCGCCCGTGATCTTCACGATACTCTTGGCCATACCTTGTCGCTGCTTACATTAAAAAGCCAGCTCATTCAGCGGCTGGCTGCATCTGATGCAGAACGGACCAAGCATGAGGCAAAAGAAATGGAAACCAGCTCGCGAGCCGCACTCAAGCAAGTCCGAGAGCTGGTTTCTGATATGAGGACGGTCACGATAACAGAGGAGCTCGTAAACATTCAGCACATTTTAAGGGTGGGGAACATTACCTTTCAATACGAAGGAGCCGACGACTTTTCAGCGATATCTCCCGTCACTCAAAATATTATCAGTATGTGTATGCGGGAAGCCGTGACTAACATCATCAAGCACAGCAAAGCAACTCACTGCGCCATCACCATTTCTCAGTTTGCTGGCAAAATGAGGATCGTGATACGGGATGACGGAAAGGGAGCAGCGAAGGGGAAAACCTTTGGGAATGGCCTGCGGGGAATGGAAGAACGGCTCATGCTCATTGAAGGGGGATTAACAGTTTCAGATCATAACGGAACGGTTGTGACTCTGACGATTCCGCTGATTAAAAAAGCAGAATGATTGGAGGACGAAAAGAATGATTCGTCTGTTTATTGCTGAGGACCAGCGAATGCTTTTAGGCGCTTTGGGATCTTTGCTTGATTTAGAAGAGGATATGACAGTCATCGGACAAGCATTAAACGGGGAAGAGGCGCTACATGCTATTTTGAAGCTGGAGCCGGATGTATGCATCATGGACATTGAAATGCCGGTTCGAAGCGGACTGGATGTGGCAGAGGAATTAATGAAAAAAGGCTGCGTCAGCAAGGTCATTATTTTAACTACCTTTGCCCGCCCCGGATATTTTGAACGTGCGGTAAAAGCCGGTGCACATGGCTATCTGCTGAAAGACGGAGAAATTGACGATCTGGCCGATGCCATTCGAAAATGTGTAGAGGGAAAACGTGTCTTCAGCCCCGAGCTGACGTTTAATATGATGCGAGACGAAAATCCCCTAACCGTTAGAGAACAAGAAATTCTGAGGCTTGCGGCTTTAGGCAAGACAACAAAAGACATTACGCTGGAGCTCTATTTATCTCAAGGCACAGTCCGAAACTATATCTCAGAAATCATCCAAAAGCTTCATGCGAAAAACCGGACAGAAGCCGCCAGCATTGCTGAGGAAAAGGGCTGGATTTAACCACCGTATACTTTTCACCATTTATGCACTCCTGGGAGATCAGGAGTGTTTTTGATATGCCCGCTAATGAAAATATCCCCAGAAAACCCTTCCCTTCCATTATCAGAATAGTGTACGATATTCATATAGTTATTTTAACTCAGGTCATCAGATGACCTGATCATATATTGGGGATGAGAGAGGGGTTCATCATGAAAGTCTCACTTTTTGTCACTTGTCTTGTTGATATGTTTCAAACAAATGTCGGAAAAGCAACGGTTGAGCTGCTGGAGCGGCTTGGGTGCGAGGTTGATTTTCCGGAGGGGCAGATTTGCTGCGGGCAGCCGGCTTACAACAGCGGCTATGTACATGACGCCAAAAAAGCAATGAAACGGATGATCGAAACGTTTCAGGATTCCGAATATGTTGTCAGTCCTTCCGGTTCCTGCACAACGATGTTCCGGGAATACCCGCACTTGTTTGCGGATGATCCGAAATGGGCCGATAAAGCGCAAAAGCTGGCGGATAAAACGTATGAACTGACAGATTTTATCGTGAACGTCCTTGGGGTAGAGGATGTCGGCGCGACCCTTCATACGAGAGCGACCTTACATACGTCGTGCCATATGACAAGGCTGCTCGGGGTTCGGGAGGAGCCGATGAAGCTGTTGAGCCATGTAAAGGGACTGCAGTTTACAGAGCTTCCGGGCAAACATAACTGCTGCGGATTCGGAGGAACGTTCTCCGTCAAAATGGCGCAGATTTCAGAGCAGATGGTCGATGAAAAAGTCGAATGTGTGGAGGAAACGGGAGCAGAGGTGCTGATCGGCGCTGACTGCGGCTGTTTGATGAATATCGGGGGACGGCTTGACCGAAAAGATAAGAATGTCAAAGTGATGCACATCGCCGAAGTGCTCAACAGCAGATAAAACTGGATTCAGAGGGGGAAAGGATCATGGCGATGAAAATCGGTACTGACGCTTTTAAAGAGCGGGTATCACAGGGGATTGATAATGAATTTATGAGAGGCGCTGTTTCAGGTGCACAGGAGCGTCTGCGGACGCGGCGCCTAGAGGCGGCAGAAGAACTGGGAAACTGGGAGGAGTGGCGTTCTTTATCAGAGGAAATCAGGCAGCATGTCCTTGAAAACCTTGATTTCTATCTCGGACAGCTTGCCGAAAATGTGGCGAAAAGAGGCGGACATGTCTATTTCGCGGAAACAGCGGAAGAGGCGTCTTCTTATATTCGCGACGTCATTCAAAAGAAGAACGGGAAGAAAATCGTAAAATCAAAATCAATGGTTACAGAGGAAATCAATCTGAATGAGGTGCTGGAGAAGGAAGGCTGTGAAGTCGTCGAAACCGACCTCGGCGAGTATATTTTGCAGATTGATGATCACGATCCACCGTCACATATCGTCGCGCCCGCCCTTCATAAAAATAAAGAGCAGATACGCGATGTGTTTAAAGAAAGGCTGGACTATCAACATACAGAAAAACCGGAAGAGCTTGTCATGCATGCGCGTGCCATTCTCCGGAAAAAGTTTCTGGAAGCGGATATCGGCATTACCGGCTGTAACTTCGCCATTGCGGACACGGGTTCTGTCAGCCTTGTGACCAATGAAGGAAATGGACGGCTTGTGAGCACCTTGCCGAAAACACAAATTACCGTCATGGGAATGGAACGGATTGTCCCGTCATTTTCTGAATTTGAAGTGCTTGTCAGCATGCTGACAAGAAGTGCTGTCGGACAGCGGCTGACAAGTTATATTACAGCATTAACGGGTCCGAAGCTGGAAGGTGAAGTGGATGGTCCGGAAGAATTCCATCTTGTCATCGTTGACAATGGACGATCCAACATCCTAGGAACAGAATTCCAGTCTGTGCTGCAATGTATCCGCTGTGCCGCCTGTATCAATGTCTGCCCTGTGTACCGCCATGTCGGCGGACACTCATACGGCTCAATCTACTCGGGGCCGATCGGAGCGGTTTTATCGCCATTGCTCGGCGGTTATGACGATTATAAGGAGCTGCCGTACGCTTCTTCACTGTGCGCTGCTTGTACAGAAGCCTGCCCGGTCAAAATTCCGCTGCACGAGCTCCTTCTCAAGCATCGCCAAAACATCGTCGAAAAAGAAGGCAGAGCGCCGATCAGTGAAAAGCTTGCGATGAAAGCGTTCGGACTTGGCGCATCCTCCTTGTCACTATACAAAATGGGCTCAAAATGGGCGCCGGCCGCCATGACACCTTTTACAGAGGACGAAAAAATTTCGAAGGGTCCCGGCCCGCTCAAAAGCTGGACACAGATCCGCGACTTCCCGGCACCGCATAAATCGAGATTCAGAGACTGGTTTGCAGACAGAGAAACAAGTGAACGCACGAAGGAGGAGCAGTGATGACGAAGGGAACCATTCAGAATCAAGAGAGCTTTTTAAACCGAATCGCATCTAGCCTTGGCCGTGAAAGAAGAACAGGAGGCGTGGCAGTTCCTGAGTGGGCGCATCAGCCGCAATATAAAACACTTGAGGGATATTCAGCGGATGACTTAGTCACAGTGCTCAAAAACCATTGTGTCAAAATCCATACAGAGCTGATTGAAACGGATTCAACCGGCCTTTATGATGCCCTGCGCGAGCAAGTCAGCCGCTTCTCCGGAGGCCCTGTCATCATTCCGAAGGACACCCGCTTTGAAGCATACGGACTGAAAAGCCTGCTCACCAAGGATTGGCCGAGCGAGGGAACGCCAGTCTGGGAGTGGGATGCTGACAAAGGCCAGGAAAATATCAAAAAAGCGGAGCAAGCCAATGTAGGGATTACATTCAGCGAAATTACATTGGCTGAGTCGGGGACGGTTGTCCTCTTCTCCTCAAAAGACATCGGCCGATCTGTCAGCCTTCTGCCGACGACTTATATTGCGATCGTGCCGAAATCAAGCATTGTGCCAAGAATGACACAAGCCAGTGATATTATCCGCCAAAACATTGCAGACGGTGTCACTGTTCCTTCATGTATCAACTACATTACCGGACCGAGCAACTCAGCCGACATTGAAATGGATTTAGTTGTAGGAGTGCACGGGCCAGTAAAGGCAGCCTATATTCTCGTCTCTGACCGCTAAACTCAGAAAGCCCGGCAGGCATATGCCGGGCTTTTTGCTTGAAAAAAACTTCAACTTCCAATTTTTTGGCCGATGAGAAGAGTATGACTTGATACAGGAGGAAATGTGATGAAAAAATGGCTGATCATAGCGGTTTCACTGGCGATTGCGATTGTTCTGTTTATGTATACAAAAGGAGAAGCGAAGGCAGCCGGTATGACATTAGGCTACACGACTGGGGATACGGCTTCATACAATTCTCTTACGAAATATCATACATACATGAATGCCATCGCAACCGATACATTTGCGTTTGAAAAAAACGGACAAATCATTGGCGATGCCCCGAGCAAGCAGCTGACATATGCGAATAAGAAAAAAATCAAGACATGGGCTGTCATTTCAAACTATAATGATGCCATTTATGACTTTGATGGAGATTTGGCAAGTCGGGTCATGAGTAATAAAACAGCGAAAAAACGATTCACTGATCAGCTCATATCTTTGGCGAAAAAGCACTCATACTACGGTATCAATATCGATTTTGAAGCAGTGAATCCAGAAGACCGATCTAAATACTCACGTTTTATTCAAGATGTCTCACAGGCTTTGAAAAAGAAACATATTCAAACAATGGTATCCGTTCCGGCCAAAAGCGCTGATGATAAAAATGATGACTGGAGCTGGCCGTATGATTATGCGAAAATCGGCAAATATGCCAACTTCGTACAAGTCATGACCTACGACGAACACGGCATTTGGGGTGAGCCAGGATCAGTGGCAAGCACAAACTGGATCAAAAGCTCTCTGCAGTTTTCAGTCAAAAAGATCAAAGCCAATAAAGTCATCATGGGCATCCCTGCATACGGCTATGACTGGGATGTAAAAGACGGAAGCGGAAGCTCTGTGAGGGAATGGAATGAACTCAAATCCCTCATCCAAAAGCAAAAAGCAAAGCCGGCATTCAACAAAAAAGCAGGTTCAATGACGTTTTCTTATGTTGACAAAAAGAAGCATAAACATGTCGTGTGGTATGAAAACGAAAAAACCGTTCAAACGAAAAGCCATTTGGCAAAGCAATATAAAATAGCAGGTGTTTCAGTCTACGCATTAGGAAATGAGTCAGAATCCTTTTGGAAAGCCATTCAAAAAGGGACAAAATAACAGTTTCTTTTTTCTCTGAAGTTATTGACAGGGAAAAGAGAAGCACGTATATTATGTTAATATATTCAGATCATAAAATTTGAGTTTTTCAGAAAACTAAAACGCATAGATTGGGAGCAGTAAAAGAAAGTAATCAGAACAGAGAGCTGCGGGGTGGTGCGACGCAGCCTGATTCTTCTTTGAACTCGCCCGGGAGTGGTAAGACAGAACGGAATAGATTGAATATTCCCTATGTTTTAACGGCTAACCTTCGTTACAGGTCAAAAGCAGGATTCTTCATGAAGAATCAACAAGAGTGGTACCGCGGTCAGCCGAAGGCTCGTCGTCTCTTTATCTATTAGATTAGATAAGGAACGGCGGGCTTTTTTGTTTTTGAAAACGAGAAGGAGAGGTAGCAGAGGATGAAAAACGACAATCAAACGTTAAAACGCACGATGACGTCCCGCCATATTATGATGATGGCGCTGGGCGGAGCAATCGGCGCAGGTTTATTTAAGGGGAGCAGCTCAGCGATCGATGTGGCAGGGCCATCTGTCATTATCGCATACCTGCTTGGCGGGATTATTTTGCTGTTTATTATGCAGGGGCTCGCGGAAATGGCTGTTCGAAACCGCAACGCCAGAACTTTCAGGGACCTTGTCCAGCAGGTGTTAGGGAATTACGCCGCTTATTTCTTAGACTGGATCTACTGGAAAATGTGGGTGCTCAACATTGCGGCTGAAGCTGTTGTAGCTGCGATATTCATTCAATACTGGCTCCCGGGCTGCCCGATCTGGGTGCTGGCATTGGGGATTTCTCTTATCGTCACGATCGTAAACTTGCTTTCTGTTAAAATCTTCGCCGAAACTGAATATTGGCTGGCCATGATCAAGATTACCGTTATTATTGTCTTTATTATTTTAGGGTTATTGCTTTTATTCGTATCATTCGGTGATCATACAGCTGCCGGATTTTCAAACCTGACAGAGCACGGCGGGTTTTTCCCGCACGGTGGCACAGGGCTGATTACGGCGATGCTTGTCGTCATCTACTCTTACGGCGGTACAGAAATTATCGGAGTGACACTTGCTGAAACAAAAAATCCAGAAAAGGTTGTCCCGAAAGCTGTCCGCAGCACACTGACACGGATTGTCGCGTTTTACCTGCTGCCGTTTTTCATCATCGTCAGCCTGATTCCGTGGAACCAAGTCAATTCCGTTCCGGAAAGTCCTTTCGTGATGGTCTTTAAAATGGTAGGCATTCCGGGCGCTGATCATATCATGAACGCAGTTATCCTGCTGGCGATCATTTCTTCTATGAATTCTGGTTTATACGGATCATCACGCATTTTGTATACACAGGCAAGTGACGGAAGGCTTCCGAAGGTCTTCTCCAAGCTTTCATCAAAAAACGTACCGATGTTTGCAATTCTGATGTGCACTTCTTCTCTCTATATTGGCGTGTTGATTTCTCTGTTCGCGGGAAGCCAAACATTTAATTATTTAATGGGATCATTGGGATATACCGTTTTATTCATTTGGCTGATCATCGGATTCGCTCATTTGAAATCGAGAAAACAGCAAACGGAAAAACCGGCTTATTATGTAAAATGGTTCCCATACACGACATGGTTTGCGATTGTGGCATTACTCGCCATTCTGATCGGGGTCGTCATGACAACGTCAATTGTCATTACCGGCATTACTGCGGCGATCTACCTTTTGATTACCGTTGCGTATTTGGTCAAAGGACGCAAACACCAGTAGATAAGAAACCCTCTCGCCGCATCCGGCAAGAGGGTTTTTATTATTGTGCAGCTTTCTCATTTATGCCAATCGCCGCTGCTTTCTGCGCTTTTGATTTTGTATTCACGAGACAGATGCTTGTGACAATCAGCAGCAGCCCTGCCAAGAGGCTAAGGGTGAGCGGTTCATGCAGGAAAATGGAGCTGGCCACGATCGATATGAGCGGAATCAAAAACGTATAAGATGCGACCTTGCTTGCTTCTCCTGAACCGACAAGTGTAAAAAAGATAAGCCAGCCGAGTGCGATAACGAATACAGAGATGAACAGCAGGCTCGTGATAAACGGAGCTGTCCATTGGATCGCGGAAAAGCTTTCTGTCCAAAGACCGGATATAAGCAGAAACACGCTGCCGATCGTCAGCTGCAAGGCGACCATCCAGATGGAATCGACGCGGCTGCCTGTTTTTTTCATATATACTGTTCCGAGCGCCCAGCTGATTGCGGAGCCAAGCGCCAGCAGAACCCCAATGACAGAAATATGCCCGCCAAAGCCCGCGGCACTAATGACGGCTACTCCCGCAAAACCGAGGATGAGCCCGATCACTTTCAATACAAACATGGATTCGCCGAGCCACAGCCAAGAAAATACGCCCATCAGAACAGGCTGAAAGAAGACGATTGCAGAAAACAGGCCGGCCGGAAGATAATTCAGCCCGATCGTTTGCAGGCCGTAGAATAACGTAATATTTAAAAGTGCAGAAACAAGATAAATCGGCCACGTTTCTTTTAAACGTAATTTATGAAAACGCGGCAGTGCGACAATGACTAATAAAAGCCCGCCGATCAGCGTTCGGATGCCCGCGAATAATAAGGGCGGCGAATAGGCGAGCGCGGCTTTGGACAGCGGCCAATTGACGCCCCACATGATGACGAGAAATGCGAGCAGGAGAGCTGTCCGCGTTTTTGAGAGCTGCTTCATTGTTCATTCACTCCTTGTAGAACTTTTCCATCATATGATACGGTAGAACATAAGATAAATAAAATGAATCTTTTTTATGAGGAGCATAAGTAAATTGTTATGACTATTACACAATTAAAGGTTTTCGTCAAAATAGCTGAAACGGGAAGCTTTACAAAAGCGGGTCAGGCGCTGAACATGACACAGCCGGCTGTCAGCCATGCGATTTCTGCAATCGAAGCTGAGCTTGATGTAAAGCTGATTATTCGTGACCGCCGCAATGGCCTGATGCTGACTGATACGGGAAAACAGATCTTAGTACACATCAGGGAAGTCTTAAAAGGCATTGAAAAAGTTGAGCAGGTCGCAGCTGCGGAAAAAGGGCTTGAACTGGGTACGATCCATATTGGCACATTCTCAACTGCCTCGGCTTATTTTATGCCGAAGCTGATCAGTGAATTTAAACAAAAATATCCGAAACTGGAGCTTGTGCTGCACGAGGGAACTGTAAATGAAGTCAAGGAGTGGCTTCACACGCGGATGATAGATGTCGGCATTCTTCTGTATCCAACAGAGGAGATGGAGTATATTCATTTGAAAAAAGACAAAATGGCTGTCGTGCTCAGGGATGATCACCCGCTTTGCAGCCGTTCAGCCATTACGCTGAAAGATCTCGATGATGAACCGATGATCGTCTGCGACGGCGGCTATGAATCACCTTTTCACGATATGTTCAGGCAAGCGGGCGCTACGCTGAACGCCGCTTTCACAGTCTATAACATGAACACCTCGATCAGTATGGTCAAAGAAGGACTGGGTCTCGCGATTTTATCAGAAATGTCCATGTCGCACATGCCGCTGCCGGAGCATGTGGTGACCAGAGAGTTGGACCCGCAGGTATACCGTGATGTGCAGCTAGCTGTTCCGTCGCTGAAGGAGGCTTCTCTGGCGGCTAAGCTCTTTATTGAGATGGCTAAGGAGCTGTTTAGAGCAGAATAACGTACCAAACCGTTCGTTTTATATTGTTCGAATTTCATCGAATCAAATTCTTTTATTCCTGAATGCAGTTGTGTTATGGTGTGATAGAAGTACATTCGATCATGACCTGACAGCTTTGGGCTGTTTCCTGATAACACATTTGCAAAGGAGAACAATATGTCTAACAACCAACGCAAAGATACCTTGCTTTCTGTCTTGAATTTATCTCCGGTTGTTCAGGGAGGAACGATCGCGGAATCATTCCGAAACAGCATGGACTTGGCGCGCCGTGCGGAGGAATGGGGCTATCACCGTTACTGGCTTGCTGAGCATCATAATATAGAAGGTGTGGCAAGCTCTGCCACCGCAGTTTTGATTGGCCATATTGCCGGAGGCACTAAGAAAATCCGCGTCGGTTCCGGCGGCATTATGCTCCCGAATCACTCTTCATTAATCATTGCTGAACAATTCGGCACACTCGAAACATTGTATCCCGGGCGGATTGACCTGGGGCTCGGACGTGCGCCGGGAACGGACCAATTGACAGCAAGAGCGCTCCGCAGAAACATCAACAGCGGTGAAGATTTTCCTGAACAATTAGAGGAACTGCGCAATTACTTTAAACCAAAGGGAAATGTGCGCAATCAAGTCCGCGCCATTCCCGGAGAGGGCATAGATGTGCCGATTTGGCTGCTGGGCTCAAGCGGCTTCAGCGCCCGCCTTGCAGGTGAACTTGGTCTTCCGTTTGCGTTCGCGGCCCATTTCTCGCCGGCGAATACGGTTCCTGCCTTAGAGCTGTACCGCAATTCCTTCACGCCGTCTGAAGTGCTCGACGAACCGTATGCGATGGTCGGCGTCACCATTATCGCGGCAGATACAAACGAGAAAGCGCAGCACCTTGCGACTTCACATTATCAAAGATTTCTTGATCTTGTCCGCGGTACGCCGAACCAGCTGAAACCGCCTGTTGAGGATATGGACCAAATCTGGAGCCCGTATGAAAAAGCGATGGTCAATGAGCAGCTAAGCTCCACGATTGTCGGAGGGCCGGAAGAAGTGAAGGTGAAGCTTGAAGACTTCGTCAAAACGACACAGGCTGACGAAATTATGGTCAACTCAGAAACCTATGAACACGCAGACAGAATGCGTTCGTTTGAAATCATCGCTGATGTTTGGGAAAACAGATAACAGCTATAAAAAAAGCAATGTAGCGGGGAGACCCATACATTGCTTTTTTTATTCATTCAGTTTTCGTGCGGACTGGCGAATGATCAGCTCAGGCTCAAATATAACATCCTCTTGCTTTGGCTTTTTATGCTCAAGGGAGTCAATCACATATTTCGCCGCCGCTTTACCGAGCACGGATTTCGGGTGCTTGACAGAGGTTAGTTTCACTTCGGAGATTTGGGCGAAATGTGAATCATCATACCCGACGATAGACATATCCTCCGGCACTTTTAGATCCATCTCCCGCAGCATATCGATCACCTTCAGCGCAATTTCATCGTTATAACAAAGAATGGCTGTCGGCATGTGCTTGCTGTTTTTCTCCAGTGTGGCCTTCACTTTCTCCAGAAGTTTTGATTCTTTTTCTTCCGTTGTAAATGTCACAATCATATCTGGAGAGGGAAACAAATCACGCTCCCGGTGCGCCTGTATAAATCCGTTCATCCGTTTCACACCTTGTGTGTCATCAGCTTTGAAAATACCCATCATGTGCGTGTGGCCGAGAGAAAGCAAATGCTCCGCCGCCATCATGCCGCCTTTCACATCATCCAAGGTAAAACTCGGTGCGGCAAGCTCGGCATATGACGCGTTAATCATCGCAAAAGGAATGCCGTTTTTCTCCAAGTTTAGATAGTAGCCGATGTTTGGGGTTTGCAGGGCGCTTTTTGTCGGTTCTACGATGAGTCCGTCAATATGCTGGGACAGCAGGTTTTCTAAGCCTCTTCTTTCATTGTCCGGGTTGTTGTTTGTGCTTGTCAAAAGCATAGAATATCCCTGCTCGCTTAAATAGGACTCGATTCCTCTAATAATGCTCGGGAAAATATAGTCTGATATGTAGGTTGTCAAAACACCGATCGTTTTATTGGAATGCAGCGCTGACTTCGCAGAGCGTGAAGCGACAAAGGTGCCTCCGCCTTGCACGCTGTACAGCAGACCTTGTGATACGAGGTCTCCGATCGCTTTGCGAATGGTATGCCGGCTGACGCCGAATTGCTGCATTAATTCGTTTTCGGTAGGGATTTTTTGATCGGGCAGTATTTTGCCTTGATTAATCCATGAACTAATTTCTTCTTTTACTTGCGCGTATTTTGGTAACATATCCATTCCTCCAAAATGTATACGGACAAATTTTAGTATATCATAGCGTTCTTTGTAAGAAAACATTGACAGAAAATACAAACAAGATTATTCTATATTTGTACGTACTAATTAAATGTAATTTTCGTTAAATTTTAATATAAGTACGTACAATTACAGGTTGAAATGAAAACGCTTTACTCAACATTTCGGGAGGGCAGGGAAATGAAGAATACTCCAACTCAATTAGAACCAAATGTTCCTGTAACAAGAAGCCATTCAATGGGATTTGTCATTTTAATCTCATGCGCGGCCGGGCTTGGCGGCTTATTGTATGGCTATGACACGGCGGTGATTTCTGGCGCCATCGGTTTTCTGAAAGATTTATACAGCCTGAGTCCGTTTATGGAGGGACTTGTCATTTCAAGCATTATGATTGGAGGAGTTGTGGGCGTCGGGATATCCGGATTTTTAAGTGACAGATTCGGCCGGAGAAAAATTTTAATGACAGCCGCTTTGTTATTTGCGATATCAGCAATCGTTTCAGCGCTTTCTCAAGACGTGTCCACTTTGATCATTGCAAGGATTATCGGGGGCTTGGGAATCGGGATGGGATCATCGCTTTCTGTTACGTACATTACAGAAGCGGCGCCGCCCGCCATACGCGGAAGTTTATCATCCTTATATCAGCTCTTTACGATCCTGGGTATTTCCGCAACATACTTTATTAATCTGGCTGTGCAGCGGTCCGGAACATACGAATGGGGCGTGCACACCGGCTGGAGATGGATGCTTGCTTATGGAATGGTGCCGTCCGTCATCTTTTTCCTTGTCCTGCTCGTCGTCCCGGAAAGCCCGAGATGGCTGGCGAAAGCGGGCAAAACAAACGAAGCTTTAAAGATTCTGACACGTATTAATGGAGAAACTGTTGCAAAAGAAGAATTAAAGAACATTGAGAACTCTTTAAAAATAGAACAAATGGGGTCGCTCTCCCAGCTGTTTAAGCCGGGTCTCAGAAAGGCGCTTTTCATTGGAATCCTGCTGGCGCTGTTTAACCAAGTCATCGGCATGAACGCCATTACTTACTACGGGCCGGAAATCTTTAAAATGATGGGATTCGGGCAAAACGCCGGATTCGTGACGACTTGTATCGTCGGAGTTGTAGAAGTCATCTTTACCGTTATTGCGGTGTTGCTGATTGATAAAGTCGGACGAAAAAAACTGATGTCCATCGGTTCTGCTTTTATGGCTATTTTTATGATTTTAATCGGGACGTCGTTTTATTTTGAGTTAACAAGCGGGATCATGATGATCATCCTTATATTAGGTTTTGTCGCTGCTTTCTGTGTCTCGGTTGGACCGATCACATGGATTATGATTTCTGAAATCTTCCCGAACCATCTGCGTGCGCGGGCTGCGGGCATTGCGACCATCTTTTTATGGGGAGCAAACTGGGCGATCGGACAGTTTGTGCCAATGATGATTGATTCGTTCGGGCTCGCCTATACATTCTGGATCTTCGCGGTGATTAACATCCTTTGCTTTCTGTTTGTCGTAACAATCTGCCCGGAAACGAAGAACAAATCGCTTGAAGAAATTGAAAAGCTCTGGATAAAATGAAAACGCTTTAAAAGAACAGCCCTTTCTCTGGGAAGGGCTGTTTATATTGGGATGCACCATTTGGCGATTTCTGTATAAGATAAAGATATATAGGGAAAAATAGTGCTAGTTAAAACGCCGCGGCATGAAAACTCTGCGAATATTGTCGATGAATTGGCTCTTAACAGTTGAATAAACAATTCCACCCTGTTAAAATAATTAAAGAAAGCAGAAATGATTTTTTTTGGCTATGATGGGACGTTTTTTGTCATAGCGGGACATATAATGTCCAGCAAAAAAGGAAGGAACGTTTGAGTCATGAACCAGTTAATACAAGCTCAAAAAAAATTATTGCCTGATCTTCTGCTCGTTATGCAAAAGAGGTTTGAAATCTTGCAGTATATCAGGCTGACAGAACCCATCGGGCGAAGAAGCCTGTCTGCCAGTCTCGAAATCAGCGAGCGTGTGCTGAGGGGCGAGGTTCAGTTTTTAAAGGAACAGAACCTGGTCGATATTAAGACAAACGGCATGACATTGACAGAAGAGGGCTATGAACTGCTTTCTGTTCTGGAAGATACAATGAAAGATGTTTTAGGTTTGACGCTTTTGGAAAAGACATTAAAAGAACGTTTAAATCTAAAGGATGTCATTATCGTATCCGGAGACAGCGATCACTCTCCATGGGTCAAAAAAGAAATGGGTAGAGCGGCTGTCGCATGTATGAAAAAAAGATTTTCAGGCAAAAATATCGTCGCTGTAACTGGCGGTACGACAATTGAAGCTGTCGCCGAAATGATGACGCCGGATTCTAAAAACCGCGAGCTTTTGTTTGTGCCTGCAAGAGGCGGTTTAGGCGAAGACGTGAAAAACCAGGCGAACACCATATGCGCGCATATGGCGGAGAAGGCTTCAGGCACTTACCGACTTTTGTTTGTTCCGGGACAGCTGTCACAAGGCGCCTATTCATCTATTATTGAAGAGCCTTCTGTCAAAGAGGTGCTGAACACCATTAAATCAGCGAGTATGCTGGTTCACGGAATCGGCGAAGCTAAAACTATGGCTCAGCGCAGAAACACACCTTTAGAAGACTTAAAGAAAATAGATGATAACGACGCGGTGACAGAAGCGTTTGGCTACTATTTTAATGCGGACGGCGAAGTGGTCCACAAAGTGCATTCTGTCGGAATGCAGCTGGATGACATAGACGCCATTCCCGATATTATTGCGGTAGCGGGCGGATCATCAAAAGCCGAGGCGATCGAGGCTTACTTTAAAAAGCCGCGCAACACGGTTCTCGTCACAGACGAAGGAGCCGCAAAGAAGTTATTAAGGGATGAATAATCCCTCAATATAAATATCTCTCACTTATTTAAAGGAGGAAACAATCATGGCAGTAAAAGTCGGTATTAACGGTTTTGGTCGTATTGGACGTAACGTATTCCGCGCAGCATTAAACAATCCTGAAGTTGAGGTAGTAGCGGTTAACGATTTAACAGATGCTAACATGCTGGCTCACCTTTTACAATATGATTCTGTACACGGAAAATTAGACGCTGAAGTTTCAGTTGACGGTAACAACCTTGTTGTTAACGGCAAAACAATTGAAGTTTCTGCAGAACGCGATCCTGCTAAACTTAGCTGGGGCAAACAAGGCGTTGAAATCGTAGTTGAATCTACTGGTTTCTTCACAAAACGCGCAGACGCTGCGAAACACTTAGAAGCTGGCGCGAAAAAAGTAATCATCTCTGCTCCTGCTAACGAAGAAGATATCACAATCGTTATGGGTGTTAACGAAGATAAATACGATGCGGCTAACCACGATGTTATCTCTAACGCATCTTGCACAACAAACTGCCTTGCGCCGTTTGCAAAAGTACTTAACGATAAATTCGGCATCAAACGCGGTATGATGACAACTGTTCACTCTTACACAAACGATCAGCAAATCCTTGATCTTCCGCACAAAGACTACCGTCGTGCGCGTGCAGCAGCTGAAAACATCATCCCAACATCAACTGGTGCTGCTAAAGCAGTTTCTCTAGTTCTTCCTGAACTAAAAGGCAAACTGAACGGTGGAGCAATGCGTGTTCCAACTCCAAACGTTTCTCTAGTTGACTTGGTTGCTGAACTGAACCAAGAAGTAACAGCTGAAGAAGTAAATGCAGCTCTTAAAGAAGCAGCTGAAGGCGACCTTAAAGGAATCCTTGGCTACAGCGAAGAGCCATTAGTTTCTGGCGACTACAACGGAAACAAAAACTCTTCTACAATTGATGCTCTTTCTACAATGGTTATGGAAGGCAGCATGGTAAAAGTAATCTCTTGGTACGATAACGAAAGCGGCTACTCTAACCGCGTTGTTGACCTTGCAGCTTACATCGCAAAAAAAGGTCTTTAATTTATAGCTAAAAAAGGACCTGACTTGGTTCTTTTGAATAGAAGCGCTATAATGAAAGCGGACAAGGGAAGGGGACGGACTCCCTTTCCCTTTTTCCATGAAGACCGGCTTTCAGAAAACGCTCTGTGAAAGAGAAACGACCGCGTTTTTAGCAGCTTTGCCGGCGCTTTCGCCTAAGGCCGCTGCCCTGGCTTTTAGACGAACTGCCCTGTGCCGAAAAAAGACTGCGATCTGCCCTAGCGGCGTTATCGCTTGACCAGACGGTTTCACGTTTTTCGTGCTGTATGCAAACCATTTTGAAGGAGGATCTCCTAGGCATGAATAAGAAAACTCTCAAAGACATCGACGTAAAAGGCAAAGTTGTATTCTGCCGCGTCGACTTTAACGTTCCAATGAAAGACGGGGAAGTAACAGACGATACACGTATCCGTGCTGCGCTTCCAACAATCAAACACCTTGCAGAACAAGGCGCAAAAGTCCTTCTTGCGAGCCACTTAGGCCGCCCGAAAGGCGAAGTGGTTGAGGAGCTTCGTTTAACTCCTGTCGCTGCACGTCTCGGCGAACTGCTTGGCAAAGAAGTGAAAAAAGCGGATGAAGCTTACGGCGATGCTGTAAAAGCACAAATTTCCGAGATGAAGGACGGAGACGTTCTTGTATTGGAAAACGTACGTTTCTATCCTGGTGAAGAGAAAAATGATCCTGAGCTTGCAAAAGCATTTGCTGAGCTTGCAGATGTATATGTAAATGACGCATTCGGTGCTGCCCACCGTGCTCACGCATCTACAGCTGGAATTGCCGAGCATCTGCCAGCAGTTGCAGGTTTCTTAATGGAAAAAGAGCTTGATGTACTCGGAAAAGCGCTTTCTAACCCTGACCGCCCGTTCACGGCGATCATCGGCGGAGCGAAAGTAAAAGACAAAATCGGTGTTATCGAAAGTCTTCTTGATAAAGTAGACAACCTGATCATCGGCGGAGGTCTTGCTTATACTTTCGTAAAAGCGCTTGGCTATGAAGTCGGTAAATCTCTTCTTGAAGAAGATAAAATCGAGCTTGCGAAATCATTTATGGACCGCGCTAAAGAAAAAGGCGTTAACTTCTACATGCCTGAAGATGTACTCGTTGCAGATGATTTCTCTAACGATGCAAACGTGAAAATTGTGCCGATCTCTGAAATCCCTAGTGATTTAGAAGCAATCGACATTGGTACGAAAACACGCGAAACGTATGCTGACGTCATCAAAAACAGCAAACTTGTCGTGTGGAACGGACCGATGGGCGTATTCGAAATCGACTTGTTCGCTCAAGGAACAAAAGCGGTTGCGGAAGCATTGGCAGAGCCGAAAGATACATACTCTGTCATCGGCGGAGGAGACTCTGCGGCAGCGGTTGAAAAATTCGGCCTTGCTGACAAAATGAGCCACATCTCAACAGGCGGCGGCGCATCCCTTGAGTTTATGGAAGGCAAAGAGCTTCCAGGGGTAGCTGCACTGAACGATAAATAATCTCAAAACTGCTATAAGGAAGTGGAACAGATGAGAAAACCAATTATCGCCGGTAACTGGAAAATGAACAAAACACTCGGCGAAGCTGTCAGCTTCGTTGAAGAAGTGAAATCTTCCATTCCAGCAGCAGACAAAGCTGAAGCTGTTGTTTGCGCGCCAGCACTTTTCTTAGAAAAGCTTGCTTCTGCTGTTAAAGGCACTGACCTAAAAGTCGGCGCTCAAAACATGCACTTCGAAGAAAGCGGCGCGTTCACAGGCGAAATCAGCCCGGTTGCTCTGAAAGACCTTGGCGTTGACTACTGCGTCATCGGCCACTCTGAGCGCCGTGAAATGTTCGCTGAAACTGATGAAACAGTTAACAAAAAAGCACACGCAGCTTTCAAACACGGCATTGTGCCGATCATCTGTGTAGGTGAAACGCTTGAAGAGCGTGAAGCCGGCAAAACAAATGATCTTGTTGCTGACCAAGTGAAAAAAGGCCTTGCTGGTCTTTCTGAAGAACAAGTTGCTGCTTCTGTTATTGCGTATGAGCCAATCTGGGCAATCGGAACAGGCAAATCTTCTACAGCGAAAGATGCGAATGACGTGTGTGCGCATATCCGTAAAACCGTCGCTGAAAGCTTCAGCCAAGAAGCTGCAGACAAGCTTCGCATCCAATATGGCGGAAGCGTAAAGCCTGCAAACATTAAAGAATATATGGCAGAGTCCGATATTGACGGTGCTTTGGTCGGCGGCGCGAGCCTTGAGCCACAGTCATTCGTTCAATTATTGGAGGAAGGTCAATATGAGTAAAAAACCAGCTGCACTCATCATTCTTGATGGGTTCGGATTACGTAACGAAACAGTAGGGAACGCTGTCGCTTTAGCGAAAAAACCGAATTTTGACCGCTATTGGAACCAGTATCCTCATCAAACATTGACTGCTTCAGGCGAGGCTGTAGGTCTTCCTGAAGGGCAAATGGGGAACTCCGAAGTAGGTCACTTAAATATCGGTGCGGGACGTATTGTGTACCAAAGCTTAACACGCGTAAATGTTGCCATTCGTGAAGGAGAGTTCGAACGCAATCAAACATTCCTTGACGCGATCAGCAACGCGAAAGAAAACAACAAAGCCTTGCACCTGTTCGGTCTTTTATCCGACGGAGGCGTGCACAGCCATATCAACCATTTATTCGCACTGTTAAAGCTTGCGAAAAAAGAAGGGCTGACAAAGGTTTATATCCATGGCTTCCTTGACGGCCGTGATGTAGGTCCGCAGACAGCGAAAACGTACATCAACCAGTTGAACGATCAAATCAAGGAAATCGGTGTGGGTGAAATCGCCAGCATTTCCGGACGTTACTACTCTATGGACCGCGACAAACGCTGGGACCGTGTAGAAAAAGCGTACCGCGCAATGGCGTATGGCGAAGGCCCATCTTACCGCAGCGCCCTAGATGTTGTTGATGATTCATATGCAAATGGTATCTACGATGAATTCGTGATTCCATCTGTCATCACAAAAGAAAACGGTGAGCCTGTTGCGAAAATCCAAGACGGCGATTCTGTGATTTTCTATAATTTCAGACCGGACCGCGCCATCCAGATTTCCAACACGTTCACAAACAAAGACTTCCGTGAATTCGACCGCGGCGAGAATTATCCGAAGAACCTGTATTTCGTCTGCCTGACTCACTTTAGTGAAACAGTTGACGGCTATGTAGCGTTTAAACCGATAAATCTTGATAACACAGTCGGAGAAGTATTATCTCAGCACGGATTAAAACAGCTTCGAATTGCAGAGACTGAAAAGTATCCGCACGTCACGTTCTTTATGAGCGGCGGCCGTGAAGCTGAATTCCCGGGTGAAGAGCGTATTCTCATCAACTCGCCTAAAGTCGCAACATACGACTTGAAGCCTGAAATGAGTGCGTATGAAGTGAAGGACGCGCTTGTCAAAGAAATTGAAGCTGACAAGCATGACGCGATCATTCTGAACTTCGCAAACCCTGATATGGTCGGCCACTCCGGAATGGTTGAACCAACAATTAAAGCAATTGAAGCAGTGGACGAATGCTTAGGCGAAGTCGTTGACGCGATTCTCGCTAAAGGCGGACACGCCATCATTACCGCTGATCACGGTAATGCTGACATTCTGATTACAGAATCAGGCGAACCGCACACTGCGCATACAACAAACCCAGTCCCTGTGATTGTAACGAAAGAAGGCGTTACGCTGCGTGAAGGCGGAATCCTAGGAGACCTTGCACCAACGTTATTAGACCTTCTCGGTGTTGAAAAACCGAAAGAAATGACAGGAACATCTTTAATTCAAAAATAATTTGAAAATCAAAAGGAGAGACAAAACTCATGCCATACATTGTTGATGTTTATGCACGCGAAGTATTAGACTCCCGCGGCAACCCAACAGTTGAAGTTGAAGTATATACAGAAACAGGAGCTTTCGGCCGCGCATTAGTGCCAAGCGGAGCTTCTACAGGTGAATACGAAGCGGTTGAGCTTCGTGACGGCGACAAAGACCGTTACCTTGGAAAAGGCGTGTTAACAGCTGTTAACAACGTAAACGAAATCATTGCTCCAGAGCTTCTTGGCTTTGATGTAACTGAACAAAACGCAATCGATCAGCTTTTAATCGAGCTTGACGGCACTGAAAACAAAGGCAAACTTGGTGCGAACGCAATCCTTGGCGTATCTATGGCTTGTGCGCGCGCTGCTGCTGATTTCTTACAGATTCCTCTTTACCAATACCTTGGAGGATTCAACTCAAAAACTCTTCCTGTACCGATGATGAACATCGTAAACGGCGGAGAGCATGCTGATAACAACGTGGATATTCAAGAATTCATGATCATGCCTGTAGGTGCTCCTAACTTCCGTGAAGCACTTCGCATGGGCGCTCAAATCTTCCACAGCCTGAAATCAGTTCTTTCTGCTAAAGGAATGAACACAGCTGTAGGTGATGAAGGCGGATTCGCTCCAAACCTTGGTTCTAACGAAGAAGCGCTTCAAACAATCGTTGAAGCAATCGAAAAAGCCGGCTTCAAACCTGGCGAAGAAGTGAAACTTGCAATGGATGCTGCATCTTCTGAGTTCTACAACAAAGAAGACGGCAAATACCATCTGTCTGGCGAAGGCGTTGTGAAAACATCTGCTGAAATGGTTGACTGGTACGAAGAAATGGTTTCTAAATACCCAATCATCTCTATCGAAGACGGACTTGACGAAAACGACTGGGAAGGCCACAAACTTCTTACTGAGCGTCTTGGCAAAAAAGTTCAGCTTGTTGGTGACGACCTCTTCGTTACAAACACGAAAAAACTTGCTGAAGGTATTAAAAACGGCGTAGGCAACTCTATCCTGATCAAAGTAAACCAAATCGGTACATTGACTGAAACATTCGATGCAATCGAAATGGCGAAACGCGCAGGCTACACAGCTGTTATCTCTCACCGTTCTGGTGAAACTGAAGACAGCACAATCGCTGACATCGCTGTGGCAACAAACGCAGGACAAATCAAAACAGGTGCTCCGTCTCGTACGGACCGTGTTGCGAAATACAACCAGCTTCTTCGCATCGAAGATCAGTTGGCTGAAACTGCTCAATACCACGGTATCAACTCTTTCTACAACTTAAACAAGTAATAAAAAGACCGCCGAGTTAAGTCTCGGCGGTTTTTTTATGCAAACTTTCCTAGCTCCAGCTTTTATTCTCCTCCTGTCTATTTCCTATATTGATGTACAAACAGTTTTGAGTTTTTTAAAGACGTCCCGACTGAATACTTCGGAAGAATTTTGTCACTTATTTTTTCTGATTGTAGAACCTCTTTCAGCAGCTGTTTACACAGGCCTTCTAGTGTTTATGGATGCTGATTATATCTGTCTGTCGGTCTGACTCTCATGCTGGCTTTTTTATCATATCAGTGAGACAGGGAATGCAGCGGGGTACCGGGAAAAAAGCCATCAGCTCTTTTATGAAAGATCTAAATAAAGCCTCACCATATCGCGGCATTGAATCCCGTTTTCAAAAATCTCTTCATCATAGTGTCTGATAAAGAAATCATGGTCGATTGCCTGAAGGCGGAATCCGCATTTTTGATAGAGAGAAAGCTGATGAATGCTTGAATTCCCCGTACCGATTTCAATTGTGTCCGCCCCCAGCTCCTTCGCCTTTTCGATGGCGTCAAGTACAAGCTGTTTGCCAAAGCCCTTCTTCTGAAGAGATTCTTTTACGGCAATATTTACAATTTCAACCGTTTGCGGCCTTGTTTTTAGCAACACATAAACACCTGCAAGCTCATCATCGGCCCAAGCCGTGTAACATTCTCCCCTCTCAAGGTATTCATCTACAATGTCTTTGGACGGATCGGCGAGCAGCAATAGATCATATAATTCGTCATTTGTATCTTCTCTTAATTCGATCCTGAGCTTTTGCATATTCTTACCACCTTTTTTAGTCTGATAGACATTTAATTTTTTCATTCGTTCCCAATTTCATTCTGTTTTATTATAAAATATGAAAAGTAGTAAATGTTATCAATTCAGTAGAATAGGAGGAAAGTCATGTTTTTTTGCAAGAATTGCGGTACCAAGAATAATGAAGGGGCCAAGTTTTGTAAAGAATGCGGCACCCTGATCGGAGGGAGCAGTAAACAGGCCGATCCAGAAACAGCAAGCACCGCCGAAACGAGGCAGGCTCCGCGAAAACCGATCCCTAAGAAAACCATCATTTTATGGAGCAGCATTGCAGCAGCGTGCGTTATATTATTCGCCGCATATAAAACCGGAGCGTACTTTACTTCAAAGGATAGGTTAATTGACAAGTTTGAGCAGGCCGTAAATGATGAGGACAAGGACCAAATCGCGTCTCTTCTCACACCGGTAAATGACAAGCTGAAGCTCACTAAAAACAATGTAAAACCGTTTCTTACATATTTGAAGGACCATCCAGACAAAAAGGATGAACTTTTTGCATCGCTGCGTGATGAAACAGCCCAGAAGGACATCGTATATGCGGAAAAAGACGGGAAAAGCCTGCTGGTATTCGATCATTACGACTTAGTGATAGCACCTGTTTATTTTGAAGTGGCCAGCAATTATAAAAAAACCGATTTATATGTCAATAAAGAGGAAGCCGGATCTGTAAAGAAAGCCGATCAAGCACAAACCCTTGGTCCGTACATTCCCGGTGAATATACAGTCTCAGCCAAACTGAAAAACGATGTCATCGATCTTGTGAAAAAAGAAGACATTCAGGCGGTTGGCGATAACAGCTTTCGTGTAGATCTCTCATTGGAAGCAGACGATGTGACATTCAGCTTAGCGGATGACATTAAGAGCGGGAAGGGAGATTTACTGATTAACGGCAAGTCGATTCATAAAGACCCATTCAAATCCGTAACATACGGCCCGCTGCTGACAGATGGATCAATGACAGCTTCAGTCGAGGCAGAATTTCCGTGGGGAAAAACAAAAACAGCCGGCGTTCCCATCGAACATAAAGAAATGGAGTTAACATTAATTCCTGATCAAAATACACAGGAACAGATTATGAACACAATTGTCAAAACAACAAAACAATACTCCAAAGCGCTATCCGATGGGAATACAGCCCAGATGACAGAGGCGAGTGCCAAATGGAAGGCAGAGACGAAGGATACCGTTGATTCTATGAAAAATACGGACTCATACTTAAAAGATAGATACTTGGAAACTGATTTTGACCTGGACACATTTGCCCTCTCTCAGAATAACGACGGGACGTGGCAGGTATCGGTAACAGGAAAAGAACTCCACCAGTCTTCTTCGTATAGCGACTATTCAAAATCTGAAATGACTGATGACAGTCCGAGTTATGAATATCTTCTTTCATATGATAAAAAACAGAAAAAGTGGATTTTTGAAGATGCAGAATCAACATTCGAATCTGCAGGCACAAATATAAAGAAAATCAAAAATGATAAACCAGAGACATACACATCGGCTTGGGCTGGTTCGAAAAACAAAGACAGTGGAAACTCTGCAAGCGGCGATGTTACAGATGAACAAGTGACATTATTTATGGGCAGTTATCTGCAAAGTCAGGCAGATGCCGTCAATCAAAATAATTTCTCACTAATGGAAGACAGCCTTGAGAAAGGCAGCTCCCTTTATTCCGACCAGCAGCATCTTGTGGCGAAATTAAATAAAGAGGGGACAACAGAAGACTTTAATAACTATGAAGTGAAAAGCTGGAGCCAAAATGGTTCAGCTATCACGATTAAGACGTATGAGGAATTCTATATCACAAAATCAGGCGGCAGTCCAAAGCTCAGAACATATAACTGGACTTATACCGGCGTAGTAAAGAACGGAAGAATTTACTTAACGTCTATTCAATAAAAGAACCCCATCGCCAGCAGGTGATGGGGTTCTTTTTAAAAGAGCATGTAACGGAAAATCTCTTTGACATAGTGTTCGATAATAAGCTGAAATGTGACGCAGATGATCAGATAAATCACAATCGTTGAGTAAATGACATCAACCTTCCCTTTATATGAATGCTGGTAACTGCTCAGCATCGCAGGAGGAATGGCGAAGAATGCACCGATTAAACCAACGGCTAATATAGTAAAGCAAATGTCTGTATGTAATAAAAAGAAGAAAAGGGCAAGAATCAAAATAGCCGTAAACGGAATGAGAAACGCTCCGAATCTTGAGAATGAATCTTTAAAAGACACTTGGTTCCCCGCGATTTTCAGGGCGAAAAAGATGCATGCATGCAGGCCAAATAGAAATAAAATAAAATAAATGGTTGGCTCTAAGAAGATTGCTGTAAAGCTTACGCTTCCGGTACCGTCTGAAAAAAGAATATAAAACATCAAAGGGGTCAGCAAACTGAAAAGAACCATCGTAATGATTGCGCTGATCAACTGCTCTCCGCCTGTTGCTTTACATTCCTGATAAGGGCGTTTCAGGACGGCCAGGACAAATGAACCGAACTGTTTTGCTGCTTGTTTTGCAGCGGCTCCAGTCTGAGCTGTCTGCTGTTGGCCTGATTGACCAGGGAGCGGCGAACCGCATTTCTCACAAAACTTTCCGCCATCAGTTTGATGGCCGCATTGAGGACAATACATAAAATAACTCCTTTACCTGTAATATAGGGAAAATAGACTAATAGTTTTATTATAAAAGAAAAAAGTTGTAAAGTAATCAATATTCATACAAAAAAAGACACGAGCCTTATAGCAGCTGTGTCTTTTTTTATGCTAGTTATTCATATATTTCTCAAATACATCTCCAAAATCCTTGATATGATACTGCGAGCGAACGGATGTCAGCCAAGTGAATCCGAATTCGGTCAGTCTTTATATTGCGTTTCAATTGACGTGCTCAGGGCGGGTATGGTGAAGAATATCGTCACTGCTTTATCTAAGCTTTGCTCCGCTTGATTGATTAAAATGTCATTTTCATAGGTTGTTTCAGCGATGCGGAGAAGAGCTTTATAAAGGTCTTTTCATTTTTAATCTGGTCTTTGTGGACATCAATGTCGAATTGTTCACCGCCCAGCTTAAACTTAATTTCAACATCCAAATCGACTTTTCAGCAGTTTCAAGAAAAACGTCAGAGATTTTATATTGCGAATAAGAGTAGCGTTTCTAACAGGCTATAAAGGTTTACCGGGAAATCACCTCCGGGTAAAAGGGGGAAGAATAATTCTATTTTCTGTGCAGACAATACCAACAAGGAGGTATATGATGTTCTCATTCATCGTTCACGTCTTCATTTCTTTATTCGCAGTATCAAATCCGATCGGAAACGTACCGATATTTCTGACGCTGACAGAAGGCTATACTTCAGCGGAAAGAAAAGCGATTGCCCGGAAGGCGGCTCTTTTATCCTTTTTTATTTTGGCGGCTTTTTTGGTTTTCGGCCATCTTATCTTTAAATTGTTTGATATCAACATTCATGCGCTCCGAGTGGCGGGCGGCATATTCATTTTCGGCATTGCCTATAATCTATTGAATGCGAAAGAATCACACGTGCAGTCTCTTCATCATGATGAACATAAGGAAAGCAAAGAAAAAGCCGATATATCCGTCACGCCTTTATCCATTCCGATCATTGCGGGGCCCGGAACGATTGCAACAGTGATGAGCCTTTCCGCCGGTCATAGCGGCATTGGTCATTATGTCGCTGTCATGATTGGCATAGCCGCAGTGGTTGCCCTGACCTTTCTCTTTTTCCACTATTCTGCTTTCATTAGCAGCAAACTCGGAAAAACCGAGATGAATGTGATTACCAGACTGATGGGATTAATTTTAGCCGTGGTTGCGGTCGGGATGATCGGTGCCGGGCTGAAAGGCATGTTTCCGGTCTTAACCTCATGATGCAAAAAAGCAGCTCCCTTATTTTAGAGAGCTGCTTTCTTTTGTTTTCGGCACATATTGAAAGATTTCCTCACTCTCAAAAAATTCAATCAATCTGCTCAGCCAGTCATAGTAATGAAGCCATTCTTTTAATTCATTCAGCAGCTGATTGACCTTCTCTTCCGCTTCCGGGGTGAGCCCGTCCCTTTGTAAAAGATCAGTCAGCTCCCGGTTTAATTTTTTATAAAGCACTTTGTTTTTGCTCACGACCTTTGTCCAATTGGCCGCGAATAAAGAAATGAAGGTTTGATAATAATCCTGCTCGACGTCATAAAGGTCTTTTCGTACGCCTTTTTCAAACACCTTTTCGGCGATATTGGCATCGATCATTTCACGGACAACCTGGCTCATCCGTGTTTTGCTCATGCCCGTAGCCTCAGAGAGCTCGCTTAAGGTCATCGGTTTTCGATTCATATAAATAATTCCGAGCACACGTCCGACAGTTGAAGGCATTCCAAACGTATGCATATTTTCGGCAATCTTCTCAATGAGATGCTCTTCAGCATGTTCAATGATGTCGAGAGCGGTTTTTTTCACAGCTGATCATCCCTTCAAATGGCAATTGATGGTGTCAATATATCATATTTCTTCCTGATGTTGAAAATAGCTGAATGCAGAGGAAGTGGGAGGTATCCGGCGTAATTGTAAGAACACCCTTTCCGTCTCGGTCATAACAATAAATAATCTATAAATAACATATAATTTCAACACATTGTAAACTTTTTATTTTACAAAGTTCAAATTATAATAAGGATTATACTTTTCAGAAAATTTAATGGAAACCTGCGGAGGTGCACGGATTGCTGAAATTGGAACAAGTGTCAAAAGTATATAAAGGCGGCAAAAAAGCTGTGAACAGCATTGATTTAGATATTGCCAAAGGTGAGTTTATCTGTTTTATCGGCCCGAGCGGCTGCGGAAAAACGACAACGATGAAGATGATCAACAGGCTGATAGAACCATCGTCTGGAAGGATCTTTATCGACGGAGAAAATATTATGGAACAGGACCCTGTTGAGCTGAGGAGAAAAATCGGCTATGTGATTCAGCAGATTGGTTTGTTCCCCCATATGACCATCCAGCAGAACATCTCACTCGTACCAAAGCTGCTGAAATGGCCTGAGGAAAAACGGAAAGAACGGGCGCGAGAGCTGTTAAAGCTTGTGGATATGGGTCCGGAGTATTTAGACCGTTATCCCCATGAGCTCAGCGGCGGACAGCAGCAAAGAATCGGCGTGCTGCGCGCGCTTGCCGCGGAACCCCCTCTCATTTTAATGGATGAACCGTTCGGAGCGCTTGATCCAATTACGCGTGATTCCCTTCAGGAAGAATTCAAAAAACTGCAGAGAACACTAAACAAAACGATTGTGTTTGTTACCCACGATATGGATGAAGCGATTAAGCTTGCTGACAGAATCGTGATTTTAAAAGCGGGAGAAATCGTTCAAGTCGGCACACCTGATGAGATTCTCCGGAACCCGGCAAATGAATTTGTTGAAGAATTTATCGGAAAAGAACGCCTGATTCAGTCAAGACCGGATATTGAGCGGGTAGAGCAAATGATGAACAGAACGCCGGTGACGGTATCTGCGGACAAAACGCTTTCTCAGGCGATTCAGCTGATGAGAGAAAAACGTGTTGACTCGCTGCTAGTTGTGGACCGGCAAAACGTGCTGAAGGGCTATGTTGATGTGGAAATGATTGATCAAAACCGCAAAAAAGCGAGCATCGTTGGCGATGTATACCGCTCAGATATATATACCGTTCAAAAAGGGGCGCTACTTCGCGATACAGTCCGAAAAATTTTGAAGCAGGGGATCAAGTATGTTCCGGTCGTCGATGAACAGAATCATTTAGCAGGGATTGTGACAAGAGCGAGTCTTGTTGATATCGTGTACGATTCCATATGGGGCGACGAGGAAAACCAGCTCATGACGATCTGACCAGGGGAGGAGCTCTTTTAAGATGAATCAAATGATGACTTTTTTGCAAACGAACGGCGGAGAGCTGCTGTATAAAACAGGAGAGCATTTATATATTTCACTCATAGCCGTTGTATTGGGCATTATCGTTGCGGTGCCGCTCGGTGTTGCTCTTACCAGAATGAAAAAAGGCGCAGGTGCGGTTATCGGTTTCGTAAACATTGTGCAAACCCTGCCGAGTCTTGCGATTTTAGCCTTTTTTATTCCGCTTCTCGGCGTAGGAAAGGTGCCGGCGATTGTCGCTTTATTTTTCTATTCGGTGCTGCCGATCCTGCGCAATACGTATACCGGCATTAAAGGTGTAAATAAAAACCTGCTGGAATCGGGAAAAGGGATTGGCATGACCGGCTGGGAGCAGATTCGGCTCGTCGAAATCCCGCTGGCGATTCCCATCATCATGGCGGGTATCCGCACATCAACGATCTACCTAATCGGCTGGGCGACACTTGCGTCGTTTATCGGGGGAGGCGGCCTCGGGGACTATATTTTTATCGGCCTGAACCTATATCAGCCTGAATATATCATTGGCGGTGCCGTGCCTGTCACAATTCTGGCCATTATCATTGATTATGTGCTGGCTGTGACAGAACGAAAGGTGACGCCGAAAGGCTTGCAAGGGATGAAGGAAGTTTCGTAAGGAGTTGGCTCTGTTGAAAACGAAAAAAATCAAATGGCTTGGCGCGTGCGCTCTAGGTTTGGTCATACTGCTAAGCGGCTGTTCTCTGCCGGGACTCGGCGGCGCTTCAGACGACACGATCAAAATCGGGGCGCAAAGCATGACTGAATCAGAAATTGTAGCGAATATGATCGCGCAGCTTATTGAACATGATACAGATTTGAATACCGCTTTAGTGAAAAACCTCGGGTCAAACTATGTGCAGCACCAAGCGATGCTGGGCGGTGACATTGATATTTCTGCCACGCGCTATTCCGGAACTGATTTAACAAGCACCCTCGGCAAGGAAGCGGAGAAAGATCCGAAAAAAGCGCTGAACATTGTGCAGAACGAGTTTCAAAAGCGCTTTTCTTATAAATGGTTTGATTCCTACGGCTTTGATAACACATATGCCTTCACCGTAACAAAAAAGTTTGCGGAGAAGGAGCATATTAACACCGTGTCTGACCTGAAGAAAAATGCCTCCCAATATAAATTAGGCGTCGACAATGCTTGGCTGAAACGAAAAGGCGATGGGTATAAAGGCTTTGTCAGCACATATGGCTTTGAGTTCGGCACAACGTATCCAATGCAGATCGGGCTAGTCTATGACGCAGTCAAAAACGGGAAAATGGACGCCGTTCTGGCTTATTCAACGGATGGACGGATTAAAGCCTATGACTTGAAAATCTTAAAAGATGATAAGCGTTTCTTCCCGCCGTATGACTGTTCACCAGTGATTCCGGAAAAGGTGCTTAAGGCGCATCCCGAGCTTGAGGGTGTGATCAATAAGCTGATTGGGCAAATCGATACGGAAACGATGCAGGAGCTGAACTATGAGGTGGATGGCAAGCTGAAGGAGCCGTCTGTCGTAGCAAAGGAATTTTTAGAGAAACATCATTATTTTGACTAAGGAAAGAGGCGGATCATATGGAAGTACTACAGCAGCTTGGCACTTACTATTCGCAAAACGGCGGTTACGTGCTGCAGGAGTTTTACCGCCATTTTCTGATGTCGGTGTACGGCGTTTTATTTGCTGCCATTGTTGGAATTCCGCTCGGCATCCTGGTAGCCAGATACAGAAAATTAAGCGGATGGGTTTTTGCGGTCACGAACGTCATTCAGACGATCCCGGCTCTCGCCATGCTCGCCGTGCTGATGCTTGTCATGGGGCTGGGCGCTAATACGGTGATATTGTCATTATTTCTGTATTCTCTTCTGCCGATTATCAGAAATACGTATACAGGGATTATCAGCATTGAACATGCTTATCTTGAATCCGGAAAAGCAATGGGGATGACAAAATTTCAAGTGCTGCGGATGGTCGAGCTTCCGCTTGCGCTTTCGGTCATAATGGCCGGCCTGCGCACTGCGCTTGTCATTGCCATCGGCATTACGGCCATCGGGACATTTGTCGGTGCAGGCGGTCTCGGGGACATCATCGTCAGGGGATCAAACGCCACAAACGGAACCGCGATTATATTAGCGGGCGCAATCCCCACAGCTTTGATGGCGGTGATTGCCGATTTGGTCATGGGCTGGCTTGAACGAGCGTTAAGCCCGATTAAAAAGAAAAAGAAGAAAAACCTGGCCAGTGCTGCATAAGAAAAAACGCCTTGTAATAACAGGGCGTTTTTTACGGCTTCGGCACATATTTAAAAATGTCTTCGCTCTCAAAAAACTCAATCAAACGGCTGAGCCAATTATAATAATCGAGCCATTCCTTTAATTCCTTCAGCAGTTCATTCACTTTTTCTTCCGCTTCAGGAGTAAGCTCTTCATCCAACACGCTAAGCAGCTCCCGATTGAGTTTTTTATGCATCATTTTGTTTTTGCTGACGACTTTGCTCCAAGTGGCTGAAAACAGCGTGATAAACGTTTGATAGTAATCCTGTTCAACCTCATATAAATCTTTTCGGACGCCCTTTTCGAACACCTTCTCGGCGATATTGGCATCAAGCATTTCCCGCACTACCTGGCTCATGCGTGTTTTGCTCATGCCGGTGGCCTCAGATAATTCCATAAGCGTCATCGGTTTTCGATTCATATAAATAATGCCCAGCACACGTCCGACGGTAGAGGGCATTCCAAATGCATGCATGTTTTCCGCAATTCTTTCTATAAAATGGTCCTCGGCTTGTTCAATGATCGTTAACGGATCTTTCTCCAACGGTTTCATCCTTTCAGCTAACAATTCCGATGTCAATATACCACATTTTTGATACGGCGAAAATGCTGTCAAAAGAGAATTTGGCAGGAAATTGGAGCAATAAGGAGATCAACACACGTCAATGCGGGTAAATCAGCGTTTACACATACTTTATAAATAATATGAACAAATTGTAAACTTTTTATTTTATAAACTTTAATCTATAATGGAAAGCATTCAATTGTCTGAAAAATTAAATTTAAACTGAACAAATTGAATAAATTTAATTTTGGAGGTGCGATGTTTGCTGACATTAGAAAATGTCTCGAAAACATATAAGGGCGGCAAAAAAGCCGTGAACAACGTGAATCTTAAGATTGCAAAAGGTGAATTTATCTGTTTTATCGGGCCGAGCGGCTGCGGAAAAACGACAACGATGAAAATGATTAACCGATTAATTGAGCCTTCCGCCGGGAAGATTTTCATTGACGGCGAAAACATTATGGAACAGGATCCTGTAGAGCTCAGGCGCAAAATTGGCTATGTGATTCAGCAAATCGGCCTGTTTCCCCATATGACCATTCAGCAGAATATCTCACTCGTCCCAAAACTGCTGAAATGGCCGGAGCAGCAGCGGAAAGAGCGGGCGCGTGAGCTTTTAAAATTGGTCGATATGGGGCCAGAATATTTAGACCGTTACCCTCATGAATTAAGCGGGGGGCAGCAGCAGCGAATTGGTGTATTACGGGCACTTGCCGCGGAGCCGCCGCTTATCTTAATGGATGAACCGTTCGGGGCACTCGACCCGATTACGAGGGATTCCCTTCAGGAAGAATTTAAAAAACTGCAAAAAACCTTACATAAAACCATCGTATTTGTTACCCACGATATGGACGAAGCAATTAAGCTGGCAGATCGGATTGTGATTTTAAAAGCGGGAGAAATCGTTCAAATTGGAACGCCCGATGACATTTTGAGAAATCCGGCAGACGAATTTGTTGAGGAATTTATCGGCAAGGAGCGGCTGATTCAGTCATCCAGCCCGGATGTTGAACGGGTTGACCAGATTATGAATACTCAGCCTGTAATGATCACCGCGGATAAAACGCTTTCTGAGGCCATTCAGCTGATGAGGCAGGAACGGGTCGATTCATTGCTTGTCGTCGATGACGACCACGTTCTGCAAGGTTATGTCGATGTTGAAATCATTGATCAATGCCGGAAAAAGGCCAATCTCGTAGGAGAGGTTTTACATGAAGATCTATACACAGTATTGGGAGGCACATTGCTGCGCGACACGGTCCGCAAAATTTTAAAACGGGGTGTCAAATATGTCCCTGTTGTGGATGAAAACCGACGTTTAATCGGAATTGTGACGAGAGCAAGTCTGGTCGATATCGTGTATGACTCCCTCTGGGGAGAAGAAAAGCAGCTCGCGGTATTGTCATAGGGAGGGGATAAGTCATGCATCATATTGTTCAATTTTTGCAAACCAACGGAGGCGAGCTTCTTTATAAAACATACGAGCATATTACGATATCGCTCATTGCTGTGATCCTGGGCGTGCTGGTTGCCGTCCCCCTAGGCATTGTGCTGACCAGAATGAAAAAAGGAGCCGGCACCATTATCGGCATTGTGAATATCATTCAGACGCTGCCGAGTCTGGCTATCCTTGCCTTTTTTATCCCGCTCCTTGGTGTAGGGAAGGTTCCAGCCATTGTGGCTTTGTTTTTCTATTCCGTATTGCCGATACTTCGCAACACGTATACCGGCATTCGCGGCGTCAACAAAAATTTGCTCGAGTCTGGCAAAGGCATCGGAATGACGCCGGCTGAACAAGTCCGCTTGGTGGAGCTGCCGCTTGCCGCGCCAGTGATCATGGCGGGAATTAGAACATCGACGATTTACTTAATCGGCTGGGCCACGCTTGCTTCTTTTATTGGAGGCGGCGGATTGGGTGATTACATTTTTATCGGACTAAATTTATATCAGCCGGAATATATCATCGGGGGCGCGGTTCCCGTCACAATATTGGCGATTGTGATTGATCATGTGCTGGCAGTGTCTGAACGAAAACTGACACCTGCCGGCATGCAGAGGTTGAAGGAAGTGTCATAAGGAGGCGGCTTATGAAAAGAAAATATCTTACATTAATGATCGGTTTAGCACTTGCGGCAACATTGGCGTTGAGCGGCTGTTCGCTTCCTGGTCTCAGCGCCGCCCCAGACCAGACTATTAAAATCGGCGCGCAAAGCATGAGCGAATCAGAAATCATCGCCAGCATGCTTGGCCAGTTGATCGAACACCATACTGATCTCAAAACAACAACAATTAAAAATCTTGGCTCCAACGCGGTGCAGCAGCAGGCTTTAATGAACGGGGAAATCGACATTGCAGCCACAAGATATACGGGAGACGCGCTGACAGGAACGTTGAGAATGCAACCGGAAAAAGACCCGGACAAAGCGCTGGCGCTTACTCAGCGGGAGTTTAAAAAAAGATACGATTTAAAATGGTATGACTCCTACGGGTTTGATAATACGTACGTCTTTACGGTCAGCAAAAAGCTGGCAGATCAATATCATTTAGAAACCGTATCAGACGTAAAAAAACAGGCGCCGCAATTAAAGCTTGGCGTCGATAACTATTGGATGAAGCTCAAAGGAAACGGCTATCAGGATTTTACGAAAACCTACGGCATGACATTCGGCGGCACGTATCCAATGCAGATCGGCCTTGTGTACGATGCGGTGAAAAGCGGAAAAATGGACATTGTGCTTGCGTATTCAACCGATGGAAGAATCAAGTCCTATGGTCTCAAAATGCTGAAGGACGATAAACAATTTTTCCCGCCGTACGATTGCTCTCCGGTTGTTCCGGAAAAGGTGCTCAAAGAACATCCTGAGCTTGAAGGCATCATCAAGAAAATGATCGGAAAAATCGACACAGCCACGATGCAGGCGCTTAACTATGAAGTCGACGGCAATCTAAAGGAACCGTCTGTCGTTGCCAAGGAATATTTAGAAAAACATCACTACTTCGAATCATGAAAGGGGGAAGGGGTCAATGAACGTGCTTGAACAGTTAATGACGTATTACGCGCAGAATGGCAGTTATGTCATGGATGAATTCGGCCGCCACTTTCTTATGTCGGCTTACGGTGTTTTGTTTGCCGCTGTCGTCGGGGTTCCGGCGGGAATCCTCATCGCGCATTTTCGCCGTTTGTCAGCTTGGGTGTTCGCCGTAACAAACGTTATTCAAACAATCCCCGCGCTCGCCATGCTGGCCGTCTTGATGCTTGTTATGGGGCTCGGCGCAAATACCGTAATTGTATCATTATTTCTGTATTCCCTGCTCCCGATTATCCGAAACACGTACACAGGGATTGTCAGCATTGAGCATGCCTACCTAGAATCGGGAAAAGCAATGGGCATGACGAAATTCCAAGTGCTCAGAATGGTTGAGCTCCCGCTCGCACTTTCTGTCATCATGGCGGGCCTTCGCACGGCTCTCGTCATTGCCATTGGGATTACAGCAATCGGCACATTTGTCGGCGCCGGAGGCCTTGGGGACATGATCGTCCGCGGATCAAACGCGACAAACGGAACTGCGATTATTCTAGCCGGGGCGATACCGACTGCGGTGATGGCGGTGGCAGCCGATTTGCTCATGGCCTGGCTGGAGCGGGCATTAAGTCCGGTGAAGAAAAAAAGAACAAGAGCCAATCATGTTCAATCAGCTGCATAGAATAAAAAAAGAGGCTGGAGTCCAGCCTCTTTTTTCTATTTAAATTGTAAACTGATCCATCTTTGCATTAAGCTCCTTCGCCAGCCGCTCCAACTCCTCAGCATTTTGAAGCACTTGATCCATCGAATGGGCGGATTGCTCGGTAATTGAAAATGTTTCTTCAATGCCGGCGGCCGACTCTTCGGATACAGAAGCGATATTTTCAATCGATTGATTGATGGTAATCGATTGGTTTGTTAACTGCTTCAGGCCATCCGTAACTTCCTTAATGCTGTCTGCAACATGAGTGACAGATTGTTTGATATGCTGCATAGCCTGTCCGGTGTCTGTCAGGTTTTCCGTTCCTTTTTCGACTTCTGTAAAGCTGCTTTCCAAGTACTTAATAACGGAGTGGATTTCCTGCTGTGTCCCGTTTACAATCCGGGTAATGTCCTGCACGGAATCAGAAACGCCGTCAGCCAGCTTTCTGACTTCATCGGCCACAACGGCGAAGCCTTTGCCGCTTTCTCCTGCGCGGGCAGCTTCAATCGCGGCGTTAAGGGACAGCAAATTCGTTTGCTCGGCAATCCCGTTGATGACCTGAACGAGCTTGTTGATATCCTGAGAATGCTGTTCAAGTGATCTCACTTTATGCACGGCTTCTTGAACGATATGGTGGATGGTTTTCATTTGCTGTAATGACGTATGCATATTTTCGTTTCCGCTTACCGCGAGTTCGAGAACGTTTTGAGACGTATCGCTGATTGTAATGCCGTGATTATAGGCTTTATCAATGCTTTCGGTAAACTCATTCATCGATTCGGCAATCGTCACAGCGTCTTGGGCTTGCTGTTCAGAGCCCTCAGCCATTTCGTTCATCGTTTCAGTAATATGTTTGCTGCCGGATCTTGTTTCATTCGTTGCGGTAGCAAGCACCTGTGAAGAAGAAAGAACCCGGCTTGAGATGTCTTTAGAATATCCGACAATATCTCTCAGATTCCCTACCATTTTTTGCAGCGCTTCATTCAGGTCGCCCAGTTCGTCTTTTGAGTTGAGCGGCTCCATGTCGTTCGACAAATCTCCCTCGGCAATATGATTGGCAGACTCCTTCATGCGAATGATAGGCTTTACAATGTTTCGCGCGATATAAAGCCAGATGAAAATGCTGACGATGATCGAAGCCGCCACAAGCAGGGCAGTATAAATGAGCCCTTTTTGATAGACGGCCTTCGTTTCTTTTACTGCTGTGTTGCTGCCTTCTTTATTGTAGTCAACAAGCTGAGTGATTGTTTTTTTCATATCCTCAAAACTGGCCTCAGTTTGGACCAATAAACCTCTTGCTTTGTCCATGTCATTTGTGCGGCCGCTCTCGATTATTTGCGCATGAATATCGATATAGGTGTTCACTTCAGTTTGAAGCTGCTCGAACAGTTTCTGCTCTTTATCAGTGGAGATCGTTTTTTTATAGCTATCAAGCTTTTGGTTAATGTCTTCCATGATTTGATTCATTTCTTGATCAAGTGTATCCATTTTACTTTTGTCTGTATAAATCAGAAAGTCCTTTTCTTTAGAAGACAGGTGCTCGGTTACATAATTAATCGAGGTAATGTCTTTGATGCCGTCAATCCATTTTGTGTTGATTTCATCTGTTTTTTGAATGATATGCTGCATATTAAGAACGCCTATTCCGCCTACAAGTAAATTGATCAGGATCAGTGTCAAAAATACCAGGCTGAATTTGCGGGAAATCGTCAGTCGCATATAGTGGTCTCCTTTAAAATCGTAATGTGTGGATGTACTATATATCGGCTGAGATATCTTTTTTTCACCTGGAAAATAAAAAAATAAAAAACGGTTCTTTTTCTCGTCTTTGAGATCAGAACCGTTTTAGCAATTAGTCAAGAAAGGAAGGGTCAATCCATTCAGTCGCCCATTTAGAAATCTCACCTAAAATGGGGGCAAGCGCCTTTCCTTTATCGGTCAATGAATATTCGATGCGAACCGGAGTTTCAGGGATGACATCCCGTTTTACTACTCCTTCAAGCTCAAGTTCTTTCAGCCGTTCTGACAGAACTCTGCCGCTTAGATTTGGAAGTGCTGCTTCAATTTCGCTAAATCGCTGCGACCCGTTCAAGAGCTGAAATACGATTAAAGCGACCCAGCGTTTACTTAAGATGTCGACTGCTTTTTCAAATCTAGGACACATTTCTGATTGGTTCATACTTTTCACCTCGTCTGTCACTATTATAACGCAAATAACGAGGGAAGGTATGCAAGCGTGATTGATGAAATGCAGAAAGAGGAACAAGGGATTATGAGGAAGAAGCGCGTTTTTTTGCTTCCGAAGATAAAAAATCGAAGTATTTGCTGAGATTTTCAATATCCTGCTTTGAAAGATGTTCCCATTTTCGGCTATTGAAAATCGGGAGGTGCTTCGCTCCGCGCGTGACAGCCGTCTGGTAAATGTCATAAACGGACTGATAGCTTTCAGATGCTTCGCGGATTTCTTTAGGAAAGGCCTGAATATGGCCTGCGGCGGCCATTAGGTCTTCGTACGGCACCTTCAGGACGGACGCCAGTTTTTTGATCGTGGCGGGTTTTGGCGTCCCGCGCTTGCCGTTTTCAATTTTTGAAATGGTGGCCGAGCTGATGCCTGAGTACACCGCAAGCTGATTCACTGTCAGTTTGCGGGCGCGGCGCAGCTCCCGTAATTGCTGTCCGAACGGTGACATGGTCTATCGCCTCTCATTTCTATCAATAGTCAGTCATCAGCAGACCGTTTTTTGGCTTCGTCTGAAATAAACGAAAAATAATGATCGAGCATGAGCAAATCTTCTTTATTGAGATATTGCCATTTTTCGTTCTCAAGAAGCGCAAGGTTTTTCAGGTCATAGGCCTCCGCTTTTTCGAGCAGCTTGCACTTCGTTTCATAAGGAGCCTTGGCTTCATGAACTTCTTCGATGTAACCAGCCTTGTACATAAGCCCCTCATAAGGAATTTTTAAGGCCTCCGCCAGTTTTTTGATGGTGGCGGGTTTGGGAACGCCCCGTTTTCCGTTTTCGATTCTGGAGATGCCGGCCGCGCTTACGCCTGAATAAGTCGCCAGCTGGTTGACCGTTAACTTTCTCTCCTCGCGCAATGCCCGCAATTGTTCGCCAAAGCTTTCCATATGTCTCACCCCGTCCCTCACTGTTACTCATATTTTAGTATGTTTATTGACTAAAGGGAATAGGTAGACTGGAAATGTATTGACAAAAGTTAACATAAGCCGTAATGTAAAACTATAGAAAAAAGTTTTTTCAGGAATGGAAGGTGAGGAAAGTGCCAGTAGAAAAGATACAGATTAGACGTGATTATGTCTTGCAGTATATGGTTAATAACGATTATTCCCTTAATCAGCTTGCGCTGGAAATCGGAGTCTCACCCGCCACACTGAGCCGTGTGCTGAATGGTGAAAGGAGGCCGGGGCAGCTTGTGATCGGTAAAATGCTTCACTACTTTAATTTGAAATTTGAGGATCTTTTTTACTATGATTTTGTTGACAAAAGTCAATAAAAGAGAAAAAACGCAAGAAGATCCAAGCGTTTTCTATCTTGAATGATGTGTCAGCACAAACCCTGTCACCAGTTCATTGCATGTTTTCCATTGTTTTGTCGGCAACTGATGTCCCTGATATTCCAATCTGAAAAATTCGGCATGGCTGCAAGCCCTTCGGTAATAGCCTGCGTTTGTAAAGGTCCAGTCCCGCAGGCCGCCATACATAAAAAGCATTGGCATGTTTAGCCGGGGCAGCTGTTCAATGCAGTTGTAGGCTAGCGAATCCAGATAATACTGATGCCACTGATCCTGGTCTGCTTTTTTCATATGGCCTGTTAATATGCTGCGAAGCTGTCTGTCTTTTGTGTGGCTCCCAGCGAGGATTCTCATGAGCAAACCGGGGTTTTTTTCAAGCAGATACATTCCCAGTTTGTGCAGCTTCTGGCCAATTACATTATGAACAGCGGGGTAGGCGCCGGACAGAATCAGGTGTGACACTTTGTCCGGGCGGATGAAGCCGATGTGCTGCGCGATTAAGCCCCCGGCGGAATACCCGAAAAACACAGCTTTATCAATGTACAAAGCGTCCATGAATTGTATGATTTCGTTCGCATAATAGGAAATAGAAGCGGTGTCACCCGTGTGTTCACTGTCACCGTGCCCGCTTAAATCAGGAAAAATCACCCTGAAATGCTCTGAAAGAAGGCGTTGATAATAAAAAACCTTGCGTCCCATGCCCGGCGGGTGGATAAAAATGATAGGGATTCCCTGTCCATATTCTTCATAAAAAAGATGTTTCCTGCTGGCTATGCTGATAAGCGGCATCGCTTTTCTCCTTTGACCTTTTCATATGAATAGGGTAACCAAGACAAAACGTCTTATCCGGCCTTTTGGCGTCTGATACAGCGTGACATGCCAACCCTTTTCATGTAAAATAGAAGTAATGTAGCCAGTGAGTCTGGAGGTGTAAGGGATGCACGCAGTTTTGATTACCTTATTGGTTATCGTCAGCATTGCACTTATTATTGTCGTTTTGCTTCAATCCAGTAAAAGCGCCGGATTATCTGGTGCGATTTCAGGCGGAGCGGAGCAGCTCTTCGGGAAACAAAAAGCAAGAGGTCTTGATTTAATTTTGCACCGCATTACGGTAGTGCTGGCAGTCTTGTTTTTCGTGTTAACGATTGCGCTTGCTTATATCCTATAGGGCAATGTTTGTATAAGGTCTGATGTGAAGTCAGGCCTTTTTCACGTTTCTGGCTGATATTCATAACGTTTTTTTCTGATTAAACTGTGGAAAACTATAATGATCGTGCAGATAGAAAGGGAGACATGAGCATGAAAGTTGTGACACCAAAACCATTTACATTTAAAGGCGGAGACAAAGCGGTGCTTTTGCTGCATGGCTTTACAGGAAATACAGCGGATGTAAGGATGCTGGGAAGATATTTGAATGAACGGGGCTATACGTGCCACGCGCCTCAATATGAAGGACATGGCGTCCCGCCTGAAGAACTTGTACATACGGGGCCTGAAGACTGGTGGAAAAACGTAATGGATGGCTATGAATACTTAAAATCTGAAGGCTATGAGAGCATTGCTGCCTGCGGACTGTCGCTTGGCGGGGTTTTTTCGCTGAAATTGGGTTACACTGTACCCATAAAGGGAATTGTCCCAATGTGCGCACCGATGCATATTAAGAGTGAAGAGGTCATGTATCAGGGTGTTCTTTCATACGCTCGCAATTACAAAAAGTTTGAGGGGAAAAGCCCTGAGCAAATTGAAGAGGAAATGAAAGAATTTGAAAAAACGCCGATGAATACCCTCAAGGCGCTGCAAGACTTAATTGCTGATGTGCGGAACAATGTCGATATGATTTATTCACCGACATTTGTGGTGCAGGCCCGTCATGATCACATGATTAATACCGAAAGCGCCAATATTATTTACAACGAAGTGGAAACTGATGATAAACAGCTGAAATGGTACGAGGAATCAGGCCATGTCATTACACTCGACAAAGAACGTGACCTCGTCCATCAGGATGTGTATGAATTTTTAGAGAAGCTCGATTGGTAATCAACAGGAGGTCGGATAATGGAAAAAGAAGCATTTATGGAAAAGCTTCTCTCGTTTATGAAGGAAGAGGCATATAAGCCTTTGACTGTTCAGGAACTAGAGGAGATGTTAAAAATTACGGAAGCCGAGGAGTTTAAAGAGCTCGTCAAAGCGTTAGTCGCCTTGGAAGAAAAAGGGCTTATCGTACGGACGAGAAGCGACCGCTACGGCATTCCGGAGAAGATGAATTTAATAAAAGGAAAGATTTCAGCGCATGCGAAAGGATTCGCCTTTTTGCTGCCTGAGGATACGTCGTTAAGCGATGTGTTTATTCCGCCTAATGAGCTGAATACGGCAATGAACGGCGATATCGTCATGGTTCGCCTGAATTCACAGTCAAGCGGCTCTAGGCAGGAAGGAACCGTTATACGGATTTTAGAAAGAGCGATTCAGCGGGTTGTCGGCACGTATACAGAAACGAGAAACTTCGGCTTTGTCATTCCGGACGACAAAAAAATCACGAGTGACATCTTCATTCCGAAAAACGGGAAAAATGGAGCTGCGGAAGGGCATAAAGTTGTTGTCAAGCTGACGAGCTATCCTGAAGGCCGCATGAACGCTGAGGGTGAGATTGAAACCATTCTCGGCCACAAAAATGATCCGGGCATTGATATTTTATCGGTCATTCATAAGCACGGCCTGCCGGGAGAATTTCCAGCCGACGCGATGGAGCAGGCATCAAGTACGCCTGACACAATTGATGAAAAAGATCTGAAAGACCGCCGTGATCTCCGTGACCAGGTGATTGTCACCATTGATGGGGCGGACGCGAAGGATTTGGATGATGCAGTTACCGTGACGAAGCTGGACGATGGAAGCTACAAGCTTGGCGTTCATATTGCTGATGTCAGCCATTATGTAACCGAAAACTCACCGATTGACAAAGAAGCGCTTGAAAGAGGGACAAGTGTGTATTTGGTTGACCGTGTCATCCCGATGATTCCGCACAGATTGTCAAACGGCATCTGCTCCTTAAATCCAAAGGTTGACCGCCTGACGCTTTCTTGTGAAATGACCATTAACAGTCAGGGACAGGTGACAGAGCACGAGATCTTCCAAAGTGTCATCAAAACAACGGAAAGAATGACATATTCAGATGTGAATAAAATTCTTGTTGACGATGATGAAGAGCTGAAACAAAAATACGAGCCTCTTGTTCCGATGTTCAAAGACATGGAGCGCCTGGCTCAAATTCTTCGCGATAAGCGGATGGACCGCGGCGCCGTTGACTTTGATTTCAAAGAAGCAAAGGTGCTTGTCGATGACGAAGGAGCGGTTAAAGACGTTGTGATCAGAGAACGCTCTGTCGCCGAGAAGCTCATTGAAGAATTTATGCTTGTGGCAAATGAAACAGTAGCGGAGCATTTCCATTGGATGAACGTCCCGTTTATATACCGGATTCACGAAGAGCCGAATGCTGAAAAGCTGCAAAAGTTTTTAGAGTTTGTGACGACATTTGGCTATGTGGTGAAAGGAACGGCGGGAAATATTCACCCGCGCGCCCTGCAAAGCATTCTGGACGCTGTGCGTGACAGACCTGAGGAAACGGTTATATCTACTGTTATGCTCCGTTCGATGAAACAGGCGAAATACGACCCGCAAAGCTTGGGGCACTTCGGTCTGTCAACGGAATTCTATACGCATTTCACATCGCCGATCCGCCGTTACCCGGACTTAATCGTTCACCGTCTAATCCGTACGTATTTGATCAACGGCAAAGTCGATGAAGCGACACAGGAAAAGTGGGCTGAACGCCTGCCGGATATCGCTGAACATACATCATCTATGGAGCGCCGTGCAGTTGACGCCGAGCGTGAGACGGATGATCTGAAAAAAGCGGAATACATGCTTGATAAAATCGGTGAAGAGTTTGACGGCATGATCAGCTCTGTGACAAACTTCGGCATGTTCGTCGAGCTGCCGAATACAATCGAAGGACTCGTACACGTCAGCTTTATGACAGATGACTACTACCGTTTTGACGAACAGCATTTCGCAATGATCGGCGAGCGGACAGGAAACGTCTTCCGCATCGGGGATGAAATCACAGTCAAGGTTGTCGATGTCAATAAGGATGAGCGCAATATCGACTTTGAAATCGTCGGCATGAAGGGCTCTCCACGCCGTCCGAGAGAATTGGACAGCAGCCGGAGCAGAAAACGCGGAAAGCCTGCCAGAAAACGCGTTCAAAGCACCAATACACCTGTTTCTCCAGCGCCGTCTGAGGAAAAAGGAGAATGGTTCACTAAGCCGAAGAAGAAAAAGAAAAAACGCGGCTTCCAAAATGCGCCGAAACAGAAACGGAAAAAGAAGAAATAACAGCTCAACCAGCAAATAGGGCCGCAGCGCTCTATTTGCTTTCTTTCGGAAACAGCTTTTCATTGTAGCGGTACGTGACATTTGGTAAAATAGAGCGTATCGCAAAAGGTGGACAGTTTTTCCTTAGAGAGAGGAGGTTCTGGCATGCCAAAAGGGTCAGGAAAAGTATTATCTCAAAATAAGAAAGCCAACCATGATTATTTTATAGAAGAAACCTATGAAACAGGCATCGTTCTGCAAGGAACCGAAATCAAATCGATTCGCGCCGGCCGCGTAAACCTTAAGGATTCCTTCGCCAAAATCGAACGGGGAGAAGTGTTTCTCCACAATATGCACGTCAGCCCATATGAGCAGGGAAACCGCTATAACCACGATCCGCTCCGTACAAGAAAGCTGTTAATGCACCGTAAGGAGATTAACAAGCTGATCGGGTTAACAAAGGAAAAAGGCTATTCTCTCGTTCCGCTAAAGCTGTATTTGAAAAATGGCTTTGCCAAAGTGCTTCTCGGCCTTGGAAAAGGGAAGAAGAACTATGACAAACGGGAAGACCTGAAGCGCAAGGACGCGAAGCGGGAAATCGAAAGAGCGTTCAGAGACAGCCAAAAAGGCTTCTAAAGGCATAGTGCTTGATTCGAAAATCAGGCCTGTGCTATACTGTGTTCACGATCAGATCACGTCGACATTCATTTGAAGGATTTGACAATTGAAAAGAGCCGTGATCATGTTATAATAAGACTATAGCCAGTTTGAGTGAGAGCTTGATATTTTCTCCCGTATTTCCCTTATACCAAGGGGACGTTACGGATTCGACAGGGATGGATCGAGCTTGAGCTGCGAGCCGAGAGGCGATCTCGTAAACACGCACTTAAATATAACTGGCAAAACTAACAGTTTTAACCAAAACGTAGCATTAGCTGCCTAATAAGCGCAGCGAGCTCTTCCTGACATTGCCTATGTGTCTGTGAAGAGCACATCTAAGTAGGCTACGCTTGCGTTCCCGTCTGAGAACGTAAGAAGAGATGAACAGACTAGCTCTCGGAAGGCCCGCCCGCAGGCAAGAAGATGAGTGAAACCATAAATATGCAGGCTACGCTCGTAGACGCTTAAGTAATCGATGTTTCTGGACGTGGGTTCGACTCCCACCGTCTCCATACATACTGACAATAAAGCAGAACCTCTCAAGAGGTTCTGCTTTATTTTTTCTCCAAATCACAGGCACCAAAAAGTGCGTACTTCCATTTCAATCCCAGCTGTTTCATACTGGTTGCAGAGCAGATGTTTCACCAATCAGATTTCTGTCAATAAATAAGAGGAATCAAAAACGGAGGGATGAAGAATGAAGCTGAATTTACAAGGAAAAACCGCACTGGTTACCGGCTCGACATCGGGGATCGGAAAAGCTATTGCCTCTTCGTTAGCTGAAGAAGGGGCGGCAGTGATTATTAACGGACGCCGGGAAGAGAAAGTGAATCAGACGATAGATGAATTGAAAACACAACATGCTGAAGCGGTCCTGTATCCGGCTGCATTTGATTTGGGAACAGAAGAAGGCTGCAATGAGCTGTTTCAGGCATATCCGCACGTTGATATTTTGATCAACAATTTAGGGATTTTCGAACCGGCGGAGTATTTTGATATTCCGGATGATGAATGGTTTCGTTTTTTTGAAGTGAATATTATGAGCGGTGTAAGGCTGACACGCAAGTATTTGCATAACATGATCGAGAAAAAAGAAGGACGTGTGATTTTCATTGCCAGTGAAGCGGCGATTATGCCGTCACAGGAGATGGCCCATTACAGTGCGACGAAAACAATGCAGCTGTCCATTTCCCGCAGTTTGGCGGAGCTGGCAACCGGCACGAATGTCACAGTCAACACCGTCATGCCGGGTTCTACCTTAACAGAGGGTGTGGAAACCATGCTGAACTCGCTGTATCCTGATGAAAACCTGACTGTTCAAGAAGCTGAGGCACGTTTTATGAAAGAAAACCGGCCGACCTCTATCATTCAAAGACTGATCCGTCCGGAAGAAATCGCCCACTTTGTTACATTTTTAAGCAGCCCGCTTTCCTCTGCGATCAATGGTGCAGCGCTTCGGGCGGACGGCGGTTTGGTCCGCAGTGTCTTTTAAACCTCTCCCAATTGGAGAGGTTTTTTTATATATTGTTGATTTCCATAAATTGCTGTCATATAATTTTGGTACTGAAACAGTTTTTGTAGTACCGAAAGCGGGGGATTGATATGGATAAAAGAATTCTGGCGGAAACCATCCGGCTAATTAAACAGAAAGGATTTTCATTTACGATGAATGATTTGGCGGCAGCGCTGGGAACAAGCAAGCGGACGCTCTATGCATATTATTCATCTAAAGATCAGCTTGTTGAGGCGGTTGTCGAACAATTTATAGCTGAAATGAAGCAAATGGAAAGAGACATCTATGAAAATGAACGTTTAAATGTGCTTGAAAAGGTGAAAAAAATGCTGATCAGCCTTCCGCAGGGGATGGAACTGCTGAACATGGGATTATTAAGCGAACTGAAGAAATACCATTACGATGCGTGGCTTACACTAGATACCTTTATTAAGGAAGAATGGGCAATTGTCCTAGCATTATTAAACGAGTGCAAACAGCAAAAGAAAATCAGAAACATCAATCCGGACCTGTTTGTTCATATGTATATAGGGAGCATCAACCAAGTGTATGACCCTGAATATCCGCTGAAACATCAGTTCACGACAGGAGAGGTTCTTGAATCAATTGTAGATGTTTTGTTTAACGGTATAACAGCTGATGAGGAGGCTGATGCAACGTGAATTGGGTGTTTCTATGCTTGGCGATTTTGTTTGAGGTTGCGGGAACGGTCAGCATGAAGCTATCGTCCGGTTTTACAAAACTCATTCCCAGTGTGCTGTTGATTTTCTTTTATGGAGGGAGTCTTTTCTTTCTGACGCTTACGCTAAAATCAATAGACGTATCTGTTGCATATGCTGTATGGTCAGGGATGGGAATCGTCCTGATTACAGTGGTTGGTTTTTTGTTTTTTCAAGAACATGTTAGTGTCATGAAAGTCATTTCAATTGGATTGATTATTGCCGGTGTTGTGTCTTTAAACCTGATCGAGCAGGCTGGGGTGTCTGAGCCGGTACATAAAAGCGGGCAGTACAAATGAGATATATGAAGCTCTTTTTTCTCGTGACTGATATTGGCTTTATCTTGTACTGGCTGTCAGCCGGGTTTTCGCTCATACCGGAAAACTGGGCCTTTAAACATCATGACCATCCGTTTATGATCGCCTGGAACTGGTCTTTTTTTCCTCTGGATATCCTGATCTCTGTGACAGGGTTGTACAGCTTGTACTTACAGCGGGTGAATCGTGCTGAGTGGAAGCTGATGGCGCTGATTTCTCTTGTGCTGACCTGTTGTTCAGGCCTGCAGGCGATATCATTCTGGACATTCAGCAGGGACTTTGATCTTGTGTGGTGGCTGTTTAATGGGTATCTATTGATTTACCCTTTATTTTTTATCCACCTGCTCTTAAAGGAAAGCAGAAGGACGAAGCAGTCCTGACAGGTGCCGCTTTTATGATATTGCGAATAAACTGATGTCATGCAAGCAGAGACGGTTTAAGTCTCTGTTTTTTTTATCGGGCACACCAATTGAGGAGCTAACCGCGTTTTTGGGCATACTAAAGCGAAGAAATGGGAAGAGCTCTATATATTCATTGAAAAGGATTTTGTCAAATGAACAAAACTGGTGAGAACAATCAAAGAATCATGCCTATCATGAAGGATGCCTTTCGCATTCATGCGAATCCATTTCCTTGGAAAAAGGCTATCGGATCAGGTTTCGCTTCAGGGTTTCCTGTGCTGGTCGGCGCATTAGCGGGTCACACGGATTACGGACTAACTGCAAGTATCGGAGGCTTTGTTTATTTATATGCTGGCGGTGAATCTTACAAAAAGCGCGCCTTGAAGCTGCTCTTGGTTTCTATTGGGATCGCCCTCTCATTTTGTTTAGGGACGCTTTTGTCCGGGACGCTTTGGATGATGGCGGCTGTTTTGGGGATGGTCGGTGCAGCGGCAATGTTTATTTTTAGCGCGCTCGGCATTCAAGGCCCTGCGCCGATGTTTTTTGTCCTTGCCTTTTTAGTCAGTTCCGGTCTTCCGGCCGATCCTTCACAAGCGTTGTTCAGAGCGGGACTGACGTTTCTCGGAGGCATTTTCGCCATGGGCATCACGCTAATCGGCTGGTTATGGAACAAGCATGGACCGGAGGGAGCGGTGCTGCAAAAAACATATGATCAGCTGGCTGCATGTCTTTCAGCCGTCGGAACGCCAGGTTTTCATCATGCGCAGCATCAGACGGTGCTCATGCTCAGAACAGCCCGCCAAACCGTTCTGGGTAAAGGGAACGGACGGAAAAAATCGCGGCATGATGAACGGTTTTTCCGCCTGCTTGAAAAAGCTGACGACATATTCCTTGCCATTATTCATTTTTCAGCTGAAACGCCGGATGGAGAGACCGCGCAGATTGAAAAGGCACTTCGTCAAACCGGAGATATGCTTGCACATGCACGGGTTTTCAATACGTTTCAGATTAATGAAAATGAATCTGAGCCAAAGCGAAAGCTGTTTGAAGAAATCAACGAGGTTTTGCATATCGCTTCAGGACGTTTGGAAAAGCAGCTTGATGGGGAACCGAGCCGCCTGCCATCCTCTTTTTACTTTTTGAGAAATGCCTTTGACTGGAAGTCTCCGGTTTTGATTAGAGCGTTAAAGTACGGAATTGTTCTGTTTGCCGCCGATATGTTTGCCCTCGTATTCGGCTTTGCACGCTCCTATTGGATTCCGCTTTCGGCAGCAGCGGTCATGCTTGGCACTACTGTTGTTTTTACGCTTCACAGGGCTATTCAGCGTTCGGCCGGAACGGTGATCGGTGTTATGCTGGCAGGCGCAATCTTGTTTTTTAAGCCGGGCGGTGTTTATATTGCGTTTTGTATTGCAGCGCTGCAATGTCTTCTTGAGATGCTGATTGTCCGCAATTATGCGCTGGCTGTTCCCTTTTTAACCGCAAATGCGCTTGTTATCACAGAAAGTATGCATGGCGGCGCGGACACCGGTTATTTTATGATAGCGAGGCTGACGGACGTAGCTGTCGGCAGCGTGATCGGGCTATTGGGAACAATGCTTTTGTGGCGGCGGTTTTCAACGAAGCGGCTGCCTGAACTGATGAGGAACGTCATCCGGCTGGAAGGGCAGTTTATGGAGAAACTGTTAACCGGGCAGAAAGCTGACGAACATAAATTAAGGGTGAGTCTCGTCAGGCTTCGGGATGCGTATGACAAGGCGCTTGGGGAGTTTCCTCATGCGAATGCGGATGAACTCTGGCCTGTTATTTCCGGTGCTCAGCACTTAGGGTATTATTTGCTCTCAGCCCAAGCTCACCGCCGTCCGCCTTCTCCGTTTTCTGATGAAGAGATCAACCAGCTGCGGACGTTTTTTGAACAGGTTGAGCAATCCTTTAACGTGAAAAGAATGCCGGCGGATATTCAAGTGCCGCATGCCGCTCATTATCCTCGGATCAGTAAAGAATTATCCGCGCTGTATTCCGGCTTGAGAACAGCTTTTGAAAAGTAAGCTGTTTGGGAAAGGAAAATAATCTTTAATTCAAGATATTTTACTTGAAAGTAAATTTCTTTGTCTCTATAATAAAGTCTAAGAGAGACAGAATAATCATTATGCATCTGTATGATAATAATTGATGTGTGATTTTTAAAAACGAAAGGACTGGTAAAAATGGCAAAAGTATTATATATCACTGCTCATCCGCATGACGAAGCAACTTCGTACAGTATGGCAACAGGTAAAGCATTTATCGAATCTTACAAAGAAGCGAATCCAAATGATGAAGTTGTACATATCGATTTGTACAAAGAAAACATCCCGCACATTGACGCAGATGTATTCAGCGGATGGGGAAAGCTTCAGTCAGGTACAGGCTTTGAAGAGCTTTCTGAAAACGAAAAAGCGAAAGTAGGCCGTTTGGGAGAGCTTAGCGATCAATTTGCATCAGCTGATAAGTACGTATTTGTCACTCCTTTATGGAACTTCTCATTCCCGCCAGTGATGAAAGCGTATCTTGATTCTGTTGCCGTTGCAGGAAAGTCATTCAAATACACAGAACAAGGTCCTGTCGGCTTGTTGACTGATAAAAAAGCAATCCATATCCAAGCGCGAGGCGGCTATTATTCAGAAGGCCCTGCGGCTGAGATGGAAATGGGACACCGCTACATCGGCATCATGATGAACTTCTTCGGCGTACCATCATTCGATGGCATTTTCGTAGAGGGACATAATGCGGAGCCAAATAAAGCACAGCAAATCAAAGAAGACGCGATCGCGCGTGCGAAAGAAGCAGGAAAAACATTCTAATGAAAAAGCCTCCCCTTATTTGGGGAGGCTTTTGTTTATTGCTCCAGCATAATGGTTCGTTTCTCTTTACTGCTTTTCATCGCGGCTTCAATGATGCGGATGACATCAATACCTTCCTCAGCAGTGACTGGCAGCGCAGCACCTTCTCGTATGCTTTCCGCTATTTTTTGGTAATAAGTGAGATAGGAGCCATTTACTGATGGAACGGTTTCTGTTTTTTTATCGGAGCCATGAACGGTTGTAAGCTGTCCGTAAAACTCCGAATCATCCGCGCCCCAGCTGTCACCCTCTGGTTTTCTTCCCGCTCTGAGTGCGTCTTCCTGCCCGTCGATTCCGTATTTGATAAAGCTGGAACTTTTTCCATGAATTTGATAACGGGGACCGTTTGCAGGAACAATTGATCCTCCGTATAGAATGGCTTGAAGCTTGCCGTAATCCAGGATTAAATGAAAATAGTCAACCGTTTCGGCATTTTCCCGCTGAGCCATTACGTTTGCAGTCACGGCTTTAGGCATCCCAAACAAATGCAGGGTTTGGTCTATAATGTGGGAGCCGAGATCATACAGCGTACCAGTGGCAACGCCTTCTTTTTCCCGCCATCGCGCTTGAACTTCAGGTCTGTAGCGGTCATAGGAGACTTGATATGTATTGATATCTTCAAGAGATCCCTCAGAGATCAGCTTTTTAATCGTTAAAAAGTCGTTATCCCAGCGCCGATTATGATATACGCTTAACAATACGCCTTTTTCATCAGCGGCTTTCTTTAATTTCTCCCCTTCTGCGGCCGTCGCTGTCATCGGTTTTTCCAACACGACGTGTTTTCCCGCTTGTATGCACGCCATAGCATGCTCGTAATGAAGGCCGCTCGGTGTGGTGACAATGACGAGCTCAATGGAGGGGTCATTTGTGATTTCCTCAAGCTCATGCACAACTTCAGCATCAGGAAAATCCCGTTTCACTTCTTCCGTCCGTGATGTCATGATTTTGCTGATGTGATACTCATTTAGAACAGCCAGCAGCGGCCCGTGAAAAACAGAACCGGACAATCCGTATCCTAATATTCCAACCTTGATCGTATCCACTTTTTTTTCTCCCCTTTAAAAGCGTTATCAACAGAAGTATATACCCTCCTGATGAAATGGTAAAACCTAACTGATTCAATTTTTGCGTCGGCATGCTTAGACAACCGTTTGGACAATCAGTATAATGGGAATTAATATCATTAAACAGAGGTGTACGCATGGAAAAGCATAACGAACATAAAACATTAAACCATAAAAGCTCGAAAGAAAAAGATCAGATTACAAACCGGCTTAAGCGGATTGAGGGTCAGGTCAGAGGCATTCAAAACATGGTGGAAAACGATAGATATTGTGTAGATATTCTTGTGCAGATTTCAGCTGTTCAAGCGGCAATGAAAAATGTGGCGCTTCATTTGCTTGAGGATCATGCCCATCATTGTGTAGCGGATGCCATCAAAAGCGGAGACGGGGAACAAGCCATTTCTGAGCTGTTGGATGTATTTAAAAAGTTCACAAAATCATAAAGCGTTTTTTATTGTAATACCCTACGGGGGTATGGTAGGATGAAAACAGAAAGAATAAACAGGAGGAATTCATATGGAACAAAAAACATTGCAAGTCGAAGGAATGTCTTGTCAGCACTGTGTCAAAGCAGTAGAAACGAGCGTAGGAGAACTGGACGGCGTCAGTGCTGTTCATGTCAATCTGGAAGCGGGTAAAGTCGATGTTTCGTTTGATGCTGACAAAGTATCCGTCAAAGACATTGCGGATGCGATAGAAGATCAGGGCTATGATGTAGCCGATTGATTCAAGATATCGCGCCTTTATAGAGGTGCGATATTTCTTTCATTTTTATATACCCCCCGGGTGTATATAAAGGAGTGAGTTTATTGAGTGAACAAAAGGAAGTCGCAATGCAGGTCTCTGGTATGACCTGTGCGGCATGTGCTTCCAGAATTGAAAAAGGCCTGAAGCGGATGCCCGGTGTCGCAGATGCCAATGTCAATCTGGCAACGGAAACTTCAAATGTAATCTACGATCCTGCTGAAACAGGGGCTGCAGCAATTCAGGAAAAAATAGAGAAGCTGGGCTATCATGTCGTTACAGAAAAAGCTGAATTCGATATTGAAGGCATGACCTGTGCGGCCTGCGCCAATCGGATTGAAAAGCGGCTTAACAAAATAGAAGGCGTCGCAAACGCCCCTGTAAACTTCGCTTTAGAAACAGTTACAGTCGAATACAATCCAAAAGAAGCGTCTGTCAGCGATCTGAAAGCAGCGGTAGATAAGCTTGGATATAAGCTAAAGCTGAAGGATGATCAGGACGGTGCAGCAGCTGCTAAAAAGAAAGAAGAACGGAAGCAAACGGCGAGACTGATCTTTTCAGCGGTTCTGTCGTTCCCATTGCTTTGGGCGATGGTGAGCCATTTTACATTTACATCATTCATTTGGGTGCCGGATATATTCCTCAATCCGTGGATGCAGTTTGCGCTGGCGACACCAGTCCAGTTTCTGATCGGCTGGCCGTTTTATGCGGGTGCATATAAGGCACTCAGAAATAAAAGCGCCAATATGGATGTATTGGTCGCGCTCGGAACGACTGCTGCTTACGCCTATAGTCTATATCTTACTTTTCAAAGCCTTGGTTCCAACGGACATACAGACGGCCTTTACTATGAAACAAGCGCGATTTTGCTGACGCTGATTTTACTAGGCAAGTTGTTTGAAACAAAAGCAAAGGGACGTTCCTCGGATGCGATTAAAAAGCTGATGAAGCTTCAAGCGAAAACAGCGACTGTCGTAAGAGACGGAAAGGAGCAAATCGTCCCGATCGCCGAAGTGCTCGTTCATGACATTGTTTACGTCAAACCTGGTGAACGAATTCCTGTCGACGGAGAAGTGATTGAAGGCCGCTCGGCGGTTGACGAATCGATGATTACAGGAGAAAGTCTTCCTGTTGATAAAAATCCTGGCGACAGTGTGACAGGTTCAACCGTTAACGCAAACGGCTTCCTGAAAATTAAAGCTGTCAACGTCGGGAAGGACACTGCCCTTTCCCATATCATCAAAATTGTTGAGGAAGCACAAGGGTCAAAAGCGCCGATCCAGCGTCTCGCTGACCAGATTTCAGGCATTTTTGTGCCGATTGTATTGGGGATTGCCGTTCTCACTTTTCTCATTTGGTATCTTTGGGCGGCTCCTGGCGATTTTGCTGAAGCGATCAGCAAGTTCATTGCGGTTCTTGTCATTGCTTGTCCGTGCGCCCTCGGTCTTGCCACTCCGACGAGCATAATGGCTGGATCTGGACGCGCTGCTGAATTCGGCATTTTATTTAAAGGCGGCGAGCATTTAGAAAAAACACATCGTCTCGATACCATTGTTCTTGATAAAACCGGAACTGTGACAAACGGGAAGCCGCGTCTAACGGATGCCATTCCATTCGGACGTTTTGAAGAAACAGATTTGCTTCAATTTGCAGCGGCAGCGGAAACGGGATCGGAGCATCCGCTTGGCGAAGCAATTGTTGCTGGCGTGAAAGAAAAAGGGCTAGAGATACCGAAGCTAACCCGTTTTGAAGCGAAAGTCGGCGCAGGCATTTTGGCTGAAGCCGGAGGAAAAAGCATTCTCGTCGGCACAAGAAAGCTAATGGAGAGCGAACAGGTTGAGCATGGGGCTCTTCTCGCCCAAATGGAAGAGCTTGAGGCCAAAGGGAAAACAGCTATGCTTGTAGCCATTGATGGGGAGGCAGCGGGGCTAGTAGCGGTTGCAGATACGATAAAAGACACGTCGCGGAAGGCTGTTGCCCGTCTGAAAGAGTTGGGGCTTGATGTCATCATGATGACAGGAGACAATCGCAGAACCGCAGAAGCCATCGCGAAGGAAGTGGGAATTACGAGTGTCATTGCGGAAGTCCTTCCTGAACAAAAGGCGGCAGAAATTGCCCGCCTGCAAAAAGAAGGCCGCCAAACAGCCATGGTAGGCGACGGAATTAACGATGCGCCGGCGCTTGCCACAGCCGATATCGGCATGGCGATTGGAACAGGCACTGACATTGCCATGGAAACAGCTGACATTACGCTGATTCGCGGCGATCTAAACAGCATTGCCGACGCCATTCGCATGAGCAGATTGACAATGAAAAACATTAAACAAAACTTATTCTGGGCGCTCGGCTATAACAGCCTCGGCATCCCAATCGCAGCGCTAGGATTTTTAGCACCATGGATAGCGGGAGCAGCAATGGCATTCAGCTCCGTTTCCGTAGTTCTGAACGCTCTTCGTCTGCAGAAAGTAAAATGAAAAACCGGCGATATGCCGGTTTTTGTTTTTCATTGACACTTTCTTGGAAAACAACATATAATAGGTGTAACTATTATATGAGTATATGCTCATATATGTATAACAAATCAATGCTCATTGATACGCTTTGAAGAGGGAACCCTAAATCGGAAGGTAAGGTGAGACTAGTGAAACAGGAATACGTTCTGGACGGTTTGGATTGCAGCAATTGTGCCCAAAAAATCGAAAATGGAGTCAAAGGCATAAAAGGAATTGACGGATGCGCGGTAAATTTTGCGGCAAGCACCTTAACTGTCTCGGCCGATGGGAAAGAAGAGCAATGGGTCACAAATAAAATAGAGAAAAAAGTGAAATCAATCGATCCGCATGTAACGGTTCGCCAAAAGCATAAAAAGAAATCAGCGGATGACGGCTATCGTAATCGAATGGTCAATATGCTGATCAGAATGGCGGCGGCTGTCATTCTCGGCGCAGCGGCATATTTGGTTCATTCAGGCACCATTGAATTTTGCCTATTTCTCGCTGCTTATTTGATCATTGGCGGTGACATTGTCATCCGCGCAGTCAAAAACATCATCCGCGGCCAAGTGTTTGACGAACATTTCTTGATGGCCCTTGCCACAATTGGTGCTTTTCTGATTCAGCAATACCCTGAGGGAGTCGCCGTTATGCTGTTTTATCAAATCGGTGAGCTTTTTCAAGGAGCCGCAGTCAGCCGGTCCAGAAAATCAATTAGTGCCTTAATGGATATACGGCCTGATTACGCCAATGTGAAAACAAAGAACGGCATCGAACAGGTTTCTCCGGAGGATGTTCAGACAGGAGATATCATTGTGGTTAATCCGGGAGAAAGCATACCCCTGGACGGTAAGGTCGTGCAAGGGTCAGCGATGGTTGATACATCTGCGTTGACAGGTGAGTCCGTTCCGAGAAAAGCTGCGGAAGGACAAGAGGTCATGTCAGGCTTTATCAATCAAAACGGCGTTCTGCATATTGAAGTCACAAAGGGCTATCAGGACTCAGCAGTATCAAAAATATTAGACCTGGTTCAGAATGCGAGCAGCCGCAAGGCCCGGACAGAAAACTTTATCACGAAGTTTGCTAAGTATTATACACCTGCTGTTGTCATTATCGCGGTATTGCTGGCTTTTGTTCCGCCGCTTGTTGTTTCTGGCGCCTCTCTTTCCGATTGGGTGTACCGCGCGCTTATCTTTTTAGTGATTTCTTGTCCTTGTGCGCTAGTTGTCTCTATTCCGCTCGGTTTCTTCGGAGGAATCGGAGCGGCCTCGAAGGCTGGAGTGCTTGTAAAGGGAAGCAATTATTTAGAAGCCTTGAATCAAGTCAAATACGCGGTGTTTGATAAAACGGGAACATTAACAAAAGGCAGCTTTGAAGTGACAGAAATCAAGCCTTCGGAAGGATTTACAAAGGACAGCTTACTTGAAGCGGCGGCATACGCTGAGCTTCATTCACAGCATCCGATTGCCGAATCAGTGCGTAAAGCTTATGGAAAAATGCTTTCCCCTGACGCCATAGAATCATATGAGGAAATATCCGGCCACGGCATTTTTGCAAAGGTAAATGGAACTGAGATCCTAGCCGGGAATAAAAAGCTCATGGAAAGAGAACAAATTGAGGATGTCCCGGATGAAAAAGCCGGAACAATCGTACACGTTGCCGTTGGTCAACGATATGCCGGAGCAATCATCATAGCGGATGAAGTAAAGGAAGACGCAGCACAAGCAGTTGCTGATCTGAAGTCGCTTGGGATCAAACAGACAGCTATGCTGACGGGTGATTCGAAACAAACGGGGGAAGCGGTCGGAAAACAGCTTGGCATCGATGAGGTATATGCAGAGCTGCTCCCGCAGGATAAAGTCGCGCAGGTCGAAGCATTGGAAGCCAAGCTTTTGCCTAATGAAAAACTCATTTTTGTCGGTGACGGCATCAATGATACACCAGTGCTTGCCCGCGCAGATATAGGGGCCGCGATGGGAGGCCTTGGCTCAGACGCCGCGGTAGAAGCCGCAGACATCGTGCTGATGACAGATCAGCCGTCAAAAATTGCGGAAGCGATTCGGATCGCGAAACGGACACGGCGTATCGTGTGGCAAAACATCGGCTTTGCTTTAGGCGTAAAAGCGATCTTCCTCATTTTTGGTGCATTTGGAATTGCGACTATGTGGGAAGCGGTTTTCTCTGATGTCGGCGTTACGCTGCTGGCTGTTGCAAACGCCATGCGTGTCATGCGTCTTAAAAACAAATAAATTGTCGGAGAGAATTCATTTTTTCGGGGTTTTCTTATCTGTGCTTGTCTTGTTAAAATAAAGAAGTGGGTCAATTGCGATCCGCTTCTTTTTTAATTTTAAAACGATGAGGTGTCGGAGTGAAAAAGAAACAGCAGTCTTCTGCGAAATTCGCGGTCATCCTTACGGTTGTGGTCGTTGTATTGCTAGCAGCCATTGTCATCATTAATAACAAAACGGAACAAGGCGATGAAGCGGTTTCCAGACAGCCGTCTATTAAAGGCCAGCCTGTGCTTGGCAAGGACGATGCACCGGTAACTGTAGTAGAATTCGGAGATTACAAATGTCCGTCTTGCAAGGTGTTTAACAGTGACATCTTTCCAAAAATACAAAAAGACTTTATTGATAAGGGCGATGTGAAATTTTCTTTCGTGAACGTCATGTTCCATGGAAAAGGTTCAACATTAGCGGCTCTTGCATCAGAAGAAGTATGGAAGGAAGACCCTGACTCTTTCTGGGATTTCCATGAAAAGCTGTTCGAAAAACAGCCGGATACAGAACAGGAATGGGTAACCCCGGGCGTTCTCGGTGATCTTGCAAAAAGCACCACAAAGATAAAACCTGAGACGCTCAAGAAAAATCTTGATAAGGAAACATTCGCTTCTCAAGTGGAAAAGGATTCTGACCTTAATCAAAAAATGAACATAAATGCAACACCGACGATTTACGTCAATGATAAAGTGATCAAAAATTTTGCGAATTATGATGAAATCAAAGAAACGATAGAAAAAGAGCTGAAAGGGAAGTAACGATATGAAAAATAGAATCGTATTTTTATATGCTTCCTGGGTTGTGGCTCTTGTCGCTATGCTGGGCAGCCTGTATTTTAGTGAAATCAGAAAGTTCATTCCATGTGAACTGTGCTGGTACCAGCGTATCCTCATGTATCCGCTCGTCCTGATTTTAGGCATTGCCACCTTTCAAGGGGACACACGCGTGAAAAAATATGTGCTTCCGATGGCGATGATCGGGGCATTTATTTCGATCATGCATTACTTAGAGCAAAAAGTGCCCGGCTTTAGCGGCATTAAGCCGTGTGTAAGCGGCGTGCCGTGCTCGGGCCAATATATTAACTGGTTTGGTTTTATTACAATTCCATTCCTGGCCTTGATTGCTTTTATCCTGATTATCGTTTTTATGTGCCTGCTGAAGGGCGAAAAATCTGAATAACCCAAAAGCGCCTCGTATGCCGGGGCGCTTTTTAATTTCGCAAAACTCATGTCCATTAGCAATAGCCGTATTCCCTCTAAATTTATCTTTTTTTCTCATAAAAATGTTATTGCTTTTACGCTTGAGCGATTATAAAATCTAGAGGTCGTCAGAAAATTTAACAAACATAAAGGGAGTCATCAGAATGGCTTGGGAGCTGCTCAGTGTGATTGGCATCATTGCGTTTGCAGTCAGCGGCGCAATTGTTGCGATGGAAGAGGAATACGATATTTTAGGAGTTTATATATTAGGGATCGTTACAGCTTTTGGAGGAGGAGCGATCCGCAATTTGCTGATTGGTGTTCCGGTGTCAGCGCTATGGGAGCAGGGAGCGTACTTTCAAATCGCGCTTTTATCTATTACAATTGTGTTTCTGTTTCCGAAGCTGCTGCTGAAGCATTGGAATAAGTGGGGCAATTTGTCAGATGCGATCGGCCTCGCAGCCTTTGCTATCCAAGGCGCACTGTATGCCGTCAAAATGGGCCATCCGCTTAGTGCCGTGATTGTGGCTGCGGTGCTGACGGGAAGCGGGGGCGGAATCATCCGCGACCTTCTTGCCGGGCGCAAACCGCTTGTGCTGAAGGCGGAAATTTACGCGGTCTGGGCGGCTCTCGGCGGATTAATCGTCGGATTGGGCTGGCTGGGGAACTCGGTAGGCTTATACGTTCTGTTTTTTGTGCTCGTTGTCTGCCGGGTTTGTTCCTATATGTTTAATTGGAAGCTGCCAAACCGTTCTTTTCGCTTAGATAATTAATAGCAAAAAAACCGATTTCGATGTGAAGTCGGTTTTTTTGCATATAAATAACCCAAACCTTGATTGATTTTGGGTAAATGTGATAAGATAAATTGTATTTGCCAGTTTTCATCATATATTTGATATATGTATCCAATTATATTTTACAGTATTTCATCTATGTTTGTCAACTATTTTCTGGAGGTGCCGTTCATGAATCAGAAGGATAAGGAATGGAAGGAAGAGCAGTCAAGAATAGATGAGGTGCTGCAGGAACTCGGAAAAAAAGAGCGGTTTCTGGAAACGTCTGCGGGCGGGTTGAAGCATGATATCATCGGATTAAGAAAAAGCTTTTGGGAGGATGTGAAGGTTAATTTTGATGATGCCCATGAAGCGGTTGAAACGATGGCAAGCATTAAGCAGCAGGCAGAGCTGCTGTCTGATCGGGAACGGAATCATCGGCGCATGGCTCAGCAGCTCAAACGAATTCAACAATTAAAAAAATCGCCTTATTTCGGACGGATTGATTTTATTGAAAACGGCGAGGAGCAGGCAGAGCGAATTTATATCGGTTTAGCTTCCTGTTTGGATGAGAAGGAGGAACACTTTCTGATTTATGACTGGAGGGCGCCGATATCAAGTATGTACTACAATTATTCCCCAGGAAAAGCGGAGTACGAGGTGTCCGGTGAAACGATAGAAGGGGAAATGGTGCTGAAACGACAGTTTATGATCAAAAACGGCGATCTCAAGGCGATGTTTAATACCGATATGACGATTGGCGATGAAATGCTGCAAGAGGTATTAAGCCATCATTCCGATACCCAAATGAAAAACATCGTGTCTACGATTCAGAAAGAACAAAATCAGATTATCCGTAATGAAAAAAGCAAATTCCTGATCGTGCAGGGAGCGGCTGGGAGCGGAAAAACCTCGGCAGCGCTTCAGCGTGTCGCTTATTTGTTATACAGGCACCGCGGCGTCATTGATGCCGGACAAATCGTTTTATTTTCTCCTAACTTCTTATTTAACAGCTATGTCTCCTCTGTTTTGCCTGAGTTAGGAGAAGAGAATATGGAGCAGGCGACGTTTCAGGAATATATCGAGCATCGGCTTGGCCGCAGGTTTCAATGTGAAAGCCCCTTTGACCAGCTGGAATATTGCCTCACTGAAAAAAAGGAAGGCGATTTTCCAACGAGGCTTGCGGGTATCACATGGAAGGCGGGTTTATCTTTTCAGCAATTCATTGATGAATACGTCACAAGGCTGTCCTCTGAAGGGATGATTTTTAAAAATATTGTTTTCCGCGGCCAAAAGCTGATTACAAAGGAACAGATTCAATCCTATTTTTACTCATTGGATCAAAATCACTCGATCCCGAACCGGATGGAACAAACCGCGAAGTGGCTGCTGAGTGAGCTTAACAAGCTTGAGAAAAAGGAGCGTCGAAAGGATTGGGTCGTTCATGAAGCTGAGCTGCTCGACAAAGAGGACTACTTGGACGTGTACAAGAAACTGCAGGAAAGGAAACGGTTCAGCGAGAGTACGTTTAACGATTATCAAAGAGAGCAGCAGCTGCTTGCCGCCATCATTGTGAAAAAAGCTTTCAAACCGCTCAAACAAGCGGTCAGACTCCTGGCATTTCTTGATGTGAACCAGCTGTATCTGCAATTGTTTTCCGGATGGGGAGGGAAATCCCAGCATGAGAAGACGGCAGCGATAGGAGAGCTGACCCGTTCGGCATTTACGGAAAATAAATTGCTCTATGAGGACGCGGCACCGTTTCTTTATATGCAGGATCTGATTGAGGGCAGAAAGAAAAATACGAAGATCAAACACCTATTTATTGACGAAGCCCAGGACTATTCACCGCTGCAGATGGCTTACATGAGAAGCATTTTTCCGGCTGCCAGCATGACAGTGCTTGGTGATATCAATCAGTCTATCTACGCTCATGCCATACACGGGGATCAGCGTATGGATGCGTGCTTTGAAGATGAGCCTGCTGAGTATGTTCGTTTAAAGAGAACGTACAGATCGACAAGGCAGATTGTCGAGTTTACAAAAGCGATGCTTCAAGATGGGGCGGATATTGAGCCGTTTAACAGAAACGGGGAAATGCCGATCGTGGTCAAAACTGAAGGGCATGAGAGCCTTTGCCAAAAGCTCGCGCAAGAAATTGGACTGCTCAAGAAAAAAGGGCACGAAACAATAGCCGTCATTTGCAAGACTGCTCAGCAATGCATACAGGCGCACGCCCACATGAGTGAATATGCAGATGTTCGCCTGATTCATAAAGAAAATCAACCATTCCAAAAGGGTGTTTGCGTGATTCCCGTGTATTTAGCGAAGGGAATTGAATTTGATGCAGTACTTGTCTATGATGCATCTGAAGAACACTATCATACAGAGCACGACCGCAGGCTTTTATATACTGCGTGCACCCGTGCAATGCATATGCTGACGGTATTTTATACAGGTGAAGCCAGTCCGTTTGTAACCGCTGTGCCGCCTCACTTATATCAGAATGCTGAATGAAGAGAAGGGAGTCCTTCTCTTTTTTCTATTTACATGAAGCATAGCCGTTTTATCATTAGGATTCTTAATAGTTATCATCATGTAAATATATTTTACTTAAGCCTAGTATTCCGGTAAAGTTCAATTAGATGCAATTTTCGATCAGTTTATAACTTTGTGAGGTGGATACGTTGCAACTTCAGGTAATGAACAGTCCGTTTAATCAGGAGCAGGCAGAGCTCCTTAACCGCCTTCTGCCGACCTTGACCGAATCCCAGAAAATCTGGCTGAGCGGATATTTATCCGCGCAATCTGTTTCCGCCCAAGAAACTGCGGGTGCGCCGGCGGCAGCTGTGTCTGTGGAGGCACCAGCACCGGCCGTTTCAAAAGAAGTGACCGTTCTTTATGGTTCACAAACAGGAAACGCACAGGGGCTTGCAGAAAATGCCGGCAAGCAGCTTGAACAGAGCGGTTTTCAAGTGACCGTCTCATCCATGAGCGATTTTAAGCCGAATCAGCTGAAGAAGGTAACCAATCTTTTAATCGTGGTTAGTACGCACGGTGAAGGCGATCCGCCTGATAACGCGCTGTCGTTTCACGAATTTCTGCACGGAAGACGGGCGCCTAAGCTTGAAAATCTGCGTTTTTCCGTTTTGGCGCTTGGTGATAGTTCGTACGAATTTTTCTGCCAGACAGGGAAAGAATTTGATCAGCGCTTAGAAGAACTCGGAGGAGAACGGATTTCTCCGCGCGTTGATTGCGATCTTGACTATGATGAACCGGCAGCCGAATGGCTTGAGGGTGTATTGAAGGGATTAAATGAAGCTGGGGGCGGAAGCGCCGCACCTGCGCCGGCGGCTGCGGCTCAAACCGGTGAGTCTTCGTATTCCAGAACAAACCCGTTTCGGGCTGAAGTGTTAGAAAATTTGAATTTAAACGGCAGAGGATCAAATAAAGAAACACGTCATGTGGAGCTGTCTCTTGAAGGATCTGGCCTGACTTACGAGCCTGGTGACAGCCTCGGCGTCTATCCGGAAAACGATCCAGAGCTTGTCGAACTGCTCCTTAAGGAAATGAATTGGGACCCGGAAGAAATTGTGACGCTTAATAAGCAAGGTGATGTCCGTCCGCTGAAAGAAGCGCTGATTTCTCACTATGAGATTACCGTTCTCACAAAACCGCTTCTTGAACAAGCAGCCCAATTGACGGGAAGTGAGGAGCTTAGAGACCTTTTAGCCCCGGGAAATGAGGAGAATGTAAAAGCTTATATTGAAGGACGCGATTTGCTTGATCTCGTCCGTGATTATGGCCCATTCAGTGTATCTGCGCAGCAATTCGTCTCGATTTTGAGAAAAATGCCTGCCCGCCTTTATTCGATTGCAAGCAGTTTATCCGCAAATCCGGATGAAGTGCATTTAACAATCGGCGCAGTCCGCTACGATGCGCACGGCCGTGAACGAAAAGGCGTCTGCTCAATTTTATGTGCGGAACGTCTGCAGCCGGGGGACACACTGCCTGTTTATGTACAGCACAACCAAAACTTTAAGCTTCCGAAAGATCCTGAAACACCAATTATCATGGTCGGCCCCGGGACAGGCGTCGCACCTTTCCGTTCCTTTATGCAGGAGCGTGAGGAGACGGGAGCGGAAGGAAAAGCATGGATGTTCTTTGGCGATCAGCACTTTGTCACGGATTTCCTTTACCAGACAGAGTGGCAGAATTGGCTCAAAGACGGTGTGCTGACAAAAATGGATGTGGCGTTCTCGCGTGATACGGAAGAAAAAGTATATGTGCAGCACCGCATGCTTGAACAGAGCGCAGAGTTGTTCGAATGGCTTCAAGAAGGAGCGGCTGTTTACATTTGCGGAGATGAAAAGCACATGGCGCATGACGTCCATAACACATTACTTGAGATTATCGAAAAAGAAGGCAAAATGAGCCGCGAAGAAGCGGAAGCTTATCTTGCCGATATGCAGCAGCAAAAACGCTATCAGCGTGATGTATACTGATTTGACTTGAAAGGAGTTTTTCAACATGGTGACCAAAATCTTAAAAGCACCGGACGGCTCTCCAAGTGATGTTGAACGCATTAAAAGAGAAAGCGACTATTTGCGCGGCACACTGAAAGAAGTGATGCTCGATCGGATCAGTGCAGGAATTCCTGATGATGACAACCGCCTGATGAAGCACCACGGCAGTTATTTGCAGGATGACCGCGATCTCCGCAATGAACGCCAAAAGCAAAAGCTTGAACCGGCCTATCAGTTCATGCTGCGCGTGCGTATGCCAGGGGGCGTTTCAACGCCTGAGCAATGGCTTGTCATGGATGACCTTTCTCAGAAATACGGGAACGGCACATTAAAGCTGACGACACGTGAAACGTTCCAAATGCACGGGATTTTGAAATGGAACATGAAGAAAACCATCCAGACGATCCACTCAGCGCTTTTGGATACGATCGCAGCCTGCGGAGACGTAAACCGTAACGTCATGTGTGCATCAAACCCTTATCAGTCTGAAATCCATTCAGAGGTATACGAGTGGTCGAAGAAATTAAGTGATGATCTGCTGCCGCGGACGAGAGCCTATCATGAAATTTGGCTCGATGAGGAAAGAGTGGCCAGCACGCCGGAGGAAGAAGTCGAGCCAATGTACGGACCGCTCTATCTGCCGCGGAAGTTTAAAATCGGTATTGCCGTTCCGCCGTCTAATGATATTGACGTCTTTTCACAAGATCTTGGATTCATTGCGATTGTCGAAGATGGCAAGCTGATCGGTTTTAACGTGGCGATTGGCGGCGGTATGGGAATGACGCATGGCGACACAGCCACATATCCGCAATTAGCCAAGGTCATCGGATTCTGCCGGCCCGATCAAATGTATGACGTTGCTGAAAAAACGATTACGATTCAGCGCGATTACGGAAACCGTTCTGTCCGCAAAAATGCGCGGTTCAAATACACGGTTGACCGCCTCGGTTTAGATACCGTAAAAGAAGAATTGGAAAACCGTCTCGGCTGGAGCCTGGAAGCAGCGAAGCCATATCATTTCGATCATAACGGCGACCGCTACGGCTGGGTGGAAGGCATCGAGGATAAATGGCATTTCACGCTGTTTGTCGAAGGCGGCCGTATAACGGATTACGATGATTATAAGCTGATGACAGGCTTACGGGAAATCGCCAAAGTTCATACAGGCGAGTTCCGTCTGACAGCCAATCAAAACCTGATTATCGCAAACGTTTCAAGTGAGAAAAAAGATGAAATCAGTGCGTTAATCGAGCAATACGGGCTAACTGATGGCAAGCATCATTCAGCACTCCGCCGCAGCTCGATGGCTTGCGTCGCTCTTCCAACCTGCGGATTGGCAATGGCGGAAGCAGAACGATATTTGCCAACCCTTTTAGATAAGGTTGAAGAGATTATTGACGAAAACGGCCTTCGTGATCAGGAAATCACCATTCGCATGACAGGATGCCCGAACGGCTGTGCACGCCACGCACTCGGTGAGATTGGATTTATCGGAAAGGCGCCGGGCAAATATAATATGTATCTTGGCGCTGCCTTTGACGGAAGCCGTTTAAGCAAAATGTACCGTGAAAACATCGGTGAAGCAGACATTTTAAGCGAGCTTCGCGTCCTTCTTTCCCGCTATGCGAAAGAACGTGAGGAAGGCGAGCATTTCGGTGACTTTGTTATCCGCGCCGGCATTATTAAAGCAACAACTGACGGTACGAATTTTCATGATTGAAAAAGAAAGACGAGAGACGGGGAATAGCTTCCTGTCTCTTTTTTTGCAATTTGCTCTGATGCAAAAAAGTTCACTATGAGCATATCATGAGAAAAAATACCCTAAAAAGGGTACTATAAAAGAAGACAAGTGTGGAGGAAACTCCTGCGAAACCACATATCGGATGCAAGGCCAGCCTGGCTCAGCGACTTTTAGACAAGACTCACCATGCACGAAAGACAACAGACGAAGGAGGTCATGCATTTGGACATATTTTTAGTTGTGCTTGTTTTATTAACGATTATTGCGATTTCTAATATCGTGAACCGATTTATTCCGTTTATTCCGGTGCCGCTGATTCAAGTGGCCCTTGGGATTCTTGCCGCCTCATTTCCACAGGGACTTCATTTTGAATTAAACACCGAATTGTTTTTTGTTCTGTTTATCGCGCCTCTGCTATTTAATGATGGAAAGAGGACGCCGCGGGCGGAGCTTTGGAATTTAAGAGCTCCGATTTTATTGCTTGCCCTCGGCCTTGTGTTTGCGACTGTGATTGTAGGCGGCTATACGATTCACTGGATGATTCCTGATATTCCGCTGGCAGCGGCCTTTGGACTTGCGGCCATTCTTTCACCGACTGATGTCGTCGCTGTCAGCGCATTATCAGGAAGAGTGAAAATGCCAAAAGGGATTCTTCGCCTGCTTGAAGGTGAGGGGCTGATGAATGATGCATCAGGTCTTGTAGCCTTTAAGTTTGCGATTGCAGCGGCAGTGACGGGTGCATTTTCACTAGCGCAAGCGGCTGTCAGCTTTGTCTTCATTTCTCTTGGGGGCTTGCTGTGCGGGGTAGTCATTTCATTTTTGATTATTCGTTTTCGCCTATTTCTCCGCCGCCTTGGCATGCAGGATGTCACGATGCATATGCTGATTCAAATTTTGACACCGTTTGTGATTTATTTGGCCGCTGAAGAAATTGGCGTTTCCGGCATTTTAGCTGTTGTGGCGGGAGGGATCACTCATGCGGTTGAACAGGATCGTCTGGAATCAACGATGATCAAGCTGCAAATCGTCTCCTCAAGTACGTGGAACATTATTTTATTTATTTTGAACGGCCTGGTCTTTGTTATTCTCGGCACGCAAATCCCTGATGTGATTTCTGTTATCTTTAACGATACCGCCATCAGCAACATGAAGGTGATTGGCTATATCCTAGTCATCACATTTACGTTAATGCTCCTCAGATTTCTGTGGGTGCTGTTCTTTTGGAACGGCAAATGGTTCTTTAATAAAGATCAAAACATCTATAAACCGGGTCTTCGTTCGACACTGTTAATTTCGATTTCCGGTGTGCGCGGAGCAGTAACGCTTGCGGGTTCTTTCTCCATTCCGTATTTTCTGGAGGACGGTACGCCGTTTCCGGAAAGAAATCTGATTCTCTTTTTAGCAGCCGGCGTCATTTTATGCACGCTTGTCATTGCCACCGTAGTGCTGCCGGTTCTGACTGAAAAAGAAGAAGAGGACGAGGAACGAAATAAGAAGCTGCTGACAGCGAGACGCAAATTGATCAAAACAGCTCTTCAAACGATAAAAGAGGACATGAACGATACAAACAAAACGGCCTCTCTTGCGGTGATAGCTGAGTACAATGAGAAAATGAAAAACCTTCGTTTTCAGCAGTATACGTCATCTAATCGTATCAAAAAGCATGAGCGAAAGGTCCGTGCGCAGGGGGTTAAAGCTGAGCAAGAGGCACTGATGAAAATGCTGGAGCGGGGAGACATCCCGGAAGAAACAGCAAATGTGCTGCAAGAACGATTTAACGAGTTGGAAATTTTGTATGCCAACCCGTTTAAGGTCGGCTTATCAAAAACAAGGCTCAAGAGGCTGATGTATTGGATTTTCTTCGGTGAACATAAAAAGCCGGAGATGTCGATATTAAATGAAGCGGGATTGATACGGGCAACAAGAGTAAAAACGGCAAAAGCAGCAATAGAATATTTGGAAAAACATAAGACGGAAGAACATAAGGAAGTGTTTTTATCTGTCATTACATTCTATAAACAGTTAATTTTCAGGCTGGAGAACAGCCATCATGAGTTAAAATCAAGCGCACATTTTGAAAATCAAAAACTGGAAGTGAAGCTGAAGGCTGTGCAGGCGATCAGAAATGAAATTCAAACGCTGTTCGAGGAAAGAGAAATTTCCCGGGACATCTCCCATGAGCTTCGCCAATACATTAATGATGTCGAAGCCGCCATGCTTGAAGGCGGCGAATAAATGCAGCAAAAAAGCTGGTGCGTGAGAGCGCCAGCTTTTTTCTATATTAAGGGCGATGAAATTCGACAGTGCTGCCATCCCGGTCGAACCAGCCTCTGAAGGCCCAGTTAATCCAGCCGCCATCCCCTTTGTTTGTAAACGTTCCGTCTTCAAATACCCAAATGCCATACGTAATGCCGTCATAAACGGCTGAGCCATAAAATTGCACACCGTTCAAATGATCTTCATATTCCTGGCTTAAGTTAAATACCATGACGTTATATTTTTGGCCGGACGCGTAGAAGGAAGACTCCATGAGATTCTTCACAAATCCATCCCGATTCTGTGCGGATTTGATGGCATCAGCGATCTGGTTGGCAATTCCAAGTACATCCAGGTTGACGTTTAAACCTACATCAGCGGCAGTTGTTCCGGCGGTTGTTGTCTGCGAGATCTTCGGAGCAGGATTTTCTTCAGCGGAAGCAAAGGACAAAGGGGCAATTGTCAAAGCGGCACCAAGAGCAAGTGTCATTGGGATACGAATACGTTTCAAGTTGTTTCCTCCTTTGTTTTCATTTGGTTACACTACACGCATACCCGGCTCCATGTATTTGTAATCTCAATTTTGTTAAAATAGGAAAAAAATAGTACTCTGTTTTACCTTGGCTGTGAAAAAAGAAGCAAAAACAGGGCCTTAAGCGTATTATTGGTATCGGCTGAGAGGAATGTGAGATAATATAGACGCTTACATTTCAGTGAAAGGGTGGATGTTCAAGTGCCAACAAGTTTAAAAGATACGGTAAAGTTACATAACGGAGTTGAAATGCCTTGGTTCGGTCTGGGTGTTTTTAAAGTGGAAAATGGCAGTGAAGCGACTGAATCAGTGAAAGCGGCAATTAAAAACGGCTACCGCAGCATTGATACAGCAGCGATCTACAAAAATGAAGAAGGTGTTGGCATCGGGATTAAAGAATCCGGTGTGGCAAGAGAAGAGCTCTTCATCACATCAAAAGTGTGGAATGAAGATCAAGGCTATGAAACAACGCTTGCTGCCTTTGAAAAAAGCCTAGAAAGACTGCAGCTTGATTACTTAGATTTATATTTGATCCATTGGCCTGGAAAAGATAAATTTAAAGATACATGGCGCGCGCTTGAAAAGCTGTACAAAGACGGCAAAATCCGCGCGATCGGCGTCAGCAACTTCCAAGTTCATCATTTAGAAGAGCTGTTAAAAGATGCTGAAATCAAACCGATGGTGAACCAAGTTGAATTTCACCCTCGTTTGACGCAAAAAGAATTAAGAGACTATTGTAAAAAACACGGCATTCAGCTGGAAGCATGGTCTCCGCTCATGCAGGGACAGCTTTTGGATAACGAAGTACTGACACAGATTGCAGAAAAGCATAATAAATCTGTAGCTCAAGTGATTTTGCGCTGGGATCTGCAGCATGAAGTTGTAACCATTCCAAAATCCATTAAAGAACACCGTATCATCGAAAACGCTGATATTTTTGATTTCGAATTGTCTCAAGAAGACATGGATAAAATTGACGCGTTAAACAAAGATGAGCGTGTCGGCCCAAATCCTGATGAGCTTCTGTTTTAATCAAAAAACTCCCCTTTATGGGGAGTTTTTTTAGTGCGTTTTTTTCTGTTGAATGAAAAACAGCATCAAAAAGGAAATGACAACAATACAGACGACCCACGCCCAGGCAAGGGTATTGTTTCCGGAATCCAATGCAACATATATGGCCGTCGGCAGTGTTTGTGTAACACCGGGGATGTTCCCGGCAAACATGAGTGTTGCGCCAAATTCTCCGAGCGCCCGCGCTAGGCTCAGGATGCTCCCGGTCAGCAAAGAAGGATAGGCAAGCGGGACGGAGATATGGATAAAGACCTTCCATCTGCTTGCGCCGTCTACCATTGCCGCACCCTGTATATCGGGGTCAATGTCAGCAAATCCGGTTTTGGCTGATTGATACATGAGCGGAAAGGCTACAACAGCCGAGGCGATCACAGCGGCCCACCAGGTGAAAATGACAGGCTGCCGGAAGATCCACTCGATGGCTTGTCCGATGAAGCTATGCTTTCCGAAAATGACGATCAAAATAAAACCGACAACAGTAGGCGGAAGAACGAGCGGAAGCATAAAACATGTTTCGAGCGCCGTTTTTCCAAAAAATGATGCCCGTGACATCCAAGCCCCAGCAAGTGTTCCGAGAATAATGACAACAATTCCGGCAACTGCCGCCACCTGAAAGGAAAGCATAACAGGTGTTAAAAATTCTGAAGCGTTTATGCTACTCAGCAGTAAAACCATATTTCTCAAATACTTTCATTGCTTCATCAGATTGCAGGTATTCGTAAAATTCCTTCGCTTCCTTACGGTGTTTTGTATCTTTTACGATTCCTAACGGATAGACAATCGGGCTGTGTGTATCTGCTTTTGCCTCGTCAATAATGGTGACCTTTTTCGAGACCAGGGCATCTGTTTTATAAACAATACCTGCGTCTACATTGCCGGTTTCCACATAAGAAAGAACTTGGCGAACGTCTTTTCCGTACACAATTTTATCCTTCACTTTGTCCCATAAAGACAGTTTTGTCAGTGATTCTTTCCCATAAGCTCCTGCCGGTACGGATTCCGGAGTGCCAAGTGCGATTTTTTCTGATTCAGCCAGATTGCTGAAGCTTGTCACAGGTGAATCTCCGTTTTTCGGTACGACCAGCACAATTTCATTGCCGACTAAATCAGTGCTGTCTTTTTTTGCGATATCCCCATCATCCACCAGCTTTTTAAATTTATCCTCAGCAGCTGAGAAGAACAGATCTGCTCCTGCTCCTTGAGAAATCTGTTTTTGCAAGGTGCCGGATGAGCCATAGTTATCTTGGATGGTAATATTTTGATGTTCTTTTTCATAATTTTTTTGGATTTCCTCAAGTGCATCCTGCGCGCTTGCGGCAGCTGAGATCGTTAATGTTACTTTTTTCCCGCTGTCTGTTGAAGACTGGTTTGAAGAACAGCCTGCTGCAAGCAGAAAAGCGGTTAAGGCTGCGATTAAAATAGAATACTTCTTAAACATGATTGCACCCCTTATGATTAGTTATATCTAATTATAACTGATTATGTTTGGTTTATGTGGGTTTTTTTACATTCGGCGAAAAGGTATAATAAAATAGGAGAGTGATGATGATGAATGAAACCTCTTCCTATACGATAGAAGAAGTTGCAGGTCTGCTAAAGGTATCAAAGCTGACCGTTTATGATTTGATTAAAAAAGGCGTGCTGCCTGCTTACCGTGTCGGAAGGCAGATGCGTGTGGATGAAGAAGATTTAAAGCAATATAAGACGAATATGAGAATGTCTCAGCCCATCGCTGCAACAGAAGCGCAGAAACAGATGCAGGAGGCTGAACCGGACGGCAGACCGAATGTCATGATCAGCGGACAGGACATTTCGATGGATCTTCTCAGCAAGCATTTGGAGAATGCCATTCAGGAGACGCCGCTCCGTAAATACAAAGGAAGCTTAAACAGCCTGATTGATATGTATCAAGGCAAGTGTGACATTGTCAGCCTTCATTTGTACGATGCAGAAACGGGCCAGTATAACGCCCCTTATGTAAAACGGATCTTGTCAGGTGAACCGTTTTGTCTCATCAATGTCGTTCTCCGCAAAGCAGGTCTGTATGTGCAAAAAGGGAATCCGAAAAACATTCAAGGCTGGAAAGACTTGAAAAGAGCTGATATCCGGATCATCAACAGGGAAAAGGGTTCTGGCGCAAGGGTGCTCCTTGATGAACAGCTTGGCTTGCTTGGTGTGAAGCCGGTTGATGTAAAGGGATACGGCGATATCGTGACCGATCATTACGCTGCCGCTTCACAAGTTTCAAGCGGACAGGCTGACGCGGGAATCGGGGCGCAGCACGCGGCACATATGGGACGTGTTGATTTTATCCCGCTCATCGATGAACAATATGATATCGTCGTTTTGAAAAAAAATGAGCAGCTGCTCAAAGCCGTGAAGGAGATTTTGAATTCTGAGGACTACAAGGCGAACTTGTCTCATTTAAATGGCTATGAAACAAAGCTGACTGGCAAGGTGATGTTGGAAACGTAAAAAATCCCTCTTTATATAGAGGGATTTTTTCATTCGGAAAACCTGAGCAGGTCACCATTTAAAATTTTATCAGAGAGAGACAGCTCTTCGTTTGCTTTCTCCTTATAAGGGAGGCACGCATCCTGATCTTCCAGTATTTCACCTGTTTTTTGGCTGTAGCACGTGTTTTTCGTGTATATAAAATCGTTCGTAATAAAGCTTCCGTTTCGCAGCACGGCGAATGGTGTGCGATCGCCCGACAGCAAATCATTGCCGAATTGAATATCGCCTTTTGTGTCAACGCCGAGTAAATGCATCAGTGTCGGTCTGACGTCGACTTGTCCGCCAACATCAGAGATGGTTTCCGGCTGTTGATCGGTGATTCCCGGGATATGTATGATAAACGGCACCCGCTGGAGCTGAACATTGTCATACGGAGTGATTTCGTCTTTTCCTAAAAACTCTGCCAACGCTTCGTTATGGGCTTCTGAAATGCCGTAATGATCCCCCATAAATACAATCATCGAATTTTCGTATAAGCCTTCGTCCTTCAGCTTTTTGATAAAATGCTTTAATGCCTCATCCTCATAGCGCACCGTTGTCACATAACGGTTTAGCAGGGCGCTGCTCGAATCGTATTCATCAATCAGCTGATCTTTTTTATCAATCTCAAACGGAAAATGATTCGTTAACGTGATGAAACTGCTGAAGAATGGCTGCGGCAGACTTTTCAGCTTTTCGGCGGACTGCTCTAAAAATTCCTTATCCTTTAAGCCCCAGCTTGTCGATGTTCCGGGAGTGACATGGAAGTCATCAACATCAAAAAAGCGGTCAATCCCAAATGTATCGTACATGACATCTCTGTTCCAAAATGTTTTATGGTTGGCATGAAAGGCGGCTGAATAATAATCATGCTGTTTCAGCGATTTGTACATCGTATGAAATTGATGGTCGCTATTCGTGAAAAAGACGGCGCCGCTAAGGGAAGGATACATTGAGTTAGCAACGATGAATTCTGAATCAGATGTTTTCCCTTGTTCTGTTTGCTGATAGAAATGATCAAAGGAATAGCTTTTTTTAACGAGATCATTCATAAAAGGGGTAATTTCTTTTCCATTGACTTTTTCATTCAGCACAAAGCTTTGGGTCGACTCAAGTGTTACAAAGATGACATTGCGTCCCTTTGCCAGTCCGAATTTGCTTTGATCAGGCTTGCTATAATCAGCCTCTGTGTAATTTTTAATGGCAGATATGCTGTCTTCATCGGCAAATGCCTTCGCGCTTATATTAACAGTCTGAGAAATCGTATCGTATATATGGAACTGAAACAGACCGATGCTTTTGACGAGCATTTCCCGGTCAAAGGAATGTGCCAAAAGCTTCGGCTGCTGTACTTCTGCAAGTGCCAGCGTGCATAAAATCATGCCGCAGGAAGCTGCATAGTACCGTTTGATCGTGCGGGGAGCGGCTTTTGTCTGCGGCTGTTTCGTTTTTCTGGCGAGCAGCAGCAGACAAACCAAATCCGCAAACAGGGCAATAAACAGAGGATGGAACAGTTCTTTTACACTGCTGCCCATATCGCTCATGTTGCTGGCCTGAAATAAAACCGGAATGGTAATAAAATCGATATAAAATCCGTAAAAAATCGTATTGGAGATCAAGATGACAGTCAGAACCAGATTGGCAATCAGCAAAAAGACCCGCTGCTTGTTTCCTTTCAGAAGCAGGCCGATCCCGAATAAAGGAAGGATAAAGCTGAGCGGATTGATCAGCAAAATCAGCTCTTCCAACAGAGTGTCGATCTGCAAATCAAAGCCGAGTTTATATATCACATACGTTTTGATCCACATAAACAAGATCGAAAAACATAAAAACCGCTGATTGTGAAAAAAGGTTCCTTTCATCAATATGACTCCTCACGTTTTCTTGATCATCTGCATGAAATGCTTCTTAAGTAAAACCTACTAAAAACCGCCGGTTCAGACAAGTTTCAGCACTCGCATTTACAACATGCGTCCATGAAACAGCATATAAAAGTAGTAACATGAAGCAAGGGTCAGGCCGGCTAGCACGAGCTGCTCAGAAAAACTGCCTGTCTTCATATATAATGGAAGCCGCACGCGGATCGTTGAAGGGAATAGTAATTTGATTCCGTTCACTGTCCAAGCGTCAAGAATCAAGTGGCTCGCCATTCCGATCATTAAGCCGGCTGAGATGTTTTTATCTGGAATATATGTAGAAGTGATAAAAAACATGATGAGCATAAACAGCAGGCTGTGTGTAAAGGTACGGTGGCCAAAAACGGAGCTGACCACTTTCGATAAAATAGGAAATTTTCTCCCGATTTTGCTTTGCGTGTGGCAGATATCGGGAATCAATGCCCCAACCGCGCCTGACGCAGCCATAAGCACTGGATCAAATCCATAATAATAAGCTGCTGCCGTACAAGAAGCGATGCCTCCCATGATGTGTGTTTTTCCTGTCATTTGCCGCTTCTCCTTTATCTTTTGCAAAAAATCTCTGAATTACAAATATATCAAGAGAATGTATGTTTGATCAACAGGACTTTGGACGATAAAAAATTTCCCGCATAATTTTTCAGGAAAAAGGCATATTAAACATGTACCTATTTTTAAAAAGAGGTGATACGAATGGGTTTCTTTAATAAAGATAAAGGAAAACGTTCCGAAAAAGAAAAAAGCGTAATCCAAGGAGCTCTTGAAGATGCAGGTTCAGCTCTAAAAGATGATCCGCTTCAAGAAGCTGTGCAAAAAAAGAAAAATAATCGATAATCACATGCGGATAGGGCTTGGCTCTATCCGTATTTTCCATCTGTTCCCTTTGACAGATCATCCTTTCTTTGATAACCTTCTGGGAGTAACTGAATAATTAAATCCTCACTCTTTCTCAGTGAGGTAGAGGTTGCGCGGATGATGAGTCACACATGCCAGGCTGACAGGAGCTGTTAAACATGTGTAAAAGGCATCAGCGCCGAAGTGTGGAGAAAGCCGATCCTTCTCTATGCTGGGACTGTATCTGAATAAGTGCAGGACTGCCGCGTGCTTTTTCGCGGAGGGCTATCCGGAGATCAAGGGTGTGTGTTTCTTTAAGCATGGACTTTTGTTCAGGCTTTTTTTGCGTTTATATGATCTCGGGGTCTGGTCCGTACAAAGAATCATGGAGGTACTGGAATGGAACAGACAAAAAAATGGGGTTTTTGGTTATTAACGGCGTTTGTCGTTGGAAATATGGTTGGATCAGGAATTTTCTCCTTGCCGAGCTCGCTTGCTTCAATCGCAAGTCCGTTTGGCGCTACGTCCGCCTGGCTTTTGACAGGTGCCGGCGTGTTGATGATTGCGCTTGTGTTCGGGCACTTGTCCATTCGCAAGCCTGAACTGACAGCGGGTCCTCAAAGTTATGCCAGAGCGCTGTTTTCCGATCCGAAGAAAGGCAACGCTGCCGGTTTCACAATGGTGTGGGGCTACTGGGTGGCGAGCTGGATCAGCAACGTGGCGATCATCACAAGTCTCGCCGGTTACTTGACTTCGTTCTTCCCGATCCTGGTTGACAAACGTGAGATGTTTTCGATCGGCGGGCAAGAGGTGACGCTCGGCCAATTGCTGACGTTTGCCGTATGTACGATCTTGTTATGGGGAACGCACACGATTCTTGTTGCCAGCATTAACGGTGCAAGTAAATTGAACTTTGTCACAACGCTTTCTAAAGTATTAGGTTTTGTCTTCTTTATCGTTGCCGGTTTATTTGTGTTTCAAACGACATTATTCGGTCATTTTTATTTCCCGGTTCAAGGAGAAAACGGCACAAGCATTGGAATTGGCGGCCAGGTTCATAACGCCGCGATTTCTACACTGTGGGCGTTTGTCGGAATTGAATCCGCGGTGATCCTGTCCGGCCGTGCGCGTTCTCAGCGTGATGTGAAACGTGCGACGATTACCGGCTTGCTGATTGCTTTGAGCATTTATATTATAGTGACTTTAATTACGATGGGTGTTCTGCCGCATGATAAGCTTGTCGGCTCTGAAAAACCATTTGTTGATGTACTCTATGCGATTGTTGGAAACGCGGGAAGCGTGATTATGGCGCTTTTGGCTATCCTTTGTTTATTCGGAACGATGCTCGGCTGGATTTTGCTTGGCTCTGAGGTGCCATACCAAGCCGCTAAAGCAGGAGATTTCCCGGCAGTTTTTGCAAAAACGAATAAAAAGGGAAGTCCGGTCATTGCACTCATTATTACAAACGTCATGTCACAGGTCTTCATTTTCTCCGTTATTTCCCGGACAATAAGTGACGCATTTACATTTTTAACGACAGCGGCGACACTCGCATATTTAATACCGTATCTGGTATCTGCAATTTACAGCTTGAAGCTAGTCATCAAAGGTGAAACGTATGATCAGCTGAAAGGCTCCCGTGTAAGAGACGGATTGATCGCGATACTGGCGTGTGCATATTCTGTGTTTGTTATTGTAACAGGCACAGCAGATTTAACGACATTTATTCTCGGCATCGGTTTATTCTTTGTCGGCTTGATTGTTTATCCATTTGTGAGTAAAAAGTTTCAGAGAGAAAAACAAGCATAATGAAAAGACACCTGATTTGTTTTGTCAGGTGTCTTTTTTTATTGAAATACAATTTCTCCTGTTAGCAATCCGATTGTTAAAACAGCTGACAGGAAAGCTGAAATAGAAAGAAAAACCTTTACGGATAATCGTATTTGCAAAAAACGGTTTTTCAGCCTCTCCAGCAAACCAAACAGAATAAGCACTAAGATAAAAACAAGAAACACATCTGAAAAAGGTTTTCCGATATAAAGCCCGTTAAAAAAACTGATTGCGATGATGATACAGCTTAATATGAATTGAGTAAAAAAATATCCGATGTGGTTTAACATGAGCCGCTCCTTTTATTGCATGAAAAAAGAGCCGCCTGTCCGGCTCTTTCGTTTATTTAGTCAAGCTTTCCGTAATAAACTTCAGTTGGCCTTCTAATGAAATCGGATCGGTGAAATAGAAGCCAATCGGATCAATCTTATAGACATGGCCATTTTTAACGGCGTTCAGGTTCTTCCAAATGGAGCTGTCAAATACGCCGCCATCATCACCGCCTGATTGCCATGGGCCCGCGAAAATATAATCTCCGGCGAAGTCAGGGAGCTTTTCTAATGAAATACTTGTATAACCAGGTCCCTGGTCAATGGCTTTATCTTTTGTCAGCTTTGTCGCCTTCAGGCCGAGGTCTTTGTAAATAATGCTTCCGCCTCTTCCAAAGTCTTTACCGAATACGTAAATGTCTTTTCCGTTCGTTTGCATAATGGAAATGGTTTTGTCACCGACCGCTTTTTTGATTTTTGTTTTAGCCGCCGCAACTTTTTTATCCCACTCGGACAGCCATTTTTCAGCTTTATCTTCAGTTCCTGTCATTTTTGCAAATTCTTTCAGCTGTTCGATGTTGTCGAGCTTATCGTATTTTACTGCGACAGTCGGCGCGATTTTTTCAAGCTTTTTAATATCAGCACCCTGTGTTGTCCAGACGATAATCAGGTCAGGGTTTAAATCAATGACCTTTTCAACCGAAGTGCCGTCTCCGATGTTTTCGACGCCGGCTGTTTTTCCTTTGTAGTAAGGGTTTTTAAATACGTTCTCAGGTGCACCGACAACGTTGATGCCAAGTGTTTTGAAGTAGCCGTAGTAGCCGTCAGCCATGACAACCACCCGTTTAGGATGCTTGGGGATTTTTACATTTCCGTTTTCAGCCTTGTATGTAAAGGTTTCTGCGTCTTTTGAATCAGAGGCAGAGCCTTTGCTTTCTGAGTTATTCCCGCAGGCTGCCAGCGCTGCAATCAATAACAGGGCAAAAAACGCGGCTCCGAGTTTCTTGTATATATGGGTCATATCTCATACCTTCTTTCTAAAAAAATAGATGAAAAAGAGAATCATTATCAACTGTGATTATACCACTGCAAGTGCCGGTTGACACGATATTTTTGCAAATGCATTTTCATTTTTGTTCAAAACACGCTATTAAATCTGTTGAAAAAAGTGATATACTGAAACAGCAATTGATAATCATTATCAGTATCAGAAAGGAAGTACGGCAGTTGAGTCAACATAAAAATATACAGACTGCATCAGAAGAAATCCAATGGACGTCAAGGACATATGGCGCGGTTATCGTCCTTATTGCAGGTCTATGCCTGCTTTGCCTTGGCGCCCTTTTATCCATATCCCTCGGTGCAGCGGATATTCATTTGCACACTGTATGGAACGCCATTTTTCATTATCAGCCGACAAAGACATCTCACCAAATTATACATGATCTTCGGCTGCCGAGAACGGCTGCTGCCGCACTTGTAGGCGCATTGTTGGCAGTGTCGGGAGCGATCATGCAGGGGATGACGAGAAACCCTTTGGCAGAACCTTCGATTATGGGTGTGACATCAGGCTCTGCGTTTGCGGTTTCGATTGCGTTTGCCTTTTTTCCCGGACTTTCTGCAATGGGGCTTGTGCTATGGTCCTTTGCGGGAGCGGGACTGGGTGCATCGACGGTAATGGGCATCGGCATGTTTTCAAGGGGCGGGCTTACGCCTGTAAAGCTTGCTCTGGCGGGTACGGCAGTTACTTATTTCTTTACCGGAATTTCAACCGCCATTGCGATCCGATTTGATGTGGCTCAGGATATCAGCTTTTGGTACGCAGGCGGGGTAGCGGGTGTGAAATGGTCAGGGGTCCAGCTTTTGCTTATTGCAGGGGCTGTCGGTTTAACGCTGGCGTTTTTCATCGCCCGGTCTGTGACAGTGTTAAGTCTTGGTGACGATCTGGCAAAAGGGCTAGGACAATATACATCAGCGGTGAAACTGGTTGGCATGCTTATCGTAGTGATTTTGACCGGAGCTGCGGTTTCCATAGCCGGCACTATCGCATTTATCGGGCTGATCATTCCGCATATTACCCGGTTTTTGGTCGGTGTAGATTATCGGTGGATCATTCCCTGCTCGGCGGTGCTCGGTGCTGTTTTGCTTGTTTTTGCTGACATAGCGGCGAGACTCATAAACGCACCCTTTGAAACGCCTGTCGGCGCACTGACTTCTCTCATCGGCGTTCCCTTTTTCTTTTATTTGGCACGTCGTGAAAGGAGAGGGCTGTAATGAAAACAACAACAAGAAAATCGCTCGCCGTAATGGCTGTGACCCTTATGCTCATCGTGTTGGTCTTTTTTATCAGTCTCAATTTGGGTGTTATCAAAATTGCACCGCTTAAAACGCTTCAGGTCTTTTTCGGCCAAGGGACAGCGCGTGATGAACTTGTCTTATTTGAGTTCAGGCTGCCCCGGATCATCCTTTCTTTGCTTGTTGGAGCAGGGATCGCCGTTGCTGGCGCCATTTTGCAAAGCGTGTCTCAAAATGATCTTGCTGAGCCTGGTATTCTCGGAATTAACGCCGGCGGCTCACTTGCCGTTGTGCTTTTTATATACTTTTTTCAAGGATCAGCTTCAGATCTCAGCTTTTTCGGAACATTTATGCTGCCGTTCAGTGCTTTGGCAGGAGCAATCCTCGCTGCGTTTCTCATTTATCTTCTGGCATGGAAAAAGGGCGTCACACCGATTCGGCTGATTTTAGTCGGCATCGGGGTAAATGCCGGATTCAACGCCCTGTTGCTGATTTTTCAGCTCAAGATGGACCCTCATGATTTTATGCAAGCCGCGGTTTGGATATCCGGCTCAATATGGGGGGCGAACTGGAATATGATCTGGGCGATCCTTCCTTGGATTGTGATCTTGCTACCATTTACTTTATATAAGGCACGCTATTTGAACATATTGCAGCTAGGAGACCAACTAGCGACCGGACTGGGCACTCCTGTTGAAAGGGAGAGACGGATTCTTCTTCTGGCAGCCGTCACTCTTGCCGCTTCATGTGTGGCAGCTGCGGGAGGCATCGCGTTTCTCGGATTGATCGCGCCTCATGTGGCTAGAAGGCTGACCGGTCCGCGTCACCAGACGCTGATACCGGTCTCCGCCCTCATCGGCGCATTCTTGTTTTTGCTCGCTGATACAATGGCGAGAAATGTATTGGCACCATCAGAAATTCCAGTCGGACTTGTCATTTCCGTGCTAGGTGCGCCTTACTTTATTTATTTATTGATGAAAGCGAATTAGAGGAGGGGCCGAATATGAATTCATTATCAACGGAACAGCTTGGAATCGGTTATGGCGACAGGGTGATTGTAAAGGATTTAAATATATCGATTCCTAAAGGGAAAATTACCACCTTAATTGGCCCGAACGGCTGCGGGAAATCAACGATTTTAAAAACAATGTCCAGAATTATGCGTTCGCATGCAGGAGCCGTCTATTTAAACGGCAAAGCGATTCATAAAATGTCTACAAAAGACATTGCGAAAGATATGGCGATTCTGCCACAGACACCTGAAGCGCCGAGCGGCCTAACGGTGCACGAATTGGTGTCGTACGGCAGGTTTCCGCATCAATCAGGATTCGGCAGATTAAATGACGAAGACCGCCGAATTATCAAATGGGCGCTTGAAGAAACTGGCATGGCTGAATTTGCTGAACGGCCGATTGAGGCATTGTCAGGCGGACAGCGTCAACGCGTGTGGATTGCCATGGCGCTTGCGCAAGGGACGGAGCTGCTGCTGCTGGATGAACCTACGACGTATCTTGATCTTGCACACCAGCTTGAAATTCTGCAGCTGCTTGACAGACTCAACAAAGAGCAGGGGCGGACAATTTTAATGGTCATTCATGACCTTAACCACGCAGCTCGTTTTTCCCATTATATGATCGCGCTCAAAAAAGGCACTGTCATCAAGGAAGGTACTGCACTTGAGGTCATGACACCGGATATTTTGCAGCGGGTATTTCAGATTGATGCTGAAATCGTGACTGATCCCCGTACAAATAAACCTGTATGCTTGACCTATGATCTGATTAAAAATGAAAAAGAGCTTGTTTCTGTGTAAGAAAAATCCCGGTTCGAAGCCGGGATTTTTTTTATTCGCCGCGAAAATACAATTTTTCTATTTGATTCCGTCATTTCAATAAAAAGATTGCAAGTCTTTTTGAATTAATAGATAATATTGGATAGAATGTTTCGAAAATATTACAATGTTTACAGAAAGAGGAGATCGTTGTGTCCAAGAAGAAAAAATGGCTTATTGGCGGTGCGATTTGTGCTGGTGTGCTTGTACTGGCTGGGATCGGCGCCGGCGGTTTTTACTTTTTTACTCACATGAACCAAATTGCCGTATCATCGGAGCCCTATGCTGAATCGGTAGCGGTATACATGGGAGGAGATTCAGAATCAGGCCAAACGTTTTCTGGAAAGGTTGAACCTGAAAAACAGCAGAAAGTATACATAGATTCAGAAAAAGGCAGTATTAAAAAAACATACGTCAAAGAAGGCGATCAGGTTAAAAAGGGTGATAAGCTTTTTGAGTATGAGGGTGAGGATCACTCTGATGAAATTGAGCAGGCTAACTTGCAAATCGAAATGACAACTTTGCAAATCAGCCGTTTGCAAAAATCAATAACAGAAACGGAAAAGAAGCTGAAAGCGGCAGGGAAAGAAGAGAAAGCCCAGCTTCAAGATGAAATTGACCAAGCCAATTTCGATTTGAAAACAAGCCAGCTCGAACTGAAACAGCATCAAAAAGAACTGGCTGGCCTGACGAAAAACAAAGGTTCCAATGTCATTACAAGCAAACATGACGGAATCGTCCAAAGTGTCAATCAGGATATCGCTGACGGGGCAACAGGCGATCAGGCAACAGGTCCGTATATCCAGATTGTTTCGACAGGCAAATATCTAGTCAAGAGTCAAATCAACGAGCTGTTAATGGACACGATCAAAAAAGGCAGCAAAGTCAAGGTCACACTGAAAACAGGCGGTGAGGGCGAGTGGAAAGGAAAGGTCACCTCGATCGGCAAGCTTCCAGCGGGAGCAGGCGAGGGTGAAGAATCAGAAAGCTTTTCTGATGAAGAAATGAATCCTCAGTCCTCTAACTATCCTTTTACCATTTTATTAGACAGCCATAAAGGTCTTGAAGTCGGCTATCATGTCAACATCGAAGTGGTGAGTGATGATGCTGATGCGGATACGATCAAGCTGCCGTCCGACATGGTCATTCAGGATGACGGCGAACCGTATGTGTGGAAAGCTGATGAGAAGCAGAAAGCGGTCAAGCAGCCTGTTGAAATCGGCGATACTGATGAAAATGAAATGGTGGAAATTAAGAGCGGCCTGACGCCGGAAGATTATGTAATCTACCCTGATCCCGCGGTCAAGGAAGGAAAGCAGGTTACAGTCAATGCTGACACTGAATAATATTTCGAAATCGTACAAGCTGGGAAAAGAAGAAGTTCCAATCTTGAAACATATCAATCTGACCGTCCAAGCAGGGGAGTTTTTGGCTATTATGGGGCCTTCCGGTTCTGGAAAGTCAACGTTAATGAATATTATCGGCTGTTTGGATAGGCCAACCTCGGGAACCTATACGCTTGATCAGATCGATATATTGAAAGGGAAAGACGGAGCTTTAGCCGAAATTCGCAACGAATCAATTGGGTTTGTGTTTCAAACTTTTCATTTGCTGCCGCGTCTCACCGCGCTGCAAAATGTCGAGCTGCCGATGATTTACAATAAAGTGAAGAAGAAAGAGAGAAGACAACGGGCATATGAAGCGCTGGAAAAGGTCGGATTAAAAGACAGGGTCTCCTACAAACCGCCTAAGCTGTCCGGCGGTCAAAAGCAGCGGGTGGCGATTGCGAGGGCCCTTGTCAATCAGCCGAGGTTTATTTTAGCTGATGAACCGACCGGGGCGCTTGATACCAAATCAAGTGAACAAATTTTGTCACTGTTTTCTGAACTGCATCGGGAAGGCAAGACCATTATTATGATAACCCACGACCCGGACGTCGCCAAAAAAGCTGACAGAACCGTTTTTATCAGAGACGGAGAGTTGGTATTAGATGAGAGAGGGGATATCAGCCATGCTTGAACATATTCGAATCTCCTTTCAATCTATTTTCTCTCATAAATTAAGATCCATTCTGACAATGCTCGGCGTGATTATCGGCATAGCGGCAATCATCGCGATTGTCTCGATGCTGAAGGGCCAAAGTGAGCAATTAAAGCAAAGTATGATCGGCATGGGAAACAACGCGATCAACGTTGTCTACCAGCCGTCTGGCGGTGAAGAGGAGGGCGGCCCTCAGGTATCGTATACATCCGCGCCGCCTGTAGCGGAAGATACAGTAAAGGCGATCAAATCTGATCCTATTGTCAAAGGATTATCCTTATATTACATGTCAGAAGGCGCGAGCGTTTTTCATTTAACAAACGTTTCGTATCCCCAAGTGTACGGAGTGGACGATGATTACTTCGATATGTTCCCAATCCGAATAACCGAAGGGAGAAAGCTGGCGGAAAACGAATTAAACACCACACACCAGGTGGTGATGATCAATGAAGCTGTCAGAGATGAACTGTTTCCAGAAGGAGACGCTCTGCATAAAAGCATTGAAATGAATGGTGTGCCGTTTAAGGTCGTCGGTGTTTTTAAAGAAAAAAATCAGCAGGAAAGCATGTTTGAAGGCGACTATGCAAATCCGGTTTTGTACGTGCCGAAAAAAGTGTGGCCGCTTATTGAAGGGTTTGACGCGCCAACCCAGATTGCCGTGCAGGCTGACTCTTCTGAGCATATCCAAGAAGCGGGTGTAATGGCTGCGGATCTTTTAAATCAGGGACTGTCAGAAGCTGAGTTGGAGAAAGCAGAGTACAGTGTAATGGATCTTCAGGAGATCGCGCAGGAAGTGGAGTCCTTTAATCAGTCATTTGCATTGCTGCTTGGCGGAATCGCCAGTATTTCACTTTTGGTGGGCGGTATCGGCGTCATGAACATTATGCTCGTTTCCGTAACGGAGCGCACGAGAGAAATCGGAATTAAGAAAGCGCTCGGTGCTAAGCGGCGTGTGATTTTATTTCAATTTTTAACCGAGGCTGTCGTGCTGACAAGCATTGGCGGAATACTCGGTGTGCTGGCGGGCTTCGGCATCGCCAAGCTGCTGACGGTCATTTTTCCGATGCCTTTTATCGTCTCCATTCCAGCTGTTGTTGGAGCACTCATCTTTTCAATGGCAGTCGGCATTATCTTCGGCTTGCTTCCGTCCATCAAGGCATCGAAGCTTCAGCCTGTAGACGCGCTGCGCTATGAATAAAAAGAACGCATCCAATTGGAATGCGTTCTTTTTTTAGCTGGGAAGTGCTGAGTTGCATTTGTCTAAAATCAAAAATACGGCTGCGATGATCATTTCTTCAGTGGTAGTCAGCCAGATGTCGCTGATCATTTCGTCTGTTGTATGAGCAGTCATCCATAAAAACAGAAGCTGGACGATGCCTGCCAGGAGAATGAATAAGCGTTTGTCTGTCTTGAAAAATGTAAAACTATGTATCATCAGGCGTTCAAATGGTTCTAGGAATAGCCCAAGGATAAGAAATAACACAGCAAAAAGCAGGACATGAGCTGCTGAGCGGTAGCTCGTTCCCGCTAAAGAAAATAATATATAGATGACAGCAAAATAGGTCAACACCACTGCTGCTGCGGCCAGCAAGTATTTGATGGAGAGCCGCAATAAAAGTTTTGAAGACGTTTGATGTTTCACAGGTTCAGCTCCTTATGAAGGCTTGCAGAGAACGAGTGCTCTCTGCAAGCTGTAAGTCTATTATTTACTGCATTTCTTTTTTACAACTGGGTGCTTTTCTTTTGAAAGCACATCAGTAAAATCTTTGCCTAAGTCAAGGTGCGCTTGAACAAATGTTTCAGGAAGCATGGCAAGCCATTGGTTTAAAGATACATCGGCATAATGGTCGTCTTTGAAGATTTCTAAAAAGACAAGCGGTTCATCCCCAATGTTTTCAACGTAATGACCCATTGCAAATGGTACATATCCGACATCACCGGCTTGGTAGTTAAACGTTCTGGCATGGCCGTCAGATGCAAAGACGGTCATTCTTGCTTTACCGGAGATGTAGTATTGCCATTCGTGTGTATTCGGATGCCAGTGCAGCTCTCTCATGGCGCCGGGTTCTACTGTTACAAGCGCTGATGCGATGGTTTTAGACACTTTGAAGTTTGTCGAATCTGCAATGTATACGTTCCCTCCCTCAGATTCAATCGGCTCTTGTTCAAGAAGGCGGTAAGTAAATGGATAAGGCACTTCGCCGTTCGGCCCTTCCACAATGTCATCTTTTAAGCTGCCAGGGAGTTGGTTTTCAAATATATATTTTTCTTTGCCTGGCAAATTAGCAATCTCTTCTTTTGTCACGCCGAAGTTCGCAGCAATCACTTCTTTTGGAGTGTGGGCAAGCCAATCTGTCAGCTGGAACGTGCTGTTTTCTGAGAATGATCCATCGTCAAACACAAGCAGGAATTCAGCCCCCTCATCCAGCGCTTGGATAGAGTGCGGCAGGCCTGACGGGAAGTACCAAAGGTCACCTTCACTTACATCATCAATAAAGCTGCGTCCTTTTTCATCAACAATTGTGACTCTTGCGCTTCCGTAAATCATATAAGCCCATTCTGCTTCTTTATGCCAGTGCAGCTCGCGAATGGCGCCTGGTTTCAGCCGCATATTTACAGATGCAAGGTTTTCTGAAATCGGCAGTTCACGTACTGTCACTTCACGGGCATATCCGCCTTTTTCTAATCGGTTATGAGTGTCAGAGAACGAAAACTTCATATTGCTGACGGTGCCATGATCGGTTTCAGGCGGAACAAGCATATCAGGGTTTTGCCGGTCTCTTTCAATATTGCGTGGGATTTTTACCGTTGCTCCTTTGTCTCCTCTAATTGGCTGCGGAATGTCATTTTGTTTTTTCATGAAATGTTTCCTCCTTAGATTTAATTGTGATAGCAGAAAGAGAAGGTGAAAGGCCTTTCGTTTTCCCTTCTGTTTTGTTAAGTGAAAAAAATCAGTGAAAAGTCAACTTTGATTGAAAAATTATTTTTTTGCATGATCTTTCAGTTCTGTCATTAGTTCAATGAGTTGATCAAACTTCTTTTCGAACCGGGTCAGCAGGTACATTGCAATCAGCGCGGGAAACCCCAAATTGCCGATTTGTTTTACGACTTCCTCTATAAAAACCTGATCCATAGGAAAATACCTCCCTTCTTTTTCTGCAGTCATGTATGTAAGTGAAGGAAATCCGATAAAACGTAAACTGCTGCAAAGTATTTTGGAAGACACTAGTCGGAAAGTAGTAGTTTACTTTTTTTTGCTTTCCTTCATTTAATTTAGTAGGGAGGCGGTTTGATGGACTATCAAAGTCTTTTACGGTCAAAATGTAAGGAGATAATGAAGCATCCCATCGTGAAGCATTTTTTGAGCAATCCTCAGCATTACCGTTTGTTCAAAAACGTAATGGAAAGCCCTAACGAAAAAGATGCAAAATCATTGGACGAGCTATTTAAGCAGTTTTATAAAGAAATCCGCATCGTCAAGTATATGAATTCAATGATTCGCATCTTTTCTATTGATTTTGATAAGCGGGTTCGCAAAAATCAAAAACGGTATCCGCTGACGGTTGATCATCCGGAGGCAGGAGATCGACTTCCTTCCGAAACAGGAAGCGATGCATTTGAAGAGTTTTTAGACCGGCAGGATGATTTGAGTCAGCATGTTCAGGATTATCAGCTCTACCAAGCGATTCAGAATCTGACTGACAAACAAAAAAGCGTGCTGACGAAAGTGTATCTTCACGGTGCCACGATGCAGGAGATTGCAGATTCATTAGGGGAGTCCCGGCAAAACATTTCCAACATTCATAAAAAGGGGCTGGAGAATATCAGAAAGCAGCTAGCGGCGCAAAAAAAGGGGGAAAAGTAAGCTGTGAACGGCCAGTTTGAACAAAAAAAGAAACAAAATGACGAGACTTTTGACATTGAGCACCTGATTGCATGCTTTTCACCGATGATCAGAAAAAAACTCAGCAATACGTCCTATCAAGAAAGAGAAGATTTAGAGCAAGAGCTGAAGATCAAAATGTTTGAAAAGGCTGATATGCTTTTGTGTCAGGATGTCCCGGGATTTTGGGAGTTTATTTTGTACATGGTAGATGAGAACTCATAATATTTTCATATAAAAAAACATCAAAAGGGAGCGCTTGTTTGCTCCTTTTTTGCTGTTTTGATTTGCCAAGCTCCAATGTATTCAAAAATGTACCATAAATAAACGATATAATGATAAGATGAAAAAAACAGTGACAGAAAGGAACATAAAAGTGGAAAATGCGTCAATTTTAATCGTAGACGATGAGAAAGCGATTGTGGACATGATCAAACGCGTTCTCGAAAAAGAAGGTTATCGAAATATACTGGATGCGGCAAGCGCAGAAGAAGCGATTCCTGTTGTGAAGGCCAATAAGGTTGACTTAATTGTGCTGGATGTCATGATGGGCGGAATGTCCGGTTTTGAAGCCTGCACGCTGATCAGAGAGTATTCAGACGCTCCGATTTTTTTCCTGACGGCAAGATCATCCGACGCGGACAAATTATCGGGCTTTGCGGTCGGAGCTGATGACTATATCACAAAACCATTTAATCCGCTGGAATTAGCGGCGCGGATCAGAGCGCATCTCAAGCGTACATATCAATCGAAAGAAACGAGTTCAAATCAAACATACACATATGATTATTTTACTTTTTCTCCGCAAAATGCCGAGCTGATCGTAGGCGGGGAAGCTGTTGCTTGTTCAGCTCAGCTTCTGCAGCTTTTGCAGTATTTTTGTGAACACCCAAACGTGGTGCTCTCCAAGGATCAAATATATGAAAAAGTATGGGGCTATCCTTCCTATGGTGACAACAACACCGTCATGGTTCATATTCGCAAGCTTAGGGAGAAGATTGAGCGCGATCCGAGCAATCCGGAGTATATTGTAACCGTTCGAGGTCTCGGCTATCGTTTTATCCCAAATCCTGAAGGCAAGCGGTCATGAGGTTAAGATGGAAGTTTTTGTTTCACTTTTTCGGGCAGATGCTGATTGTGATCCTGCTGCTTACGGTGATGCTTGTTGCGTCGTTTTTCTATTTAGACGCTCGTTTTAGCGATGCGGAATCCAATTCGGGACTGACGAAGGCGACGACCGACACACTTGAAGCATATCTCGATGTAAACGAAGACGGGACATGGGAAGTGGATAATTTCCTGAAGAAATCTGTCGATAAACAGCACGGCTGGATGCAAATCATTGATTCGGAAGGAAACACTGATTATTCCTACGGCGTGCCAAAAGACGTGCCGGGCACCTATACCAAGAAAGAGCTATTGTCTATTTATAAAATCAAAAAGCTTCATAACTATAAACTGAATTATTGGGCCATCAATATTGAAGATAAGTCGTATCTTCTATTGTTCGGCTGGAAATCAAAGAGTGAACAGCTCCTGACTTCCGTTGAAAAGCGTGAACAAAAGATAGACGCCCTAGCGCACTATAAGTCTGGCACCATCGACTATATTAAAAAGAAAAAAGGCGCCATTTACCTGTTAGACAGCAATGGAAACATTCTCGACAGCATCAACAGCACAAAAAGCGAAAGAAAAACGATGAACCAGCTGGAGCTGTTGAAATACAGCTCTAAACCTTGGAACTATAAGCGGGAAATTTCCGTTAAGATTCTCAATAAAGACAGATGGATGGTCGCTACGGTGCCGAACCCTGTCTATGTAACCGATCAGGAGTTTAACAAATCATTCCTGAAGGTTGTATTAAAAGCGATGTTTCTTGTTATGGGCGTTTTGTTCATGTATATCATTTGGATGACCGTTTGGTATATGTTCCGGTTTGGGCTGCCGATTTTTCACACGATTCGATGGCTGGTCAATCTGTCAAAAGGGAAGCTTGAGGAACCCAGAAACCGGGAAGGCCATCCTGTCAGCAAAAATAAAAAGGGGAAAATCAAACAGCCGTACCGCTTCTTCGGTGAGATATTTGAATCAATGGATCAGCTGACTGAAACGCTGAGAAGGGATAAAAGAAACAGGGAAAAAATCCAGGCGACAAGGGAAGAATGGATTGCCGGTTTGTCACATGACTTAAAAACACCGCTCAGCAGCATTTACGGCTACAGCATGATGCTCGAGTCGAAGCAGTATGACTGGTCGCCGGAAGAAGTGAAAGAAATGGGGCAGGTTGTCAGAGAAAAATCTGAATACATGTCCAAGCTGATTGAAGATTTAAATTTAACATATCGGCTGAAAAATGATGCTCTTCCTATTGAGAGAAGGCTTACCAGCCTTATCCCGTTTTTTAAAAATGTCATTGAGGATTTTAAGAAAAATCCGTTTTCTGAAGGGTATGATATCTCGTTTGTATCCAAAGAAGAGCATATTGAATTTGCACTTGATGAAGCGTGGTTCAGGCGCATATTAGAAAATCTCCTTGGGAATGCCGTGAAGCACAACGGCAAAGGAACAGAGATTCAAGTCATTCTGGAACAAACAAAAAATCATATTTCTTTAAAGGTGAAGGACAATGGGAAAGGAATGGATGAAGAAACGATTACCCATTTGTTTAACCGTTACTACAGAGGGACGAACACAAAAGATTCAACTGCCGGAACGGGTCTCGGGCTCGCGATTGCCAAGGAGCTTGTCCATCTGCATAACGGAACGATCCATGTAAACAGCAGAATGGACATTGGGACGGTCATTACCATCCTTTTTAAAAAACAATAAACATCATGTGGTTTGGACACCTCTTTGCCGGGAATAACAATATATAGACTGAAGCTAAAGAGGTGTAACACATGGATGCAGTATTGGAAGCAGACACTAGGGCAGTGATTGGAGAAGGCCCGTTATGGGATGAAGAAAACGGCCGCTTATATTGGGTTGATATCCTGGGGAGCGAGCTCCACATTTTTGACCCTGAAGAAAAAATCAACCGATCGATCAAATTCAAATCCTTTGTGACGGCGCTTGCGAAATATTCCAAGGATGAACTGATTATGACGATGAAGGACGGGTTTTACCTGTATCATCTTCGGGATGACAGCCTGGAGAAAATTAAACAGCCAAAGGACATGCATGAGAGCCTGAGATTTAATGATGCTAAATGTGACCCGTACGGAAGGCTGTGGGCGGGGACGACGAGCATGGAAGGCGAGCAAAAACAGGCGTCGCTGTACCGTTTGAATCTAGACGGCAGTCTTGTCAAAATCAAAGATCGAGTCTCTACCTCAAACGGTTTGGATTGGGATCGCGAGCGGAATTTGATGTATTACATCGACACGCCGACGCAGGAGATTGTGCGCTACAGCTATGACCCTCAAAGCGGAGATGTTTCAAATCCAGAACCTGTCTATCGTTTTGACCAATCAGACGGATTGCCGGACGGCATGACAATCGACCAAAATGGCATGCTGTGGGTGGCGCTGTTTGGCGGCAGCCGCGTTGTTCACATTGACCCGTTTGAGAAAAAAGAAATCAATTCAATCAGCGTGCCAGCCAAGTATGTCACGTGCTGCGCGTTTGGCGGCAGAGACTTAAAAACCCTTTACATTACAACGGCAACGGAACAAATGACAGAAAAAGAAAGATTCGAGCAGCCTCACGCTGGAGGGTTGTTTTCAGCACAACTGGAAACAGGCGGATATCAGCCGGTACCATTTGCTGGAGACGTATAAAAAAAACGCATCCGATAGACGGATGCGTTTTTGCATGTTACAGAGAACGGATAATGCCGCCTTCCACACGCTGTGCCGTGCCGTTAATGGCGGAGGCGGCGTCAGACGCGAGGAATACGATTGTGTTGGCGACTTCTTCTGCTGTCGCGTATCGCTGAATAAGCGAAGTTGGCTCATTGACCTTGAAATAGTCTTTGATAAATGTATCTGTATCCTGGCCGGCTGCTTGTGCGGCGCCTTCCATATAGGATGCCACGCCCTCTGTCCAAGTAGGCCCCGGAAGCACTGAGTTGACCGTCACATTCGTGCCTTTTGTCATTTCAGCCATTCCCCTTGACAGGCTGATCAGCGCCGTTTTTGTCATTGAGTATGGAATCATCGTTGGCAGCGGTTTGATGCCTGCTTCACTTGCAATATTTAAAATGCGGCCGCTGTTTTTAGCAAGCATCTTTGGAAGGAAGTGACGGCTTGTCCGAACGGCGCTCATCACGTTCACTTCGAAATATTGATTCCACTCTTCATCTGTCACATCGGCAAAGTCTTTTACCTCGAAGAAACCGAGGTTGTTGACAAGGATATCGATATCACCGATTTCATTTACTTTTTCAATAAAAGCCGCTGCTTCATCTGTCTTTGACAAATCGGCAGCCGCACCGTGCACTGTTCCGTATTCAGAAAGCTCTTCAACCGTGCGATCGACAGTCTCTTGTTTGCGTCCGTTGACAATGACTGCCGCACCCTCTTGCAGAAAGCTTTTTGCGGCGGCTTTCCCGATGCCGGACGTTGAGCCGGTGATTAAGACGAGTTTGTCTTTTAGCTGTAAATCCATAAGAATCATTCCTTTTGATTGATGATGGTATTAAGTATACAAGATCAAATTTAGAGTTTACGAGGATTTTGCTCCCATACACAATACGGGAAAAGTCATTCAGGACGCATATACAAGCCTGTCAGTCATATAGTATAATTACTCCGAAAAAAGGATACGAATGTCAAATAGGTGCCGGTCCGTGGACAACAGCCGGCTTAATAGGGAAACCGGTAAAAGCCGGTGCGGTCCCGCCACTGTAATTGGCCAAAGCGCCAAGAGCCAGGATACCTGCCTGTTTGATCAGCACGAATTCTGCGAGGACAGATGATGTGTAAACAATAGGCTTTTTTGTGTTGTTTACAGCATCTTTACCGTCGTAGAGATGCTTTTTTTAGTTCGTTTAGGAGGAAAAGTGTATGAAAAAACGAGCCGGGATATGGACTGCGCTCCTGCTGGCCGCTGTTATGCTGGCAGGCTGCGGCAATTCTGCGGATCAGAAGGATTCCAAGGCAAAACAAAAGACAGAAGCGTTTCCTGTCACCATTGATGATGCGTCAAACCAGGATGTAACCATCAAAAAAGAGCCGAAAAAGATTGTTTCATTAATGCCGAGCAACACAGAAATTACATATGCTCTCGGCCTCGGTGACAAAGTGGTCGGTGTCACCACAAACGATACCTATCCAAAGGAAGTCAAAAAGGTTGAAAAAGTCGGAGATATGAATGTAAACGTTGAAAAAGTCATTTCTCTAAAGCCGGATCTCGTTCTGGCTCACGAGTCTTCCATGTCAGCATCAGCGGATGCCATCAAACAGCTGAAGGCTGCGGGCATTACCGTGCTGACTGTCAATGATGCACAATCATTCTCCGAGGTGTACAAATCAATCGAAATGATTGGAGAAGCTGCCGGGGCTGAGAAACAAGCCGATCAGCTCGTGAAAAGCATGAAATCAGATATAAAGGATATTAAAGAAAAAGCGAAAACCATTTCAAAGGACGAGGAGAAAAGTGTATTTATCGAGGTTTCTCCTGACCCGGACATTTATACAACCGGAAAAGATACGTTTATGAATGAAATGCTGAATGTCATCCATGCTAAAAACGCAGCGGCGGATCAGACTGGATGGGTGCAAATGACAGATGAGGCGATCGTAAAACTCAATCCTGATGCAATTGTTACAACGGACGGTGTGAAAGCGAAAGCTGTGGAAAAACGCAATGGGTGGAGCGAAATCAATGCTGTGAAACATCATCGCGTATATGATGTGGACCCTGATCTTGTGACACGTTCGGGTCCCCGTCTGATCGAAGGGGTCGAAGAACTTGCGGAAAGCATTTACCCAGATACGTTTAAGGAATAATCGTTTTACCGCATATATCATTGGTTTCTCATTTTTAGCCGTGAGCATCATCTTAGGAATTTCTTGCGGCAGCCTGCATATTCCTATCCCCGCTGTCTTTCGTGTCTTTTGGCATCAAGGCTTCGGCGGCTCTATCGGCTCTGATGATCCGATGTACACTAATATTATGATGAATATCAGACTGCCGAGAGTTGTGCTGGCCGCCCTTGTGGGGGCGGCTCTTTCTATCGCAGGGGCCGCTTTTCAGGGGCTGCTGAAAAATCCGCTTGCTGATCCCTATACGCTCGGTGTTTCATCCGGTGCTTCAGTTGGCGCGGTTGTGACCCTATTCTTTAGCCTGCAGCTTCCTGGCATCGGAGGGTTTACACTCCCGGTTATGAGTGTAGCCGCGGCGCTTGCCACGATCGCGGCGGTCCTTTCCTTCAGCCGCCTCGTTCACACTTCGATGTCTGTTTCCACCCTCATTTTGACTGGTGTTATCATCAACTCTTTTTTTGGCGCATTTATTTCTCTTATCATCGCCTTGACAGGAGACAACCTGCTTCCGATTGTGCATTGGCTGCTTGGAAGCGTTTCAATGAGAGGCTGGAGTTATGTTATTCTGTTTCTTCCGTTTTTTCTTTTGGGAACCATTTTATTGATTATAAACGGAAGGGAGCTGAACGTGATGACATATGGAGAAGACAAAGCAAAGCTTCTCGGAGTCAGCGTTCAGCAAAGGAAGATGCTGATTTTAATAGCCGGCTCTCTTTTGACCGGAAGCGCTGTGGCAGTGTCAGGAACGATCGGCTTTGTCGGCCTTGTCATTCCGCATATCACAAGGCTTTTGTGGGGAACAGACCATCGGCATTTACTGCCGCTGTCCGCCTTGCTCGGGGCAGGGTTTCTCGTTTTAGCCGATCTGCTTTCCAGAACGATCATTGAGCCAATTGAACTGCCGATCGGGATCATTACGTCCTTGGCTGGAGCGCCTGTGTTCGCTCTAATTTTAATTCGGCAGCACCGCGGGAGGAAAAGCTTATGATGAAGGCAGAAGGATTGTCGGGAGGATACGGCGACAGCTGCCTGGTCAACAATGTCAGCTTAACAGTGGAGAAGGGGGAATTCCTCGGAATTCTCGGCCCTAATGGAAGCGGGAAAACCACGCTTTTGCACTTGCTGACAGGTACGCTGCCGGCCAAAGAAGGCAGCGTTTATCTGGCCGGAAAACCGCTGGCGGACTATAAACCGAAGGAACTGGCGCAAATCATGGCTGTCCTGCCGCAAAAAACGGATCAAGCCTTCACTTTTACCGTCGAAGAAACTGTGGCCTTTGGCAGATATCCGTTCCAAACGGGGCTGTTCAGACAGCAGACTGAAAAGGATAAAGCCATTGTACAGAAAGCAATGGAGCAAACAGGAGTGGCCGCTTTTGCGCAAAAGCCGGTCCGCGAACTAAGCGGAGGGGAACAGCAGCGGGTGTATTTGGCCCAAGCTTTGGCGCAGCAGCCGCGTATTTTGTTTTTGGACGAGCCGACCAATTTTCTCGATCTGGCTTATCAAAAAGACCTGCTTGATCTGATCAAACGCCTGACGAGTGAAAGCGGATTGGCAGCTGTCAGCGTTTTTCATGATTTGAACACCGCAAGCCTGTACTGTGATGGGCTCATGTTTATGAAAAACGGCACCGCAGGGCCTAAACAAAAACCGGAATATGCTGTTGCAGAACATCGCATAAAGGCGGTGTACGATACAGATGTCACCGCCTTGGTTCATCAAAGCTCACCTAAACCGATGATTGTGATTCAGCCTGAAAAAGACAGCGAAAAGCGGCAGTTTATCCCATTTGAAGCATTGCTCCAAGCGGGGCGTGATGAGATTCTTCTGAAAGTGGAAATCCCCCTTCGAACATTGTCCTCGACGCCTATCGGTGCAGGGTTTTCGTGGAGCAGAACGCTGATCCATAAACGGCTGCCAGATCAGTCAGATCGGATAAAAGGACTTGCAGCCTATCTTTCAGAGAACGGTTTTCAACTGGAGGAAACGTGTGCGACCGCATCTTCAGAAAGGCTTGACCGTTTCGTTTATCGAACGTTTGAGGATGAAGAGTTATCTATTTTCATATGCGTTCTGACCGGCTTTTCCATTTGGATTTTGATTAATGGCTATGCGTCAGATCAATTCTTCATCAAAGCTCTTATGGCTGCCGAAGCAGAACGGACGAAAGTGCTGGGAGACAGACGAGATACAGGTGATATTCTCGTCGCCGCGACCCAAACTCAGCAATCCGAAAACACAGAACAGCGGCTGAATCAATTGATAAAGAACGGAACAGCTGAATGTGTAAAAGAGGCTGCTGAGCTGTTTGAATAAGTCTGTGTAAAGGAGGTTCAGGTATGAAACTATATACAAAAACAGGCGATAAGGGACAAACGGGCTTAATCGGGGGCAGAACGGACAAGGACAGTCCCCGCGTCGAAAGCTACGGCACGGTTGACGAGCTTAACAGCTTTCTCGGGCTTGCTTTGGCAGAGCTTTCCGGGCAGCCCGGTTTTGAAGATCTGACCGCAGAGCTGCTGACCATCCAGCATGAGCTGTTTGACTGCGGAGGCGATCTGGCAATTGCCACAGAAAGAAAAGACTATAAGCTAACGGAAGAATCTGTTTCCTTTTTAGAAACGCGCATTGATGCCTATACTGCAGAAGCGCCGGAACTGAAGAAATTTATTCTTCCAGGCGGATCGAAGGGTGCTTCGCTTCTTCATGTAGCGCGTACCATTACAAGGCGGGCAGAACGAAGAGTGGTGACACTGATGAAATCGGAGGAGATTCATGAAACAGTGCTGCGTTATCTCAATCGACTGTCCGACTATTTATTTGCCGCTGCACGGGTTGTGAATGCAAGAAGCGGTATTGGCGATGTAGAATATGAAAGGAGTGCTATTGTGTTTCGGGACCGAAACAGCAGTGAATCGGAAAAGTAAAAGTGAGAGCCGGCGTGTTCATATACATGCCGGCTTTTTTGTTTTTCACCCTGTCAATTTCCCATTTTGCGACAAAAAATGAACCTTATGAATTATTGACTGAAAAATGGAAAAATGAGATATTGTAATAAATAGATGTAAAAAATAGGCAGTGGGGGGCTCTGATGGATGGTGAATTTAATTGAAAGTGATAGCATCTGGAAGAGAAATTTCAATTATCTGTTTTTCTCAAGAATAGTCAAGATATCCGGCGATATGTTCGCATTTAATTCAATATTATGGTTTTTAATTTATGATGGCAAAGGTGCGATCGGCACTGCTTTATTGATTGCTGTCACTTTTTTGCCGGAAGCCGTGCTGGCGCCTGTGACAGGGCCATTTATGAAACAGAGCACGCTGAAATTTTGGATGTACTTTTCAGATCTGACAAGGGCAGCAATTGTTTTGATTATCCCTCTATGCCATTTTGCGGGCTTCTCTCCGCTGTGGTTTGTCATGACGCTTATGATTGTGCATTCTGCTACTGGAGCTGCCTACAATCCCGCCTCAATCGCTTTGATTCCTCAAATCGTAAATGAACAGGGCATTCAAAAAGCAAACGCTGTGCTGCAATCCTCCGCTCAAATTGTCCGGCTCGGGGCTGTCACATTATGCGGCGCTTTTCTTACATTTATCAGCCCTTCTTATACGATGCTTATCGCACTTGTGCTCTATTTGGTGTCAGGTTTTCTCGTCCTTTTTATTAAGTACACTGCGGTTGAGTCTCAATCAGAGGCTGCTGTTGTGACACAGAGAGGCACGTATATCGGAAGACTGAAACGCGGTTTTAGGCTCGTCAGAAAGCATCAGATTTTATATCCGCTCGCTATTTACTGTATCTTTATGAATTTCGCGGCTGCCCCTTGGGAAGCGCTCTCAGCCGTATACGTTGCGGAAGATTTAAACGGCCAGCCGATCGTTTACTCGCTTTTAAAGGCCACCACCGCCGCAGGCGCATTTTTATTAGGATTTGTGCTGGCGAAAGTCAAAGTAAACAGGTACGGGCTGCTTTTCGTCACTGCCGGCATTATTGAAGGATTTGCTTTCTTTATTACCGGGATGAACACCTTTTTGCCGCTCGTGTTTTTCGCCGCGTTTACCTTCGGCGCCGCAGTCAGTGCTGTTAATGTTCCTGAGTACACGATAATCCAGACCTCTGTGGATAGTGAGGATCAGCCGCAGGTTTACGCCGTTATACATATGATCTCAAATATTTCGATCCCTGCCGGAGCTGTCATTTGCGGATATGCCGCAAATGCTTTCGGCTCAGGAAAAGTGATCGCTGCCGGAGGGATTGTCGAAATTATTGCGGGTATCGGAATTTTGCTGTTTACAAAACTGGCCAAAGCAGAAAGGTCCGACCTGATTAAAGAAAGGGAAGCAAGTGTTCATCTGTAAAGGGTTTTGAAACGCCATGCCTCGTGCATGGCTTTTTTTTGTGCCGATGGGTCCGGTGCGAGATACGACTCGGGTCTTATATAAAAATCAATCTCTGATTCGTTTTGCATAAATGCCAACTTGTATAAGATGAAGACAAGGAAAACGAAAGGAGGATCTGCATGAAGATAAACAAAAAAACAGTAGGCGGATTCTTATTAATTGTATTTGGGATCTCCGTCTTTTTTGGAGGAGGAAGCTTCGGCTTTATCATCCCGCTCGCCATCGGGAGCTTAATGACATACGCAGGAGTCAAAAGGTTTGCCGCAGGAAAAACCATCACGGGAATCATCGTGGGCGGTATCGGAGCCATTATGCTCATCTGCTCACTTCCGTTTGTCGTCGGAATCGCATTGGCAGCCGCTATGGTGTATTACGGCTGGAAGCTGATGAAAAACGGATCAGCTGACAACGGTGTATCATCTTTTGATCCTGAACCGGCTTCAGCTGCCTACCAATCTCACTTTGATGACGAATGGGAAGAATTTTTGAAGAAAAAATAATATCAATATATTAGGAGGAATTAGGTATGGTATTTAAAAGAATCAGAGACATGTTTGTTGCGTCAGTTCATGAAGGACTTGATAAAATGGAGAATCCAAAGGTAATGCTGAATCAATATGTACGCGATATGGAAAGTGACATTGCAAAAGCAAAGCAAACAATTGTGAAACAGCACACGATTGCCTATCAATTTAAGAAAAAATATGAAGAAGCCGCTGAAGTGGCTGGCAAACGGAAAAAACAGGCACAGCTCGCATTTGACGCAGGTGAAGAAGAACTGGCGAAAAAAGCGCTGACTGAAATGAAGTATTTAGAAGGGAAGGCGGCAGAGCATAAAGTTTCCTATGAACAGGCTAACAGTCAGCTGGCTGACCTGAAAGAACAGCTGGCGGCACTTGAAACAAAGCTTCAAGACGTAAAGGATAAAAAACAGGCGCTGATTGCGCGGGCAAATGCGGCGAAAGCTAAAGAGCATATGAATACGACATTTGACAAAATTGACAGTGAAAGCGCGTATCGTGAATTTTTACGTATTGAAAATCGTATTGAAGAAATGGAAATCCGCGCGGATTATTCAAAGTCAGCGGAAGCCGGCACAGAACTAACACGCAAGGAATTCGCAGATGATGTGGAAGCGGAGATTGAAAAAATGCGGGCGCTCTCACTGCAAAAATTAGACAAGACACAAGCGGCAAATGAATAAGCGGAACGGGGAAGGATTTGCGGTCAAGTCCTTCCCTTCCGCACGTATCAATTCGCAAGCTTTTCCTTTATAATAGAATGAATGAGAAGGATGAAACCGAATGAAAAAAATGCTTGGCAAACTGTTGATCACTGCCGGTATTCTTGTCTTTTTCGCCGTCGTCGTAAAAGACGTGTTTGCCGCAGGCTTGGGTTTCATAAATGGCACAGAAGCCGATTCAGCCAGCGCGTTGCCGCGGGACATTGACAGCATGGTCATAGAGTCCGATAGCAAGGATGTCCGGGTCATAGCGGAAGAACGAAATGACATATCAGCAGGCATTGCAGGAGACTCGGGAAAGTTATTTGTGACTGAAAACAAAAGAAAACTGGTGCTGACCGTAAAGGAAAAAGAATTTCAATTTTTGAATGGGTTTAATCGTTCGACTCTTATCGTCCGGCTTCCGTATGATTACAAAGGTGATCTGACAGTGCGAACCTCAAGCGGGGACGTTTCTGTGGCCGGGAATGGCCATCTTGCGCTTTCCAGGCTGAACGCAGTATCTGCGAGCGGAAATGCGAGAGTGACAGACGTCCGTCTTCAAGAACTGAAAGTAAAGGGGTCATCCGGAGATGTCACCATTTCAAATACCGATTACAAAACAGCCGGCATTGACTTAGCTTCAGGAGACGCAAATCTGGCTGATGTATCAGGCTCTCTCGATGTAAAAATGACTTCGGGAGATTTTAATGCTGTATTGAAAAAGGTAACCGGGCCCTTATCTGTCAAGCTGACAAGCGGTGATGCCAATCTAAGCCTTCCCAAAAACGGCAGCTTTACAGTCAAAGCGAAATCAGCGAGCGGTGACGTCAGTTCGCCGTATTCATTTGCTGATACAGCACATAAAGAACAGCATCACATCACAGGCTCGCAAGGAAGCGGCCAGCATCCAATCGATATCAAAACGGACAGCGGGGATGTAACGATTCGGTAGCACCAGGCAGAAGAAAGGAGGCGGACACCAGGAATGACAAAAAAACAGCTTCTTGGATTTATCATTGCTTTATTCGGCATCAGTATGTTTTTGCAAATTATCGGAATAGGCGATCTGCTGTTTTGGCCGCTCTTTTTTCTGATTGCCGGCTATTTCCTTAAAAAATATTCCCGTGATTGGCTTGGCTCCGTAATGTATATCTTTGCTGCGTTTCTTTTTTTGAGAAACCTCTTCAGCATCACCTTTAATTTATTCGGCTATGCGTTTGCCGCATTTCTGATTTACGCCGGCTACAGGCTTGTCAAAGGGAAGCCGATATTCGAACCGAATGAGAAACGGGTCAACCTCAATAAAAAAGAACATCATGAGCCGCCGAAAGATGTGAAACAGCCTGACATGCGCAGTTTTTTTATCGGAGAGCTGCAAATGATGAAGCAGCCGTTTGACCTGAATGATTTAAATGTCTCTGGTTTTATCGGTGATATCAAAATCGATTTATCTAAAGCGATGATTCCCGAAGGAGAAAGCACGATCGTCATTAGCGGAGTCATTGGAAACGTTGATATTTATGTGCCATCGGACCTTGAAGTGGCTGTCAGCTCGGCTGTTTTCATAGGTGACATCAATCTGATCGGCTCGAAGAAAAGCGGATTAAGCACGAAGGTATATGCCGCGTCAACTGATTACAGCGAGTCAAAGCGCCGGGTCAAAGTGTCCGTTTCCTTATTTATCGGTGATGTGGATGTGAAGTACGTATGAGAAAAAAACTGCTTGCCAGTCTTCAATGGCGCGCCATCCGCATGACAACGGGAATCAGCCTCCTGCTTTTTGCCTGCTTGATTACCTTTATGATGTTTTACTACCGGCTCGATCCGCGTGTTTTGCTGTCATCAAGCTGGTTCGGAATACCGTTTATCCTGATTTTGCTGCTGATCAGCGTGACGATTGGTTTCGCCTCAGGGTATATGTACGGCAACCGATTGAAGACAAGGGTTGATACATTAATTGAATCGATTTTAACCTTTGAAAACGGCAATTTCGCTTATCGGATACCGCCGCTCGGAGATGATGAAATCGGCCTGGCCGCTGATCAGCTGAACGAAATGGCGAAGCGCGTGGAGCTTCAAGTCGCATCCTTGCAGAAGCTTTCCAATGAACGTGCGGAATGGCAGGCGCAAATGAAGAAATCGGTCATATCGGAAGAACGTCAGCGATTGGCCAGAGACCTGCATGATGCTGTCAGCCAGCAGCTCTTTGCCATATCGATGATGACATCAGCCGTGCTGGAACATGTGAAGGATGCTGATGATAAAACAGTCAAGCGGATCAAGATGGTCGAGCATATGGCAGGCGAAGCCCAAAATGAGATGAGGGCGCTGCTGCTCCATTTACGGCCTGTCACCCTTGAAGGAAAAGGGCTGAAGGAGGGCCTGACGGAGCTTTTGGACGAGTTCCGAAAAAAGCAGCCGCTTGATATTGAGTGGGATATACAAGACACAGCGATATCCAAGGGTGTTGAAGACCACTTGTTCAGAATCGTGCAGGAGGCCCTTTCAAACGTATTTAGACATTCAAAAGCGTCTAAAGTAACCGTGATTCTGGGCATAAAGAACAGTCAGCTCCGTCTGAAGGTGATTGATAATGGAAAAGGCTTTAAAATGGGCCAGGTGAAAGCATCCTCATACGGCTTAAATTCTATGAAGGAACGTGCAAGTGAAATCGGCGGGGTCGCCGAAGTGATTTCAGTAGAAGGAAAAGGCACACAAATCGAAGTGAAGGTCCCGATTTTCCCGGAAGAAAAAGGAGAGAACGAACGTGATTCGAGTATTATTGATTGATGATCATGAAATGGTCAGAATGGGGCTCGCGGCTTTTTTGGAGGCGCAGCCCGATATTGAAGTCATCGGCGAAGCATCTGACGGCGGCGAAGGTGTTCGGCTTGCTGCGGAACTATTGCCTGATGTCATTTTAATGGATCTAGTCATGGAGGGCATGGATGGCATCGAAGCTACAAAGCAAATTTGCCGGGAGCTTTCCGACCCGAAAATAATTGTTCTCACAAGCTTCATTGATGATGACAAAGTGTACCCGGTTATTGAAGCTGGCGCGCTCAGCTATCTGTTGAAAACCTCAAAAGCGGCAGAAATCGCCGATGCCATCCGCGCCGCAAGCAAGGGAGAGCCAATGCTGGAATCAAAAGTGGCGGGAAAAGTATTGTCCAGGCTGCGCCACTCAGGTGAAAACGCGCTCCCGCATGAATCCCTTACGAGACGGGAACTCGAAATACTCTGCCTGATCGCAGAAGGAAAAACAAACAAAGAAATAGGCGAGGAACTGTTTATTACGATTAAAACAGTCAAAACGCATATTACGAATATTTTATCAAAGCTGGATGTCAGTGACCGGACGCAGGCGGCGGTGTACGCGCATCGAAACCATCTCGTAAAATAGGCGGCTGCTATTTGTTTGCGCCTTTCGTTCCGAAGTCTCTGACAACCACATTGACCCGGTAGTCTATTTCCGCATTGCTGAAATAATCATCGTCCCATTTTCTTGCGATCTTTTTCCACTTTTGAGGATAATGAATTCTGACTTGGTTTCCCAATCCGGTTACGTCCGCTTTGATCTCTTTCTGCAGTTTCTCTGTAATAAATGTCGTTACTGTTTTGTGTACTTGTTTTTCGACTGTCTTTTCAATACTTTTAATATATGAATCCTTAAACGAATCTTCATTTGGATTCCAGTCCTCAGATAGACGACCTTCAATAGTTCGGGTGACAGTGAATTTGAACTTTCCATCCTTGTAGTCCGTCTTGATTTTCCGGTTGCTCGAATATACTTCATAAGAAAAGAGATGGCCATCGCGCTTCAAGTCAATGACGCCTCCTTCGACAGTGCCTGAAAATAAGTTGACATTTTGAACCTCAATCGGGGTGAGATCCCGGTGCCATAATTTGTTTTTGATGATAGAGGCTCCGTTTATCGCGAGCTTGCCATTTTCCTTACCGACATGAGGGATGAGGAATGAATCGTCAGAGGTTAAGTGTTCTGAGATCTCCCCCAATGTAACTGGCTCCATCATTCTGATCGTCACCTTATTATTTTCTGTCAGATCATATATCACGTTGGATGCGGGCTCGCCTTCATCATTCATTTTAAATATATCCTTAGTTCGGCCGTTAGTGATAAAGACGTAGGAACTCCTCCTTGTTCCGTTGTCTCTGACAAACTGGTTAATGATCGCGTCCATTCCAATCTCATCCGCAATCACGCTCTTGGAAAGCAGAATAAGTCGCAAATGCTGTGAAAACGTAGGATTATGCTTTAATGCAGAGGTTCTCATCATTTGATGGACAGTTTCCCCCTTTGTGATAGACAGCTGTGTCGGGTCAGATGAAGAGCCCTCCTTGGCGCTGATTTTTTTCGGCACGAGAATCTGCTGTGTCAGCTCTAAATTTTTATCGTTGGGCTTGTCTAGGCCTACTCCGATCACCAAGCTTAATTCCTCGATATTTTCGCTGTCCCAACATCCGGACAGCAATAGGGTGCAGATAAACATACATAAAATCCGGGTTTTCATTTTGCTGTAATCCTCCTTTTGAGAGCTACAATGAAAAAGAGAATGAAGGGAAGCAGAAACAGGAAGATGAAAATATATCCAAGATAATCGCTGTACATTATGACTTGATTGGCGTCATCCGGCCAAAGAGAAAAATAAAAGACCGTTATGCCGATGATCACCATACTTTTTTTAGTCGATAATCCGAATGTCTTCTTTAACCCATTAGCGGCAAAGTATCCGTAAATGACAAAAGTTGTGAAAAACTGGATGATCCAGACCACCAGTAAAAACGATTCAAACCGTTCAATAAATATGCCTTTAAGCTCAAAGGACTGAAAGAGAGAAATAGTCGGCCAAATCAGCGTTTTCACCTCGGGAGCGGTCAAAGCCCCGACAACGATAACATACGTAACGATATATAAGATAATCGGAATCAAAAATCCTATAGAAGCATATCTGAACGTGTATTTCTTTTTCTTCATATGTTCAGGAAGAAACAGCATAACTTCCATTCCTAAAAAAGAGATGGAAACGACGGTAAGGGAGTTTGCAACAGGTCCAAGGCCTTCGCCTAAAACAGGACGCAAATTATTAATATCAAAAATTTTTAAACTGATCCCAAACACAACCAGCAAAATAATAATGGTTATCGTTAAATAAAAGGGAAACAGCCGCGACACATCACTTAAGCCCCCGACTATTAAATAAATGCCGCAGCAAATAAACGTTAAAATAATGACTTGAATGGGTGTTCTCTCAAGCAGGAAAAACTTCACCATTTCAGCCATGGCCCGGGTCTCGAAGCTGGCCACGCCTAGGAAATAGCCGCAGATCAAAAGGCCGATGATGCTGCCGATCCATTTCCCAAGCCCTTCCTGCAAATACTCGAAGAGTGAAGGGTATTGATGTTTTTTCTGAATAAGCGTGTTTAAATAAATGAAGAAAATAAAAATGAAACCTTCTAATATCAGCGTGACCCAGCCATCAGGCGTATTAGCTTTAGTGGTCAGCGCTCTAGGCAAGGTTAAAAGTCCGGCCCCAAGCATTGTATTAGCAATAATCGAAATACCTTGAAAGGTATTAAGTTTCAGTGGAGTCTGTTTTTGGCTCATTTGGATTATTCGCCTCTTTTGGTTTGTTTTTAATTGGGAGACGGATAATGGAGTCATCCGTATTTTTCAGGCTGAAGAATCCGTTTGGCGAAAAATACGGAGACCCAAAGCTCGTTTGTCTCGTTAAGTGCGTATAAACGACAAGCATAAATAAAATAATGCCGTACAGCCCTAAAATAGCGGCGGAAAACATCGAAATAAAACGCAGCACCCGGAAAGACAGCCCCATTCCGTACTGAGGAACGGTAAAGGATGCCAGGGCAATGACACTGACGACAATGACCATAATCGAACTGACGAGATTCGCTTCTACAGCCGCCTGTCCGATTACTACGCCCCCGACGAGGCCGATCGTTTGTCCGAGCGGATTGGGGAGTCGCAGTCCGGCTTCCCTCAGCAGCTCAATGGTTACTTCCATTAGCAAGGCTTCAAATATCGGAGGGAACGGCACGTTTTCCCTGTTTGCCGAAATCGTGACGGCGAGCGCGGTCGGCAGAAGCCCCTGATGAAAGGAAACAAGTGCAATATAAATCGATGACAAAAACAAGGTGATAAAGATAGAAGCAAAACGCAGCGACCGGATAAGAGATGCTGAAATCCAGCGTTCATAGTAGTCATCCGGGGACTGCATCAGGATGCCGAGAGAAACCGGCACCAGCAGCACAAATGGTGAACTGTCGACCAAAATTGCCACACGGCCGTTAAACAGGGCTGAAGAAACCTTGTCAGGCCTTTCCGTATTTTGAATCTGCGGAAAAGGTGAATATTTATTATCTTCAATGAGCTCCTCGAGTGTTCCGCTGTCCTGGATATCCTCCAGCTGGATATTTTTAAGCCGCGCTTTTACTTCTTTTATGACGGACTTTTTTGCTTTGCCTTCAATATACATAATGGCTGCAGGCTTCAGCTTGTTTTCGCCGATCATGATTTTTTTGGTGATTAATTTCGGATGAGAGGTTCTTTGTCTGATCAGAGCGAGATTTGTATCGATATCCTCTACAAACGCAACTTTTGGGCCGCGAACTACTTTTTCAGTTGTCGGCTCTGTCAGGCTTCTTGTTTTTTTCTTTCCTGTGCTTAGAATATAGGCTTTGTCTAATCCGTTGATAAACACGGCACAATTGCCGTTGAGAATCGATTCAATTGTTTTTTTGGCGGTTTCAATAGGTCTTGCGTCAAGCTGGTCAAGGCGTTTTTTGACCTGGTCAAGCGTTAAGGTCTCTTCATCTTTGATCAAAGTTTTAATGGCTTCTGACACCTTATTCTCATCTGTCAGTTCACTGAAATAGAGATAGTAAAAAACCAATCCGTTCGCAAGCATTTTTTTATTTTTCACAAGATCATCGTTTTCTTTTAATTTTGGAAGCAACAATGCTAAATTATCGTGTATATATTCTTTAAACTCTGTTTGTTCCAATGAGGTCACCTCTTATCCAAAACCTTAGTAGAGGTTATCTTTTCCTGTTAAAAAAATGATATACTGTGTTAGAGTATTTCATGGAGTAAGTTTTTTTATGAAAGCGGAGGAGACGAAGTGGCACAGGTAAGGCTTGCTGGTAAACAAGAAGAAATCGAACAGCTCATCAGATCATTTGAACAGCATTATGATGTCTCTTATACATCAAAGGAGTACGGCAGGACGAATCCAAAATACAAATATTCAAAGGATTCCCGCGTATATCTTGAATTAAAATTAAAATCTGCCAAGATCGAAAAATAAAAAGGATTTTTTGTGTCATTGGCGAATTATGATCTATTGAAGCAACCGTTATGGAGGGATACATAAATGGAATACAGAATTGAACGAGACACCATGGGAGAAGTAAAAGTTCCTGCTGATAAATTTTGGGGCGCCCAAACACAGCGAAGCAAGGAGAACTTTAAGATCGGTTCTGAAAAAATGCCGATGCGTGTTGTGAAGGCGTTTGCAATATTAAAACGAAGCACAGCTCTTGCTAATAAACGCCTTGGCAATCTGGATGCTGAAAAAGCAGAAGCGATTGCAGCAGTTTGTGATGATGTGCTCAAAGGCAAGTACGATGACAACTTCCCGCTTGTTGTATGGCAGACCGGAAGCGGCACACAAAGCAATATGAACATGAACGAAGTGGTAGCCAACCGTGCGACTGCTTTATTAAAAGAGAAGAACTCTGATCTAACGATTCATCCAAATGATGACGTGAACCGCAGCCAAAGCTCAAACGACACATTCCCGACTGCGATGCATGTTGCCGCTGTTTTGGCTGTTTACGAGCAGCTTGTGCCGGCGCTTGATCAGCTTCGCAATACATTGGATGAGAAAGCGAAAGCATACAATGATATTGTCAAAATCGGACGCACGCATCTTCAGGATGCTACGCCACTGACCCTCGGACAGGAAATCAGCGGATGGGTTTACATGCTGGACCGTTCGAAGGAAATGATTTTGGAAGCGACTGATAAAATGCGTGCGCTTGCAATTGGTGGAACTGCTGTCGGAACGGGTATCAACGCTCATCCAGAGTTTGGAGAGCTTGTCTCAGAAGAGATCACCAAACTGACTGGCCAAACGTTCAGCAGCTCGCCGAATAAATTCCACGCGCTGACAAGCCATGACGAAATCACTTATGCGCATGGCGCATTAAAAGCGCTTGCGGCTGACTTAATGAAAATCGCGAACGATGTCAGATGGCTGGCAAGCGGACCTCGCTGCGGCATCGGGGAGATCGTCATCCCTGAAAATGAGCCGGGCAGCTCCATTATGCCTGGTAAAGTCAACCCGACACAAAGCGAAGCGTTAACAATGATTGCAGCGCAAATCATGGGGAATGATGCGACAATCGGCTTTGCGGCGAGTCAGGGGAACTTTGAACTGAACGTGTTTAAGCCTGTTATTATTTACAACTTCCTGCAATCTGTGCAGCTGCTCAGTGACGGCATGAATTCATTCCATGATAAATGTGCGATCGGTATTGAGCCTAATAAAGAAACCATTCAGGAAAACCTGTCAAATTCATTAATGCTTGTTACGGCGCTGAACCCGCATATCGGTTATGAAAACGCGGCGAAAATCGCCAAGCTTGCCCATAAAGAGGGATTGACACTCAAAGAAGCGGCTTTGAAGCTTGAATTGCTGACAGAGGAGCAATTTAACGAAATGGTTAAGCCGGAAGACATGGTAAAACCAAAGGCGTAATAGAAAGAAAAAAACGGCTGCTTTTTAAGCAGCCGTTCTTCTAAATATGTTGCTGTTTTAATAAATATTTAAGCTGCTCCGCATCTTTAGCGAGCGCTTCAGACTCCGTCAGATTATGAATCATCCCTTTTATAATTGCCAGCTTCGGTGTTTTTTTCTTCATTTCTGCTTCAAGTATGTCCAAGCTCTCCGATAATTCAAGAGAGGAGTTTGTGTGTAAGCTGTTAATTTTGTCACGTAGGCTTTTCACAATCGATTCAGTCAGCGGGTCAGGCCGGCCGTGCGTAAGAGGCCCAAATAAAGAGCTCGCCTCTTCCAATGTGATGAAAGGCTTTTCGTGCCGTTCAGACATGCCTTTTACCATATCATCAATTCGATTCATAATGATGTCAGCTAATTGAGACGGTTTCACAGTATACCCGAGCAAAATTATGCATTCCAGGTAAATCTGGCTGATGCCCTCTATTAAAAAACAAAGCTCTGCAGTGTACGGTTCCGCTTTTTTTCCGTAGATGTTCAGCAGACTGTCGATATGAAATTGAAGTGAGGACTGGCGGATTTTTTTTGCGCACTGCTCCACTTCCTCTGTGTAAGGCAGAGAACCTTCCTTCATTTGCATGCTGATAAAATCCTTGTGTTCAAGGATGTTTTCATAGAGTACGGTCAGCTGTTTGCGGTAAGCCGTTCTGGGGCTTTCGTCCTTCGTTTTAATATTTAAAATTCGGGTAAACGTTTTATCATAATAGTAGTTCAGCATAGACAGAAGAAGCGCTTCTTTCGAAGGAAAATAAATATAAAAAGCGCCTTTAGATATTTTGCATTCTTTTGCGATTTCTTGGACTGATGTTGAGTTGTATCCTTTTTGTGCAAACAGTTTTAAGGCTGTTTCAATAATCAGCTTTTCTTTTTCCTTCAATGGTTCCACCCTTTCGGAGCCCTGAGGCCTGCTAGGATATGACCATATAGTCACACCTTCTGTTATAAAATTAACCTTATTGTAACTTGTTTTTTTATCATGTATTATTTATATTATAAATTGAGATGACCGAATGGTCAAAGCTCAAGCGAAAGGGTGAATCTAGAATGAGAGAATTGGACGAAATGATCAGCCGCTTGCGAAACAGAGGTATCAAAGTGGAGAAAGTCAAATATCCGAAGCAGACCTTGTCAGAGAAAAAATGGGTTCATCAATGCAAACAGCCGCTCAAAACAAATTACAGAGATTTTAACGGCTATTCTTTCACATAAAAAATAGGCTGCAAAAACATCTACAGTCTATTTTGGCACTGCTATGCGGTATGTTACACCCGTTTTGTCATTTTCAATTGAGATAGACGCCTTATGAAGAGTTAAAATTCGTTTTACGATGCTTAGACCAATGCCGAATTCGCCTTTCTTCCCTTTATTAAAAGGCTCATAGAGGCTGGAGAGCATCTCATTTTCAATATGCGGACCGTCATTTTTAATGGTGATCACGATATTTCGATCATCTTGTTTCATGCTGATTTCTATTTTTGTCTCAGCATAGCGGATTTGATTTTCCAGAATGTTTTCGAGGAGTTTGTTCCATTGCTCCGGATCACCCGGCATCAAAATATCCTCTTCTACATCAATTTCCCACGATAATTCTTTCCGAGCCCACTTCAATCGTTCGATGACTTCTTCCGTCACTTCCACGATACTGAACATGTCGTGCTGCACTTTTTGCTTCGCTAAATAATCCAGCTTCGTTAAATATAATAAATCCTTTATTTTTTTCTCCAGCTTAAGCGCTTCGCATTCTATGACATCTACAGTGTTTTCAAGATCTCCTTTAGGGAAAATCCCGTCTTTAATTGATTGTGTATAGCCTCTGATGACCATGACCGGCGTTTTTAAATCATGAGAGATATTTTGCAACAGAGTTCTTTCTGTTTCATCCTTTTGCACAAGCTTTTGGCGCATCTCTTCGATGGTATGGCCCAATTTGCCGATTTCATCTTTCCGATCTACTTTTACTGGGTCATCCCAATCCTGTTCTGAAATCCGTTTGACGTGTTTTTCAAATGATACGAGTGGCCTTGATAAATACTTTGCAAGCCAAATGGCCGGAATCCAGCTTAATAAAATGACGACAGCTATAATAAACAGAAGCTGTTTGAACAAGGTGTAGGCCAAATCGTCCCGATAAGAATCAAGCGCATAAGAGAGCATCATCGCTGATTGGCCATTGACGGAAAGTCCCTTTTTAATGACAAAAAACACTTTCTCTCCATTGACGTCGGCGCTGTACCGTTTCTTTTTTTCCTCCTGCTTATCAGCCAGCTTGTATACCTTGTGGATAAACGAAGACGACAGAATGCTTAAATCCTTGTCTGAAGAAGCATCTTCATTTTCAGGCAGGAGCACGTGCTGTACGGAGCGGACGGTTGTCGGCGCCGTCGCTTCCTCACTGTAATAGCGCCTTTCAATTGAACCCGGCAGGCGGTACTCCGTCAGAACATGCTGCTCATTTTCAATCGTCGTATACGTTTCATTGGTGAAGAAATCGCGCAGCGTGTTTGAAAATAACACAAGCAGTAAAATCGATATCGCTAACAGGATGCCGGAGATAACAACCCATATCTGAAACGCGAGCGGTTTGTTTTTCATGATGACATCATCCTGTAGCCGAAACCGTAAATCGTCTCCACCTTCAATTCTGGCATCTTTCTGCGCAGTCTCCGAACGAGGTCATCAACGACCCGGTCTGTTCCAAAGTAGTCATGTCCCCATACTTTTAAGAGGATATCCTCACGAGAGTATGGGTGCCCTTTATGATGGATAAATAATAGCAGGAGATCAAATTCCTTCGACGTCAAATTGATGATATTTCCGTTTTCATCATAGACCTCGCGGGCGTCTTCAGAGACCCGATACGAGGAGACGGCAATTTCATTTTTTTGTACAGGAGGAGCTTCCTTATATACGAGCTGCAGCAGTTTTTGCACACGGATAATCAGTTCCCGCGGCAGAAACGGTTTTGAAATGTAGTCATTGCTGCCAAGCTCTAAGCCAAGCACTCTGTCAATATCTGCATCACGGGCAGAAATAAAAATGACCGGCACGTCAGGATCTTTCGCCTTGATTTCTTTAATTAATGTATAGCCGTCGGTATCCGGCAGCATGATATCGAGAATCCACAGGTGGGGAGACGGTGTCATTTTCTTTCTGGCGTCTTCACCTTTCGTAAAAGATGTAATGTTCCAGCCCTCATTCTCTAAATACTTCGTCAGCAGTTCATTCAGGTTATCCTCATCTTCAACTAGATAAATGGTGTATGACAAGGCTCTTCACATCCTTTCAACGTCATTATAAACTAGTTTTAACATACGGCTGGCAATTTTCATAATTTCACATATTCTTTTCATTTTTATCCCACAATGTTTGTTTATGATATGGTTAAGGGAAGAAAGGAAGAGAAAAAGAGCGAGGAAGATGTAGGATGATCAAACATATTCTATTTTGGTGCTTTGCTTTTCTCCTCATTATTGGGACAATTGAACTTGTACATGCGATGAATATGTAACGATAAATGAATAACCGTTAAAGGAGTGCAAGAACATGGATTATCGACGTGATGACCAAAACGATCAACATCAAACAGAACCTTCACATACAGAACAGTCTAATACAGAAAACCAGAAGCTGATAGGACATTCTGAACAAGAATTGCTTGACGCGCCTGTGTCGTATGATGCGGGACGGCAGGAAACAGCTTCTGCGTTAGAAATGGAAAAGCAAGAAACGGCTGTGAAAAAAGAAAAGAAACGGAGAGCCGCATGGCTAAGCCCGATTTTAGGCGGTATTATCGGCGGGGGCCTTATGCTTGGCATCGCGCCTTATCTGCCGTCAGACCAAAATCAGGCGACCGAGACCGCTTCTGCAAATAAACAGGTGCAGTCTGATAATTTTACTTCGACACCGATAACGAACGCTTCAAACGTAGCTGATATGGTAGAGGATTTAGAGCCGACGATTGTCGGAATTTCAAATATCCAAACCTCTCAAAATAACACATTCGGCACGGGCGGCGGCTCCAGCTCAGAAAGTGAAAGCGGAACCGGGTCAGGTGTTATTTTCAAAAAAGACAGCAATAAAGCGTATATCATTACAAACAACCATGTCGTTGAAGGCGCGAACAAGCTGACTGTTACGTTATACAACGGAGAAACGGAAACTGCCAAGCTTGTCGGCAGCGATGCCATTACTGATTTGGCGGTTTTGGAAATCAGCGGAAAGAACGTCAAAAAAGTGGCGAGCTTTGGTGATTCTTCACAGCTGCGCACGGGCGAAAAGGTAATCGCTATCGGCAACCCGCTCGGACAGCAGTTTTCCGGTACGGTGACACAAGGCATCATTAGCGGGCTGAACCGGACAATTGATGTGGATACAACACAGGGCACGGTGGAAATGAACGTGCTGCAAACTGATGCAGCGATCAATCCGGGGAACAGCGGTGGTCCGTTAATTAATGCAAGCGGCCAGGTCATCGGCATCAACAGCTTGAAGGTGAGCGAAAGCGGTGTGGAATCACTCGGATTTGCGATCCCAAGCAATGATGTTGAGCCGATTGTTGACCAGCTGCTGAAAAATGGAAAAGTGGATCGTCCGTTTTTGGGCGTGCAAATGATTGACATGGCGCAAGTTCCTGAAACCTATCAGGAAAATACGCTCGGCTTGTTTGGGGATCAATTAGGTAAAGGTGTTTATGTAAAAGAAGTTCAAGCGAATTCACCTGCGGCAAAAGCAGGCATAAAATCTGAGGATGTTATTGTCAAACTAAACGGTAAAGACGTGGAAAGCAGCGCGGATATCCGCCAGATCCTTTACAAAGACTTAAAAGTCGGAGATCAAACAACAATCCAAGTGCTGCGAAATGGAAAAACGAAAACGTTGAACGTGACACTGACGAAGCAGACAGAAAGCAGCTCAAGCTAAGAAGAAAACAAAAAGCTGAACCCAATTAAGGTTCAGCTTTTTTGCTATCCTAAATAAGAGGAAAGCATCCACACTTGTTTTTCAACTTCTTCAATTAATCCGACAAATAAGTCCGCTGTCGCATTGTCTTGATTTTCTTCAGCCAGGCCGATCACGAATTTAGATTCGCTGCTGATTTGTTTGTAGTCGTTAACCAATGCTTGTACCATTTCTGAGGCTGATGTTTCGTTTCCGCCGTCTGTGATAGATGCATGCTCAGCGTATTCTTTCACTGTGGCAACAGGCTGCCCGCCGATCGCCAGCAGGCGCTCAGCGATGGTATCGACTGTTTCCGCCGCATGGTCATAAAGTTCTTCAAATTTCTCGTGCAATGTAAAGAAATGAGGTCCTTTCACATACCAATGGAAACGGTGGAGCTTAGAGTATAAAAGAAACCAGTTTGATAATTGTGTGTTCATTGAATTCTCAACTAATGTTTGATTTGTTTTTGCGTTTTCGGTTTTCATAAGATAACGTCCTCCTTGTGATCTGTTGACTTAATTATATCATATACTAAATAAAAATCAATACTAAATTATAATAATTATAATTTAAGTCAGCTGAATAGTTTTTTCTTCAGAATAGATTCCCACGCAGACCAAGGAAAAAGCGATCGGAACAGCAGGGTAAGCTTGATGCCTTTTCCAATCGGGTATCGCAATTTTTTTAAATGCTTTGTTGTTGCCAATTGATAAATGAGGTCGGCAACCTCTTGGGGATCTCCGCTTTCTTCTCCGTTTTTTTCAACGTATGAAAGGATCTTTTTATAGTATTGATGATAGGCTGAATCGTCAGCAGGCACCGACATAAAATTTGATAATGAGGTTGACCAGATCGATGTCTTGTATGAGCCTGGCTCGATCAAAGCGGTTTCGATACCGAACGGAAGCAGCTCGATACGCAGGCTTTCAGAAAAACCTTCCAATGCATGCTTGGAAGCTACATAGGGCGAGAGCGCAGGGAACCCGGTCAGTCCGCTGATGCTGCTCACGTTTATAATCTTTGCGCCGCCATGCTTTCTTATGTAAGGCAGCACGGTTTTTGTCACATGGATCACTCCGAAGACGTTCGTTTCAAATTGTTGTCTGAAATGTTCCATCGGCACATTCTCGATAAATCCTCCATAAGCCGTTCCTGCATTGTTGACGAGTAAGTCGATCGGGGCGTAAGCACTAATGGCTTTTCCGAATGAGATTATAGATTGTTCATCGGTGACATCAAGAGCCGTAATGAGAATGGAATCAGACACATTGTGTGCTGCAGCCAATTCTCGAAGCTGCTCCGCTTTTTCAGGCTGTCTTGATGTGGCAATCACGAAAAACGATTGGGCGAGCCTTACAGCTGCAAGCAAACCAAAGCCGCTTGATGCTCCTGTTACGATTGCTATTTTTTTATTCATCCTAACCCTCCTATTAAACTGCTACAGCTATTGTACTATCCTGAACACGAAATGACGCCTGTAATAGAAATTTTTATACAATAATTCAGAATTGTTCTATAATAGAACGAAAGAAGGAAAGGGGTTTTGTGATATGGCGCTGCAAGGGGTAGACCAAAAATGGGATCTTGATTCATTTTTTAAGGGCGGGAGCCAATCAGAAGAATTCAAAGGGTATGTTGAGAAGCTGTCACAAAGTCTGCGTGCATTTCAAGACATGACTGACGCGTTTCAGGTGCCTGCATCGTCTGAAGAGGCTGATGAGCTGGCCGCGTTGCTAGATTTATTCGAACAGACATCCGTCAAGCTTCAGCAGGCGGGCGCTTTCGTTGCTTGCCTTCAGGCCCAGAATATCAATGATCAAAAGGCTATAGAGCATCAGTCGCTTATGAATCGGCTTTACGCGGATTTTCAATCGTCACTCGTTACATTAGATCATAAACTTGTGGACGTAGATCAAGACGTGTGGAATGAATTGCTAACAAAACCGGGATTACGCGATATATCTTACATATTAAATGAAAGAAGACAGAGGGTTGCCGAAAAGCTTAGCCCAGGTAAAGAAAAACTGATCGGAAACCTTGCGGTGGATGGATATCACGCTTGGAGTGACTTATACAATATGGTAGTCGGGAAAATGACGATCCCGTATGAGGAAAACGGTGAAAACAAGCAATTGTCTGTCGGTCAGGCGGAGAATATGATGGACCATCAAGACCGAGCTGTCAGAAAAGCAGTTTTTGAACGTTTCCATCAAGCATGGGAAAGCAAGCAGGATCTTTTCAGCAGCACGCTGAATCATTTGGCGGGATTCCGGCTTGAAACCTATAAGGCGCGCGGCTGGGAGAATGTCCTGAAGGAACCGCTGCAGATCAACAGGATGAAAAAAGAAACACTTGATACGATGTGGCAGGTCATCACTGAAAACAAGCAGCCGTTCGTTCAGTTTTTGAACCGGAAAGCATCCATGCTCGGTCTTGAAAAGCTTAGCTGGTACGATGTTGAGGCGCCGATCGGTTCTGACGGAAAGGCCTATTCATATGATGAAGCCGCGAATATTATTACCAGCCAGTTTTCAACTTTTGGCAAAAAGCTGTCCTCATTCACTGAAAAAGCGTTTCGGGACGGCTGGATTGAGGCTGAAGACAGGAGTGGAAAAAGAGTCGGCGGCTTTTGCACCAGTTTTCCTGACAGCGGGGAATCCCGGATTTTCATGACATTTTCGGGCAGCGCCTCAAATGTCTCTACTCTTGCGCATGAACTCGGGCACGCGTTCCATCAGGAAGCAATGCTCGACGTCAGGCCGTTAAACCGTTCCTACGCTATGAACGTTGCGGAAACGGCTTCAACGTTTGCAGAGATGATAGTGGCGGACGCGACTGTCCAGCAGGCCGAGACAAAGGAAGAAAAGCTTGTTCTTCTGGAGGATAAAGTGCAAAGAAGTGTTGCGTTCTTCATGAACATTCACGCGAGATTTCTATTCGAAACGAGTTTCTACGAGGAACGAAAGCGGGGAGTGGTACCGGCCGGCCGCTTGAATGAACTGATGGAAGAGGCGCAAAGAGAGGCTTACTGCAATGCGTTAGGAGAGTATCATCCGCTTTTTTGGGCGTCAAAGCTTCACTTTCACATCACGAGGGTGCCGTTTTACAATTTCCCTTATACATTCGGCTACCTGTTTTCTCTTGGTATTTACGCGCTGGCGCTTGAAGAAAAAGACACATTCGAAGAGAAGTATATGGCACTATTGCGTGATACGGCTTCTATGACAGTGGAGGATTTGGCGATGAAGCATTTGGGTGCTGACATCACGAAGCGCGATTTCTGGGAGAATGCCATCAAGCTGGCTGTGCGTGACGCCGAAACCTTTTTGCAAATGACCGAATCTTAAAGAAAAAGCCGTGACGTTAAATGCCACGGCTTTTTCAATTCTTCTCTGAATGAGGATTTCATTCTCTGGATATACCTAAAACAAATGGAATCCTACAGGGGGGAAACATATGCATTTGATCAGAGCAGCCGGGGCTGTATGTCTCGCAGTGGTTCTGATTGCAGGCTGTCGTCTCAATGAAGACCAGCAGCAGGCAGAAGGAGAAAATACAGCCGTCACCCAGCTGAAGTCCGTTCCCTACAGCAATTTTTCGCTTCGTGTAAGCTACGGGGATGGTGAGCATAATCGTTATGAAGGAATTTATACAAAGAACGGGACTCAGGAAAAAGCGGAAATACAGGATAAGCTCTCCGGTGTCAATCAGGAGGGAGAAGAAGCATTGGATGAGATGAAAATGATTCTGAGCGAGCTTTCCGTGACAGATCAAATGGCTGAAACAGAAGTAATACACAGTGTGCTGGCAGCATTTAATCTGGACAGTCATTATGATCATATCGATTTAAAACTAAAGCTGAAGGACGGCTACATCAGAGAAATCAAGAAATAATCATGTGATAAATAAACCATAAACGCCAATTATGTCCAAAAAACTAATTGAAAATGATTTTCAAAGTCAGTGTTTTCTGCTACAATGAGGGATATATGACCATATCAAATGGCTGAATATCGGAATCACTTGCATTGATGACAATTGACTGAAAAGCATGTATATAGAAAACGTGCAATACATAGTGCTGCTAAAAAGCCAGCAAAAAGGAGCGGTTATGGGTATGAGTGCAATTTCTACAGAAACGCTGAGCTTAGGATACGGGGATGCCGTTATTATTGATGAGTTGAATTTAACAATTCCCAAAGGTGAAATTACCGTATTTATTGGCAGCAATGGCTGCGGAAAATCGACACTTTTACGTTCATTAGCGCGCCTGATGAAGCCGAGAGGCGGTTCAGTGCTGCTGGAAGGAAGAGCGATTGCCAAGCTTCCGACGAAGGAAGTCGCAAAAGAGCTCGCCATCCTGCCTCAAGGTCCTTCGGCTCCAGAGGGGCTGACGGTGCATCAGCTGGTGAAACAAGGTAGATATCCTTACCAAAACTGGCTGAAGCAGTGGTCAAAAGAGGATGAGGAAGCAGTTGAGAGAGCGCTTAAAGCAACAAAGCTTGAGGACATGGCTGACCGTGCCGTTGATTCTTTGTCTGGCGGGCAGCGCCAGCGGGCTTGGATCGCGATGACGCTTGCCCAGGAAACGGATATTATCCTTCTAGACGAGCCGACGACGTATTTAGACATGACGCATCAAATTGAAATTCTTGATTTGCTGTTTGAGCTGAATGAAAAGGAAGAGCGGACGATTGTTATGGTTCTCCATGACTTAAACCTGGCATGCCGCTATGCGCATCATCTTGTGGCCATAAAAGATAAACAGATTTATGCAGAAGGCCGTCCGGAAGAGGTTATCACTTGTGACCTTGTGCAAAATGTGTTTTCTATGAACTGTCAGGTTACACAGGACCCGCTGTTCGGAACGCCTCTTTGCATTCCTCATGGCAGGGGCAGATGCATTGTCCAGGAAGCGGCTTTCACATCACATGGATAAATAACGCCAGCGAAGGAGCTTTCATTTGAGAAAGCTCCTTGCTGTTTTTTCGAAAGGAAGATGGAAAATGGAACAAAAACTTCAGGAACAGCTGGATGGATTGCTGGAAAAGTATACGGAACTTCTGCTTGGTGAAACAAACGATGAGCTAAAAGAAGAAGTGAAGCAATGGATTTTGTACACGCATATAGCCAAGAGCATGCCTCCGCTCGCTAAGCATTGGAATGCGACATATCCCGACGCAAAGCAGGGCATTAAAGATGTCATTCAGCATATTAAAGAATTAAATGAAGCGCATCGAAACAAACAATAGCCAAAAAGCAGTCTGCTCATCATAGCAGGCTGCTTTTTTGTGATTCATCCGTTTTACCTGGTGCAAAGGAATCCATAAAGGTCCGCAGCGCGCTGCTGATAAATGAATCTTTTCGAACAATAAATTCTGTTTTCATCTGTCTGAGTGTTTCAGGCAGCGGGTACAATTGAATCGATCCTTCTGCCTCATGCTTCTGTACAACCGTTCTCGGCAGCAACGAGATGCCAAGACCTGCTGTAACCCCGCCGATAATTGCTTCAAGCGTACCAAATTCCATAATGACCGGCTGTGTGATACCGACGGAGCGCAGCCATTTTTCAAGTGTTTCTCGATACGAGCAGCCTGTGCTGTATACGAGAATCGGCTTTGTGATGGCTTCCTCAACATCGGACACAGAGGCAGCCGAAACAACTACTGGTTCTTCCTCGAATGCCGGATAGGATTCGAGCTCAGGATGATTGCACTCGCATCCGATAAACGCGCCGTCCAATTCATAACGAAGAACCTTATCAAGGAGAAATTGCGTATGTCCTGTTGTTAAAGACAGCTGGACGTTTGGATGTTCTTCATAATAAGATGCCAGAAGCTTTGGAAGCCTTACCGCGGCAGTTGTCTGAGTGGAGCCGATCATAAGCGGCCCGCTTGGTTCTGCGGAGGATGAGAGCGCTTTAGACGCTTCATCAAGAAGGCCGATAATTTTATTTGCGTAGTCCAGCAGCAGCTTTCCGCTTGCAGAAAGTGTCATGCCCCGATTATGGCGCAAAAACAGCGTCGTACCCAGTTCAGCTTCCAATTGTTGAATTCTGGCCGTGACATTCGATTGCACATAGCCAAGCTGCAGGGCCGCTTTCGTAATGGTCCCTTCACGGGCTACCATTTGAAACACACGTAAATCTCCGCTCTCCATTTTGAACTCCTCCGTTTATTTGATATCATTCTGAATGATATCAAGTATCTTTAACAATCATTATACGTAACATCAAAGCTGGATTACAATGGAATCAGAAATATATTTTAGTCAACAGCAAGGAGTGGCGGCAATGAATGTCTTGAACAAAATAGCTCTCGTAACGGGGGGCGGCACAGGAATCGGAAAAGCAGCCAGTATGGAATTGGCAAAGCGCGGGGCGATTGTTGCGGTGAATTATTCACGTTCTCAATCAGAAGCGGAGGAAACAGTGGAAATGATTCAAAAAGCTGGCGGGCAAGCCTTCGCCATCCAAGCAGATGTATCCAGAAACAGCGAAGTGCAGGATATGATTCAAGCAATCGTGAACACACACAGAACGGTTGATATTTTAGTGAATAATGCCAGCATTACACGGCATATTCCAATGGATGATCTTGAGGCTGCGACAGAAGACATATGGGATGAGCTGTATGCCGTCAATGTGAAAGGGATGTTTTTCTGCGCGCGGGCAGTGGTTCCGTTCATGAAGAAAAGCAAGGCTGGAGCGATCGTAAACGTCGGCAGCATCGCAGGGTTAACCGGTGCGGGCTCATCTATGCCTTACGCAGTATCAAAATCGGCGGTGCACGGTTTAACGAAATCATTGGCCCACGCCTTAGCGCCTGACATCAGAGTGAGCGGTGTAGCACCAGGAGCTGTGGCAACGAGATGGTGGGCTGGCCGGGAAGAAAAAATGAAAAGCATGATCGGCTCTTTGCCGCTGCAGTATATTGCTGAACCAGATGATGTTGCCAAATTGATTTGTTCACTAGTTGAACAGGAATCACTCACAGGCCAAATTATCACAATTGACAGCGGACAGACGCTGTAAAGAGAGGGATGCAGGGAGATGCCATTTGTACAGATTCATTTACGGTCGGGAAGAAGCGAAGCGTGGCTTCAAAAACTGAGCAGGACTATCCACCAATCGATGATTGAAGAAATCAATGTGCCGGAAGATGACTATTTTCAAGTCATCAAGCAATATGAAAAAGGCGAATTTTTCTATGATCCATTTTATCTCCAAGTTGAGCGTACGGATGAACTGATATATATTCATTTTACACTGAAACACTCAAGAACAACTGAACAGAAAAAAGCGCTTTACAGCTCAATCGCAAGCCGGATTCATTCCGAGCTTGGCGTAAGAAAAGAAGATGTGTTTATCATGCTGGCCGGAAATCAGGATGAGGATTGGTCTTTCGGAAATGGAAGGGCCCAGATGATTGAATAAAAAAACCCCGCGGTTTGATACCCGCGGGGTGCTCTATTAATGGGAAGGTGATTCAACGGCTTTTGCCGCTTTCTCTTTCACTTGTTCTCCCGTTTTCTTATTTGATAGTTTGATAGGTTTTAAGAACAATGTAAATACGGCTCCGACTGCGATAAAGATCAGGCCTGTATAAAACACGCTGTGGAGTGAATCCATCAACGATGTTTTTAAAATCGGCACAATATGGGATGAGAAAGCCGCAGGGATTTGTTTGACTGCGTCCGGACTGAACAGTGATTGCAGCAGCCCTTGCGGATTTGTATCAATCATACCCTTTAGCTGGGCGGCAAACGAGCTTGCCTCTGCCGGAAGAGAGTCTAAATACGGCACCAATTTATCTGTTAATAAATTCCCTGATCTCGCATTCATTACGGCTCCCAGCATGGTAATGCCGAATGTGCCGCCGATAGAACGGAAGAATTGGCTGGATGAGGTGACAACGCCAAGCTCCTCTTTCGAAAAGCTTTCCTGTAAAGCCAATGTCAGAATCGGCATAACAAGACCCATTCCAAGGCCAATAATCGCCATATATGATGTAGCGACAAGCTTGCTCGTGTCAAGATCCAATGTCGTTAACAGCAAGAATCCGCCGGCCATAACCAGCATGCCTGTAATGATTTGCGGTTTAATTCCGATTTTGTATACAAGCTGGCCGCCGATAATACTTGTGATAATCATAGAGATCATCATCGGTGTCATAATTGTACCCGATTCAGACGCACTTACACCGACAATTCCTTGCATAAAGAAAGGAACAAACGTAATGGCGCCAAACATACCGATACTCATAAAGAAGCCGATCAAGTTTAGAAAGGTAAATGTTCTGTTTTTAAATAAATACATTGGCAGGATTGGCTCTTTTGCTTTTGATTCTACGATAATAAAGCTGACAATGCCGATCAGTGCGAGAGCGAACAAACCAAGAATCTGCCATGAATCCCATGCGTAATCTTTTCCGCCAAAGCTTAAGGCGAGCAAGAGGCTGACAACACCGACAATCATCGTGAAAATACCAGCGATGTCGAAGTTGATCGGACCAGTCTGCTGTCGCCCCTGTAATCCTCTTGCAATGAAAATAACCGCAATAATTCCGACTGGCAGGTTAATATAGAAAACCCATTTCCAGTTTAACGAGTCTACAATCCAGCCGCCGATTTGCGGCCCAATTACTGAAGCAAGCCCGTAAATCGCGCCAAAGACCCCTTGGAATTTAGCACGCTGTTTTCCTGTGAACAAGTCACCGATAACAATCATCGCCATCGGCATCATGATGCCTCCGCCAATTCCCTGCAGTCCACGGAAGATAATCAATTCTGTCATGTTGTTGGCCATTCCGCATAAAGCAGAAGCGGCCATAAAAATAATCAAACCTGATACATAGACAATGCGGCGTCCCAATAAATCAGCCAGCTTGCCGGCAATTGGAACAATGGTTGTTGATGTTAACAAATATGCAGTTGTCAGCCAGGTCATCATGCTCAAACCGCCCAGATCACCGACAATTTTCGGCATGGCCGTTCCGACAATGGTACCGTCAAGGGCTGAAAAAAACATGGCAATAATTAAGCCTGTTATTAATAACGTCCGTTTGGATTGTTTGCCTTCTTTACTCATTTTCATCCGTTTCCTCTTTTCATGTTTTGCTTTTCATCCGTTTCTGCTGCTGCCTGTGCGAGCTTTGCTGTAATATGCGCCGCCTGAAGCATCTCCTCCTCCGTCAAAAAGGAAAGATAGCGCGCCATAATGGCCTTTCTGCCTGCCAAAATCTCCTCGAACTTTCTGTCTCCTTCGTCAGTAAGACTGAGATCAATCACTCGCCTGTCTTTTGTATTGTGTGTTCTGGCGATAAGATTTTTTTGTTCAAGGCGATCTGCCATTAGCGTCACCGCGCTTGGCTTCACCTCCATACGCTCGGCAATTTCAGAAATTTTGAGGCTGCCGTGTTTCTTTAAGCTGGCCAGCACAAACAGCTGCGCTGGGGTGACACCTTGTTTCTCCATGCTTTCCAGCATTTCAGGCTGTATCTTTTGAAAGAGCGCCTGAAGCGATAATTGGATATCGGACATTAACTGATCCGCACTCTTCATATTCAATTCCCCTCTGTTACATACACTGTATATATATTTTGATGACAAAATAGTTAATGCTTATTAAATATAAATAAGCGTAAATGAAAAGTCAACTGATTTTACACAAAAAAAAGGATAGATGTCCGAAAGAACATCGTATCCTTTTTCTAATATTGTTACTGCTGATAAGGAGACTGCTGCTGAATGGTCTGCTGGAATTTTTGATAGGATTGCTGCAGCTTTTGGGCATCCTCCGCTTCAACAGAATACCATCCATATTGGAACATGAGATCATACAGTTTTCTTTGCGCTTTTTGTGACTCATCAAAAATGGATTGAATATCCTGATAAAGAGACTCGTGGCTGAATTCGTGCAAGGCTGTGCAATAAGCTGTTGTCATGTATTTTTCGGTTGTCAGCAGTTCGTTGACGAAATCTCTGTCATTCATTTCCGATGTTGTCCGTACAGGTGTCTGAGGGTTGCTGATTTTTTGATTTTGTTGATTCATTCTGACGCCTCCTTATTGAATGTAGCCGGACTGCTGCTGCCCTGGCTGCAGGTGCTTTAATATTCTTTGATAGTGATCATGATGCATGTGTCCGACGCGATCGAGTTCTTGCTTTAACGTTTGATCCTGGCACTGCTGCGCCATGAAATGAGCTTTTTTCATCGCGAGCAAATTCCAGTTCAGCATGTCATTGAGATACAAATGATCCTTTGTTGAAATAACGGAAGGCGGCATTTGAGATTGCTGCTGATTGTCCATTGTGATCCTCCTTTGATTTCAGTTCATTTTATAGTTTCCTTCAGACTGGGAGTTGTATACAGGTGTTTTGAAGATGATGGCGGGAGGGAGTCGGATGTTGAGACATGTGTTTTTATTTTTATCTCAAAATAAAACGCTTACCAAGTTCGCAAAAGCATATGGAAAGAGGCTTGGAGCACGAAGATTTGTCGCAGGGGATACGATTGAATCGGCAGTTAAGACCGTCAAAAGGCTAAACAGATCCGGTTTGTGTGCAACAATTGATTATTTAGGCGAGTATGCAGCTTCGGAAAAAGAAGCGAACCAGGTCGCAGAGGAATGCAAGAAAGCCATTCAAGCCATTGCCGAACATCAATTGGAGTCGGAGCTTTCACTTAAACTGACCTCAATCGGGCTCGATCTTTCAGAAGAACTTGCTCTTACTCATTTGCGCGCCATTCTTTCCGTTGCGAAGCAATATAATGTTGCTGTGACCATTGATATGGAAGACTATTCTCATTATGAACAGACACTTTTTATTTACAGGCAATGCAAACAGGAATTTGAGAAGCTTGGCACGGTCATTCAGGCGTATCTGTACAGAGCGGCAGAAGATATTAGAAAGATGCGTGACGTAAAGCCGAATCTCAGACTTGTGAAAGGCGCTTATAAAGAATCTGCGGCTGTAGCGTTTCCTGACAAAAAAGGAACAGACCTACATTTTCAGAGCTTAATAAAGCTGCAGCTATTAAGCGGGAACTACACGGCTGTCGCCACACATGACGATGACATTATTGCATATACGAAAAAGCTCGTCGACGAACATCAAATCCCCGCATCGCAATTTGAGTTTCAAATGCTATACGGCATCAGGCCAGAGCGTCAGAAGGAACTCGCGAAAGAAGGCTACAGAATGCGTGTGTATGTCCCATATGGAACAGACTGGTTCAGCTACTTTATGAGAAGAATTGCCGAACGGCCCGCCAATGCAGCATTTGTATTAAAAGGAATTCTGAAAAAGTGAAAGCAGCCGCGGGAAGCAGCTGCACTATGATTGTTCCATGTTATGTTTTTTATACTGCTGGTTTTGACTTGTCCGTTTTCCGCCGCCGTAATGCTGAGTCGGACCGGCATCTCCCTTTACGCTCGCCGCGCTGACTGCCGCAGAAGACGGATTTTTTTTCTCTCGCACCATTCCCTTCACCTCCGGGCTTAAGTTACCCGTCTTTTATAGGCTTCATACAAAAAAATAACAAATTAGCTATTGAAGTCGAACCGGAAATCTTTTAAGATGAAAGAAGAAACGGGTTTCATTTTTTTTAGTCAAAAAATGAATGACTATTCATTCAATGTTCAAGGGGGATATCTCATGCACAAACACATTCGGAAGGCAGCCGTTTTAGGATCGGGGGTAATGGGTTCCGGGATTGCGGCGCATTTGGCTAACATTGGAATTCCTGTCCTGCTGCTAGATATTGTGCCGAACGATTTGACAAAGGAAGAGGAAAAAAAGGGGCTGACGAAGGACAGTCCGGAGGTGCGCAGCAGGCTTAGCCGGCAGGCGGTGAAAAAACTGCTGAAACAAAAGCCCGCTCCCCTCACATCAGCGAAAAACACCTCCTATATTACACCGGGCAATCTGGAGGATGATGCAGAAAAACTGAAAGAAGCAGATTGGATTATTGAGGTCGTTGTCGAAAACCTTGAAGTCAAAAAGAAAATTTTCGCTCTTGTGGATGAACATCGAAAGACTGGAAGCATCGTCTCAAGCAACACATCCGGCATATCAGTGCAGGAAATGGCTGAAGGCCGATCGGATGATTTTAAAGCCCATTTTCTTGGAACGCATTTTTTTAATCCCGCACGCTATTTAAAGCTGCTGGAGATCATTCCGATTAATGAAACGGATCCAGATATTTTAAAGTTTATGACAGCTTTCGGAGAAAATGTCCTCGGTAAAGGTGTTGTTACAGCAAAGGACACACCGAACTTTATCGCAAACCGCATCGGAACATACGGGCTTCTCGTGACAGTCCAAGAAATGCTGAAAGGCGGCTATCAGGTCGGGGAGGTTGATTCGATCACAGGTCCGCTGATCGGCAGGCCGAAAAGCGCCACCTTCAGAACGCTTGATGTTGTCGGCCTCGATACATTCGCCCACGTTGCCCGAAATGTGTATGACAAAGCCGATAGCGATGAGAAAGAAGTGTTTCGCCTTCCAAGCTTCATAAACGATATGCTGGAAAAAGGGTGGATCGGAAGTAAGGCCGGCCAAGGCTTTTATAAAAAAGAAGGAAAAATTATTTATGAGCTTGACCCAGTGACGCTTACTTATGGCGAGCGGACAAAAATGAAAACACCGGCACTTGAAGCGGCAAAACAGGCAAAAGGGACAAAGTCCAAAATGAAAGCGCTTATTTATTCGGATGACAGGGCCGGCCGATTGCTGTGGAATATCACTTCTCAAACCCTGCTTTACTCAGCCGAGCTGCTCGGTGAGATTGCCGATGATATTCATGCGATTGACCAAGCCATGAAGTGGGGATTCGGCTGGGAGCTGGGGCCTTTTGAAATGTGGGACGCCATCGGCTTCAGGCAGTCAGCGGAAAAGCTTGAGCAGCTTGGAGCAGATATGCCTGGCTGGATAAAAGAGATGTTGGACAAAGGAAATGAAACCTTCTACATCAAAGAGAACGGAACGGTATTTTATTATGACCGCGGCGAATACAGAGCCGTGAAAGAAAACAAAAAACGAATTCATTTACAAGCACTTAAAGAAACAAAAGGCGTGATTGCGAAAAACAGCGGAGCAAGCTTAATTGACCTTGGAGATGATGTGGCCCTTCTTGAATTTCATTCGAAAAGCAATGCGATCGGCCTCGATATCATTCAAATGATCCACAAAGGATTAGAGGAAACAGAACGGAATTACAAGGGCCTTGTCATCGGCAACCAAGGGAAAAATTTCTGCGTCGGCGCAAATCTCGCCATGATCTTAATGGAAGTCCAAGATGACAACTTTTTGGAAGTTGATTTTGTGATACGCCGTTTTCAGGAGACGATGATGAAGATCAAATACAGTGCGAAACCGGTCGTCGCCGCGCCATTTGGCATGACGCTCGGCGGAGGAACGGAAGTATGCCTGCCTGCGGCTCGCACTCAAGCGGCAAGCGAAGCCTATATGGGACTTGTAGAATCCGGTGTCGGCCTCATCCCTGGCGGAGGGGGAAACAAAGAGCTGTACATCAATCATCTTCGCCGCGGCCATGATCCGATGAATGCGGCAATGAAAACATTTGAAACAATTGCGATGGCGAAGGTTTCCGCTTCCGCCCAAGAGGCTCGTGAGATGAACATTTTAAAAGAAACGGACCACATCAGCGTGAATCAAGACCACCTGCTGTATGATGCGAAGCAGCTGGCCGCATCCTTATACGATACCGGCTGGCGACCTCCTGTAAAAGAAAAGGTCAAGGTGCCGGGAGAAACCGGTTATGCAGCACTCTTGCTTGGCGCTGAGCAGATGAAACTGTCTGGCTATATATCTGAGCATGATTTCAAGATTGCGAAAAAACTCGCTTATGTAATTGCGGGCGGAAAAGTGCCGTTCGGTACAGAGGTTGATGAAGAGTATTTATTGGAGATCGAAAGAGAAGCGTTTTTGAGTTTAGCGGGAGAGGCAAAATCTCAAGCGAGAATGCAGCATATGCTTGTGAAAGGTAAACCTTTACGGAATTAGGAGGGAGCTTATGAAAGAGGCAGTCATTGTATCAGGTGCAAGAACACCGGTTGGGAAAGCAAAAAAAGGATCGTTGGCCACCGTTCGCCCGGATGATTTGGGAGCGATTTGCGTAAAAGAAACGCTGAAACGGGCAGGCGGCTACGAAGGCAATATTGATGACTTGATTATCGGCTGTGCAACACCTGAAGCGGAACAGGGGCTTAATATGGCGAGAAATATCGGGGCGCTCGCGGGATTGCCATACACGGTTCCGGCGATTACAGTCAACCGGTATTGCTCATCCGGCCTTCAGTCTATTGCATATGCGGCAGAAAAAATTATGCTCGGCGCCTACGATACAGCGATTGCTGGCGGAGCAGAATCCATGTCACAGGTGCCGATGATGGGGCATGTCACCCGGCCGAACCTTGCTTTGGCAGAACAGGCACCGGAATATTATATGAGCATGGGCCATACAGCCGAGCAGGTTGCGAGAAAATACGGCGTCTCCCGTGAGGATCAAGATGCGTTTGCCGTTCGCAGCCATCAAAACGCCGCTAAAGCCCTTGCAGAAGGGAAATTTAAAGATGAGATTGTACCTGTCGAAGTGACGGTGACAGAAATCGGAGAAAACCATAAGCCGCAGGAAAAACAATTCGTGTTTTCTCAGGATGAAGGTGTTCGCCCGCAAACGACTGCAGACATCTTAGCGACATTGCGCCCGGCTTTTTCCGTTGACGGAACGGTGACCGCGGGCAACTCCTCGCAGACGAGTGACGGAGCGGCGGCTGTCATGCTGATGGACCGGGAAAAAGCCGATGCTCTTGGCCTGGCCCCGCTTGTGAAATTCCGCTCCTTTGCAGTAGGCGGCGTGCCGCCGGAAGTCATGGGAATCGGGCCGGTGGAAGCGATTCCGCGCGCTTTGAAGCTTGCCGGCCTTCAGCTGCAGGACATCGGCTTGTTTGAATTGAACGAAGCTTTTGCCTCACAGGCCATTCAAGTGATCAGAGAATTGGGAATTGATGAAGAAAAAGTGAATGTCAACGGGGGCGCAATCGCGCTTGGGCACCCGCTTGGCTGTACGGGCACAAAGCTTACACTCTCACTCATCCATGAAATGAAACGGAGAAACGAGCAATTTGGAGTCGTGACCATGTGTATCGGCGGCGGGATGGGAGCGGCCGGTGTATTTGAATTATGCTAAAGGGGGAAAAACAAATGGCAAAAAAAACGGCTGACGTACTAAAAGGCGGCGGATTTTTAATCGAGGATGTCACATACGATCAAATGTATACACCGGAGGATTTCACTGACGAGCATAAAATGATTGCGAAAACAACAGAGGATTATATCGAGCAAGATGTTCTCCCTCATATAGATGACATTGAAAACCATCAATTTGAGCATTCTATCAGACTGTTGAAGAAAGCGGGCGAACTAGGGCTGCTTGGCGCCGATGTGCCGGAAGAATACGGCGGGCTCGGCCTAGATAAGATCAGTTCGGCGCTCATCACTGAGAAATTTTCGCGTGCGGGAAGTTTTTCTCTTTCCTATGGCGCGCATGTCGGCATCGGTTCCTTGCCGATCGTCTTTTTCGGATCAGAAGAACAAAAGAAAAAATATTTGCCTGGCCTCGCTTCAGGCGAAAAGATCGCGGCTTATGCTCTGACTGAGCCTGGCTCTGGGTCTGATGCACTTGGAGCAAAAACAACAGCCGTGCTGAACGAAGCAGGAACGCATTATGTATTAACCGGGGAAAAACAGTGGATTACCAACTCTGCTTTTGCCGATGTTTTTGTGGTTTACGCTAAAGTGGATGGCGACAAGTTTTCAGCCTTTATTGTAGAAAAAGAGTTCCCGGGTGTCTCCACGGGACCGGAAGAAAAGAAAATGGGGATCAAAGGATCATCGACGAGGACCCTCATTTTGGATCAAGCTGAAGTGCCGAAGGAAAACCTGCTCGGAGAAATCGGCAAAGGGCATGTCATCGCCTTTAATATATTAAACATTGGCCGCTACAAACTGGCGGTTGGCACAATCGGCGCATCTAAACGGGTCATCGAGCTGTCTGCGGCATACGCAAATCAGCGCCGCCAATTTAAAACACCGATTGCAGGCTTTTCATTGACACAGGAAAAAATCGGGACAATGGCCTCAAGGCTGTATGCGATGGAAAGCTCTGTATACAGAACCGTCGGACTGTTTGAAGACAATATGAGCCAGTTCACGGCCGAAGACCTCAAGGACGGCCGGCAAATCGCCAAGTCAATTGCGGAATACGCCATCGAATGCTCTCTGAATAAGGTGTTTGGCTCTGAAACGCTTGATTATATTGTTGATGAAGGCGTTCAGATTCATGGAGGCTACGGCTTTATGCAGGAGTACGAAGTAGAAAGAGCGTATAGGGATTCAAGGATCAATCGAATTTTTGAAGGCACAAACGAAATCAACCGATTAATCGTGCCAAGCACTTTCCTGAAAAAAGCGCTAAAAGGCGAGCTGCCTCTATTTGAAAAAGCGCAGTCGCTGCAGGAAGAACTCATGATGCTTATGCCTGAAGAGCCTGGAAGCGGCGTTTTAGAGCAGGAGAAATATATTGTCAAGCAAGCGAAAAAAATTGCGTTGTTTGCCGCCGGCCTAGCTGCGCAAAAATACGGAAAAGCCATCGATCATGAGCAAGAAATTCTCGTGAACGTCGCGGATATCGTCAGCAATGTATACGCAATGGAATCGGCCGTGCTCAGAACGGAAAAGGCCATTGCAGCACAAGGCGCTGAAAAAGCAGCGCAAAAGCTGCTGTACACAGAAATTTTCGTTCAAGAAGCCTTTAACGAAATTGAAGCGCATGCGAAGGAATCCCTTATCGCAATGGAAGAAGGAGACTCACTCCGCATGATGCTTTCCGCTCTGCGCAAGCTGACACGCGTAACGCCTAAAAACGTGATTCAGAAAAAACGCGAGGCGGCGGCAGGCATTTTTGAGGCTGAGAAATATATTGTCTGATTGGCCATGAGCTCCGCATGCGCGGAGCTCTTTTTTAAGAAGCACTGTTTTAGGTTTTTAAAACAAACTGTGTTAAAATAACCTCGATTATTTTATTGAGGGGGAAGAAGATGTCGTTAACTTTTTACTGGTACCCTAAATGCGGAACGTGCCGCAAAGCAAAGAAGTGGCTTGAAGAGCATGGGAAAGAAATAAACGAAATACATATTGCTGAGCAGCCGCCAAGCAAAGAAGAATTAAAAGCGCTTTATGAAAAAAGCGGGCTGGATCTCAAGAAATTTTTCAACACGAGCGGCATGAAATACCGCGAGCTCAATCTCAAGGAAAAGCTGTATCACATGTCAGAGGACGAACAGCTCGAACTGCTGGCTTCAGACGGAATGCTGATCAAACGCCCGCTTACAACAGACGGCGAAAAAGTGACTGTCGGATTTAAAGAAGACCAATTTGAAGAAAACTGGGCTTAATGTAAATTTTTTTTGAAAAGTGTGGTATCTTCTTATTGTAGTGCTGTAAAAAATGGAGGGATTCAATTGAGCATACCAAAAGATTTGCGTTACTCAGGAGAACACGAATGGGTAAAAGTTGAAGGAGAAAAAGCCAGAATCGGAATTACGCATTTTGCCCAGTCCGAGCTAGGCGACATCGTGTTTGTCGAACTTCCTGAAGTGGGCGCTGAAATCAAAGCGGACGAGCCATTCGGCAGTGTTGAATCCGTTAAAACGGTATCTGAGCTTTATGCGCCGATTAACGGAACTGTTGTGGAAGTAAACGAAGGTCTTGATGACAGTCCGGAATTCGTCAACGAATCTCCGTACGAAAAAGCATGGATGATCGTCGTTGAGCCGACTGACGCTTCTGAAATTGAAAAACTGATGACAGCAGAGCAATACGAAGAGATGACACAAGAAGACTAAAACAGGATAGCCGTAAAAGCAATTGGACACGCTAACGTTATGGGAGGTGTCCAATATGGCTTTCGACAAACAAAAGCTCGATGTCACCAACGACGTGACAGGCCGCTTTCAAAATGGCCGGCTCTCGTTATATCATGATAATGAGATGATCGGCCAAATGACAAGCATGAATGAATATGAGCTTAAGTCCGGTTATTCCTTTGAAAATGAGAAGTTTTATAAGACAGCCGATGTGGTCTCTGGTGACGACGCAAAATATGTAGATTGTGACTACGAAAACGGCTGGTGTTAAATGTTGGCGGTGAATTTCACTGCCTTCTTTTACAATCTGAACGTTTCAAATTTGACGCGGCAGGTGAAGAAGATGGATGAGCTGGAAAAGGTTATGATTGTCGAGGGGAAATCAGATAAAGAGAAAATCGAAAGCGTCCTGAATGAACCGGTGCGCATTATCTGCACAAACGGAACAATCAGCCAGCTGAAGCTTGAGGAATTGGCTGACGAGCTTTATGATAAAGACGTCTATATATTAGTTGATGCTGATGAATCAGGCGAGAAATTGAGAAAACAGCTGAAGCGTGAATTTAATGAAGCCTGCCATCTCCATATCGACAGAGCCTATAAGGAAGTAGCGGCTGCGCCCAGGCACCATGTCGCCTCTGTCTTGCTGCGTGCGAATCTGAATGTCCATACTATTTTTCTTGAAAGAAAGTCCCGAGGTGTATAGCATGAAAGAACTCCAAGAACACGAACTTGATCACATTGAAGATGATGTGTACCTTCTATATTTATATACTCCGTTTTGCGGCACCTGCCAGCTTGCAAGCAAAATGCTGACAGTGGTGAAAGAAATGCTGCCTGATGTCGCCTTCTATCAAAACAATGTCAATTACTCTCCGACATTTGCAAAAGCATATCAAATTGAAAGTGTCCCTTGTTTTCTGCTGTTTAAAGGCGGAAAGGTGGTCGAAAGAGGATATGCGTTTCATTCCGTTTCTTATTTATATGAGCTGATCAAACAAAAATCATCTTCCGCATCCCAATTATGACATATTTCTCAGCATATCCAACGAAATTGTCGTTCGTTTTATAAAGGGGTTCTTGCGACAGAGAGAGAAATGTGTATGTATGACCAACAAATAGGAGGTTGTACATATGGAGAAAGCGGAAGTTTTAGAAGATGAGTATCAGCATCTGTTTTTAAAACCCCTTTTGAATGCCTCAACATTGCTCATTACCTTTCAAGGAGAAGCAGAAGCCTTAACCGTCTCAATAAACGAACAGGGAGAAATGAAAAAAGTTTCTCCGCCCCAAACGTCCAACCTGACCTTTTACGGAAACCAAACGGAAATTATTGATTTATTGCACGGAGACATTTCCCTTCAGCACCTGATTCAGAGCGGAAGCCTCAAAGTAAAGGGGTCATTCAGGGCCCTGTTAAAGCTAGAAGCCATTCTCTGGCTGACAAATGGATTTTTTCAGAGGATTTCAAAGAATTGAAAAATAATAAATTATTATAATAGTAAAAGTTGTCATCATTTATTTTATTGACATTTAATCATTCGCCGTGCTATTCTACATTAAGAATTTCCGGACGAAAAAGACTATATATTTCTCTTATCAAGAGAGGTGGAGGGAAGTGCCCTATGAAGCCCGGCAACCATCAACGCTGTTGAAATGGTGCCAATTCACACGAAGCGTTCAGCTTTGAAAGATGAGAGAAAGGCATTTTATATAAGCCTTTCTGCTCAAGTGTGCAGAAAGGCTTTTCTTTTGCAGAAAAAACCGGAAGATTTCTTAGAATAGTGTTAAGGCAGGTGATTGCTTTGATCAATCTTCAGGATGTTTCAAAAGTTTACAAGTCGAAACATGGAGATGTCAATGCTGTCCAAAATGTCTCGCTTTCCATTAAAAAAGGTGAGATTTTTGGAATTATAGGATATAGCGGAGCTGGTAAGAGTTCCTTAATCCGTCTGCTGAACGGCCTTGAGAAACCAACCTCAGGAACCGTGGAAGTGGCGGGAACAAAGATTAATGAAGTAAATGGACGCGGTTTAAGAAAAGCACGCCATGAGATCAGTATGATTTTCCAGCATTTCAATTTGCTTTGGTCGCGGACTGTCAGAGATAATATCATGTTTCCTTTAGAAATTGCCGGGGTGAAAAAGAGCGAGCGGATCAAGCGCGCCAATGAACTGATTAAACTGGTAGGTTTAGAAGGAAAAGAAAAATCATATCCGTCCCAGCTGAGCGGCGGTCAGAAGCAGCGTGTCGGAATTGCCAGAGCGCTTGCAAACAATCCGAAGGTTCTCCTTTGTGACGAAGCGACATCAGCATTAGATCCGCAAACGACAGATTCAATTCTGGATCTATTGTCCGATATTAATGAAAGACTCGGTTTGACGATTGTGCTGATTACGCACGAAATGCATGTCATCCGCAAAATCTGCAACAGAGTCGCCGTCATGGAAAACGGTAAGGTGGTCGAAGAAGGCGAGGTTCTCGACGTCTTCAAAAATCCAAAGGAACAAATGACAAAACGATTTGTTCAACAGGTGACAGAGCCAGAAGAAACGAAAGAAACGCTTCAGCACCTTCTTGATGATACAGCATCAGGAAAAATGGTTCAGCTCACATTTGTCGGTGAGTCAGCTGAACAGCCTCTGATTACAGAGATGATCAGAAACTTCAATGTCAGCGTCAATATTCTGCAAGGGAAAATTTCGCAGACGAAGGATGGAGCTTACGGTTCACTGTTCATCCACATTGACGGAGACGAGGAAGAAGTGCAAAACGTGATCCGGTTCATTAATGACAAACAGGTGAAAGCAGAGGTGATCACGAATGTTTGAAAAATACTTCCCGAACGTCGATTTAACTGAATTATGGAACGCGACATATGAAACACTTTATATGACGCTGATTTCTTTACTGTTTGCTTTTGTCATCGGGGTCATCCTCGGCTTGCTGCTCTTTCTGACGAGCAAAGGAAGCCTCTGGCAGAATAAAGCGGTCAACTCTGTGATTGCTGCCGTTGTTAACATATTCAGATCGATTCCGTTCCTTATTTTAATTATTTTACTATTAGGGTTTACGAAGTTTTTAGTCGGCACGATCTTAGGGCCAAACGCCGCATTGCCGGCGCTGGTCATCGGCTCGGCACCGTTTTACGCGCGCCTTGTTGAAATCGCGCTGCGTGAGGTGGATAAAGGTGTGATTGAAGCCGCTAAATCAATGGGCGCGAAAACGTCTACGATCATTTTCAAAGTGCTGATTCCGGAATCAATGCCGGCTCTTATTTCTGGCATTACGGTTACAGCCATCGCTTTGATCGGCTCAACGGCAATTGCCGGAGCCATTGGTTCAGGAGGCCTTGGAAACCTTGCGTACGTAGAAGGATATCAGTCTAATAACGCTGATGTTACCTTCGTTGCTACTGTGTTTATTTTAATCATCGTATTTATTATTCAAATCATCGGTGATTTAATAACAAATATTATAGACAAACGATAAGGGAGGATTTACATTGAAAAAGCTATTTTTAGGTGCATTACTGCTTGTATTTGCAGGAGTTATGGCTGCCTGCGGTTCGAATAACGGCGCTGAATCCGGCAAGAAAGAAATTGTCGTTGCGGCAACGAAAACACCGCATGCGGAAATTTTAAAAGAAGCTGAACCATTGCTGAAAGAAAAAGGCTATACGCTGAAAGTGAAAGTGCTTAGTGATTACAAAATGTACAATAAAGCTTTAGCTGATAAAGAAGTGGACGCGAACTACTTCCAGCACATTCCTTACCTTGAGCAAGAAATGAAAGAAAACACAGATTACAAACTTGTGAATGCCGGCGCTGTTCACTTAGAGCCATTTGGTATTTACTCTAAAACATACAAATCACTGAAAGACCTTCCAGACGGTGCGACAATCATCCTGACAAACAACGTTGCTGAACAAGGCCGTATGCTTGCAATGCTTGAAAACGCTGGATTAATCACTCTTGATTCTAAAGTGGAAACCGTTGACGCAACATTGAAAGACATTAAGAAAAACCCGAAAAACCTTGAATTCAAAAAAGTAGCGCCTGAATTAACGGCAAAAGCATATGAAAACAAAGAAGGAGACGCGGTCTTCATCAATGTAAACTATGCGATCCAAAATAAATTAAATCCTAAAAAAGATGCAATTGAAGTAGAATCAACGAAAAACAACCCATATGCTAACATCGTCGCAGTGAGAAAAGGCGAAGAAGATTCTGCAAAAATCAAAGCGCTGATGGAAGTTCTTCACTCTAAAAAGATCAAAGACTTCATCGAGAAAAAATACGACGGAGCTGTGCTTCCTGTATCTGAATAAGTCTGAAACCCCCGGATGAGAAATCCGGGGTTTTTTCGCGTATTTTCCTAAAAGCTGCTCATAATAAAAAGGAATGTTAAACAGATGGAGGGATTTTCTTTGAATCAAGACAGAGGAAGCATGCAGGACGCGCTAAAACAATATAAACATGGTTTAGGCACATTTGAACAAAAGATGCCGCTGATGGGAAGGAAATTTAACGAGTTTACTGAACAGTGCTTTGCCGGGAATTCTCTGACTGAAAGAGAAAAACAGCTGATCGCCCTCGGAATCGCCATCAATGCTCAGGACGAATATTGCATGATCTATCATACAAAAGGCTGTCTTGATCAGGGAGCGACAGAAGAAAACATTCTCGAAGCCGTCAGTGTGGCAGCGGCATTTGGAGGCGGCGCGGCCTTCAGTCAAGGCGTGACAGTTGTCCAGCAGTGCATTGAGGAATTCGGAAACACCACGCATTAAGAGAAGGAATATTTCGAAAAACCATTCTCATTTGTTCTGAATGGATGCTTTCGTCTCATCTGCCGCTATTTCAAGCCATATCCTTTTTGCGGCATCAAACGCAGCACTGATACAATAGAAAGCAAATATATGAAGGGATTGATTCATTATTTGCAGCAGCCAGGACAGACTGAACCTCGATTATACGTCAGAAATGGAAAAAGCGATGCAGCTGTCACACGGAATTGGATACGAGGAATACGGACGCCGGCTGGAAACAAGAATGAAAGTAGAGCGGCAGAGAGAGCTTGATTATCAAAAAAGCAAGCGTATTTCTGCAGGAGCTTATTGAGAAAATCAATCTTTTAAAAAAGGGTGGGAATCCACTCTTTTTCTTTTTCAATCGCTTTAATAAAGTGCTGATCTTTGTTAAACTTGAGGAATGTGCGAGGCACGATAAAAAGTTGTATTTACTTTTCATTTGTTATAAAATTAGAATGAGAATAAAATGAGAATAATGATTATATATTTTGGAGGTATAGATATGGCTGCTTCAACATTAACGATCAAAGATCTTCACGTTGAAATCGAAGGGAAAGAGATCTTAAAGGGTGTAAACCTTGAAATAAAAGGTGGAGAATTCCACGCAGTAATGGGCCCGAACGGAACTGGTAAATCCACTTTATCAGCTGCTATTATGGGGCATCCTAAATATGAAGTAACAAAAGGCAGCATCACGCTTGACGGCAAAGATGTACTGGAGATGGAAGTGGACGAGCGTGCGCAGGCAGGCTTATTCCTTGCGATGCAGTACCCAAGTGAAATCAGCGGTGTGACAAATGCCGACTTCCTTCGCTCAGCAATCAACGCGCGCAGAGAAGAAGGCGATGAAATTTCTCTTATGAAATTCATCCGCAAAATGGACGAAAACATGGAGTTCCTTGAAATGGACCCTGAAATGGCTCAGCGCTATCTTAACGAAGGCTTCTCAGGCGGGGAGAAAAAACGCAACGAAATTCTTCAATTAATGATGATTGAACCGAAAATCGCCATCCTTGATGAAATTGACTCAGGTCTTGATATTGACGCTTTGAAAGTTGTATCTAAAGGGATCAACAGAATGCGCAGCGAAAACTTCGGCTGCCTGATGATCACTCACTATCAGCGCCTGTTAAACTACATCACTCCGGATGTTGTTCACGTTATGATGCAAGGCCGCGTTGTCAAATCCGGCGGTGCAGAGCTTGCACAGCGTCTTGAAGCAGAAGGTTATGACTGGATCAAAAAAGAACTTGGCATTGAAGACGAAACTGTTGGCCAAGAAGCGTAAGCGTTAGGGGGATTAATATGACACTAGATACAAAACTATCCGTAGATCAGGAGTATCTCAAAAGCTTTTCCGAAAAGCATCAAGAACCTGCCTGGCTGAAAAACCTGCGCTTACAGGCTCTTGAACAAGCTGAGGATCTGCCGATGCCGAAGCCCGACAAAACTAAAATCACAAATTGGAACTTCACGAATTTTGCGAAGCATACAGTTGATAACGAACCGCTTTCTTCATTAGAAGATTTGACTGATGAAGCAAAAGCGCTGATCGACGTTGAAAACGAAGATAAAACATTATACGTACAGCGTGACCAGACGCCGGCATACCTTTCACTTTCTCAAGAATTGAAAGACAAAGGCGTTATCTTCACTGATATTCTGACTGCTGCTCGCGAGCACAGCGACTTGGTGGAGAAATACTTTATGAAGGACGGCGTGAAGGTTGATGAGCATAAGTTAACTGCACTTCACGCGGCTCTTGTTAACGGAGGAGCATTCCTTTATGTTCCGAAAAATGTTGAGGTGGAGACGCCGGTTCAGGCTGTTTATGTCCACGAAAGCAATGATACAGCTCTATTCAACCACGTGCTGATTGTGGCTGAAGACCACAGCTCTGTCACATATGTAGAAAACTACATCAGCACTGTAAACCCGAAAGACGCTGTCTTCAATATTATCAGTGAGGTCATCACAGGTGATAATGCCAGCGTGACATACGGTGCGGTGGATAATCTGTCAAGCGGTGTGACAACTTATGTGAACCGCCGCGGCGCTGCTCGCGGACGCGACAGCAAAATCGAATGGGCTCTCGGCCTGATGAACGACGGCGACACGATTTCCGAAAACACAACAAACCTTTACGGTGACGGCACATACGGCGATACGAAAACGGTTGTTGTCGGAAGAGGAGAGCAAACAGAAAACTTTACAACACAAATCATCCATTTCGGTAAAGCTTCTGAAGGCTATATCTTGAAGCACGGTGTAATGAAAGATTCTGCTTCTTCTATCTTTAACGGAATCGGCAAAATCGAACATGGCGCTTCTAAAGCGAATGCGGAGCAGGAATCGCGTGTGCTGATGCTCAGCGAAAAAGCGCGCGGAGACGCTAACCCTATTCTTTTAATTGACGAAGACGATGTAACTGCAGGACATGCGGCATCTGTCGGCCGTGTGGACCCTATTCAGCTTTACTACCTGATGAGCCGCGGTATTCCAAAAGAAGAAGCAGAACGCTTAGTCATTTACGGATTCCTTGCACCGGTAGTAAATGAACTTCCGATTGAAGGCGTTAAGAAACAATTGGTTTCTGTTATCGAAAGGAAAGTGAAGTAATGAATATCACAGATATTCGTGAACAGTTCCCGATCCTTCATCAGCAAGTGAACGGACATGATCTCGTTTATCTCGACAGCGCGGCGACTTCCCAGAAGCCGCGTGCTGTCATTGAAACACTGGATAAGTATTATAACCAATACAATTCCAATGTTCACCGGGGCGTCCATACACTTGGAACCAGAGCGACAGACGGTTATGAAGGAGCGCGTGAAAAAGTCCGCAAGTTTATTAACGCGAAGTCAATGGCTGAGATTATTTTCACAAAAGGCACGACCACATCACTGAATATGGTGGCGTTAAGCTATGCGCGCGCCAACCTGAAACCTGGTGATGAAGTGGTCATCACCTACATGGAGCATCATGCGAATATCATTCCGTGGCAGCAAGCTGTCAAAGCGACTGGCGCCACATTAAAATATATTCCGCTGCAAGAAGACGGAACGATTTCTTTAGAAGATGTCAGAGAAACGGTCACAAGCAACACAAAAATTGTTGCAGTGTCTCATGTATCTAACGTTCTCGGCACGGTCAACCCGATTAAAGAAATGGCGAAAATCGCTCATGACAACGGGGCTGTCATTGTGGTGGACGGTGCACAAAGCTCGCCTCACATGAAAATTGACGTGCAGGATCTCGATTGCGACTTCTTTGCGCTTTCTTCCCACAAAATGTGCGGACCCACCGGTATTGGTGTGCTGTACGGAAAGAAAGCCCTGCTGGAAAACATGGAGCCTGCCGAATTCGGCGGTGAAATGATCGACTTTGTCGGGCTTTATGAATCAACTTGGAAAGAGCTTCCTTGGAAATTCGAAGCGGGCACGCCGATTATTGCAGGAGCAATCGGTCTCGGTGCCGCCATTGATTTTCTCGAAGAAATCGGTCTTGATGAGATTTCCCGCCATGAGCACAAGCTTGCAGCTTATGCGCTTGAACGCTTCAGCCAGCTTGACGGCGTAACGGTTTACGGGCCAAAAGAGCGTGCCGGGCTTGTTACATTTAACCTTGATGATGTTCACCCGCACGATGTGGCGACCGTGCTTGATGCGGAGGGAATCGCAGTCAGAGCCGGCCACCATTGCGCGCAGCCGCTGATGAAATGGCTGGATGTAACTGCTACTGCAAGAGCAAGCTTTTACCTGTATAATACAGAGGAAGAGATTGATAAGCTTGTGGAAGCTCTTCAAAAGACAAAGGAGTATTTTACAAATGTCTTTTAATGCGAACTTAGATACATTGTACAGACAGGTGATTATGGATCATTACAAAAACCCGCGCAATAAAGGGGTTTTAAATGACAGCATTGTCGTGGATATGAACAACCCGACATGCGGCGACCGAATCAGACTGACAATGAAGCTTGACGGAGACATCGTGGAAGATGCGAAATTTGAAGGGGAAGGCTGTTCCATTTCAATGGCATCCGCTTCGATGATGACTCAAGCGATTAAAGGGAAAGATATTGAAACTGCCCTTTCCATGTCTAAGATTTTCTCGGATATGATGCAAGGGAAAGAGTATGATGATTCTATAGATCTCGGGGATATTGAAGCCCTTCAAGGCGTTTCAAAATTCCCTGCCCGTATCAAATGTGCAACCCTGTCATGGAAAGCACTTGAAAAAGGAGTCGCAAAAGAAGAAGGCGGCAATTAAAAGGATTGGAGTGAAAATGGATGGCTAAAAAAATGCCTGATATTGGTGAATACAAGTATGGTTTTCACGACAAGGACGTTTCCATTTTCCGTTCAGAGCGCGGATTGACAAAAGAAATTGTAGAAGAAATTTCTCGCATGAAAGAAGAGCCTCAATGGATGCTTGATTTCCGCTTGAAATCACTTGAGCATTTCTACAACATGCCGATGCCTCAATGGGGCGGAGATTTAAACTCACTGAACTTTGACGAAATTACGTACTACGTAAAACCGTCTGAGCGTTCAGAGCGTTCTTGGGATGAAGTTCCTGACGAAATTAAGCAAACATTCGACAAGCTCGGTATTCCTGAAGCTGAACAAAAATACCTTGCGGGTGTTTCTGCTCAGTACGAATCTGAGGTTGTATACCACAACATGAAAGAAGATCTTGAAGCGCAAGGCATCGTCTTTAAAGACACGGACAGCGCGCTGAAAGAAAATGAAGATATTTTCCGTGAGCACTGGGCAAAAGTAATCCCGCCGACTGATAACAAGTTTGCGGCGCTTAACTCAGCTGTTTGGTCCGGCGGATCTTTCATCTACGTGCCTAAAGGCGTGAAGGTGGAAACGCCGCTTCAAGCTTACTTCCGTATCAACTCTGAAAACATGGGCCAGTTCGAACGTACACTGATTATTGTTGACGAAGAAGCAAGCGTTCATTACGTTGAAGGCTGTACTGCGCCTGTTTACACAACAAACTCACTTCACAGTGCGGTTGTTGAGATCATCGTCAAAAAAGGCGGCTACTGCCGTTATACAACGATCCAAAACTGGGCAAACAACGTTTACAACCTTGTAACGAAGCGTACGATCTGTGAAGAAAACGCAACAATGGAATGGATCGACGGCAACATCGGTTCTAAGCTGACAATGAAATATCCGGCTTGTATCTTAAAAGGCGAAGGCGCGCGCGGCATGACGCTTTCTATCGCTCTTGCGGGTAAAGGCCAGCATCAGGATGCAGGTGCGAAAATGATTCACCTTGCGCCAAACACATCATCCACAATCGTATCAAAATCGATTTCAAAACAGGGCGGAAAAGTAACGTACCGCGGAATCGTCCACTTCGGACGCAAAGCGGAAGGCGCCCGCTCTAACATCGAGTGCGATACGCTTATTATGGATAACAAATCAACGTCAGACACAATTCCTTACAATGAAATCTTAAATGATAACATTTCATTGGAGCACGAAGCGAAAGTGTCTAAAGTATCTGAAGAGCAGCTCTTCTACTTGATGAGCCGCGGTATTTCTGAAGAAGAAGCGACAGAAATGATCGTAATGGGCTTCATCGAGCCATTCACAAAAGAGCTTCCAATGGAATACGCAGTAGAAATGAACCGTTTGATTAAGTTCGAAATGGAAGGGTCAATCGGTTAATTGTTTCACAAAAAAGGACGTGACTGGTTTTCAGTCGCGTCCTTTTTGTATGAAGAAGAAAAACCGCTGGCCGCAGGACCCGCGGTTTTTTACTCCTCTTCTATTTCCTGGTTGATAATTTGCTTTACAGATGATCTGCTGTTATTTTCTCTGTTCATCTCTCGCAATTGAGTATAAGCCATATCGAATTCCTCTTTTGTCATCTGCTTTGCGGCTAATGCGGAGCATAATATAGCAAAAGCAATTGGCATTGTATCAATGTGAATGTCGATATGAACCTCTGAGTTGCCGCTGTTTTTGATAGCAGATTCAGTAGTGGGTATCTCTTGTGCATGTCTGTTGATAGGAATGATATTTTCGTTCATTAGTCTTCTCCGTCTTGTGTCTGAGCCTGTGCCTGATCCTGGTCTGTGTTTACGCTGACCACGACTCTTGCATTACCGCTGTTTTGGACTTTTGCGACTGCCGCATCGCGTCTGTTTTCTTCATTTTCATGACGATTTTCGCTCATGGTATCATCCTTTCTCTATTGATAGTGACAGAATATTCGATAGGAGAGTAAAGAGATTGGACGAACTTCGCGGTTTTTCCACATTAGGGCAAAAGGTCGAAGGAAAGCATTTGATTTGGTAAAATGAATAGATATCATAATAGAAAAGGTGTTTGCATATGAAATCCTACATCATCGTCGGCGCAGGAATTCTCGGCGCGTCGACTGCTTATCATCTCGCAAAATCAGGCGCTCGTGTTACTGTCATTGACCGGAAAGACCCGGGACAAGCGACTGATGCGGCGGCGGGGATCGTCTGTCCTTGGCTCTCACAGCGCCGTAATCAGGATTGGTACCAGCTTGCAAAGGGAGGAGCACGGTACTATACGGATTTAATCCATCAATTGGAAGAGGACGGAGAAACAGATACGGGATACAAGCGTGTCGGTGCGATCAGCATTCATACTGATCCGGCGAAGCTCGATAAGATGGAGGAGCGGGCGTATAAGAGGCGGGAGGATGCGCCAGAGATCGGTGAGATTACCCGCTTATCCGCGAGCGAGACGAAAAAACTGTTTCCGATTTTGGCTGATGGCTATGAATCGGTTCATATCAGCGGGGCCGCCCGCGTGAATGGAAGAGCGCTGTGCCGGTCGCTTTTAAGCGCTGCGGAGAAACGCGGCGCAGAGATCATCAAAGGAAATGCATCCCTGCTTTTTGAAAACGGAACAGTCACCGGCGTGCGAACAGATACAAAGCAGTTTGCGGCAGACGCGGTGATTGTGGCGGCGGGGGCATGGGCCAATGAAATCATGAAGCCTCTTGGCATTCATTTTCAAGTGTCTTTTCAGAAAGCGCAGATTATGCATTTTGAAATGACAGATGCAGATACAGGATTCTGGCCGGTTGTGATGCCGCCGAGTGATCAGTACATTCTTTCGTTTGATAACGGCAGAATTGTAGCCGGCGCCACACACGAAAACGATGCCGGTCTTGATGATCTGCGTGTGACAGCCGGAGGCCAGCACGAAGTATTGAGCAAAGCGTTAGGCGTTGCACCGGGCCTTACTGATGCCGCTGCCATTGAAACAAGAGTGGGCTTCAGGCCGTTTACACCGGGATTTCTGCCGGTCATAGGGGCCGTGCCGAATGTTCAAGGCCTGTACGCTGCTAATGGTTTGGGTGCTTCTGGCCTGACGATGGGGCCGTTCTTGGGTGCAGAGCTCGCAAAGCTAGTTCTCGGAAAGCAGACAGAATTAGACCTTAGCCCTTATGATCCAGCCGGAGCACTTGCATAATAAGTAAGAGCATGACAAACAAATAGTATAAAGCTGTTCTGGCTTTTCTTTTCTGTATGTGTTAGCATTTATCTTTAATGAAAAAGAGGACGTGAACTGATTTTGATAAAAATTGATATCCCCGCACCGAATGTCACCATCACTGAACGACAGCAGTCAGCTAATGATAACGAGCCGAAAATAAAGGCGATATACGGCTTCATCGACTTTCACCAGATCCCACGGGATAAAGGCGGCATCTTTATGTTTTATAACATTCATGACGAGCTGCTGTTTGTCGGTAAAGCCAGAAAGTTAAGACAGAGAATTAAGAAGCATTTTGAAGACAATGTCTCACCGATCAAACATCACAGAGACGAAGTATATAAAATTGAAGTATGTGTAGTCGATGATCCAATGGAAAGAGACATTTACGAAACCTATATCATCAATACACAACAATCGAAGTACAATGTGGACAAGGTATTTTTTAAATAAGAGACGTCAGTCTGCGGATTGAACAGCGAAGCCAGAGCTTAAATGAAGTTCTGGCTTTTCATTTGGGCATGTTTTCACTTATAGGTCTAGTCTACAATTATTGAGAAATTTCAGAAAATAATATTGACAATCCTGGCTGTGGACTTTAATATAACAATATATAATGTTATATAACGTTATATAATAAAAATGGGGAGTGAAGGATTTGAGTCAGGCCACAGCAAAAGTAAATCGTGAGGTTCAAGCTTTCTTGCAGGATTTGAAAGGGAAAACCATTGACCATGTATTCTTTGTCGCATGCGGAGGATCTTCGGCCATTATGTACCCGAGTAAATATGTGTTTGACAGAGAGTCAAAATCAATCAACTCCGACCTTTACAGTTCTAATGAATTTATTCAGCGCAACCCTGTTCAGCTTGGCGAAAAGTCTCTTGTTATTTTGTGCTCGCATTCGGGAAATACCCCGGAAACAGTCAAAGCTGCTGCGTTTGCGAGAGGCAAAGGCGCACTTACGATTGCGATGACGTATAAGCCGGAGTCTCCTTTAGCGCAGGAAGCGCAATATGTTGCCCAGTACGATTGGGGTGATGAGGCGCTTGCGATCAATACGAACTATGGCGTTCTGTATCAAATCGTTTTCGGAACCCTGCAAGTTTTAGAAAACAATACGAAATTTCAACAGGCAATTGAAGGCTTAGACCAATTACAGGCTGTGTATGAAGAAGCCCTTAAGCAGGAAGCTGACAACGCAAAGCAGTTTGCAAAAGCTCATGAAAAAGAAAGCATTATTTATACAATGGCAAGCGGTGCAAACTACGGTGTCGCTTACTCCTACAGCATCTGCATTCTCATGGAAATGCAATGGATCCATTCCCACGCCATTCATGCCGGAGAATATTTTCACGGACCGTTTGAAATTATTGATGAATCCGTGCCGTTTATCATCCTGCTCGGTTTAGATGAAACAAGGCCTCTTGAAGAGCGGGCGCTTACCTTCTCGAAAAAGTATGGCAAAAAGCTCACTGTGCTTGATGCTGCATCTTACGACTTCACTGCAATTGACGATTCAGTTAAAGGCTACCTTGCTCCGCTCGTTCTCAACCGTGTGCTGAGAAGCTATGCAGACGAGCTGGCAGAGGCGAGAAATCATCCTTTATCTCATAGAAGATACATGTGGAAAGTTGAGTATTGATCTGAAAATGAGGAACCATTATGCATTAGACTATAATGTTATATAACATTATAGTCTAATGTCCAGAGGAGGCCAACCCTTTGAAGAAAATATTGTTGTTCTTGATCATTGCAGCTGTCAGTATGTTCACCATTGCGGGCTGTTCGAGCCAAAGCAGTTCAGCGGACGGAAAGGTGACATTGAAATTTTTCCACAGATGGCCAAAGGAGCCGGAAAAAAGTTATTTTGAAGAGGTTGTTAAGGAATTTGAAAAAGAACATCCGGATATCGACATTCAAATTGAAGCCGTTTTAAATGACTCCTATAAAGATAAAATTAAGGTCATGCTGGGAACCACCAGCCCTCCTGACATTTACTTCTCTTGGAGCGATGAGTTTGCTTTTAAATTTATCAGAGGCAATAAAGCACTTGATCTCTCGTCCTACTACAAAAATGACACCGATTGGTCATCACAGCTCGTTCAATCGCAAATTACACCATTTACTTATGAAAACAAGCAATACGGCGTGCCGTGGCAAATGGACGCTAAATCATTCTTCTATAATAAAGACATTTTCCAAAAGCTGAATCTTGATCCCCCGGAGACGTGGGATGAATTAATCGATGTGTCAAAAAAGCTGAAAGAACATGGCTACACACCGATCAGCTTCGGAACAAAGGCGACTTGGACAATCTCGCACTATATCGGCACGCTTAATCAGCGGATGGTCGATGAAAAAACAAGGGAAAAGGACTATAACGCCAAAACGGGTGAATTTACTGATGAAGGCTACGTAAAAGCCCTTGAAAAGCTTCAAGAGCTGACGCCTTACTTTAATAAACATGTAAACTCCGTCGACCATGAATATGTGAGACAGCAATTTAAGAGCGGAAAGTCGGCGATGATATATGCGGAAACAGCGGAAATCAAGCTGGTTGAACCGGTTAACCTCGGGATGTTCCCATTTCCTGAAATCAGCGGGCAAAAAGGATCTTCAGAAGCATTAACGGGAGCGCCGGAAGGATTCATGATTTCCTCAAGAACAAAACATCCGAAGGAAGCGATGGAGTTTTTGCAGTTTCTGACGTCGAAAAAAATGGGCGAAAAGCTCGTGAAAGATGTTGGAAAATACAGTTCGGTGCAAGGTACGGCTACTGAAGAAAATTCAACAGCCATTCAGCGTGAAGCCGTTCAGCATATTGTTGACGCTAAATCAATGGTGCCATGGTTTGATATGGATGTCGATGTTGAAGTCGCAGATGCGTACCTAACGAGCGTCCAGCAGATGCTTGGCGGCGACATGACACCGCAGCAGGTGATGAAAGCCGTTCAAAAAGCAGCAAAGCAGGCGAGGGCGTCAGCTGAATAAATCAAAGAAAAGGTGAAGCTTCGCACCTTTTCTTTTTATAAAGGAGATGAGATACCCTTGGTCAATCAAAATAAAATAATCCCCTATTTGTTTTTGGTGCCCGCTCTCGTTTTTTTACTTTTCGTTTATATCCCGATTTTTGAGAATGTCTTCCTCAGCCTGTTTCAGTGGAGTTCTTTTTCTCCGGAAAAAACGTTTATCGGCTTGAAAAACTATGTTGAATTGTTTCATGATCCTGTCTTTTATCAGGCGCTTACCAATAATGTGCTTTACGCAGTGATCTCAATTGTATGCCAGGTATTTGGCGGTTTGATTTTGGCGGCGGTGCTTGAGAATAAGCTGGTCAGAAAATGGTCGCCGTTTTTTCGTACCGTTTTCTTTTTGCCGGTTGTCATCTCCATGACGGTGATCGCGCTTTTGTTTGATTTTATTTACAATCCGGAGACAGGGCTTTTGAATCAGCTGCTTCAGGCCATCGGTCTTGATCAGCTGACGAGGGCCTGGCTCGGGGATGACAGCACAGCTATGCTTTCTGTCATTTTTGTGTCCCAGTGGCAATCTGTCGGTTATATTGCGATGCTGTACATCGTGTCGATCCAAAAAATACCGGATGAACTGTATGAAGCGGCCCGGCTTGACGGCGCGGGTAAAATTCAGCAGTTTTTTCATATTACTATTCCACAGACGAAAGAGATGTCTTTTGTGGCGGTGGTCATGACGCTGACTGGGGCCTTTACGGTATTTAATGAGCCGTACATATTGACAGGCGGCGGGCCGGGAAACGCGTCAGAAGTCCTGAGCACGTTTTTATATAAAAGTGCCTTTACAAAGGATATGATGGGCTACGCCTCAGCGATTGCCACTGTCGTGTTAATCATTACGCTCGCATTGTCGCTCATGCAAATGAAGTTCTTTAAAACCGGAAAGGAGGAGTAACAGATGCTGCCTCAGAAGAAGACAGATTCGTTCAGATTGGAGCCTGTGCCTGACCAGCACATTGAGGTCAAAAGAAAGCCTAGGCGAAAATGGTACATCGGAGAAACGTCTGTGTGGGTTTTTCTGTTTCTTTATTTGATTGCGATTGCCTATCCGCTTCTATGGATGGTGATGAGCGCCTTTAAAAACTCTGACGATATTTTTGAGCACAGCTGGTCGCTGCCGTCTTCGTGGCATCCGGAAAACTTTGTGTCCGCCTGGAACCAGGGGATTTCTTCTTATTTTATGAACAGCGTCATCGTTACGGTGCTGACGTGTGTGATCACTGTCTTTATCAGTGCATGGGCGGCGTACGGCCTTTCCCGGTTTGAATTCAAAGGAAAAGGATTCTTTTTGGTGCTTTGTCTTGGCGGTTTGATGCTGACGCCGCAGGTCAGTCTTGTGCCGCTTTATTCTATTATTCAGTCGCTGGGCCTGTACAATACGTATTGGGCATTAATCCTGCCGTACGCGGCTTACCGGATCCCATTCACCATCATATTGATCCGCTCTTATTTTCTTTCTATTTCAAAAGAATTAGAGGAGGCGGCTTATTTAGATGGATGTACAAGTTTCGGAGTATTTTTCAGAATTTTCTTACCAATGAGTGTGCCGATTTTAGTGACATCCGGCATTTTGACGGCTTACCATACGTGGAATGAGTTTATGTTTGCGATTATTTTCATAGATGATGAGAATTTGCGGACCATTCCAGCTGGGCTGATGCAGTTCAGAGACGCGCTGCAGACGGATTGGGGCGTTCTGCTGGCCGGGTTAACGATTTCAGCCGCGCCGATTATTATTTTATTTTTATTGATGCAGAAGTATTTTGTCCGCGGGATTGCAAGCGGAAGTGTAAAAGGATGAAGGAGGAAGAGAAATGAAATTGATTGCGGTTGGAGATAATGTTGTCGATTACTACCAGGATCAAGAAACATTTTACCCGGGAGGAAATGCCTTAAACGTTGCTGTGCTTGCCAAGCGGCTCGGGCATGAGTCTTCTTATATCGGAATCGTCGGCAATGACGAAGCCGCGGCACATCTGTTGAACGTTCTCAAGCAGGAGCAGGTCAATGCAGATTATATCCGCCAGGCGCACGGAGAAAACGGGATGGCGATTGTCACTCTTGATGAACAGGGGGACCGTATTTTTGTCCGATCAAATAAAGGCGGCATTCAGTCTCGGCTTCGCCTCGCGTTTCAGGAGAAAGATGTATCTTTTATCAGCAGGCATGATCTGCTGCATACGAGCGTGTACAGCAGGCTTGAGAACGATCTTCCGCAGCTGTGCGGGCTTGTCCCTGTCTCATTTGATTTTTCAACCAATCGGGAGGATGATTATTTGAGGAGGGTCTGTCCTTATGTGACATATGCGTTTTTTTCAGGAAGCGATTTGAGTGAGTCGGAATGCGGCGAGCTTGCCAAAACAGCTCATGGGTACGGAGCCAAAATGGTTTGTATGACTCGAGGGGGGCAAGGTGCAATCCTGTCTGCGGGTGATCGAATCTATCATCAGCCGATTGTGGAAACTGATATAATAGATACACTTGGAGCGGGAGATTCTTTTATAGCAGGCTTTTTGACTGCCTTTTGCGTGAAGCAGGATATAATGTACGCTTTGCGCCAGGCCGCCGAAACGGCTGCGAAAACATGCGGTGTGTACGGGGCTTTCGGCTATGGCTATCCTTATCGCTTGGAGGACGGGGGAAGCAGTGAAAAAACGAGAATACTATAAGCAGTGTCTCGTTTTTTATGCCTGTTATGTGTAGGGGCTGTTGATGGTAAAAGTGACACGGTTTGTGTGCATCAAAAACAGTGAGCAATAGATTGGCTGGTCGTTTGATGTAAAAGCGGTTTTATCAATTTCAAACAGCGCATCCCCGATATCACAATCCAGGTATTTGCTTTCCTCCTGCTGGGCATATACAACGTTTAATAGTTTCGTATTGTGCGTGGGTACAACTTTGTATTGCTGTTTCAAAATATCATGCATAGATACACCGTCAGCAATAAAGGTATCAATGCCGGGAAACAAATCAAGCGGATAATGCGTCACTTCAAAGGTGAGAGGCTGGTCATCGTTATACAGAATGCGTTTTAATTCAACGACAGGGCTCTCGGGATGGATTTGAAGCTTTTCGGCGATGGGCTTTGGCGCTGGAATGATGTCATGGGACAGCACTTGGTGCTTCGGTTTTTTGCCGGTTGATTCCATAAATTCCGAGTAGCCGTTTACAGCGATTAGCTCTCGTTTTAATTTAGGGCTTTTAACGAACGTTCCCTTTCCCTGCTGCCTGATGAGATAGCCTTCTTCGACTAAATCGAGAATGGCTTTCCTGACGGTGATGCGGCTGACGTTATACTTGCTGCAAAGCTCATTTTCGGTAGGCAGCTTGGCGGTTGGGGAATACACGCCCTTTTTGATGTCATCAGTGATGATTTGTTTTAGCTGAATGTATAAAGGTGTAGAACTTCCGTTGTTTAACAAAGGGTAGCCTCCTTTTAACCTATTATTTATATTATAATGTATTATGACGTTATAATACAAATTTACATTTTTTATTTTAGAAATATAGCAAAAATGGGAATCGATTACTCTAAAAATAACAGAAAGACCAAGTTGTTTCCAGTGACGAAATAACGATCAAAAGATAGGGGGAATGTTCTGATGGCTTCATTAACATTCGAACACGTCAAAAAATCATATCACTCACAATTAACCGTGAAGAACTTTGATTTAGATGTAAAGGATAAGGAGCTGTTGGTGCTGGTGGGGCCGTCAGGATGCGGAAAATCAACAACGCTGCGGATGGTGGCTGGATTAGAAAGCATTTCTGAAGGAAATCTTCTCATTGATGGGAAGCGGGTCAATGATCTTCCCCCAAAAGAACGTGATATTGCGATGGTATTTCAAAACTATGCGCTTTATCCGCATATGACGGTTTTTGATAATATGGCGTTTGGATTAAAGCTCAGAAAGATGGCGAAGCAGGAAATTGCCGAGCGGGTTCATGCGGCAGCCAGAATTTTAGAAATTGAACATTTGCTGAAGAGAAAACCAAAGGCGCTCTCCGGCGGACAGCGGCAAAGGGTGGCGCTTGGCAGGTCGATTGTAAGGGAGCCGAAGGTCTTTTTAATGGACGAGCCGCTTTCTAATCTGGATGCAAAACTGAGAGTGACGATGCGGACAGAAATCAGCAAGCTGCACCAGCGATTAGAGGCAACGATTATTTATGTCACGCATGACCAGACCGAAGCAATGACAATGGGAGATCGGATTGTCGTCATGAATGAAGGGGAAATCCAGCAAGTGGCGAAACCTCATGACATTTATCATTACCCGGCAAATCTGTTTGTCGCAGGCTTCATCGGCTCTCCCGGAATGAACTTTTTAAAAGGCGTTATAGAACAGCAGCATGGCGAGCTGTTTTTCACAAACCCCTCGATCCGTCTTCATATTCCTGAAGAAAAAGCAAAGCGGCTGAAGGAAAACGGATATGCCGGAGAGCAAATGATTGCCGGAGTCCGGCCGGAGCACATCACACAAATGACAGGAAATAAACAGGTGTTTGATTCAGTGTTTAAAGCAAAGGTAGAAGTGAATGAAAATCTGGGCTCAGAGATCATTGTGCATGTCATGGCTGGGGGCGAGCGGCTGACGGTTCGCCTGGATGGAAACACGCGAATCGCAGCAGGCGATTCAATCCAGCTCACAGTGAAAATGGATCACGTCGTCTTTTTCGATGCGGAAACAGAAGAGGCTGTGTATTAGGAAAGGTGCTCCTTTTTAGGAGCACCTTTTTCTTACGGCCAAATCTCATCCGCCCATTCAGGGTGATCGATAAATGGGTTGCGGTTGTGTTGATATTTCTCATAAATGATTTCATTTCTTTTCCGCTCACGGTCGTCAACCGGATCCTGCTTATTCCACTCGAGCAGGACAGATTGTTTGCCATGATAAGGAGCTGAGCCATTGCCTGTCTTATCATTAAGCTCAAGGTCAGGGTAGCCGTCATCACCCTCGTAACGGACAGCCATGTAAAACAGCATGCGGGCAACATCGCCTTTCACATTATCACGGGGCTCCCATGAATCGCCGTCATAATAATTTCCGGGTGCCTTTGCATATTCAGTGCCGCCATTGTCAAAATCCATGTTTCCTCTGGCGCTGTTAACTTGGACATCAGCCGGGCGCAAATGGTGAATATCAGTGCCAGGCCCCTTGCTCGTACCAAAATCGCCATGGGATTTCGCCCAGACGTGCTCGCGGTTCCAATCGCCGACATTGCCGCCGTTCAGGTTTTTGGACCGCGATTCATTCGTATAGAGCAGGATGACGTTATTCGGATTAGCCGGATCTTCATCGGTTTCTTTCAGCGCGTTCCACACCTCGCTGTAGGACAGCATCGTGTGTCCGCTGATAATGCGGTGCAGGGCGCTTTTTAGCGAGTCTCCTGTTTTGCCTTCAGCCACTTCATAATAGGTATCTGTGTCAGCATAGGGTGCAGCGGGGGCGGCTAATGAGAGAAGACTCCCTGTTCCTGAAGGGGAAGACGCCAATCGGTCATTAAGGTTTAATGCGGTTTGCCCGCTTGCTGAAGCTGCCGGCGCAAACCATCCGGAAATCAAGAAAACACAGACGAGCGGCAGAAACCATGCTTTTTTTGTCATCACTTGCCCTCCTTTTATGAGATCATGTCTATTATCTAAAATTGACATAAAGGATAGAAGTGTCATTTTGTATATTTTTCATTAAAATTGTAAATTAGTTCCTTTGGGGGAGGCGGAAATGACCTGTTCCCATATCTTTAGGTCCTGTTTTTGCGAGCTGCCGCCATTTCTGTTTTTACCGCCTCTCCCGCAAACCTAGCTCGTACATATGAAAGGCAGTTTGACCCTCTCTTTCGCTCTTGCTGGCTCTCTTCTTTACCGTGTTTTCTTTTGACTTCTGACAGGTAGGGTGAACCTGATTGCTAGATACTGTGACCAAAAAATAAACGTTTTTTTGGTTAATCTGCCAATGAACTATCATGTTCCTCCTTCTATAATGAAGTCACTATAACGGCCAGAGGGGGGAGTACATGGAAAAGCAGAAGCTTTCAGTAAAAAACAGCATCACAGATTATATTGAATGGCTCGCCCAATACGGTGCGTCCGCGGACGGCGGCGTAACGAGGCTTTTATACACAAAAGAGTGGATGGACGCACAGCTTGCACTGAAAACAGAAATGTCTTCTTTCGGGCTTGAAACAAGATTCGACGATGTCGGGAATGTGTTTGGAAGGCTTTCGGGCACCCAGTCTCCGGATGAAGTCATTGTAACCGGTTCACATATCGATACTGTTATCAACGGGGGGAAATACGACGGTGCCTATGGTATTTTGGCGGCAATGCTTGCGATAAAGCAGCTCAAAGAGGCCTATGGAGCGCCGAAAAAAACACTCGAAGCGGTGTCCTTATGTGAGGAGGAAGGCAGCCGTTTTCCAATGACCTATTGGGGATCAGGGAATATGACGGGTGTTTTTTCATTACAGGATGGAGCAGAGCCAAGAGACGAATCAGGAGTCTCGCTGCAAACTGCGATGCATGAGTGCGGTTTTGGCAAAGGTGTGTTTCAGCCGGCATATCGGACAGATATCAGCGCTTTTGTTGAGCTTCATATTGAACAGGGGCAGACGTTGGAAATGTCAGGCCGGGATCTCGGCATTGTGACAAGTATTGCGGGGCAGAGGCGATATCTCGTCACGCTGGAAGGGGAATGCAATCACGCGGGAACCACCTCCATGAAATGGCGCAAGGACCCGCTCGCAGCCAGCAGCCGTATCATTCATGAGCTGCTGCTGCGGTCGGAGGAGCAGCCGGAGGAGCTCCGTCTGACATGCGGAAAAATAACGGCAGAGCCCAATGTAGCCAATGTCATACCGGGCCGCGTCCAGTTTTCAATCGATATTCGCCATCAGCATCAGCACGTGCTGAAGCAGTTTCATAAAGACATGGTTGCTTTGATCAATGGTATTTGCCATCAAAAAGGAATTCGTGCCGTGATTGATGAATATATGCAGATAGAGCCTGTGCCGATGGATGAAAGGCTGAAGGCTGCGGCTTTTGAAACAGCATTAGAAAACGGCATCAGCTGTGAGGAAATGGTGAGCGGAGCTGGGCATGACGCGCAAATGATTGGAAGGCGTTATCCTGCTTGTATGCTGTTTGTGCCAAGCCGGGGCGGCATCAGCCACTCGCCAAAGGAATATACCCCAGCCAGACAGCTTGAGATCGGCGTCCGCGCACTGACTTATTTATTACACAAACTGGCTTACTGATAAAGGAGGAATGGCTGTGTCAGGCAGAAGAGAATTATGCACCCCGTTAAGAACGATTATGACGCCGGGACCCGTTGAGGTTGATCCGCGTGTATTAAGAGTAATGAGCACCCCGGTTGTCGGCCAATTTGATCCGGCGTTTACAGGTATTATGAATGAAACGATGGAGATGCTTCGGGAGCTGTTCCAAACGAAAAACCGCTGGGCATACCCGATTGACGGCACTTCACGGGCGGGTATTGAAGCAGTGCTGGCTAGCGTAATAGAGCCGGAAGATGATGTGCTCATTCCCATTTACGGCCGTTTCGGTTACTTGCTGACTGAAATCGCCGAGCGGTATGGGGCTAATGTTCATACGCTTGAGTGCGAATGGGGAACGGTTTTTGACCCGGAGGACATCATACGGGAGATAAAAAAAGTGAAGCCGAAAATTGTGGCGATGGTGCATGGAGAAACATCGACAGGACGGATTCACCCGCTGAAAGCGATCGGTGAAGCCTGCCGCACTGAGGATGCATTGTTTATCGTCGATGCAGTCGCAACGATCGGGGGCTGTGAGGTCAAAGTCGATGAATGGAAGATTGACGCTGCCATCGGCGGGACGCAAAAATGTTTGTCTGTGCCATCAGGAATGGCGCCGATTACATATAATGAGCGGGTGGCGGACGTGATTGCAGCCCGCAAAAAGGTGGAGCGCGGGATTGCGACACAAGCTGACAGGGCAGCACTTTCGGAAAATCGGCCAATTACAAGCAACTACTTTGATTTGAGCCAGCTTGAGGATTATTGGAGCGAAAGACGGCTCAATCATCATACAGAAGCGACAACGATGCTGTACGCCTTGCGTGAGGGTATCAGGCTGGTGCTTGAAGAAGGCCTTGAGGCCCGTTTTGAGCGGCATCAATATCATGAAACCGCATTAGCGGCAGGAATAAAGGCAATGGGGCTAAGATTGTTTGGAGATGAAAGCTGCAAAATGCCTGTTGTCACCTGTGTTGAAATTCCCGGCGGCATCGATGGCGAGTCTGTCCGTCGAGTGCTGATCGAACAATTCGGCATCGAAATCGCCAGCTCATTCGGCCCGCTCGCAGGGAAGATCTGGAGAATCGGCACGATGGGCTACAGCTGCAGAAAAGAAAATGTGTTATTCGTGCTTGCCGGTTTAGAGGCTGTGCTTCTCAGACATAATGCAGGTATCGAAGCAGGAAAGGCGCTCCAAGCGGCGCTTGATGTATATGAAAACGCTGGCCGACAGGCAGCGGTGTAAAGAAAAGCTTGCGGACCTCCGCAAGCTTTTTTAAGTTATCATTTCGTGTTTTCTCCAATTTGATTTTCTTCGTTTGACTCTTTTTACAAATCCTCTTTCTATGTGTTTCATTTTCTGACAAATCATGAGTCATTTTCTCTTCCATCATCTATTCTTTATACAAGTTACCCATACAATCACGCGGAACTCGTTGTTTCTCACAGCAATTTTTGAGAGGAGGATGCAGCATTGGGAAATTTCCACACGGTGTTAGACGCGCTCCTGGAAGACCAGGAGGAGGCTGTGCTGGCGACCATTGTTCAGGTTGAAGGCTCCGCTTATCGAAAAGCAGGCGCTTCTATGCTCTTTAAGAAAAACGGCCAGCGGATTGGCTTGCTGAGCGGCGGGTGCGTGGAAGAAGATTTATGCCAACGAATCAGTGCGCTGGGCGATCAGCTCACGTCAGCGCTGCTTCCCTACGACATGCGGGCGGAGGATGATCTGTCCTGGGGCATGGGAGCCGGGTGTAACGGCATGATTCATGTTCATGCGGAGCGAATCACTCAGGGAAAAAGGCGCCACTATGAAAAAGTGAGGGAATGCCTTCATTCAGGCAAAGCTGTCACTTCTATTGTAAAGATTGAATCCTCCCATTATTTATTTCTGACGGAGAATGGGCATTTTGGGAACTGGCCGGACGCGCCTCTGCAAAATATTCAACGTACTGTTTCAACGCTTCATTTACCGCATTTCGATCCGCCAACTAACATGTTTATTCAGCGAATTGAACCGAAACCGCGTCTCATTCTGTTCGGGGCGGGACCGGATACTGTACCGCTGGCCAATTTGGCGGCTGATACAGGGTTTTCTGTTATCGTGACGGATTGGCGGCCCGCTTATTGCACATCCTCTCTTTTTCCAAAAGCGGATCAGCTGATCACCGCTTTTCCTGAACAAATGCTCAGCGAATTCCAATTTTCTTCGCATGATGCAGCAGTTGTGGCAACCCATCATTATCAGCACGATCAAATGATCATCAACTTCTTATTTTCTCAAAATCTCCATTATATTGGACTGTTGGGTTCGGCAAATCGTACAAAACGGCTGCTGAACGGAAAACAGCCTCCGTCTCATTTTTACAGTCCGGTCGGGCTGGACATCGGTGCAGAAGGTCCCGAGGAAATTGCGGTAAGTGTAGTGGCAGAAATCATTCAAACAAGAAAACGGGTGGCGGTTGTATGAGTAGCCCCTATCTGGTTGGGGTATTTCTCGCTGCCGGCAATAGCAAAAGAATGGGCCAAAACAAGCTGGCTTTGCCGCTAAAAGAAGAAACCATCGGCTCACTTTCTTTGAAAACTGCTCTGTCGTCCCGCCTTGATCATGTGCTGGTCGTCGTGCGGACAAAGCATGCCTCCCTTGAGTGGATAGGATCGCCATATCAAGCACCGCCTTTTCAAAAACGCTGGAGTCTGCATGTTTGTCCAGATGCGGAAAAGGGTCAGGGGCATTCAATCAGCAGCGGGGTGCGAAAAGCAGAAAGCATGGGGGCGGACGGCGTTGTCATTTTGTTAGCCGACCAGCCTTTTCTTTCCGTTGATCATCTCAATGCCCTTGTGGCACTGGCTCCTGAGTCATTTGCCGTGTCATCATTTTTAGGGGCGTTCACCCCGCCAATCTACTTCTCATCGGCTTGTTTTCCTTATATAAAGGGGCTAAAGGGAGATGAAGGGGCTCGCAGGCTCCTGAAAAGCGGAAAGCTTGGAGCAGGTGCGGTTTTGGAGGCAAAGAGAAGCGGTGAGTTGGAGGATATTGATACATCCGAGGAATATGACATGGTAAGGAGGGTGATGGCTTGAACGGCCAAGTGACCAAAGAAAGGATGAATATTCAATTGTGGAGGCCGTCAGCGCTTGATGAGGCCTATTCGCTTTTGCAGCAGCTTGCTCCGGATGTATGTGCCACATCGGGAAGCACGCTGCTTCAGCTTCAGTGGGACAAAGGAATTTTGCCGAAACAGCACCTTGTCAGCCTTGAAGGGATTGACGAGATGCGAGGGATAAGCGTCAGTGACACCCACGTGTCGATCGGGGCGCTGACCACACTGAGTGAATGCAGAAAGAACCCTTTAATCAAGAGCGCAATTAGCTGCTTCAGTGAGGCTGCTTCCGCTGTCGCCGCACCTGCAATCCGCAGCCAGGCGACAATTGGCGGAAACATAGCGAGTAAAATCGGTGATTTGATTCCGCTTTTGCTTGTGCTTGATGCTGAGCTTATCGTGTATCAAAAGGAACAGATCAGGCTGCCGTTAGGCGCTTGGCTTGTGGATGGAGACTTTGAAACGGCTATCGTCACGCGTGTCATCGTCCCGCGGGCGGAGGGAGAGCGTGTATTTTACCGCAAGCTTGGGAGGCGTCAGGCTTTTACAGGAGCGGTTGCTGTTGCAGCCGGACGTTTTTTGAAAGACGGCGGCATTCGTCTCGCCGCTGGCCATGCCGATATCACGCCTGAAAGATTATTGGACAGCGAAGCGAAATGGAAGGCATCAGGGTGGGACCCGCATGAGCTGTACAAAACACTTATCCATGAGCTGCCGTTTTCCGCAGATGATTTTATGTCAGCGGCATACAGAAAAAAAGCCGCTGCCAACGTCATCATGGCAGAGCTGATGGCTGAGGGAGGGGAATAAATGATCATCAACAAACCATCAAGAGTCAGGCCGGATGGAAGGGAAAAGGTCACAGGGGAACTGAAATATATGACCGATCTCAGCTTTCCAGGAATGCTGTATGGCAAAGTGCTGAGAAGTGCTTATCCTCATGCAGAGATTGTGTCGATTTGCACCATGAAAGCTGAGAAAGTGGAAGGCGTGCGGGCCGTCGTCACGCATAAAGACGTTCCCGGCTTAAACCGATTTGGCCTTGTCATCCCTGATCAGCCGGTTTTATGCGAGGACAGGGTGCGGCATGTCGGAGATGCGATCGCCGCAGTTGCTGCGGAAACGGAGGAAATCGCGGAGGCTGCGCTGGAGCTGATTTGCGTTGAGTATAAAGAACTGGAGGTCATTGATTCACCTAAAAAAGCGCTTCAGCCGGGCGCGCATAGACTGCACGAGGACGGGAATATCCTGCACCGCGCGTTTTTTTCAAACGGTGATGTGGAACAGGGTTTTCGAGCATCTGACACAGTCCTTGAAGAAACCTATGAGCTGCCGCGGCAGATGCATACGTATATGGAAACGGAGGGAGGCGTAGCCGTTCCGGAGGATGATGGCGGCTTTACGATGTATGCAGGCACGCAGCACGGCTATAAAGACCGGTTCCAGCTTGCCCGTATTTTTGACATTCCTGAAGAGAAGATCAGGGTTGTGTCAAGTCCGATGGGCGGCTCATTCGGAGGGAAGGATGAACTGAATATCCAGCCGTATGCAGCACTTTTGGCCTTGAAAAGCAGACGCCCGGTCAAAGTTCATCAAACACGAAAGGAATCTGTACGTTCTGGCATTAAGCGCCATCCGATGAAGATTACGATAAAAACGGGTGCGGATCATGCAGGAAATCTATTGGCGCATGACGTGAAAATTGTGGCGGACACAGGCGCTTATGCTACGCTTGGACCGGCAGTTCTTGACTTTTCTGTCGAGCACGCCGCGGGGCCGTACCGTATTCCGAATATCCGGACTGAAGGAATATCTGTATTTACGAACAACGGGGTGGCTGGAGAATTTCGGGGCTTTGGCGGCAACCAAATCACATTTGCACTCGAAACCCATCTAGATCGTCTCAGCAGCATGCTCGGCATTGATCCGCTGGAGCTGAGAGGGAAAAATATCAGAAATCCGCATGACTTGGGGCCGCTTGAGCATCGGATTGCACCAACTGACGGAGCGGCGCAAGTGTTGGACACCATTTCTAAATCTCCCATTCTTACAAGAACAAGCCGGAAATGCGGGTATCTGCAAAGAGGCACGGGAGCGGCAATCACAATGCACGGCGGAGGGCTGGGGTATGGCCGAATGGATGCGGCGGGAGGCCGTTTGTCTCTTTCTAGTGAAGGCAAAATCACTGCTTCGTTTGGATTTGAAGAATGCGGACAGGGGATTCTAGCAGCGATTGAACATATTGTCACGGAGGAGTTAGGTTGTGCCGCGGAGGATATTTCCATTGTTATTGGGGATACCGCAAAAGTACCGAAGTCAGGCTCCTCCACAGCATCCCGCGGCACAAGCATGGTGTGGCACGCGATCCAGCGTTTGAAGAAGCCGTTTCTAGCTCAGTTGAAAAAACGGGCGGCAGAATGGAGCGGCTGTTCAGCGGAAAACCTTATTCCCGGCGCTGCAGGATTGCGTGACAAAAACACAAAGGCGCTCGTGGTGACGTATAAGGAGCTGGCTGAAAAAGGCCCTTTGACAGAGGAAACGGCATTTGACTTTCCAACAACGCCTGATCCTGTCGTAGCACCAGGCAGTCATTTCTTGTATTCTTTCGGTGCAGCTGCCGTTGAGGTGGAGGTAGATCTGTTAACAGGCGATGTCAAAGTGATAGATTGTGAGCATGCTATTGCAGCAGGTCCGGTTGTCAGTCCGCAGGGTTATCGAGGTCAAATTGAAGGCGGCGCTGCAATGGCGCTCGGCTACACACTAATGGAGGAAGCCAAAATGACGGACGGCCGTTATGCGGCGGAGAATCTGGACCAGTATATCATTCCCGGTGTGAAGGATGTTCCAGATATGAAGCTGACCGCGATAGAAGAGCTGATGGAAGGCGATTCCCACGGTCCGCGCGGCGTCGGCGAAATCGGAACGATCGCCATCACTCCGGCAATTGTAAAGGCCATACATGATGCGGTCGGCTGCTGGATGAATAAGCTGCCCATTTCAAGAGAAGAGCTGCTGGAAGCGATAGACAGAAAGGGGCTGAAGCAATGGACGTAAAAGAAGCTGGATCACTTCCTGTAAAAAAGGGACTGTACCGAATGACCGTAAATGCGCAGGAGCGTGAGGTAGCGGCCATTCCCACGGCTCGTCTAAGTGACCTGCTTAGAAAGGAATTTCAGCTGACAGGGACAAAGGTGTCCTGCGGAATCGGCCGCTGCGGAGCGTGCTCTATCCTTATCGACGGAAGGCTGGCCAATGCGTGCATGACGATGGCCTATCAAGCAGACGGACACTCCATAACAACCATCGAAGGGCTTCAAAAAGAAGAGCTGGATATCTGCCAAACCGCTTTCTTAGAGGAAGGCGGCTTCCAATGCGGATACTGTACGCCGGGAATGACGATTGCCCTTAAAGCGCTGTTTGAGGAAAACCCTCATCCGGCTGACGAAGACATAGAAGAGGGGCTGGCGGGGAATTTGTGCCGGTGTACCGGGTATGGCGGGATTATGCGGTCTGCTTGCAGGATTAGAGAAGAGTTGAACGGAGATAGACGGGAGTCCGGCTTTTAAAAGCCGGATTTTTTTAGCCTGACATTTTACTATGAAAAAGCGGTCAGACAGCGTGTGGGAAAACATACGGTACATTTCGTAGAATTGATAGCTCCAGCTTCACATAGCAAAGACGCCATAAAAACTCTTATGGCGTCTGCCGGACAGGGAGGTGCTGATACCGCAGAGGATTGGCAAAGTCAAACTTAATAACCGCTAAAGAAAGAAGCTCCAACAATGATTAACAAAATGAATAGCACTACGATTAAAGCGAAGGAGCTGCCGAGACCGCTTGAATAACCAGAGTTTCCGCCAGAATATCCACCAGAATTGTAGAATCCCATAATGTCACCTCCTTTAGTGGAGATAGAATAAGATATGCCAAACGATCATTTTCGACATAGATTTGAGTCTAAAAAAGAAAAAATGAATATTTTGTCTAAAGGTGTAAGAGAGATTAAACACTATTAAAACAGACTCAAATGATGCTGCATATCAGGGGGATGATGTTTGCGTTCTGTTTGGAAAAAAAGTAAATCATAAAGAAGGACCAACAGGGGATTTGTCCCTGTTGGCCTGAGTATGGCGGGATTAGGCTGCGGGAATGTGACAAGAGATGGTCTGTTTTTGTATGATGTTATCCGCGGATATTATCCCAACGAAACAAACGGACAGCTGCAAAAGCCAGAAGTGCAGTTGAAGCGATTAAAATAAGATAGCTGAATAACACGCCAAGAGATGGATTGTCTCCATTTAAATAATAACGCAGAAGTTCTCCAAAGTAGGTGAGAGGGATAAATTTCGATACTGTTTCAAGCCAAGAGGGAAGCAGGTTCATCGGCATAATTAATCCGCACACGATTAGCAGAGGGGCCAGCATGCCACCTGAAAGCCCATTTACAGCTTCAATAGAGAGACGCATGCTTCCCACAGTATAACCAAGTGCAAACAGCATGAGAAGCCCGATAAGTGAAACAAGCATGATTTGAGGGATATTCTGTGCTTGTAACATTCCATTGAAATAAGCGATACTAAGCAGCGCAACAAGTTGAAAAGCTGCTAAAACAAAACGAGCGCATATTTGAGAAAGCACAAAGGTCAGCTTTGATGCTTCAGTTAAACCAATTAATCGCAAAGTTCCCTGGTCCCTCATTTGTATGATAGGAGTGGAAGTTCCGTTTATAGCAAGCGTAAAGAATGCCATCACAATAATGCCAGGAATGATAAACTCAAATAAATCTGTACCGACTCCCGTAGAGCTGGAGAGAACACCAAACATAATCAGGAATAGAAACGGAAAGGCGAGAACCATAAAAAAGGTTAAAGGATTTCGAATCAGTTCTTTTATATTCATGAATAGAAGCGCAGAAAAAGCACGTTTATTCATCATACCAAAACACCCTCTCGTATTTTCTTTCCCGTAAGCTTAAGAAAAACATCTTCCAAGGTTCCCTGTTCAATGCGGATGCTGGACCACTCTGCGTCAATCTGTTTGATAATCGAAGAAATTACATTTTTGGTAATGGGTTCGGCCACGATTTCAAGCTCGTAGCCAATAGGCAGTGTTTTTATTGAAGATTTTTTTATTTCGGGAATATTTTTCAATTGAGCCACTTTTTTCTGATCGGTGTACTTTAGGAACAAGCGCTGCTGAGGACAATGGGTTTGTATTAAATCTACCGGCGTTCCGAGGGCGGCAAACTTCCCGTTATTTAAAATAGCAGTACGGTCGCATTGTGTATAGGCCTCTTCCATTGAGTGTGTTGTTAAGAAAACACTTTTCCCATTTTCCTTAAGGGATTGGATAATATCCCAGATTTGCCGGCGTGAATGAGGATCTAAAGAGGCGGTCGGTTCATCTAAAAACAAAATATCAGGATCAGATATAAGTGCAATGCTGATCAGCAGCCTTTTCCTTTGCCCCCCTGATAGTTTGCGAGTGGGTTTGTTCATCATGTCTTCTAAACCTACCAGCTTTAATATTTCTTCAGGAGATCTTGATTTATTATATAAGGAAGAAAATAATTTCAAAGTTTCTCCTACTTTCAAATAAGGAAATAGAGTGGTTTCTTGAGGCTGAACCCCAATAAATGGACGGATTTTTTCAGGCTGTTTCAATGGGTTGTAACCCATCACTGAAACTTCGCCGCCGCTTGGTTTGCGCAATCCGATGATAGATTCTAAGATTGTTGTTTTCCCCGCTCCGTTCGGACCTAAAAGCCCAAAAACTTCCCCTTTTCTCAAATCAAAAGAAATTCCCTTTATGACTTGATGATCCTCGTAAGACTTATTTAGATTTTGCACGGTGATAGGTAAGCTGGACTTCATGTAACTGTCACACTCCTTTAATGTTTTGGATAGAGAATGTAGCCTTCTTTTCTCAGGCATAAGATATGCCTGGGACGTTTTACATCTTTCTCGATTAGTCGTCTCAGCCGATTAATATATACATACAATGCATTCTTTGTAGCGAACCCTTCCTCTCCCCACGCATATTTTATGAGTTTGGCTTTGGATACTGGTCTGCCGTTATTGACAGCTAAACAATGAAGCAAACGAAATTGAATTCTGGAAAGGGGAATAGTGGAATTTTCATTCACCAGCATTTCACGTTCAGAGTCTAATAACCAATCGCCAATTAGAAGCATTTCTCTTTTTGTGTAATTAATCTGAATCTCCTCCTTTAGATAAGACAACTGAGACGTATGATTTCATTAGCATATACGGGAGCAAAGACAATTCAGTTCAGATGAAAATGACAAAACTTATAAAATTAGGAAAAAAGTATTATTAATCTTAACGTATATTAAGGTTTTCGACATAGATCCAGATTGATATATCTAATATAATAAATTCATAGCATAGAATTTACGTTTTTTTGAAAAAATGGAGGTGCGTGAATGGCTCATTCGTTGGAAAAACTAGTACAGCCTTTAGGAGGATTTATAAACAGAGTATCTTCCCTCCCGACCTATCCTGGTGAACCTGATTTCCCAATTCAAGTTGCATCTACGGGAGATATTTCTCAGTCTCTGTCCCATATATCAAGCTTAAATCCGGGGAAGTCGTTGACGGGAGATATGGATGGTGCAGGAGGATCACTTCACGAAAAAGATAGTCGAATTAAAGCGATTGCTGAAGCATTAGAACGATATTCCAGCTGTGTGTATAGTGAGGAACAGTTTATTTGGGCAACAGCTGAGGAATTAGGGTCGAAAGCTTTAGATTTAAAAAAAATTCCCATCTGCTCAGAAACTGAACGATCTCATCCCCGCTGCCCGGTAAATAAACCATTATTAGATTCTCCGTTGAGGTGGGTAAAGGGCATGTCTCTTCACACACAAGAAGAGACATGGATTCCAGCCATCATGACCTATTTGCATTTGCCGGCTATGAGCCAAGGTGAGCGCTTTTGGCTTCCGATTTCGACCGGCTGTGCTGCACATACCTCTTATGAACAAGCTCTTGTAAATGCGATATGTGAAGTCATTGAAAGGGACGCGATCTCTTTAACTTGGTATCAAGAACTTCCTCTTCCTCACATCATCTTTGATAAAAAGCCAGATCAAGAAATGACTGAATTTTTAAATAAAACATTCGAGAATGGAAATATCAAGCAATATCTGTTCGATGGTACAACGGACTTAGGCATTCCAACCATTTATTCCTTGCAGCTGACACCCGATAATAAAAAACTGGCTGCCTTGATTATGTGTGCGACTGATTTAAATCCTCATAAAGCAATAAACAAAGTTATGAGGGAAGCCGCTTCTTCACGCATCGCCATGATGGCAGAGCGCCCTGCGCCGCAAGATATAGATGATTTCTACAATGTGTTCCACGGCGCGACCTATATGGGGAAAGCTGAAAGGCTGCATGCCTATGATTTTCTAGTACATTCGCCGAATCAATCCAATCTTTCAGAATTACCAAACCTTGAGCAAGAAAATGCGGGAGAAAATTTAAAATTTCTTTTAAATCGTCTTGAGGAAAAGGGACTTGAGGCATTTGCAGTTGATCTGACAACCGATGAAGCCATTCATGCTGATATGCGCGTGGTTCGTGTCATTATACCCGGCCTTCAGCCTTTGTCCTTCAGTTACCGCTGCCGTTTTTTAGGGCACCAGCGTCTTTATGAAGCAACAAAAGCGATGGGTTATCCGGTGAAAACGGAGAGCGAAATTAATGCTTGGCCTCAGCCGTTTGCTTAATAAGGAAGGAGATTTTATAAATGAAACCCATTCATATCATGACAACAGGAGACTTTGGCAGGGAAGTCGCACAGCAGCTTTCTAAAAAAATCGATCATATTGTGATTACGCCATTAAACGAGCCGCTCTACTTATTGCCGTCAGACCGTTTTCCATCTGCTCGATTGCATATCTTTGCCTCTTGGAAATCATCTTCTTTTATTTCAAAACAGCTCGACCAGCTTTGTTTTAAATGGAATGAACCGTGGCTTCCCATTACTATGGATCATCCGTATATCAGAATAGGCCCGCTTGTTATACCTGGTGAAGGGACATGCTACCATTGTTTTGAATCTCGTTATTTACAGCATTCACCGGTTCCTCAGTATGTCAAAAAAATAGATGCATATTATCATAGCCATCCAGACGCGGGACCAAAGGGATTTTTACGCAGCTTTGCCGGCTGGTCAGCCGTTTTCGCTTCGACAATTATAAAATCAATTGACGAGAATGAGCAATCACAATCTGGGCGAGTTTGGCAATTAAACATGCTGACAAGAGAATCCTTCTGTTCACAAACCATGTCAGTGCATGGCTGCCCGAGATGTGGATTAAAACGCTCTGAAGAAAACCGCAGCGTGGCACAGTTATCTGAAGACCTTCAATCATTGTTAAGTCATAGAAGAGGGGAAGTGCTTACGAAATGAAACCTGCATCAGTCATGTCAGCTGAGCAAGTTGGCCATGCGGCTTACTTTGACCCGAATTTTCGATTGCCTAAAAAGCCGCGCTTAATCGCAAGTCTTCAAATGATTCCGGATCAAGATTCTATGTTATTTCATGGAACAGAACATTTGCAGGTGCTGAAAGGAAATGCTGTTACGCGCTTTTTGCCAAATCTAATACCATTTCTCAATGGTTCGTATACCATTAAAGATATTATGGCGGAGTTTGACCAATATTCTCCAAGAGACATCAGCAACATTCTTTCTTTATTGTTCATGCGCGGTTTGCTTGATGATGCGGAAGGTGATGAAGGGATAGATACAAGCTGTTTTGAGCCTGATGTTTACCAATTTTTTCAGCGAAGTACTGATTCGACAAGAGTAAACAGAAGTGCGGCAGAAGGATTACATAAATTGAAAACTGCTGAGATTCTGCTATTGACTGATTCAGAGCATGGCAAGATCCTTCATGAGGAACTTGTATATATGGGAGGAGAAAATGTTGTAACAGCACGGCTCTCAGATGAAGTGAACATCGATCATGCCGACCTTGTGATTGTCTTCTGCACCAATCCTTTGAACCACAAACAATTAAGGTCATTGGATCATATCTGCCATGAAAAGAATATTCCATGGATACTCACACGAGCAGCAGGAAATGTCGGTGTTCTGGGGCCATATTTTGAAAAAAATGAAACAGCCACTTATCGAGACTATCAAATAACAGTTGAATCAGAAGATGGCCAAGGCAAACCAAGCCTTGAACATATTGAAATGTGGGAATATTATTCTGCGGTTGAAATTGTTTATTTCATTACGAGGCTTGCTCCTTCTGCAACCGGAACAGAGTATCTCACATTCCGATTCGATAATTGGACGTGCACCAGCAAAAAGGTCCATCCAAGACCGGACGGCAGTTGCTGCACCGGCGACTCCGAGAATGAGCTTCATCCTGTATTGCAGTTTGAAAATGCAATCGCCTTTCCATCAAAACATTTGATTAACCCTAAAAGTCATCAAGTCCATTACAACCCAAAAAACTTGTTACTAACAAATGAAGCAAAAAGCTATCCGAGTGCTGCCTTATATGAGCTGCCGACCGAAGAGCTTTTGCCGCAGCCAAAAGGCGGTTTCCTGAAAAACAGAATACAGCCTATGTCTGGAAGAGAGGAATTGAATCTGGAAGCGTTAACTCGCTTATGTTTGACTAGCGGTGGGTTAAGAGACGCAGACAGCGGCCAGGCAACTGGAAAAGTGCAGAGGTGGGCGCCAACCGGGGGCAACTTGGGATCTTGCCAGATTTACATTCTTGCCCTGTCAGTAAACGGACTAGCTCCTAACTGCTACTTTTACCAGTACTTGGATCACTCATTGGCAAAAGTCGGTCCATCATTAACAATAGGAGAAATCAAGAAGAAAATAACTGATATAACAGGACTAAAAGAAGACAATCTTCCAAAGGCGTTTGTTCTCTTGACAGGGGCTTATGAAAGAGTTGCCAGCAAATACAATGGTTTTGCTTATAAAGTCATTCATTTAGATGGAGGGGTCGCTCTATCACAAATGCAAGCTGTATCTGCAGGTCTCGGGATAAAAGTAAATATGATTGATCAGTGGAATGAGCAAGCGCTTTTATCCTGTTTTGGAATCGATCCTAAAAAAGAACCGGTAATAGCTTTAGCCGGATTAGATGACGGATGGTGATGACAATGGCTTCTTTTGAACCATTTCAGCTGATAGACAAATTAATCGAAGAAACGAAAACCTTTCATTTTGACTGCGAAATCGATCGTGCCGTAGAGGGACAGCAACAAGAGAACTTGAATACAAGGGAATCATGTCTGCTGCCGGAAAAACAATTTGAAGGCAAAGAACTTTTTCACATATTGAAAGAGCGTACCGCCACTCGATTTTATGATCAGCATGCAATTGATTTGAGTGATTTGGGGACGATTTTAGCGACGGTCAAAGAAGAAGATAACAGAAATTGGGCGCGCCAGATCGGCCAGGGAATTGATATTACGGTATCTGTTATCACGTGGCGTGTCCAAAATCTGCGGTGTCCATTCTTCTATGATTATTGCGCTGAAACGCATTCTTTAAAGCCTATGGGCGAGATACCGGAACAAGAAAAAGCGGATGACTGGTTTCTCCAAAAAGAATTTGTGTATGCGCCTGCCATTATCATCATTAATGGGACAATGAATCAGGCGGTAAAGCAGTACGGCGGACACGGCTACAGGCATTTGATGGTGCGCGGCGGCGCAGCGGCTCAAAATGCTTGGCTTTCTGCGTTAACACTTGGACTTCAGGGAACGATTTTTGCTGGCGCCCTTCCTAGACCGCTAAGGGAATACACGCCTATTGACGGCCGGCATCGGACTCAACTGTGCGCGTTCTCATTTGGAAAACCGCTATCTTTTTCTGAAAAATAAACCTTCTTCAAAGCACATAACTTGAAAGGAGGTGATAAAGATGGAAGAGAAAAAAGTTGAATTGGAATTATTTGCAGAAGAGCTTGAAACGCAAATGGATTTTACAATGGGGCCATTGTCGACTTGGGCTTCAGCCACAACTGTTGGCTCAGCTTCGTGCCCTGGAAGCACAGCGGGGACGGCATCAACGGCATCATCACTTTCTGGATAATAATACATTCATTATTTAAATCCAATAAAAGGAGGTTTACTAATGAAAGAGAAAAAAGAGTGTGAACTGGAACTCTATGCTGAAGAAATGACAGAAATTCAATCATTATCTGGTTTCACTACATCTGCAACATTCGGTACAGTTGGATGTGCGGGTTCATCGGCTTCTACGGCCGGCACGATCTCATCATACGGCGGATAATAAGGGGGAATGAAAAATGGAAAAGGATAAAACTCTTGAATTGGAGCTTTTTGCAGAAGAACTGCCGGAGCAAGTTGATTTAGCAACGATTGCGGCATCTTTCAGTTCTACGTCATCAGTCAGTACGGCTTCATGTCCGGGAACAACAGCAGCTTCAGCCGGCACGATCAGCTGCTACGGATGATTCAAATAGGAGATGTGTATGTTGAAGGTTAACTGCGAGCAAACAGAAAAACTGGAACTCTTTGCAGAGGAGCTGCCGGCCCAAGTAGACATGTCGTCTATTGTCTCGACGATGTCGACAGGAGCTTCCTATGCATCGTGGACGACGTTTGTCTCCACAATAGCTACCATTTCAACGGTAAATTAGGATGTTATCAACCTAAAAAACATGAGGCGGTGACATTATGTCTGAAAAGGATACTACTATTAAAACATTGGAATTATACGCTGAAGAGCTGCCGGCCCAAGTGGATTTGGCGACTGTTGCAGGAACAGCTAGCACTGCTTCCTCTTTTACAACAGCTTCATGTCCGGCAACTACAGCGTCAACTGCTGGCACAGCAAGCAGCTACGGGTGATCAGCCCTTATTTAGACAAGTAAGGCAAGTGCCTGTTGCGAGCAGGCGCATGTCTTACTTTCCTTTATCTATTATACCGTATTTGTATGTTAATAAAAGGAGTTTAATGATGCCATGAACAACGGTCAAGTTCAATACCAGTACGATGAAGAACTATTGGTCAATCCCCTCTATTTAGGTGAAGGAGTCGAGTTGTTAATAGGCGCCAATGAAGAACCCATGTTGTTTGACAAACAGAATGGGAAATATATCAGGCTTTCAAAAGTTGGCTTGGAGATTTTTCACTTAATGGATGGTTCAAACACGGGCCAGGATATAGTGAATCAACTAGAAAAAAATTATGCAAATTACGGTAACTTTCCTGAAATTGTCTATATGTTTTTTTCATCTTTAAGAAAAGCCAATGTCTTAAATATAAAACCGCTGCCTGAACATCAGGTGAAGCAGGCAATTCGCCGCGCAGCTGATAAACCGATGCTTCGATTACCATTGGCGAAGTCTCTCAATAAATCAACAGAAACACTGCTTCATCTTTACCATTCTATTCCCAATATGCTTCAAAAAATAACCTTTTATGTTCTGTTTTTTTGTGCCATTTCTTCCTTTATTCTGCTCAATGTGACAGGAGGATGGCAGATCGAATGGTCTTCCATTCATTGGATTTTTTTGGTTTGTGTCATTGCTTTTCATTTGATTATTCATGAAATGGCTCACGCCTTAGTAACGAAAGCTTACGGTATCACCATACGGGAAGCGGGTGTCGCTCTGCTCTATTATTTTATTCCAGTTGCGTACGTTGACCGGACAGACACCTACCGGCTCAAAAGCAAGAAAAGCAGAATTCATATCGCGCTAGCCGGGCCGTATTCAGATTTGTTAGCTTGCGGTTTGTGGGCAGCCGTCTCAATGTTGGCTCCTCAAGGCACTATAAGCGAGACAGCGCACCTTATTTCATTTTTGCAAATCCTTTTTGTTCTTAGCAATTTGAATTTACTGCTTCCTACTGATGGATATCACGCGGTAGAGGCTGCTGCAGGGGAGTTATCACTGAGAAAAAGAGCCTTAACATATTTGCTGCATGTAAGCACGTTTAGAAAGCCTCCTGCTTACTTACAGCATGTGGCGAAAAATAGAAAAATCATTTACGTTACCTACAGTTTAGTCTCACTTACTTATCTTTTCTGTTTGCTATCGGCATTTTTCTTTCTTTTACGAAATGCATTTGGATATATGGGGTGATGTATCATGAAAGGGCATGTAGCGCCTTTTGTTATGCTGAGGGCTGCCGGGGGCAGTATCGATAGCTTGGCATGTGTTAATGTAAAACAGACATCTGAAAATATAGAAAAGATTTTGAATTTGGAAACAGAAATTGAAGTAATGAAGGAGCCTCTAAGCGACATTTTCTTTCATCTGATTTCCTGTCTCAACGATGATGAAACGAACTTTCTTCGTTTTCTTTTAAAAGTAAAACGAGATATCTTTAACAGCCGTCCTTTTCAAATTGATGATAAAAATAGAAGTGAACTGCAGAAACGATTGACTGTTTCTGATTATAAATTATTTAACCGCTGGTATATGGCCGTTCACGACAGACAAAGGTATATGGAAGATACCAAACTAATTTTTGAGAAAGAGATTGAAGAGGCTGGCCAACATTTAGCGAATGAAATGGAAAATGAAGAATGGCAAAAAGGATTGGCGCTGGCAAATCCGAAATATCTATCCGCTTATAACAAGAAAAAGGCTAAACTATGGAGGCCCCACAAACAATACGCACGCACCAGTATGTCTTATTTAGGAAGAATAACGATGAAAACAAGCCCATTCAGTACGTTTACCAAGATTGGCTTGACCTCTTTTTCAGCTGATAACACGCCTCCTGATACAAATAATCAAAAAACGAACTTTTGCAGCATTTCTAAGTCAATATGCAGTGAACTTATTTTTGAGATGGCGCAGCATAACGAATTATCCCAGTACTTGTACTACGAAAAAAATCAAACCCTCCACACTGATAAAAAGAACAATATGCGGCTGCTGAAAAGCTCTTACACCATTTTAAACGGGTTTGCATGGCGTGAAGATAATATGGTGTCAGAAGAAATTTCGTCAGAAGAACAATTGAAGGTGATCAAATCTCTCCGTTCAGGGAGTTATGCGGAGATACAGGAATTGCTGAAAAATACTTCTTTTACAATACCTGACTTGTCAGCTGAACAATGGATCAAGCCGGTACTTCCTTTTTCAAGAAAAACAGAAAAGCCTTTGCTCAGTTTATATCATTTCTTACAGCCGATACAAACCCAAAAAGCAAGAAGGATAGCAAGAATTGTGAAATGGATGAACCATTGTGTAGAGGAGCTTGCGAAAAGCGGGCCCAAGCAAAGACTGCGCTATCATCAGTTCATTTACAGACTGTCAAAACGTGCATTCAGTGAGCTTACGGATAAAATACCGAAAAGTGTAGTAACTGAAAAGCTTGTTTACGAAAATGTGAAATGGATAGAAGATCACCCGCCGTTAGGCCAGCAGGTCAAACGTGATTTAGAACAGCTTTCTGGACAGTTGAGAAAGCATCAATTCCGGACCCATCTCTATGATTTGTTGTGTGAGCACTTCATAGAGATGTATGGGGAAGGAGGCATATGCCATGACATTCAGGAGTTTTTGTATCAGTTTGAAATGAGGAAAGATAGGCCCCGGCTGATTAAAAATGCCTTGCGGAAAGATAAAAAGACAGCTGTAAATCTGGAGGAGTCCAGAGTGTTTGCCCCGTGCAGCGGCAGCTCAGTTCCCCCAAGTGCGGTTGTGTTTTATCAATTAGCAGCAAATAATGGCAGTAAAGACATTTCCAATGGTGACTACCAGCTTGTTATCAACCAGCTCAGTTCCGGTCTGGGGCTGGTACTCCGCTTTCAATCAATGTTTAATGAGGATCAGAGAAATTTAAACAGTCTTACAAAGCGATGGATTCATGTGATGAACCCTCACTCAGATATCGTTCATTTTCCGATGATCTCAGATTTCAGCAATTTGCAAACTGATCCAGGTATTACAGCACAGTCCTTAAGGTGGCTTGGTGAAAATCCAACAGCAGATCAAAATGATCTTTTGTTAAAGGATCTGTTATTGGTGCATGATCCGCGCGGTACGCTGGCATTTGTAAACAAAGAGGGGCGCCCTGTTGCTCCTATGTATTTTGGTGCTGTGCCACAGCACATGATGCATGGGCCTGTCTCATATTTATTTACCATTATGAACCCATGGATTAATGCTTACCAAACCAATTGGGTGACATCACCACTATTTCCTAAATCACCTCCGCCGGAAAAAGTAGAATTTCATCCTCGTATGCAGGAGGGGAGGATTGTACAAAGGCGTGCCCGCTGGCGGATCCCGGTATTCTTATTCCCTTTAAAAGAGAATCGAGAGAGTGACTATGCATACTTTATACGAATGAAAGCATTTCAAAAGAAGTACAGCCTTCCGGATGAGGGTTTTCTTTCTGGAGAGAGAACAAGTGTGATGCTGAATCCAAAACAAAGAAAACCAATGTATCTGAATTTCAATAGCTACCATTCTATCGCAGCTGCTGTAAACACGATTGTTGAAGATGATCTTTTGTCTGTAACATTCACTGAAGGACTTCCTAATCGCCACCAGCATTGGCTGGAAAATGCTGAAGGGCGCGTAATTGCTTCTGAGTATATGTCTTTATTCCAATGGCCTGTTGAGAAAAAGCAAGAATCGGCTATAGCTAATGAGAAAGGGGTTTTTATATGAAGGAATGGGTGTTTTACAGCATTTATGTGCCGAGGGCTGAGTATTTAGAAAATATTATCATTAACATTGTAACGCCGATTGTTAAGCAGGTAAAAGACAGTGTTCAAGTACATAAGTGGTTTTTTATCAGATACATTGATATGCAAGGGCCTCATATCCGTTTGCGTTTTTTAGTAAATGAAGACGACATTGATATCGTTGAAGAGATTACGGAAGAGCATTTGAACAGCAGTCTATCTAAAGTCCTGGCTGAACCTCTTTCAGAAATGAGCCGGCTGCTGCCTGTCAAAACCGATACTAGAAATTTTGAATCCGGATTCCAACAAGAGGAATATGAGCCGGAGTATGAAAAATACGGCGGCATCCAAGGCGTTAATATAGCTGAAGACATCTTTCAGTCTTCGAGTGAATTGGTTCTTTCATTATTGAATGATCCTGGATTTAAAGATCATGACCGTTTTGATTTCGCTCTCTTTCTTATGAAAAAAACAGCGGAACAAGCTTCTTTATCAGCAGACCAAACACAGGATCTTTGGGAAAGCATGCTGCATTATTGGAGCGGAGCTGATTATACTGATGGAATAACCTATAAAACGAAGCTGAAGGAGGCTGCGGAAAAACGGATTGATGTAATAAATGTTGTCATAGAAAAAATGCACTCTAACCCTTTTGTCACCAAGTCAACGAATGGGTACCAAAAACTGCTGGAGAGTGCTTTTTCACAGATACAAGAGTCCGATAAGATTAGAACGTCTGCTTCCCATCTAGCCTTTCACTATATTCATATGATGAATAACCGTTTAGGGGTGTGGCCGATAGAAGAGGCTTATCTCGGAGCTTTGCTCGCGCAAATATCTAAAAACACAACTGATATAAAATAATAAAAAAGAACTTCAGCTGTTGGGCTGAAGTTCTTTATTTCCGCTTGTTTTTATGATAAACCGAGTTAAAAGTAAACATAAACAAAAAGTAGGCGCCTGCCAGACTTAAAAAACCAACAGGGTATTGAAGCAGCAGAAGACCTCCACCAATAAACAGGATCGTTGCTGCTAAAATAATGATCCAATATAAAGAGAATTTGTTTTTATTTTGCTGTTCTTGGGTCTTGGTAATGGCTGTTTCCTCCTTACTGATATGTTGAATACCGTATTTATAGATGTGGATCAATTGTACAAGCCGTCCTAACAATAAAATCGAGGACACGGAGATCCAGGTGAGAGAGTTAACCAAAAAAGCGAGCTGAAGTGTGTCTTGGAAAGGGGTGCCGCCCGTTTCGAATCTCACAATCAATAATACGCCTGCACCAATTAGAAATAGAATCCCTAAAAAAAAGACAAACACATTATAGCTGTCAAAACGATTCCATTCGCCTAAAAATCTGCAATGTTTTGCAATCAGCGAATATTTCCGTTTAGGGTTCTGTGGAAGTGAATGTACGCCAATTGAGTTTAAAATCTGCCGATTAAATGCAGACCCCATGACTCCACCTAGTGTACCGACAGTAAGAGCTGCCGCGCCGCTTATTAGTCCTATCACCGTACCGCTTGTCATATGATCACCTTCCTAAGAATAAGAAAAAAAGTATTTGTGCTGCTATGCTCCCGGATAAAATCGGCAAAATCGTCACCACTTGAGCAACAGAACGGAATGAGAAAAGGTCTGGAAGCTGCCAGCTAGGATAAGCTAGCCAATGGCTCAAACGGTCAAACCAAGTAATCGGTGGAGAAGGTGGTTTTAACATATATTCTGGAAGAGACAGGCGGTTCATATCCAGGAATTCGTTCAGCTTGGGCATGTGTTCTTGTAATCCTTCAATCATGCTTTTCACTTCATCTTGCTCATTCATGAGTCCTTCAGCTCCTTTTCAATGGATTTGTTCAGCTTCTTTAGAGAATAATGAAGCTTGGATTTGACTGTTCCTTCCGGTATGTTGAGAATGTGAGAAATTTCTTTGCCTGTAAACCCTTGATAGTAGGCGAGAATCAGAATTGATCGCTCTTTGTCAGGCAGCTGTCCCAAATACTGTTGAATCAATATTTTATTTTGTATATTTTGCTCAATGGTGCTCTGGTGCTTTTCCGAATAATCGTCCAATTCCATCTGCTGCCATTTGAATTTAGAATGCTTTCGGTAATAATCAATACATAGTCTGTGAGCGATTTGATGGAGCCAGGTACGAAAGCTCGCTTTTTCGCTTTTATAGCTGCGGCATTTTACATATACCCGGATAAAAGTTTCCTGCAGAAGATCTTCAGCTGCCTGTTTTTGACGGATGTACAGAAATATAAATTGATATGTTTTTGGAGCGTGACGGGCATATAAACTGTTGTAGGCCTCCATATCCTTTTGTTTTACTTTTTCCATCAATTCTTCGTCAGAAAGAATGTCCATACCCCACCTCGAAACTTGGTTTCGTTACTATATACGGCTGCTGGCTGAAAAGAGTTCAAAAAATGAAAAAATAAAGAAGATAAGTGATGGCAATAGATGTGAGAAGAATACTGTCTTCATGATTATAACAGGAAAAAAATGAAAGTGCCCGGTCGTGAAGACCGGGCTTGACATGTTAACTCCCCCTATACACCTGATAACCAAACGGCGACAGCAAAAGCGGGATATGGTAATGCGCATCTGGATCTGCAATGTGAAAACGGACGGTGACGATGGTTAAAAACGGCTGATCGGCTGCGTTCGTGTTTTTACTCGCAAAATAGTCTCCTGCATGAAATTCCATCACATATTCTCCGGACACCAGCTCTTCAGCAGCCAGCAGAGGGATATCGACTTTTCCGTCCTTGTTAGTGTATATCTCTTTCATTATACTTTCGCCCAGCCGCTTCAATTCAATTTTGACGTTCGCCGCCGGTTTGCCGCAGGTTAAATCTAAAATATGGGTGGTCAGCTTTCCCATCAGACTTTCAGGCTCCCTGCGGTTTCAGCAGTTTTCTGTTTTTCTTTCTCGGCGTCTTCTCTTGTCACGGTAAAGCGCTGGAAGCCGAATGGCGGGCGCGGTTCGGTGTAGACTTTTCCTTTTGAACCCGGGATTTCTTCGACAACTGTATCCCATGTGTGATTTTGAGATTGGAAGCTGACATCAGTGAGCTGCGGGAACCTCGCTAATATTCTGCAGCCGATGTGATAGATTAAGTGTTGGATTGAAGGGGTTTCGAGCTCGTGAAAAACGGTGCTCGCCAAGTCGCGGACTTGTTCAGCCGCGACGTAGCGGGCTGGGTCAGAAGCATATGCGTCATTGGTGTTTTCATACTGCCAGCTGATGTTTAAATAGACAAACAGGGGGCGGTTGCCGTCTTCGGGAAGAGTCGTATATTCGTCCCGGATGAAGCCGGCGAAGGAGTTGCCGCTCACCTTAACGAGCTGAAGATCCATGATTTCGCTGTATTGTTCTGTAATCGTGATGGTATTCCCGCTGCGTTCGGCTTTCAGCACAGAGCGGCTTCGTTCATTGCGTGATCTTCTGAAGACAAGGCGGCTTGCGGTGAGCTCTTTCTCCTCGTATGCAGGCATTGCTTCAAACGGGATATCTTCGCCAGTCAGAGCAATCGTGTCCATATGAGAATAGGTATCTAAAAATCGGTGAGCTACATAGTGTAGGAATCCCTCGGTTGTCGTTCCTTCATAGGATGCGAGATGGCGCTGGATAAAGTTTTTCATTGAATCCGTCGCCACGACGAGAGTGTTGTCTCCGTCTGTAAATGATGGCAGGAAGGCGTCTCCGCCAATTTCGCAAGTCACATCAACGCCGACAACGGTATTGTCTCTCCCGGTAAAAGATGATTCGGGGATTTGCTTCACTCCAGTGAGCGGTTTTAAAAACGTTCGGTATGCAAATACATTTCCTTTACCATAAGACATGGTTCTTTTCATTTGCGTCTCTCCTTTTTCAGTGATGATGTCAGCCAGGCGAAAGCGGGCGATTCGGTAAATTTCTATCAGAGCCTGCTGGAACTCCGATTCCCGTTCGTTCTCAAGCCTTTCCAGCAGGGCTTGGTGAATGTCCTGTTTCGTCTTTCCCTTTACCGCTAAAATAAAAGGAAAGCCGAAGCGATCATAATAGTGTTCGTTCAGCTTGAGAAACTCCTCGTATTCCTGCTGTTCCAGTTTGCTGAGCCCTGCGTTCTGTTGCTCTTTTATCGACTCACTGCTCATTGTTTTCTTTGTTCCGAGCCGGGGGTGTTTATTGATTACATCAAGCTGTGTCTCGCGATCCGCGGCTTTTACAATACCGGTCATTTTGCGGTGAAGATCACAAAGGGACGAAAACGGCCGTAATGCCGCGGATCTCTCCGCAATCCATGAAGAGTGTTCAAAAATAGAGCCAAGTGTGCTTGTCAGTGTTTGTGTGTTCATTTGGTTCAAGTCATCCATTGTGAACATTGGCATCTTCCTTTACGTTTTTATGTCTGAGCCATTCGGCTGTTTGGCTTGAAAAAAAGCGTGCAGTGCTATGGCTGTTAAGCTGCCGATCACGATTCCGCTTCCCGCCAAGACTGAGGCGGCACCCGGAAGTGATGAAAACAGCGCGGGAACTGTTGTAGCGCCAAGCCCCAAGCTGACGGAGGAGGCGATAATCAGCAGGTTGCCTTGTGAATCGAAGTCGACGCTGGAGAGCATTTTGATCCCGTACGAAATGACCATGCCGAACATGACGATCATTGCGCCGCCGAGAACTGGGTTGGGGATCACTGTAGTCAGTGCCGCGGCTTTTGGAACAAGCCCGATCGCCATCAGCATAATTCCTGTGGTGGCGACGACGTGGACACTTTTTATCTTTGAAAGCTGTACGATGCCGACATTTTGCGAGAAGGCTGTATAGGGAAACGCGTTAAATAAGCCGCCTAGCATAATCGCAAGGCCTTCCGCCCGGTAGCCCTTTTCCAGATCCTTCTCCGACAGTCTGCTGTTTGTGATATCGGCAAGCGCAAAGTAAACACCCGTCGATTCGACGAGACTGACAAGCGCAACGAGAAGCATCGTGACAATAGCCGGCCATTCGAAGGCAGGCGGTCCGAAATAAAACAGAGATGGAACATGAAGCCAAGATGCCTCCAAGACCTCAGAGAAATTGACCTTTCCCATGAAGTATGCAGCCGCTGTTCCTGCGATCATACCGAGCAAAATCGCTATGGAACGGATAAAACCTTTAAAGAAATAAAACAGCAATAAGATAAAAGCTGTGACGCCAAACCCGAGGAGGACGTTGTCCAGTGAGCCGAATTCTTTGCTTCCTTCACCTCCGGCCAGGTTATTCATTGCCGTCGGGATCAGGCTGATACCGATGATCATGACGACTGATCCGGTTACGGCAGGCGGAAAAAAACGGACAAGCTTTCCGAAGAAGCCTGCGGCTAAGACGACAATCAGCCCTGCGGCGATAATGGCACCATATATCGCTGGGATACCGTAAGTGCTGCCGATAGAAATCATCGGGCCGACTGCGGTAAACGTGCATCCGAGCACAACGGGGAGGCCGATGCCGAAATACCGGTTTCTCCAGAGCTGCAAAAGAGTCGCCGCCCCGCACATGAACAAATCGATTGCAATTAAATACGTCAGCTGCCCTGCATCCAGTCCGATCGCCGCTCCGACGATCAGCGGAACGAGAATGGCTCCCGCATACATGGCGAGCATGTGCTGAAGCCCCAGCATCATCAGCTGAAAGGCATTATGCTGTTTCTTCATCTTTTTTACACCTCTTTTTCTAATGCAAGTGTATGTTCTAATACCGTAAGTTCAGTTTTCTGAGCTGTTTTGTCTTTTTTGCCGCGTAAGCTGAAAAATAGATTCAAAAAGATAGCGGTCAGGCTGCCAGTGATGGTGCCGTCACTGACCAGAATCCTGATCGGAGCGGGGAATTCAGCAAAAATCCCGGGGACGGTGCTGGCGCCGATGCCGAGTGCGATTGAGCATGCGATGGTCAGGAGGTGGTATTGATTTGTGAGATCCGCTGTGCTGAGCATTTTGACGCCGGAGGCAATCACCATGCCGAACATGACGACGGTTGCGCCGCCAAGCACAGCAGCAGGAACGGCAGAAGCAAGGGCAGCAATCTTCGGAATCAGTCCGAGACAGACAAGGATAAAGCCTGCGGTAATCACGACGTTTCTCGTTTTTACTTTCGTCAGCTGCAATAAGCCGGCGTTTTGCGCAAAGGTATTATAAGGAAAGGCATTGAACAGCCCGCCGATGAGAATGGCGATTCCCTCCGCGCGATACCCTTTGACGAGGTCATTTTCAGTTAAAGGTCTGCCGCATATCTTTCCGATTGCGTAGAAAACGCCGGTTGATTCTACAATAATGACGATTCCGACGATCAGCATCGTTAAGATCGGGCCAATTTCAAACGCAGGAGCTCCGAAATAAAAAGGCTTCGGGATTTGGAAGAATGGTGCTTCTGTAACAGAAGAAAAGCTGACTTTGCCCATGATCGCTGCCGCCGCTGTACCGGCGACGATGCCGATCAGAACGGACAGTGTTCGGGCAAATCCTTTGAGAAAGCGGTTGAGGACTAAGATCAGAACAAGGACACCGACAGAGAGAAGAAGGTTTTCGAACGAACCGTATTCGGGATTGGCGTTGCCGTTTATTTTCTCGCCGCCAGCCATATTTTTCACACCTGTCGGAACTAGTGAAAGGCCGATCAATGTCACAACCGTACCTGTTACGACAGGAGGAAATAACACAGTCAGTTTGCCGAAAAAACGCGCAAACAAAAAGATAAACACACCGGCCGCGATGATAGAACCGTAAATCGCGTGAATGCCGTAATTGGCGCCGATTGCAATCATCGGGGTGACGGCCACAAATGAGCTGCCAAGCATGACGGGGAGCCCGATGCCGATGTATGCTCCGCGTAAGGTTTGCAAAAGCGTCGCGACGCCGCACGTTAACAGGTCAATCGCCAATAGGTAGGACAGCTGTTCAGTTGTTACATTCAGCGCCCTGCCGACAAGCAGGGGCACCAAAATCGCACCTGCATACATGGCCAGCACATGCTGCAGGCCAAGCGTAAACACCGCAAACGATCTTTTTTTCACCATAGTCCCTCCTCGTATGTGAACTTTAGTAACATGATATCGTGCCGATTGAGGAGTGTCATTGGATACAGTAGCCGAAAAAGACAGGTGTGATTGCTGAAAGTGACGAAAAATGATTGATTTTGTAAGAGAATGTGACAAACGTTAGCTGATCAGCCGCTGCATACGTAAGGCAAGCCGCAAACGCATCGTTGTTTCTGGATCTTTTAAGCTTTTCCCCAGCAACTCTTCGCATTTTTCAAGCCGGTAAATGACCGTATTGCGATGAACGTACAGACGCTTGGCCGTCTCTGAAATTTGGCAGTGTGTCTCTAAATAGACGGAAAGCGTATGAAGAAGGCTTTGATCCTCCTGCTGTTTTTCAGCAAGGCTCTGAAGCGTGGAGTTGTAAAATTTCTTCAAATCCTCAACCGGGAGCAAGCGCAGAAGCTCAGGCACATCTTTGGCGTGATACACCTGGATAAATGCGGTGCTTCTAGACAAATGCCCCGATTGCAGAGCATCAGAAGCTTCTGTGAACGCGTCGGGAACATCAATGAGCTTTTGGCATATGTTGCTGATGCCAAAGGACACGGTTCGTTTAAATTGAGTGCTGACCTGTGTTTGGAACTGTTCTAAAAAGCTGATCACCGAGGCGTGCATTTCACTCCAGCTGTCTGTCGCCTCGATGAGAATAATGCCGACGTTTCCTTTCATAAAGAAGTGAGGCGGAAACGGGAAGACCGATAACTCACCTTCAAGAAATTCGAATACGCTGTCGGAAGCGAGCTGATTTTCTGTAAAGCTGATTGATTCGTCATTGCGATCGAGTTTGCCGGCAATGCACATGTATTTTTGATCCCAGCGCAGCTTGAATTCTTTCGCCCGGTTTTTGATTTCGTCATCTGAAGAAAAGGACCGCTCAATAAAATTGTTAAAAAACTCATTGCGGGCCCGCCGGCTGAACTGCTTCAGCGCATTTTCCTTCAGCAGTTCAAAGGAAATGACGTTGGCCGCTTGTTCAATCGTGAGGATCAATCCTTTGTCGCCGGCCTGCACCATGTCCGGTATCAGCAGATATCCGCAATTTTTTTCGTGATTATAAATAGGCAGGACAGAATATGTTTTCTGATCTGAGATTGTAGAGAAACAAGTGAAAAATGGCCCGGATACGGTATTCAGGGTGCCTTTCAGTTTTTCGGTTTCAACTGAAATTTGATGAGACGCTGACAGCATTTTAGCATGCTGGTCTAGAAGCAGCACGGGAAGCTGAAGGAGGTCTGACACCTTTTTGAGCAGAGATTGCAGCCCCTTGCCGCTCATAATGTGGTTTGTGAATTTTTTGTGCGCGTAAATGGCTTGCTGCAGCTCGTTAGAACGCATATCGAGAATATGGCTGAGAGTGGCATTCACAATATCGCCGAGGCGGATGTGTTCCGGAAGCTCAATGATCGGGAACGCATATGAATCGGCCAGTTCGACGATTTCCTTCGGGATATCTTCCAGATAGCGCTTTGTTTTAATGCCGAGGCCCGCGCAGCCGCGTTTTGCCATTTGCCGAATCAGTTCAGATAATTGATGCGGGTGATCCTTCAGGTGATAGGCGGTGGTGACGAGCAATTCATTCTTATGCAAAAAGTCTGCGATATCCGGAGCGTCCATCATGTTGACATGCTGAACCTCCCTTTCCCCTCCTGCTTTTCCAGCGATTAAATTGGCGTTTTCAAAAGCCGGTATTTTCATCACATCAAAAATATTCATAGCGCATTCTCCTTTTCTATAAAAACATTGGTTAAGATGAATAATTTTCAATAGGAATTCTAGCGGTTTTGCTGATGTAATACGATCATAGTAGCAGTAAACTGTTGAAAATAGAACTGGTTGTGTGACATAAACTGACATGAAAAATCGTCATCCTTACATGGGGGGATTAATATGGCTTACGATATGGTCATAAAAGGTGCAAAGGCAGTTACGCCAGATGGCGTTACAGAAGCTGATATTGCAGTTCAAAACGGTGTCATTGCCGAGATAGGTTCTGACATCGAAGCAAGCGGGACGGAAATCATCCAGGCAGACGGGACATACGTGTTTCCTGGTACGATAGACTGCCATGTTCATTTTAATGAACCGGGCAGGGAAGATTGGGAGGGATTTGAAACAGGTTCTCAAATGATGGCCGCAGGCGGCTGCACCACCTTTTTTGATATGCCGCTCAACTGCATTCCATCAACCGTGACGGCAGAGCATCTTCTCGCAAAAGCTGAGCTGGGCAGGCAAAAATCTGCCGTGGATTTTGCGCTATGGGGCGGGCTTGTGCCAGGCCATATCGAGGACATCCGTCCGATGGCTGAAGCGGGAGCGATCGGGTTTAAAGCGTTTTTATCAAAGTCAGGCACTGATGAGTTCCGCTCTGTTGATGAACGGACATTGCTTAAAGGTATGGCGGAAATTGCGGCTGCAGGAAAAATCCTCGCTCTTCACGCAGAAAGCGATGCGATCACAAGCTATTTGCAGATGGTTTTGGCCAATAAAGGAAAGGTGGATGCGGATGCGTACGCCGCCTCCCGCCCGGAGGAAGCAGAAGCTGAAACGGTGTATCGCACGATTCAGTATGCGAGGGTGACAGGCTGTCCGGTTCATTTTGTTCATATCAGTACGGCGAAAGCGGTTCAGCTGATCAGAGAGGCGAAACAGGAAGGGCTTGATGTTTCGGTCGAGACATGCCCGCATTATGTCTTGTTCAGCCATGACGATTTACGAGAAAAGGGCTCTGTCGCGAAATGCGCGCCGCCGCTCCGGTCACCGCAATCGAAGGAAGCGCTGATCGAGGCGCTCATTGCCGGGGACATTGACATGGTTTCCTCAGACCATTCCCCTTGCCGTCCATCCTTAAAGCGGGAGGACAATCTGTTTTTATCATGGGGCGGAATCAGCGGCGGGCAGTTCACTTTATTAGGCATGCTGGAACTGGCGCTTGAACATCAGATTCCGTTTGAAACCATCGCAGAATGGACAGCGGCGGCCCCTGCAAAACGATTTGGCCTTCAGAAAAAAGGGCGGCTCGAGGCGGGGTGTGATGCGGATTTCGTGCTCGTCAGTATGGAGCCGTACACTGTCACAAGAGAATCGATGTTTGCAAAGCATAAAAAAAGCATTTACGAAGGACATTCATTTCCCTGCCGTATTTCGGCCACTTACAGCAAAGGCCGATGTGTGTACAGTGATGGGGAAAAGGTCAGTGGAATTGACGGAGCGCTGGTCGTTCCTTCGTAAGCCCGGCGGATTTTACCGCCGGGTTTTTTGATTTCTGCCGTTCTTGTTTTTAAAATTTCATCAACGTGGTATCTTTTTTAAAAGGAGGCGGAGGCGTGGAGCATGTCAAATACATACTTAAGCAATCTTGGTCTCGCCATACGAGCTCTAAATGGACGGAAGAATGCCCGTCATGCGGCCAATGCGGTGTGACGGCACTGGTGATTCAGGATCAATTCGGCGGCGCCATTCTGAAAACAAGAGTCGGTGAGAGCTGGCATTTTTATAACAGCTTCAATGGTGTGGTGTACGATTTTACGAGTGAGCAGTTTCAGGCGCCTATTGAATATCAGCATATTCCTTCCACAAGAGAAGAGGCGTTTTTAGATACGAATGAGGAACAATATCAGCATTTGAGTTCTGCTTTTTCCCGCCATATGAACAGCATTTCCGAGGAAACCTGAAAACACGTGTGATAAACTGAAAGAGAGGTGAATGAGTGTGATTTATATTGGACTGACGGGATGGGGGGATCATGACAGCATCTATCCGCCGAAGACGGCCAGCCAGAAAAAATTGCAGGCCTATTCCTCCCATTTTCCGATCGTGGAATTAGACGCGAGCTTTTACGCGATTCAGCCGGCTCGCAATAATGAAAAGTGGGTCAAGGAAACGCCCGAAACCTTCCAATTTATCGTGAAAGCATATCAGGGCATGACAGGGCATCAGCGCGGTGAAATTCCCTTTGACTCAAAAGAGGAGATGTTTGATGCGTTTAAGGTGTCTTTAACGCCATATTTACATAGCAACAAGCTCGCCATGGTGCTGTTTCAATTTCCGCCGTGGTTTGACTGCAAGAAGGAGAATGTCGCCTATTTGAGATGGTGCAAGCACCAAATGGGGGATATTCCTTGTGCGCTTGAATTCAGAAACCGTTCCTGGTTCTCGCCGCCGTTTTATGAGCAGACGCTTTCATTTATGAAAGCGGAAGGCTGGATTCACAGTGTTTGTGATGAACCGCAAATCGGAGAAGGCAGCGTTCCGACTGTGCTGCGCGCGACCGATGAAAACAAAACGCTCGTCAGGTTTCACGGACGCAACAAGCAGGGCTGGATGAAGCCTGACGGCGGGAAAAACTGGCGCGAGGTCAGGTACCTATACCGCTACAACCAACAGGAGCTGGAGGATTGGAAAAAGCACCTGAATGAATTGCAGCAGCAATGTAAGGATGTTTTTGTCCTGTTCAACAATAATTCCGGCGGTGACGCGGCGGATAACGGCAAGCAGATGCTTGAACTGCTTGATATCGAGTACAGCGGACTTGCTCCGAGACAGCTCGATTTATTTTAGAAAAGAGGTTTTTACTGATGTCGTTTGTGATTTTGGTCGTCCTGGGATTAATCGCAGGTACGGTAGGAAGTCTGATCGGGCTTGGCGGCGGAATTGTCATTGTGCCGTCTTTGATGTTTTTAAGCACAGTGACGCCGCTGTTTCAGGATGTGACGCCGCAGGTTGCGATTGGAACTTCGCTTTTGGTCATTATTTTTACGGGTCTTTCTTCAACTTTGGCTTATATTAAATATAAAATCGTTGATTATAAGAGCGGGCTCATTTTCTTTATCGGTTCAGGTCCCGGCAGCATAATCGGGGCTTATGTGTCAAAGCTGTTCAATTCAAACTCATTTTCCGTTTGGTTTGGCATTTTTATGATTCTGATTTCATTATCCTTAATGCTGAAAGCGAAAGCCCGGCCCATTAACAAAGCGCACAAAGGGATTATCCGGACATTTCAGGATGATGCCGGTGAGCCTTATACGTACTCATATCAGGCCCCTGTCGGTATTGCCATTGCCTTTGTTGTCGGTTTTTTAGGCGGGCTTTTCGGAATAGGCGGCGGATCACTGATGGTTCCGGCGATGATGCTGTTATTTTTGTTTCCGCCGAAGGTTGCGGTCGCAACATCCATGTTTATTATTTTCCTGTCTTCTATGACAGGGTCTGTTTCACATATTATTTCCGGGCACGTCAATTGGCTGTACGCCCTCGCGCTTGTGCCCGGCGCTTGGTTCGGCGGAAAGCTTGGCGCCGCCATCAACAGAAAAATGCAGACGAAAACGATCGTTATGATCATGCGGATCGTATTGATTTTGATCGGCTGCCAGCTCATTTATGAAGGCATTTTCAGCTGAACGATTAGGGAGAGATATTATGAAGGAGAAGCTCCGCTTATATCATACAAATGATTTGCACAGCCATTTTGAAAACTGGCCGAAAATTGTAGATTATATCGAGCAGAAAAGAAAAGAGCATCAATCAGACAGCGAAGAGACGCTCGTATTTGATATTGGCGATCATCTTGATCGTTTTCAATTCGTGACAGAGGCGACATTCGGAAAAGCCAATGTCGATCTCTTAAACCGCCTTCACATTGATGGAGCGGCGATCGGCAATAACGAAGGGATTACGCTTCCGCATGAAGAGCTTGCTGCTTTATATGATCATGCTGAATTTCCTGTTATCGTCTCCAACCTGTTTGATAAAAACGGAAACCGTCCGTCATGGGCAGTGCCTTACCATATCAAACCATTGAAAAACGGTATGACCATTGCTTTCTTAGGCGTAACTGTGCCGTATTATCCCGTTTACGACAAGCTGGGATGGACAGTAACAGATGCCCTTGATAGCGTAAAGGAAACCATTCAGGAAGTGAAAGGGCAGGCGGATATCATCGTCCTGCTGTCGCATTTAGGCATTCTTGATGATCAGGCAGTGGCTGAAGCGGTACCTGAGATTGATGTCATTCTCGAATCGCACACCCACCATTTGCTTGAAGACGGACAAGTGGTGAACGGGGTATTGCTTGCCAGTGCTGAGAAATACGGGCATTATGTCGGCTGTGTAGAAATCACGGTGGACAGTGTACAGCGAAGCATCATCAGCAAAACAGCGTCTGTGCAGAACATGGCGGAATGGTTAGGAGAATCCGCAGAAACAAAAGCGTTTCTTAATGAAAAAGAACGTGAAGCTGAGGAGAAGCTCTCCGATGCCGTTGCGGAGCTTGCCCAAGATGCTGAGGTGAAGTGGTTTGAAGAATCAGAGCTGCCTTTGCTTTTGGCGTACGCGTTAAAAGAATGGTGCGAGACGGACATCAGTATGGTAAATTCAGGTGTCATTCTCGGTCCGCTGAAAGCAGGCCCTGTGACGAAACTGGACCTGCACCGCATCTGTCCGCATCCGATCAACCCGGTGGCTGTCCGCCTGACGGGAGAAGAACTGAAGGAAACCATTGTCCATGCCGCTTCCGAACAGATGGAACAGCTGCGGATCAAAGGGCTCGGCTTCCGCGGAGAAGTGATGGGGAAAATGGTGTATGCCGGCGTTGAGGTAGAAACGAAACGGCTCGATGACGGGATCACGCATGTCACCCGCATCACGCTGAACGGGGAAGATATTGAAAAACATAAACAATACTCCGTTGCGGTGCTTGATATGTTTACGCTCGGCAAACTGTTTCCGTTGATTCGCGACGCGGCAGAAAAAGAATACTTTATGCCGGAATTTTTGCGGGATCTGCTCGCTTGGAAGCTCGCGCAATAAGGCTGTCAGCCCACAACAAGCTGTGCCCTTCATCATAAAGTGATGAATGAAGGGAGTGGTTGACGTGGTAAATCTGACACCGATCATGATAGAAGGACAGCCTTTTACAGCTGTGACAGTAAAGCTTCCCAAAACGAATTTTATGGCCGTCACCAATGATCACGGATACATTATGTGCGGCGCGCTTGATGTGGCGCTGCTGAATGAGAAATTAAAGGAGCGCGGCATCGTGGCGGGGCGCGCAGTTGGTGTCCGCACCATTGACCAGCTGTTAGATGCACCTTTAGAATCCGTCACGTACGCCGCGGAAGATCTTGGCATTCAAGTCGGCATGAGCGGCAGAGAAGCGCTTTTAAAAATGGTGAAATAAAATAAATTGGCCCCGGCTATTACTATGTCCCCTCTTACAAGCATACATTGTGATATGTAAGGGGGGATTTTCTTGCCAAGATATCGCGGCCCTTTTCGCAAGAGAGGACCTTTGCCTTTCCGTTACGTGATGCTCCTGTCAGTTGTCTTTTTTATCCTGTCAACAACGGTCAGCCTTTGGATGATCAATGGCTCGATCAAACCTGTTTTAATGGACATCGGCGAGATGGAAACGAAGCGTATCGCGACAGAGGTGATCCAGGATTCGATTGAGGACTATATGTCTGACAGTGAAAATGTGAAAGATATGTTTCAAATGAATTCTGATGAAAACGGAAATTTAACGACAATCGATTTTAATACACAGGTTGTAAACAGTGTAAAAACAAAAGTGACAAAGCAGCTTCAGGCTCATCTGAAAGAGATGGAAACCCATACCGGACACAGCGGCGCCAGTGAAAACATTATGATCAACATTCCGCTGGGACAGGTAACCGGCAACAGTCTTCTTGGAAACCTCGGGCCGAAAATCCCGGTCCGGTTCAATTTAATCGGTGACGCTTTTACAGATGTTAAAACCAAAATCAAGCCGTATGGCATAAATAACGCACTTATTGATATCAGCATCTTTGTCGAAATTAAAGTGAAGGTCATCATTCCATTTGCCAGCAAAACCGCTGTCGTCACAAATAATGTTCCTGTATCGATTAAAGCAGTGCAGGGCGAGGTGCCGCAATTTTATAATGGAAGCGGCGGCTCGGGTGTCACGCCTTCTGTCCAACTTCCGAGCAGCAAAGAAGAAGACGGTGCCGATTCAAAAAAAGAAAAAAGCAGCAAATAAGCCGCCTGTCGAAGAGGCGGCTTTTTGTTACTTCTTTTTTTTGTATTCATATCGTTCCCACGCCCTCAAATGCGGGTATGGATCAAATGACCATTCGGTTCTTCCATTGTCTTTGTACATGCCGTAGTGCAGATGAGGCGGGAACTTCCCGGCGGTTCCCGGAGGGCCGTATCCGGAGCTTCCGACTGATCCGATCACTTGGCCGGGCTCAACGATTTGTCCAGTTTTAATCCCTTTGGCAAACCCATTGAGGTGGGCAAAATAATGATACGTATTGTTAATGTCCCTGATGCCGATTCTCCATCCTCCGAAGCGGTTCCAGCCCTTCATTTCGACAACGCCGTAACATGTGGATTTGACAGGAAGGCCGTAATGGGCAAAGATATCCGTACCTTCATGAATCCGTCTTCCTCCGAAGCCGCGGGCATCTCCCCACGTGCTTCGATAGCTGTAATCGGTTCTGATCGGAAGCGGGAATGCATGCTCGCCCAGGTCAATATGGCCGTAGGCTTTAAACAGCTTCATGAATTCAGATATGATCCCCACTGTCTGATCGCGCCGGTAATAATGCCAAAGCCCAATGCGGATGTTGTCCTCATCTGTGCCGTACGACAGCAAGTATTGGCTGAACGTATACAAAATATCTTCATCGTTGCTGACCTCTGCTTTCCCGTCTCCATCGCCATCCATTCCGATTCCGTCAAACACTTTAATGCTTAACGGCGCATCGTCTTTCGGATTTGGGTTTTCAGGCCCGCTCCAGATGTCATCGGGTATATGGATGCTGATGATTCCCGCCTTGTCGGGCAGATCTTTCCGGTTGCTCCGCACATTTTCCTCGTATTGATCAACAGCGGCGAGCGCATACCAAGGGATCTGCGTCACAGCCTCGATTTTATGATATAATTCCATCCGTTTCGACAGCACTGGATCTGAAAGCTTTTTTCCAGACGCAGAAGGCTCAAAGGCAAACAAAAGGAGAAGAAGAGCGGATAACAAAACTTTCACAAAATAATCTCCTTTCATATTGAATACACATAGTTTGCAGCAACCCGGCTTAAAAATGTCAGTAATCATCTTCCCTTGTCGAGAAATTTTTCCTATGTTAAAGTGTCTAAAGAAAAGACTTTCTTTAGTTAGAAAAACATTATTTTTGTTGCAGAAATAAAACCTGCACCTTTCTCGTTTTCAGAATGTTTCGTGTCAGAAATTGAGTATATTGGATATTGGAGATGATGGGAATTGGCAAAGAAAGACGAACACCTCAGAAAGCCCGAATGGCTCAAAATCAAATTAAATACAAATGAAAACTATACAGGGCTCAAAAAACTCATGCGGGAAAACAACCTGCATACCGTATGCGAAGAAGCAAAATGCCCGAATATTCATGAATGCTGGGCGGTCAGACGTACAGCGACATTTATGATTTTAGGTTCTGTTTGCACAAGAGCATGCCGTTTCTGCGCTGTCAAAACAGGACTTCCAACTGAGCTTGACCTGCAAGAGCCGGAACGCGTAGCGGATTCAGTCGCGCTTATGAATCTGAAGCACGCGGTCATTACGGCTGTGGCGCGTGACGATCAGAAAGACGGCGGGGCAGGCATTTTCGCGGAAACCGTCCGTGCAATCCGCAGAAAAAGCCCGTTCACAACAATTGAGGTGCTGCCGTCTGATATGGGCGGAAACTACGATAACCTAAAAACCTTGATGGATACACGCCCAGACATCCTGAATCACAATATCGAAACGGTTCGCCGCCTGACGCCAAGAGTCCGCGCGCGTGCGACGTACGATCGTTCATTGGAATTTTTGCGCCGTGCGAAGGAAATGCAGCCTGACATTCCGACGAAATCAAGTATTATGATCGGACTCGGCGAAACCAAAGAAGAGATTATTGAAGTAATGGACGACCTCTTGGCGAACAACGTGGATATTATGGCAATCGGCCAATATCTGCAGCCGACGAAAAAACACTTGAAAGTCCAAAAATACTATCACCCTGATGAATTTGCAGAATTAAAGGAAATCGCGATGCAAAAAGGCTTCAGCCATTGCGAAGCCGGTCCGCTTGTCCGCTCTTCTTACCATGCGGATGAACAGGTAAACGAAGCATCTAAAAAGCGTCAAGCACAAGCGTAATGCCAAAACGCCAGATCATCTGGCGTTTTTGTCATTCCTATCGATTTTCATGTCCTGGTGTGTTTCTCCGTTGGCATTTTCATTCTCTGAGACGGGGCTTCCTTGCGGGGAGGTTTTCATTTCTTGAATCGTCCCCGACAAGATCTCTCTGATATCTCTGGAACCAGAGCCAAGATTGCTGTAATTTTCGATGGACTGCATATGGTTTGGATTATCGGAAATATACACATGATAGTATCGCGGTATGACAGAAGCCGCTGTTTTTTTGACCTGATCGGCGGTCAGCTCCCGGTTTTTAGAATCGGTTTTGTATACGACAAGCGCTTCTCGGTCAGTCACCAATGTCGCAGCATCTTGAATATGGGGGAGCTGAACCGTTAAACTTGATATCATGTGAGCGGTTTCTTCCCGGTTCATCACCGGCGTTTTCTGCTGTTCGCCGTCAAATTGTTCTTTTTGATAGCGGACATAGCCAAATTGTTCGTTCTCATCATGCCTGTTAAAAGCCTCGTTGCGATCCGACACATGAATGGGTTTGGTTTGATTCTGTGTCTGATTGCGGACATTCTCGGCATTATCCAATCCTGCGCCTCCGCATCCGGATAAAAGTCCGGTCAGGAGGCAGAGGCTGATGGCAGTTCGTTTCATTTATCAATCCCTCCTCATGTGTAGGGTAGCCAAATCGCATGATTTATTCTTTAGCAATTGATGGGGACGGGGCAATGAATTATGATAGGAATGAGTGAAAAAGAGGTGAAATCATGATTCTTATTCAAAATGCCGAATTTGAATTGGTGCACAATTTCAAAGACGGCTTCAACGAAGAGGCTTTTAAAGCCCGCTACTCCGATATATTAAATAAATACGATTATATTGTGGGAGACTGGGGATACGGTCAGCTTAGGCTCAAGGGCTTCTTTGACGACCAGAATCAAAAGGCAACCTTCGAAACGAAAATCAGCACATTAGATGAATATATTTACGAATACTGCAATTTCGGCTGTGCGTATTTTGTCTTGAAACGGATCAGAAAATAAATATACACAAAGGGGATGCTGTCATGTATTTTGTTGACAGAAACAAAATAGAGAAAACACTGGGGTTCTTCGAGCACCAGCTGGCGCTATTTAACTCACAAACAGACTGGCAGACTGAATTTGGGGGACTGGCGCTTCAGCGTATAGGCCATCTGTTAATCGAATGCATTCTTGATACAGGCAATGACATGATTGACGGTTTTATTATGCGGGACCCGGGCAGCTATGATGACATTATGGACATACTTGTTGATGAAAAAGTTGTCACGGAAAAAGAGGGAACTGAGCTCAAGAAATTGATCGCCTACCGCAAAACATTGGTTCAACAGTACCTGCTCGCTGACAGCGGCGAGCTTTACAGGCTGATCAAGGCGCATCAAACAGCCCTTCAAGACTTCCCGAAACGGATCAGAAGCTATTTGGAAACAGAGCTAGGACCTGTTTCCGCGTTTAAATAACAACTGGAAAGCCACAGGAGTGTTGGAAATGAAAACATATAAAGGGTATTTAATTGATTTAGACGGAACGATGTACAATGGCACGGAAAAAATCGAGGAAGCGTGTGAATTTGTCAGAACGCTGAAAGATCGCGGCGTTCCTTATCTTTTCGTGACAAACAACTCTTCGCGCACACCGAAGCAGGTGGCAGACAAGCTCATGTCTTTTGATATTCCGGCAACAGAAGAGCAGGTCTTCACGACAAGCATGGCTACTGCCCAGCATATTGCCCAGCAGAAAAAAGACGCGTCTGTATATGTGATTGGGGAGGAAGGAATCCGCCAGGCGATTGAAGAAAACGGCCTGACATTTGGCGGAGAATACGCGGACTTTGTCGTTGTTGGTATCGACCGTTCCATTACATACGAAAAATTTGCTGTCGGCTGCCTGGCAATCAGAAATGGCGCCCGCTTTATTTCCACTAACGGAGATATTGCGATCCCGACTGAAAGAGGGCTTCTGCCTGGAAACGGCTCACTGACATCTGTGTTAACCGTATCTACAGGTGTACAGCCTGTATTTATCGGCAAGCCGGAATCAATCATTATGGAGCAGGCGATGCGCGTTCTCGGCACAGAAGTGTCTGAAACACTCATGGTCGGCGACAACTACGCGACTGATATTATGGCCGGCATTAACGCGGGTATGGATACGCTGCTCGTTCACACGGGTGTAACGAAAAGAGAGCATATGACAGACGAGATGGAAAAACCGACTCACGCCATTGACTCTCTGACTGAATGGATTCCATACATTTGAAAAAAGGGCGCCCCAAAAGGGTGCCCTTATTCTGTGTGCCGCGCGCGGTGTGCGAGCCTGCTTGAGGCCGCGGCGGAAATCGCCCCGACGATGTCATCCAGAAAGGTGTGGCATTCGCCGGTTGATTTATCATTTAATCGTTTAAGGATTCCGGGTTTTTCTTTGTCGATGTAACCGTAGTTCGTAAACCCGATCGATCCGTAAATGTTTACAATGGAAAATGCCAGAACTTCATCTACCCCATATAGGCTTTCATCTATTTCCAGCATCGTTTGCAGCGGTTCAGACAGTTTTTTCTGCTCAGCAAGAACATCCAATTCAATGCCCGTTAAAATCGCGTTTTGCACCTCGCGTTTTGCGAGAACGCGATTGACGTTCAGCGTGCATTCATCAATGGTCAAATCCGGATGATATTTTTTCTGCAGAAAAAAGACAAGCTCGGCAATATCTGATACCTCTACGCCGCGCTCCTTCATCCGTGCTCTTGCTTTAGCTTCCATCTGACTGAATTGTTCGTTTTCTGACATCAGCTTCACCCAATCTTTTTTACTAGTTTATACAAAATGTTTGAGAAGTTTACAACTTTTTCTTGCGCCTTGTTCGGATTTAAATATGTATTCATAATTCCGGCTCTGTATGACTACGATGTGATGAGCCCTAATTCAACAGGCAGGTGATCATGGTGAAAGGTACAATAAAAGAAAAATACGGCATTCACATCAGGCAGCTCTCCATGTACCAGCACACATATCAATGCTTTCAGACGCCTAATTCATTCTTTCTGATAGTCCCCGTTTCCCAATTCTCAGATACAGAGCTGGCGGAGCTTTATTACATGAGTCAGTATTTACAAGAACAAAGTGACCCATACGTTTCGGTTTTTATCTTTACAAAAGAAGGCGAGCTGACATTTGAACATGAAGAAAAAACGTACGCTCTGCTGAAGGCGGCCCCCCCTTATTCAAACAGGGCGTTCTCCATTGGAGCGGAGCTGGCGGAATTTCACCGAAAAGGCAGAGGGTATCCGTATGAGGTGAAGGCAGCCGGAAGAATCGGCCAGTGGAAGGATCTGTGGGGAAAACGCATTGATCAGCTGGAGGTGTTTTGGCAGCGAAAGGTTCATAGCCCTCCTCACGAGCCATTCGATAAAAAAATGATCGAGTCATTTCCATATTATTTAGGACTGTCAGAAAACGCGATCCAATATTTAGTGGACACGGAGCTGGATGACAAGCCCCAAGCCGCTGATTCAGGAACGATATGCCATCAGCGGATGGAAAGGCATACATGGTCACCCGAATCACTGATCAGGATTCCGGCGGATTGGGTGTTTGACCACGCTTCCCGTGATATGGCTGAATATATGAGACATACGTTTTTGCATCACAGACAAGATTTTCAACAGCAGGGCTTTCTCTTTTTGCAGGAATACGAGCAAGTCACACCGCTGTCTTCGTTTTCGAAACGCCTTTTATACAGCCGTCTGCTTTTTCCGCTTCATTATTTTGAAATTGTGGAAAGCTATTACATGTCTTCAGAATCAGAAAAGCATTATTTTGAAGAACAGCTTGACTTTATTCTTAATGACTGTGAGCGTTATGAACAATTTCTCAATACAGCGCAGGAATTCATGAATATGCGGGCGCAGAAGCTGTTTGTTCCCCGCGTCAGCTGGCTCGGCAAAGGCAGCTCAGGGTGAGGAGAAAATCTGACAAAAATAATTAGAAAATAAAGAATCTTGTCATATCAATGTGTTAAGCGTTTACATTCGAAAAATTCAGCCTATCGCTGTCTTGTCAAAACAGAAGCGGGCTTATATAATGTTTGTAACTTATATGTCTGTGTTGAGTTAACAATTGTCTTTTTCAAGAGGACAATCAAAAGAAAGGTGGAGTTTTTTTGAAAGCGATTCGTGTAGGGCTTTTAGGTTTAGGTACCGTGGGAAGCGGTGTCGTTAAAATTATTCAAGATCATCAGGATAAGCTTATGCATCAGGTCGGCTGTCCGGTTACGATAAAAAAAGTGCTTGTAAAAGATGTAGAGAAAAAGAGAGAAGTAGATTTGCCGAAAGAAGTGCTTACGACAGAAGTATATGATGTCATTGATGACCCGGATGTTGATGTTGTTATCGAGGTGATCGGCGGAGTTGAGCAGACAAAACAATATTTGGTCGACGCGCTGAGATCGAAAAAGCATGTTGTCACAGCAAACAAGGACTTAATGGCTGTGTACGGCTCCGAGCTGCTGGCTGAAGCGAAGGAAAATGGGTGCGATATCTACTTTGAAGCCAGTGTTGCCGGCGGGATTCCGATTCTGCGCACGTTAGAGGAAGGCCTCTCATCAGACCGGATTACAAAAATGATGGGAATTGTGAACGGCACAACGAACTTTATCTTAACAAAAATGATCAAAGAAAAAAGCCCTTACGAGGAAGTGCTCAAGGAAGCGCAGGATCTCGGTTTTGCCGAAGCTGATCCGACTTCAGACGTGGAAGGGCTTGACGCCGCACGGAAAATGGCGATATTGGCGCGCCTCGGCTTTTCGATGAACGTGGATCTGGAAGACGTTAAGGTAAAGGGGATCTCCCAAATTACAGACGAGGACATCAGCTTCAGCAAACGTCTCGGCTATACAATGAAGCTGATCGGGATTGCCCAGCGTGACGGCAACAAAATCGAAGTCAGCGTACAGCCGACACTGCTTCCTGACCACCATCCGCTTTCTGCTGTTCATAATGAGTTTAACGCCGTTTATGTATACGGCGAGGCTGTCGGTGAGACGATGTTCTACGGGCCGGGAGCCGGAAGCATGCCGACAGCGACATCCGTTGTTTCTGACCTTGTCGCTGTCATGAAAAATATGCGCCTCGGCGTAACCGGCAACAGCTTTGTCGGGCCGCAATATGAGAAAAACATGAAATCGCCGTCTGACATTTACGCACAGCAGTTTTTAAGAATTCATGTAAAAGATGAGGTTGGTTCATTCTCGAAAATTACGTCTGTGTTCTCAGAACGGGGCGTGAGCTTTGAGAAAATTCTTCAACTGCCAATTAAAGGCCATGATGAGTTAGCAGAAATCGTAATTGTCACACACCATACATCAGAAGCTGATTTCAGTGATATCCTGCAAAACCTAAATGATTTGGAAGTCGTTCAAGAAGTCAAAAGCACATATCGTGTAGAAGGGAACGGTTGGAGCTAATGTGGAAAGGACTTATCCATCAATATAAAGAATTTTTACCTGTAACAGATCAAACACCGGCGCTTACTTTACATGAAGGAAACACGCCTCTTATTCACCTGCCGAAGCTGTCTGAGCAGCTCGGAATTGAGCTTCATGTCAAAACGGAGGGCGTCAATCCTACTGGATCATTTAAAGATCGCGGAATGGTTATGGCTGTGGCGAAGGCAAAAGAAGAAGGCAATGACACGATTATGTGCGCGTCAACAGGTAACACTTCCGCTGCTGCGGCAGCCTATGCAGCCCGCGCTAACATGAAATGCATCGTCATTATCCCGAACGGAAAAATTGCGTTTGGAAAGCTCGCTCAAGCAGTCATGTACGGAGCCGAGATTATCGCAATTGACGGAAACTTTGACGACGCGCTTAAAATTGTCCGTTCCATCTGTGAGAAATCACCGATTGCCCTTGTCAACTCAGTCAACCCTTACCGCATTGAAGGCCAAAAAACTGCTGCCTTCGAAGTGTGCGAACAGCTGGGGGAAGCGCCGGATGTGTTAGCGATCCCAGTTGGAAACGCGGGAAATATCACTGCGTACTGGAAAGGCTTCAAGGAATATCATGAGAAAAACGGCACAGGCCTTCCAAAAATGCGCGGCTTTGAAGCGGAGGGCGCTGCGGCAATTGTGCGCAATGAAGTGATTGAAAATCCGGAAACAATAGCGACGGCCATTCGGATTGGAAACCCGGCAAGCTGGGACAAAGCGGTAAAGGCAGCCGAGGAATCCGATGGGAAAATTGACGAAGTCACTGATGATGAAATCCTTCACGCCTATCAGCTGATTGCCCGTGAAGAAGGCGTGTTTGCAGAACCAGGTTCTTGCGCGTCTATCGCAGGAGTGCTGAAACAGGTGAAATCCGGAGAAATTCCGAAAGGTAGCAAGGTCGTGGCTGTGTTAACAGGAAACGGACTGAAAGATCCGAACACAGCGGTCGACATTTCCGAAATCAAGCCCGTCACATTGCCGACTGATGAAGAAAGCATCCTTGAATATATAAAAGGAGCGGCCCGTGTATGAACGAAGCCGACATGCTGTTCTCTGTCACTGTTCCCGGAAGCACGGCTAACCTGGGCCCCGGCTTTGATTCAGTCGGAATGGCGCTCAGCAGATATTTAAAGCTGACCGTCTTCGAAAGCGACAAATGGACATTTGAAGCTGAAACAGAAACAGTCGCCGGAATTCCGGCGGGTACAGATAACCTGATCTATCAAGTGGCTAAACGGACCGCAGATTTGTACGGGAAAGAAATGCCCCCTGTCCATGTGAAGGTGTGGAGCGACATCCCTCTTGCACGCGGCCTTGGCAGCAGCGCCGCGGCGATTGTAGCGGCCATTGAACTGGCTGATGAATTATGCGGCCTAAAGCTGTCTGAAGCGGACAAGCTGCATGTAGCCAGTTTAGAAGAAGGACATCCGGACAATGCTGGCGCGTCTCTCGTTGGCGGACTTGTGATCGGCCTGCATGAGGATGACGAGACCCAAATGATCCGCGTCCCGGATGCCGACATTGACGTTGTCGTTGTCATTCCTTTTTACGAAGTGCTGACAAGAGACGCAAGAGACGTGCTTCCGAAGGAGTTTCCATATGCCGATGCCGTAAAAGCAAGTGCTGTCAGCAATATGCTCATTGCTGCGATCATGTCCAAGGATTGGCCGCTCGTCGGGAAAATGATGAAAAAGGATATATTTCACCAGCCGTACCGGGCGATGCTAGTGCCTGAGCTGTCTAAAGTAGAACACGTCGCCGAGATGAAGGGCGCATATGGAACGGCTCTCAGCGGGGCAGGCCCGACGATTCTCGTCATGACCGAAAAAGGAAAGGGAGAAGAGCTGAAGGAACAGCTCGCGCTTCATTTCCCTCATTGTGAAGTTGACGCTTTGACCGTTCCGAAAGAGGGAAGTATAATAGAGCGAAACCCTTTATATCAAGTAAAAAGTGTATAAATCATGCCAAGCGTCCCTCAGCCTCAGCTGAGGGCGCTTTTTTTGCTGGAGATAAAGGAGTTTTTATTTAGGAAAACGAAATACATGTAAAAAGGAGGAGATATGAATATGAAAAAGCTGATAACCGCAGAAGACATCACAGAGATTGTCTCTGTGACCGATCCTCAATACGCCCCAGACGGCACCCGTGCCGCATTTGTGAAGTCACAAGTAAACCAAGAGAAAGATTCGTATACATCAAATATATGGGTCTATGAAACAAAAACAGGCGGGTCTGTTCCTTGGACACATGGAGAAAAGCGAAGCACCGACCCAAGATGGTCTCCGGACGGGCGCACGCTTGCTTTTATTTCTGATCGTGATGGGGATGCAGCACAGCTGTATATCATGAGCACTGAAGGCGGAGAAGCAAGAAAATTGACTGATATCCCATATGGCGTGTCAAAGCCGCTATGGTCCCCAGACGGTGAATCGATTCTTGTCACTGTCAATTTGGGAGAGGGGGAAAGTGTTAATGATCAAGAAAAAATGGAGCAGGACAGCTTTGAACCTGTTGAAGTTCATGGTCTCTCCTATAAACGGGACGGCAAAGGGCTGACGAGAGGTGCGTATGCCCAGCTTGTGCTTGTCAGCGTCAAGTCTGGCGAGATGAAGGAGCTGACAAATCACAAAGCCGATCATGGCGATCCTGCTTTTTCTCCTGACGGCAAATGGCTTGTTTTCTCAGCTAATTTAACTGAAACGGATGATGCCAGCAAGCCACATGATGTTTACATGATGTCACTGGCGTCTGGTGATCTTAAGCAGGTTACTCCTCATCGCGGCTCATTCGGATCGAGTTCATTTTCACCAGACGGAAGGTATCTTGCTTTGCTTGGCAATGAAAAGGAATATAAGAATGCAACGCTCTCAAAGGCGTGGCTCTATGATATCGAACAAGGCCGCCTCACATGTCTGACTGAGATGCTGGACGTTCATTTAGCGGATGCGCTGATTGGAGATTCATTGATCGGAGGTGCCGAACAGCGCCCGATTTGGACGAAAGACTGCCAAGGGTTTTATGTTATCGGCACAGATCAAGGAAGCACGGGAATCTATTATATTTCGATTGAAGGCCTTGTGTATCCGATTCGTCTGGAAAAGGAGTACATCAATAGCTTCTCTCTTTCACCTGATGAACAGCACTTTATGGCCAGTGTGACAAAGCCGGATAGACCGAGTGAGCTTTACAGTATCCCGCTTGGACAGGAAGAAAAACAGCTGACTGGCGTGAATGACAAGTTTGTCAGTGAGCATGCGATTTCAATGCCTGAAGAGATTCAATATGTCACAGAAGACGGCGTGACGGTGAACGGCTGGCTGATGAAGTCTGCACAAATGGAAGGTGAAACAGCATATCCACTTATTCTCAACATACACGGCGGTCCCCATATGATGTACGGGCATACATATTTTCATGAGTTTCAAGTGCTGGCGGCGAAGGGATACGCGGTCGTCTATATCAATCCGAGGGGAAGCCACGGCTACGGGCAGGAATTTGTGAATGCAGTCAGAGGAGATTATGGGGGAAAGGATTATGACGATGTGATGCAGGCTGTGGATGAAGCTATCAAACGAGATCCGCATATTGATCCTAAGCGGCTCGGCGTCACGGGCGGAAGCTACGGAGGTTTCATGACCAACTGGATCGTCGGGCAGACGAACCGCTTTAAAGCTGCCGTCACCCAGCGCTCGATTTCAAATTGGATCAGCTTTCACGGCGTCAGTGATATCGGTTATTTCTTCACAGACTGGCAGCTTGAGCATGACATGTTTGAGGATACAGAAAAGCTTTGGGACCGGTCTCCTTTAAAATACGCAGCAAACGTTAAGACACCGCTTTTGATTCTGCATAGCGAGCGGGATGACCGATGCCCGATCGAGCAGGCGGAGCAGCTGTTTATCGCTCTGAAAAAAATGGGCAAGGAAACGATGTTTGTCCGTTTTCCGAAAGCGTCGCACAATTTGTCACGCACCGGACACCCAAGACAGCGGATCAAGCGCCTGAATTATATCAGCTCATGGTTTGACCAATATCTCTAATAAAAAAGCCAGGCTGATTAAATGTCAGCCTGGCTGCTTGATTAAAAGACTTGTTCTACTTCAACGACACCCGGCACTTCTTCTAGAAGAGCGCGCTCAATTCCGGCTTTCAGCGTAATTGTTGAACTTGGGCAGCTGCCGCATGCGCCTAGAAGACGAAGCTTAACAATACCTTCATCTACGTCTACAAGCTCACAGTCACCGCCGTCACGAAGTAAAAACGGACGAAGTTTGTCCAGTACTTCCTGCACCTGTTCTTTCATTTCAACTTCAGTCATGACATTCGCTCCTTTCGTCGTCATAAAACCATTATATTCAGTGTAACAATAAAAATCTATTGTTTGGTTTGCAAAGTTGCTTTCCCTATTATAGCACATTCAGACTTCAACACAAAAACGGTTTTTTTCTATAAAAACGCCCTTTGGCTCTGTATACTTAAAGAAAGGACTTACCTAGGAGAAGGGGGCATTTGCAGTGATGAAACCAATCATGCTCAGCGTGTACGGGGCAGAAACCGTTTGTGCGAGCTGTGTCAATATGCCGACAGCCAAGGATACATACGAGTGGCTTGAGGCTGCGCTGAAAAGAAAATATCCGAATCAGCCTTTTGAGATGCAATACATCGATATTCATGAGCCGCCTGACAATGAACAGGCGAAAGAGCTTGCGGAAAAAATCAGAAATGACGAGTATTTTTATCCGCTTGTACTCGTAGAAGACAAAATTGTCGGTGAAGGCAATCCAAAATTAAAAGACGTTTATGAGGAAATGGAGAAGCATGGGTATATAGAAAACCGCTGACTTGATCAGCGGTTCCAGCGTGTGGACAAACCCTTGCATTCGTTGTCAAGCCTGTGCGTTGGTGCTCACGAATGAAAACATTCGCTCCGCCCCAATGTTCGCCTTTCCTAAACTTCAAGGGTTTTCAAACACGCTGAAAAGATGAAAACGGCTAAAACTAAAACCGTTTTAGCCGTTTGTAATCTTTTAAACCGCTGACCTAATCAGCGGTTCTTCTCTATCATTAACCGTTATGGTGTTTGTACATCCACAGCAAGCCGGATTTTAGCATACGCGGAACACGGCCGATCAGCGGACGGTCAGCAACAAGCCCGAAGCCGGCTTTTTTTCCAAGTGAACCGAGGACGCCTTTCAGCTTAAACTGCGGCATTGATTCAGGCAGGGCTTCTCCATTCCAGCGTTTTTGCAAGATTTGGACAATCTGCTCTGCTTGAGCCTCTGCCAGCTGGGCGCTCGGTGCATGAGGAAGGCTGGCGCAATCGCCGACAACATACAGATGTTCATCACCTGGAAGATTGTGATGAGGCGTTAATACAATACGCCCTTGTGCGTCCTTCTCCACATCTAAGTCTCTGACAACTTTGTTTGGCTGTATGCCGGCAGTCCACACGATGGCGTCTGCAGAAATCGGATCATCGTGGTTATACACAACGCCTTCTTCTACTTTTGTGATATTTGCCCTGTTAATAATGCGGACACCGTGCTCTTCGAACCATTTTTGCACATATTTGCTCAAACGCTCGGGAAAGCTTGATAAAATGAGATTACCGCGGTCGAACAAAATAATGTTCAGGTCATCACGGCTTTCTCTCAATTCACTTGCAAGCTCAACACCGCTTAAGCCCGCTCCGACAATGGCGACGGTGGCATTAGCGCTCAGGTTATTCAGCTTTTGGTAGGTTTCACGGGACTGATCGATGGTTTGAATGCTGTAGGTGAATTCAGGCGCTCCCGGCACGTTGTGATATTTATCCTCACAGCCGAGCCCGATGACGGCGTCATCGTAAGAAATCGGTTCACGATCTTGGAACAGCACTTGTTTTTGTGCAATATCAATTGATGTGATATCACCGTATTGGACATCCAGGCGAGGGTGCTCTGGGAATGACACTCTGATATGGTGGTCAGAAATTGTGCCTGCGGCAAGGGCATAATATTCTGTTTTCAAGCAGTGATAAGGATTTCTGTCAATTAACGTGATTGAAACATCATCAGGCAGCTGGTTTGGCAATAAGCGATGAAGAACACGCATGTTCCCGTAACCTCCGCCGATCAAGACCAATTTTTTCATTTGAATTCCCCTTTAATCCGAAGAGTATGATAGACACATTGAAGAAAATACGAACTATGTAAAATAACATCTAGAATTATATCGAATTTGATCTAAAATCACAATAATAGTTTCAAAATAACCTACAATTTAGCCTGAAAGCGCAAATTAGTAAAACGTTATACAAGAAATGATATGTTACGATAATAAATCTTGAACAGTCCGTTGTCTTTGACGAATCGTAAAAAATTCGCGATAATGGATGTATGTGAGGTGAAACCGCATGAATCCAATGATTGAATTTTGTGTCAGCAATCTGGCTCACGGCTCTCAGGAAGCTAGGGCGATTTTAGAGAAGGATCCCAACCTGGATGTCCTTGAATACGGCTGCTTAAGCTACTGCGGGACATGTATGGAATCGCTTTTCGCTCTGGTAAACGGAGAAGTCGTCATGGGTGAAACGCCTGCTGAGCTTGTTGAGAATATATATACCTTTATTGAAGAAAATCCAATGTTTTAAAGAAAAGGGCCTGGACAGGCCCTTTTTTATTTTGTCGTACAAAAGAACTAAAAAATGTGTAGACATCAAAAAATATTATTGTTATCGTATAAAAGATATTTTTTTAAATAAAATTTAAGAGGTGTACGAGTATTCATGAATGTTCTGTGGGGACTGCTGGGCGCAGTTGCGATCATTGCTATCGCGTTTTTATTTTCAGAAAAGAAAAGCAATATTAAGATAAGAACCGTCATTGTTGGTTTATGCACACAGGTGGCGTTTGGATACATCGTGTTGAAATGGGAAGCGGGACGCGCTGTTTTTTTATGGTTTTCAAGCCGTGTACAGCTTCTGATTGACTATGCGAATGAAGGCATCAGTTTTATTTTTGGACCGCTTTTAAAGGTCGGCGACAGTCCGGCATTTGCATTAAGTGTACTGCCCGTTATCATTTTCTTCTCAGCACTGATTGCAGTTTTATATCATTTGAAAATCATGCAGCTCGTTTTCCGTGTCATTGGCGGCGGATTGTCGAAGCTCCTTGGAACAAGCAAAACGGAATCTCTGGCAGCGGCTGCCAATATTTTTGTAGGACAATCAGAATCTCCGTTAGTGATCAAGCCTCTGATTGCCGGGCTGACGCGCTCTGAGTTGTTTACGATTATGACGAGCGGACTATCGGCTGTTGCGGGATCTACCTTGTTTGGGTACGCGCTTCTTGGTATTCCGATTGAATACTTGCTGGCGGCCAGCTTTATGGCTGCTCCAGCTGGACTTGTCTTTGGTAAATTGATTATACCCGAAACGGAAAAAACGCAAACCGTAAATAGCGATTTTAAAATGGATGAAGGCGAAGGCGCAGCCAATGTCATTGACGCAGCTGCAAAGGGAGCGTCAACAGGACTCCAAATTGCGTTAAACGTTGGGGCGATGCTGCTAGCGTTCGTTGCGTTAATCGCCGTAGTAAATGGTATTCTCGGCGGGGCTTTCGGCTTGTTCGGCTTAAAAGGCGTCACATTAGAATCCATTCTCGGCTATGTGTTTTCTCCTATCGCCTTTTTGATTGGCGTGCCTTGGCATGAAGCATTGCAGGCTGGAAGCTATATCGGCCAGAAATTGGTGCTGAATGAGTTTGTCGCTTATTCTAATTTCGGTCCGCACATCGGCGAGTTTTCTAAGAAAACGGCTACCATTATCAGTTTTGCGTTATGCGGATTCGCCAATTTTTCCTCAATTGCGATTATGCTTGGTACGCTTGGCGGATTAGCGCCCAGCCGCCGTTCGGATATCGCACGTCTCGGCTTGAAGGCTGTTCTTGCGGGAACATTAGCCAATCTGCTCAGCGCAGCTATTGCCGGCATGTTTATATAAACAATAAAAGCTCCTTGCGTTAGTGCAAGGAGCTTTTATGTATGAAAAACGGGGGATAATTGTATTGTGTCCGTTTATAATAGCTTTTATACTAAGAAAAAGAAAAAAGTTGGAGGCACCTATGAACTCATTTCGATTTACCAAAATGCACGGCCTGGGAAACAATTATATTTATGTGAATCAATTTGAAGAACAGCTTCCTGAAGAAAAACTGTCAGAGATTGCAATTCAGGTTTCTTCTGTTTATACAGGGATCGGTTCTGACGGAATGATCCTGATATGCCCATCAGATCAAGCGCCTGTTAAAATGCGGATTTTTAATAATGACGGGTCTGAAGGGAAAAACTGCGGCAACGGCCTGCGCTGCGTCGCAAAATACGCATATGAGCATAAGCTGGTTGAGGAAACATCTTTTCTGATTGAAACCCTCTCCGGGCTTGTGAAAGCGGAGGTTCAAGTTGAAAATGGAAAAGTGAATGTGGTCACTGTCGATATGGGCGAACCGCGCTTATCAAAATCTGAACTCCCGATGCTTGACGGCGGGGAAGAGCACACAATCAATGAAACCATGGCATTTGGTGAAGTTGAGCTAACAGGCACTGCCGTTTCAATGGGAAATCCGCATATCGTTTTTCCAATCGCTGACATCGAACAGGCACCTTTAACGACACTGGGACCGGTGATTGAGAAAGACCCGAGATTTCCGGAAGGCGTCAATGTGGAATTCGTCGAAACCGTGAATGAACAAGAACTGCATTTCCGCGTCTGGGAACGGGGATCAGGCATTACACAGGCATGCGGGACAGGGGCATGTGCAGCGGCTGTCGCATCTGTGTTGAACGGCGTATCAAAACGAAATCAAGACATCACGGTGCATTTAGCAGGCGGTGATTTGGTGATAAACTGGAAAGATAACGGCCATGTGATGATGACAGGGCCTGCCGAAACCGTTTGTGAGGGTGTCTATTTCTTGTAAAACACCTTGTTTGAGAATTGGGACGATCATGTTTATAATAAAAGACAGCAACGGTTTTTAAAAGGAGGTTCACAATGATGAGCAACCCGGTAACAATTACAGAAGCAGCAGCTTTGCATATAAAAGATATGATGAAAGAGCATGAGGAAGAAAACGCGTTTCTGCGCGTAGGCGTCAAAGGCGGCGGCTGCAGCGGGCTTTCTTACGGCATGGGCTTTGAGCATGAAAAGAGTGAATCAGACAGTGTGTTTGACCAGCACGGCATTACTGTTCTAGTTGACAAAGAAAGCCTCGACATCATGAACGGCACCGTGATTGATTATAAGCAATCCATGCTCGGCGGCGGCTTCACCATCGACAATCCAAACGCCATCGCTTCATGCGGCTGCGGTTCTTCGTTCAGAACAGCAACGAATGCAGGCAAGCCTGAAGAGTGCTAAGCACTAAAAACGGATAGCGATTATTACTGACGCTTTTCTTAGCGATAAATTATCGTTAAGGGAGGCGTTTTTATTATGCTCTGCATTTTAAAAATGAAGCAGAGGTCCGAGTGTTTCGGACAGAGAAATGCTGTATTGTCGTTATTTTGTATTTTGTTGTAAATACAGCGAAGTTACGCTATATTTAATACATAGTATTTTATTGCAATTGCAACAAAAATAACATTGAGGAGTTGATGATGGAGAAGATTTTTGGTGGAATGGTAACAAGGTCAGTATCTGTTCCGTGATTTTATATAAAGGAGCTAAGTCCGAACATGAGTGTAAACATTAAAAAATGCAGCCGGGAAGATTTACAAATACTCCAACAATTGAGTATCGAAACATTCAACGACACTTTTAAAGATCAGAATTCACCTGAAAATATGAAAGCCTATTTAGAAAGAGCATTTAACACGAAGCAGTTGGAAAAGGAATTATCCAATATGTCTTCAGAATTCTTTTTTGTTTACTTTGATCATGAAGTCGCTGGATATGTAAAGGTCAACATCGATGATGCGCAGTCTGAAGAAATGGGCGCTGAATCACTTGAAATCGAGAGAATTTATATAAAGAACAACTTTCAAAAGCATGGGCTTGGCAAACATCTGCTGAATAAAGCGATAGAAATTGCGCTGGAACGTAATAAAAAGAACATTTGGCTAGGTGTATGGGAAAAAAACGAAAATGCCATTGCCTTTTATAAGAAAATGGGGTTTGTTCAGACTGGCGCCCACTCATTTTATATGGGGGATGAAGAACAAACAGACTTAATCATGACTAAAACGCTCACATCATATTTTTCAAAGGGTGGATATTGATGTATATTCCAAAATATTTTAAGGTCACAAATGCTGAAGACATTTGGAATTTTGTACAAGAAAACGCCTTTGGTACGATTGTCACAACAGAACAAGGAAAACCAATTGCCACTCATTTGCCGTTAGGATTTCATAAAAAAGGCGATCATTACTATATTACGGGGCATTTCGCTTATGGAAATCCTCAGTGGAGAACGTTTGAAGCCTGTGAAGATGTGCTTGTGATGTTTCAGGGACCGCACGCTTATATTTCTTCTTCCTGGTATTCACGCGAAAATGTTCCGACGTGGAATTATCAGGCTGTCCACATGTATGGAAAAGCAAGTATGTTAGAGAAAGATGAATTAGTAGAAGAATTAACAATGATGCTGGAGAAATACGAAAAACATCGTGAAAATCCTGTTTTATGGGATAAACTTTCTCCAAAACTCTTAGAAAGTGAATTGAAAGGTATCGTTGGATTTAAGATTAAGGTGGAAGACATTCAAGCGGCATATAAATTAAGCCAGAACCGAAATGAAACAGATTATATGAACATCATTGATCAGTTGCAACATGAAGAAAATCCAAATGCAAAACAAATGGCAGAACTGATGAAAGATACATTCAAAAAGCGAATATAAACATACTTTGCTGAAGAAGTAGCAGAAAACGCCAAGTCAAGCATCGCCGCTGACTTGGCGTTTTTTTATGATTAATATTTATCCCCATTAAAAATCGAATTCTTCACAATTACATAATCCACATTGCGGATGGCGTCAAGCTTTGTTCCGCCTGCATAAGAAATAGAAGATTGAAGATCCTGCTCCATTTCAATCAGTGTATCCTTAATTGAGCCTTTATGCGCCACGTGCATTTTTTTGCCTTCGACATTTTTCTTTTCGCCTTTTTGGAATTCAGAGGCTGAGCCGAAGTACTCTTTGTAAAGCTTTCCGTCTTTTTCGATCGTTTGGCCTGGCGATTCTTCGTGTCCGGCAAATAGTGAACCGATCATGACCATCGTTGCGCCGAATCGGATTGATTTTGCGATGTCGCCATGGGTGCGGATGCCGCCATCGGCGATAATCGGTTTGCTCGCAGCCTTGGCGCACCAGCGCAGCGCCGCTAATTGCCAGCCGCCTGTGCCAAAGCCGGTTTTGATTTTCGTAATACATACTTTTCCCGGTCCGATGCCGACTTTAGTGGCATCCGCTCCCGCATTTTCAAGCTCTCTGACCGCTTCCGGCGTTCCGACATTGCCAGCAATAACAAAGCTGTCCGGCAAATGTTTTTTGAGGTGCTGAATCATTTCAATGACAGCATTTGAGTGACCGTGAGCAATGTCAATTGTCACATATTCCGGAGCCAAATTTTCTTCTGCCAGCTGGCGGACAAATTCATACTCCTCCTCTTTAACGCCCACGCTGATAGAAGAGAATAATCCGCGTGCGTTCATATCTTTAATAAAATCAATTCGTGTTTCAGGCTCAAATCGGTGCATGACATAAAAGTAGCCATTTTCGGCTAGTTGAATCGCCAGCTTTTCATCTATAATCGTCTGCATATTGGCAGGGACGACGGGTAATTTAAAGGTACGTCCGCCTAAACGTACGGATGTATCACATTCTGAACGGCTATTTACAATGCATTTTGCAGGAATTAGCTGAATATCTTCGTAATCAAATACGTTTTCCATGGTTTTCACTCCTAAAAACGAATATTTAAAAGTATATTATATGAAATGTTCGCCTTCTATAATGTACTCTGTTTTATTTAGGATGTCAAACAATATTATTTTCTGGCAGGTGTGGTGCGAGTGCCTAAGCTTGTCATAGAGAGTGAGTTTAGGTATCATAGTTTTAACGAATGGTCTTAGAGAGCGGATCAAAACGCGAATGATATACGTTCAGCAAAGCTTGGTTGTTCAGCACCAGGCTTTCTTTATGGCATGAACATGTGAAAGGAGCAAAAAAGATGGCCCAAAACGAAGAAAAAACACCGAAGTCCCAAAAGATTCAAGACCGCATTATTATGACAATGATCTGGGTAGTCGCAGCACTTGTGATTGCGCTGGTTGTTGGAACCGCACTGAATTATATAAATATCTTCAAATAAAAAAGGAGCTGTGTCACCTGACACAAACTCCTTTTTTTATTATTTATTTTCAAAAAGACTTGTTGAGTGAAGAGGCTGTACGCGGGCTTTCGGGTCCATGTAAGCCTTGGCGTTGTTCACTGCTGTCGGTGCCTCACCGAAGCCGCTGGCAATCAGGTTGACTTTTCCTTCGTATGTACAAATGTCACCTGCTGCAAAGAAGCCTTCGATATTTGTTTCCATTGTTGATTTCACGACAATGGAATTTTTCTCGATGTCCAGACCCCAGTTTTTGATCGGTCCAAGAGATGAAACGAAACCGTAGTTGACGATTAAGTCATCAATTTCTAAAATCTCTTTGCGGTCGCCTTTCACTTCTTCAAGCACAAGCTGTTCAATTTTGTCTTCGCCGATCAGCTCCGCAGGGACGAATGGTGTCAGGACATTAACCTTCGACGCATGAAGGTTTTCCACACTGTGCTCGTGCGCACGGAACTTGTCGCGGCGGTGAATGATCGATACTTCTTTTGCGATCGGCTCAAGCATAAGCGCCCAGTCAACCGCGGAATCTCCACCGCCAAGGATCGCAACGCGTCTGCCGGCGAATTTTTGCAGATCGTCAACGAAGTAATGGAGGTTCTTGCCTTCATACTGCTCGGCATTTTCAAGTTCCAGCTTTCTCGGTTTGAATGCGCCGTTTCCTGCAGTAATGATGACTGTTTTAGAGTAGTGGGTTTCTTCATTTGTTACAAGCTTAAACACGCCATCTGCTTGTTTTTCAACTGATTCAACCGCTTGCTCCAGACAAATGGTTTGGTCGAATTTTGCCATTTGCTCTTTTAGGTTATTGATAAGCTCTTGCGCGCGGATTTTCGGGAATCCCGCTACATCATATATATACTTTTCAGGGTATAGGGCGCTAAGCTGTCCGCCAAGCTGAGGCAGGCTTTCGATAATTTTGACGCTTGCCTGTCTCATCCCGCCGTAAAAAGCGGTGAATAAGCCGACCGGTCCCCCGCCTATAATTGTAATATCATAAACCTTTGTATCCTCTCGCATACGAAAATTGCCTCCTAAATGAAAATTGTTATTAATTATACCATATTGCCGTTCGAATTGACGAGTCAGAGAAAAAATCGTAAGGATACAACGCGCCCATCCATTCTTGAAAATATTTCCGCCGGCCGCTACGATAATAACCAAATGAAATGATCTTTTTCTGAATGTTTCTTGAGCCAGCCGGATAAACATGGTAGTAGTGCTATGGGTGAGGACTTCACAAAAAACTTTTCAATATATTTCATAAAATCCCGCCAATAAGCTGAAGCTAACACAAATGATGATTTTATTATGGGTCTAACAAAAGCAAAAAAAGAGAAGGTGGATGTGATGGCATTGAATAAGCCCAAAATCGTGATTTTAGGTGCAGGATATGGCGGATTGATGACGGTGACAAGGCTGACGAAGTATGTCGGGCCGAATGATGCTGACATTACGCTTGTAAATAAACACAATTATCATTATGAAACGACATGGATGCATGAAGCGAGCGCGGGTACGCTCCACCATGACCGCTGCCGTTATCAGATAAAAGATGTAATCAACCAGTCGCGGGTCAATTTTGTACAGGATACCGTAAAGGCAATCAAAATAGATGAGAAAAAAGTTGTGCTTGCGAATGGAGAACTGCAGTACGATTATTTAGTCATCGGGCTCGGCGCCGTGCCTGAAACATTCGGCATTAAAGGTTTAAAAGAATATGCGTTTCCGATCGCCAACATCAACACGTCGCGCCTGCTGCGGGAACATATTGAGCTGCAGTTTGCGACTTACAATACGGAAGCGGAAAAAAGACCGGACAGGTTAACGATCGTTGTTGGCGGCGCCGGATTTACGGGCATTGAATTCCTTGGCGAGCTGGCGGCTCGCGTGCCGGAGCTCTGTAAGGAGTATGACGTTGACAGAAGCCTTGTCCGCATCGTTTGTGTGGAAGCAGCGCCGACCGTTTTGCCGGGCTTTGATCCGGAACTTGTTGACTATGCCGTACATTATCTTGAGGAAAACGGAATTGAGTTCAAGATCGGCACGGCTGTACAAGAATGTACACCAGAAGGAGTCAGAGTCGGCAAAAAAGATGAGGAACCAGAGCAGATCAAATCGCAAACCGTTGTATGGGCGGCAGGTGTCCGCGGCCATCCGATTGTGGAGGAAGCTGGTTTTGAAAATATGCGCGGCCGGGTGAAAGTCAACCCTGATCTTCGCGCCCCGGGACATGACAATGTCTTTATTCTCGGTGACAGCTCGCTGTTTATGAATGAAGATACAGAGCGTCCGTATCCGCCAACTGCGCAAATTGCCATGCAGCAGGGCGTAACGGTCGCTAAAAACCTTGGCAGGCTTATTAAAGGCGGAGAGCTTGAGGAATTCAAGCCGGACATTAAGGGAACAGTGGCTTCTCTTGGCGAGCATAACGCGGTTGGGGTTGTTTATGGCAGAAAGCTAAAAGGCATGCCGGCTTCTTTTATGAAAAAAGTCATTGATAACCGATCGTTGTTTATGATTGGCGGACTCGGACTGACACTGAAAAAAGGCAAGTTCAAGTTTTTCTAAAAACCCGCGGAAGCGGGTTTTCTTTATTAAAAAACGCCAAAATAAAAAGAGAACGAGAGGAAAATAAGTATGTTTCCGCTTACATGAAAAGATTTGTTACATGATCTGACTTTATTGTTGACAGCCTGATATGTTATATTATCAGAAAATTAAGAAAAAGGGTGATGATCAGATGAAAACTGCAACGACAACCGCTTCACATGCATGCCCATTTTGCTCAGGAAAAGGATATTTTCAATTGATTCTCGGCGGTTCAGAGACTTGTCCTTCTTGCCAGGGGACAGGAAAAGACAGTCATTCATTTTCCAGACGTTGACTTTATTTCCACCCCCGCGTTACACTAAAAGCAACGCAGGGGGGTGGAATAGGTTGATTAGTCTGCCAGTCGTAATCATCTCAATTGTTTTGTTTTTTGTTTTGTTTTTTGGAATCGGTTTCTTATTAAACATGCTGCTGAGAATGTCTTGGATTATGGCTATGATTTATCCGGTTGTATGCCTTTTCATTATCAGCAAAGAAAAGCTGGTCAGCTATGTCCAGTCGCCAGGAGAATCCTTTGCCAGCCTGTTTCATCGTGTCTTATCATTAGCGGCTGCCGATGTGCTGATTTTAACTAGCGGTTTGGCCGGCGCCATTGTGTCAGGGATAGCGATCAATATGCTCAGAAAAAGAGGATATCAAATGTTTTAACTGCCGCTTTCTTCTATAGAAAGCTTTTTTTGTATGTTCGCTCATTCATCATTTTGAATAATGCTCTCTCCGCTTGGGAACAATGATTCGGAGGAGAGGTGAATGATGTTGAATATAATCAGACGTTTGCTGATGACCTGTTTATTTCTGCTTGCATTTGGCACGACATTTTTATCAGTGTCAGGAATCGAAGCGAAGGACTTGTCAAAATGGGTGCAGGAACATCAAGAAAAGCACTTGAAGCATGCAGGACTGACATTAAAAGCATTGCAGCAGAAACAAACACAAACGACGTCCGCGGCTAAGGATAAAACAAAGCCGTTAGAAGAAGCATTTGACTGGGATGAGTATCCGGTCCAAAGAGTAACAGCAACTGGCTACACTGCAGGAGCTGAGTCGACGGGAAAAAATCCCGGTGATCCATTATACGGGCTTACATATTCAGGCGTGAAAGTGAAACGGGATCTGTATTCCACGGTTGCTGCCGACCCGTCGGTTTTCCCGATCGGCACGATTTTATTCATTCCGAATTACGGTCTCGGAGTTGTAGCTGACACCGGATCGGCTATTAAGGGAAACCGCCTTGATTTGTACTTTGAAACCGTCAAAGATGTATACAATGAATGGGGCAAAAAAACCCTTGATGTGTATGTGATTAAAAAGGGAACGGGAAAGATTACCGAGGATGAGCTTGAGAAGCTCAATGAAACAAAATCTTTGCAAGTGTTCAGAAATCAATATAAAACGGTGAAAGAATAAAAACGCTCCAGCGAAAGCAGGAGCGTTTTTTACATGAAAAAGTAAGCGAGTGCCAATGTCAGTAAAATACCTGTTAGGCCTCCGAAAAAGACTTCGATCGGCTGATGTCCGAGAAGCTCTTTCAGCTTTTTTTGTTTTTCTTTTTCTTCAGCTTTAGGGAAGTCCTTTGCTTCATTAACAAAACGGTTAAAATCAATGACAAGCTTATTAATGACTGTTGCCTGCTCACCGGCGTGACGTCTGACGCCAGTTGCGTCAAACATGGTTATGACGGCGAAAATGGCAGAAACCGCAAAGAGTGAGGAGCCTAATCCATGCTCCAAGGCTACGCCTGTAGAAAGCGCAGTGACCGCTGCGGAGTGAGAGCTCGGCATGCCGCCTGTGCTTGTGACCAGCGACCAGTCCAGTTTTCTGGACACGATATACTGTATGGGCACTTTGATGACCTGAGCAAAAATAATTGCGGCCAGGCTTGATAATAAAGGAAAATTCGTTAAAAGTTCCATCGGCGACATCCTTTCTATTTGAAAAATCCTTCGTGTTTCAAAAGAAAAAAGCAAGTCTTAGACTGTTGTTTGATAAAATAAGTGTAGTGGAAAGAATGTTTTTCCTATTATACCATTGTTCATTACAAATACCCATTACGTTAGGAGTGTAAGCCTCATGTTTTATGCGGTTCAGCAATTAGAGCATACAGAAACCCTTGTGGTCGGGCTTTTTCAAAAAAGCCAGCTGACAGGAAAAGCGTTGGAAATTGATGAAATGCTCGAAGGCCATCTGACACAGCTTTTAAAAGATGGTGATGTCTCTGCGAAACCGAATCAAGTATCAAAAGTATTCCCCCCAGCTTCTGCGGGTATGAAACGAATTTATTTCGTTGGTCTGGGAAGAAAAGCAAATTTTACATTTGAACAGGCGAAGGAGCGTTTTGCTCATGTTTTTCAGGCTATTCATAAAGACCGAAAACAAGAAGCAGCTGTCCTGCTTGATACGTTTATTTCGGAAGATGTGCCTCCAGCCGATGCCGCTCATGCATTAGCTGAGAGCTGCCTGCTTGCTTCCTATGAGGTGCAGGATTATAAGCACAAATCAAATGAGCCTGACAAACAAATTGAAACCGTATATGCTGTCACAGATGAAGATACACAGGAAGTGCAGGCGGGGCTTCGCGTCGGCCAGGCATACGGACAAGGGACAAATTCGGCTAGAACGCTTGTGAATATGCCAGGAAACATGCTGACCGCGACTGACCTCGCTTCATATGCAGAAGAGCTTGCGGCAAAATATGATTTTGAGTGTGAGATATTGGAGAAATCAGAGATGGAAGAGCTCGGTATGGGCGGAATACTTGCGGTAAACCAAGGCTCTGCCGAACCGCCGAAAATGATTGTGCTGAAATATCAGGGCAAAAAGGAATGGGAAGATGTCGTCGGACTTGTCGGGAAAGGGATTACATTTGACACAGGCGGCTACTCCATTAAAACGAAATCTGGAATTGTCGGCATGAAATCAGATATGGGGGGAGCTGCTGCGGTTCTCGGCGCTATGGAAACGATCGGAGAGCTTCGTCCCGAGCAAAACGTGCTGGCCGTTATTCCGTCAACCGATAATATGATCTCTGGCGGGGCGATGAAGCCTGATGACGTGATCGTATCTTTAAGCGGAAAAACAATTGAAATCCTCAATACAGATGCTGAAGGAAGGCTCGTGCTTGCAGATGGCATTACATATGCGAAACAGCATGGTGCATCAGTTCTTGTTGATGTGGCTACGCTTACCGGCGGCGTCGTTGTGGCATTAGGAACAGAAACAACCGGCGCAATGACAAATGATCAAAGCTTTTACCAGCAGGTAGCTGATGCCGCACAAGAGTGCGGCGAGGCGATCTGGCAGCTGCCGATAACAGAGAAGGATAAAAAGCGCGTAAAAAGCAGCCAAATGGCGGATCTCAGTAACTCGCCGGGGCGTGAAGGACATGCGATTATGGCAGGAACGTTTCTTGGAGAATTTGCTGAGTCAACACCTTGGGTTCATCTTGATATTGCGGGCACAGCGACTGCCAATAAAGCGACCTGCTTTGGACCATCCGGTGCAACCGGTGTTATGGCAAGAACATTGGCTACACTTGCGGAGCGATTTGCATTGGAAGAAGAGAAAAGCGAATAATGTTGAATCCCTGCTGCATCTTGCGGCGGGGATTTTTTCTTCCAAAATCTTTAGTTGACTAAAGTGGATCGGTTATGATACGATACGTTCGTACTTTATTTATCTACTACATTAGCAAACTAAAGGATTTTTGGAGGGGTATCATGAATGCAGTCGTCATCGCAGTCCTGCTTATGCTTGTATTAAGCCTGCTGCGTGTCAATATTGTTATCGCATTAATTATAGGCGCCTTAGCCGGCGGGTTAACAGGCGGGCTCGGTCTTGGCGAAACGGTTAAAGCTTTCACAGACGGTCTCGGCGGAAATGCCACCGTTGCAGTCAGCTACGCCATGCTTGGCGCGTTTGCCGCCGCTTTGACGAAAACGGGTCTTCCGGACGCAATGGTGGAAGCCTCCGTTAAATTAATCGGAAATAAAGAAGATTCTCGCAAAAAAGCGCTGTCTAAGGTGCTGATTGTGCTGATTATTTTAATTGTATCTTGTTTTTCTCAAAACGTCGTTCCGGTTCACATCGCGTTTATCCCGGTGCTGATTCCGCCGCTTTTGAAAATCTTTAATGAACTTGAAATGGACCGCCGTCTGATTGCGTGTGTGATCACTTTTGGTTTAACGGCGCCTTATATTGTGCTGCCGGTTGGTTTCGGGCAAATCTTCCAGGGAATGCTCAAGGATAATATGGCAGATGCCGGATTAAACGTATCTCTCGGTGATATTCCTTATGCGTTAATGATTCCGGTTGCAGGTATGGTTGTAGGTCTGATTTTATCAATCATCGTATTCCGTAAACCGAAAACATATGAAACAAAAGAAATATCTGGTGCGAGCTCTTCTCCATATACGAAAAAAAGTCTGGCTATCGCGGTGCTTGCCATCGTTGTGTCACTCGGCGTCCAGCTTTACTTATCTCAGACTTTGGGAGTAGAAGGGATGATTATGGGGGCGCTGGCAGGCCTGATTATTCTGTTTGTCAGCGGTGTGATGAAGCGTGATGAAGCGGACTCGCTGATTACTGACGGAATGGTCTTAATGGCCTTTATCGGCTTTGTCATGCTTGTTGCAGCCGGGTTTTCAAACGTATTAACGAAAACCGGAGATGTCGAGTCACTGGTTAAAACAGCAGCTGGCATCATGGGGCACAGTCAGTTAGTGGGTGCATTGCTGATGCTCATTGTCGGCTTGTTCATTACAATGGGAATCGGATCTTCTTTTGCGACGATTCCTGTTATCACAACGATCTTTGTGCCTCTTTGCCTGCAGCTTGGATTCAGCCCGATGGCAACGGTTGCGATAATCGGGGCAGCTGCTGCGCTTGGCGATGCCGGTTCACCTGCCAGCGACAGTACGCTTGGACCGACTTCAGGTTTAAGTGCGGACGGCCAGCATCACCACATTTGGGACACTTGTGTGCCGACTTTTGTATTTTATAATATCCCGCTTATTATCTTTGGATGGATTGCAGCGCTTGTTTTATAAGGAAAAAGGCTCCCCTTTACTGGGGAGCCTTTTCTCGTTATCATAAAAAAACCGTTCCAATAGAACGGTTTTTACGTGGACGATATGTGATTTCTGTTAAAGCCGGTTGCTTTATGAATAGACCGGTAGATCCCTGGTGCGATAAACGCCAGTATGACAGCCAGCGCCGTGTCTTTTACCATAAACCAAGTCATAAAGCCCCAAGCTGTGCCGTAGCTTACCGGCGTATGAATCCACAGCTTCAGTGCAAGATACATATAGGTGGTGCCGATGATATACATGATTGCCGTTCCGATAAGTGAAGCAATGAGAAATCGAATTTTGCTTGGCTGAATTTTTCGTTCTAAAAACCATCCCGCTGCAAATGCTGCCGGGATGTATGAGATAATAAACCCGCCGCTTTTCCCTGCAAACGGTGCGAAGCCTGCAGAAAATTGAGCAAACACAGGCGCTCCGGCCAATCCGACAAGTGCATATACAATCATGGCAATCGCTGCTCGTTTGCTGCCGAGAAGCAAGGCTGCCAAGAGACAGAAAAACGGCTGCATCGAAAGCGGAATGCCGGCAACTTGTAAAAAGGGTGCTACTGATGTAAGGTTGGCCCCGACAGCCATAAGTGCGGCGAACATGCCGATCAGCGCCATATCGGCCGCGCGAAGTTTACGTTGTTTCATAGTTGTCCCCCTTAGGTTTACATACACAATCATAGAGTAATAAAGAACGGAAATATTGTCAACATAAATTAAAACAAGGTTAACAAAAGAGAGGGTTCCATATGTATTTTGGAAAAACAAAACAGTCCGATCAATCTGGAAGAGTGCCCCCAAATCAAAATGTCACCACTTCATTTCCTGTGCTTCATACGGGAAGTGTCCCATATTACGAAGATATGACGAGATGGAATCTTCAAGTATACGGTTTGGTTGACCAACCGATGCTGCTGAGCTTTGAGGATGTCAAAGCCTTTCCGAAGTACGAATCGAAAAATGACATTCATTGTGTCACGGGCTGGTCGAGGCTTGATAATGTGTGGCAAGGCGTGCGTGCTCGTGATATAGCGGAAAAAGCGGGTGTGAGAGAAGAAGCTGGCTACGTTATTTTACATGCGGAAGAAGGCTGGACGACCAATCTGCCGCTTGATGATTTCTTAGCGGAAACTTCCCTTCTGGCTTATGCGCATAATGGCGAGCCATTAACGCCTGAACACGGCTTCCCGCTGCGGGGTGTATTTCCGCATCTGTATTTTTGGAAAAGCGCCAAGTGGCTGCGCGGCATCCAATTTACGAAAGAAAACCATCCGGGCTTTTGGGAGCGGAATGGCTATCACATGAGAGGGGATCCTTGGCAAAATCAAAGATTTACATGGGATTAAGGTTCTATTTCAAACAGGGCCATCCGCATCTTTATCAGGTTTTTATTTCCATATTGATAGTCTGCAGGTACCTTATTTGATACAGGTGCCTTTTTTATTCGGGAAAAAGTTGACTTTCTTTGGAAGAAAACCTATTATTTGAGTTGTCTAGTTGATAGTGAAAATCATTATCACACATTGTGTTTAGTTTAAGGAGAGGAATGTCGTACTGCATGAAAGAGCAAACAACAGACCGGACGAAAGGCGGAACACCAAACGCATATACGATTCCTGGTACGGAAGTGCGTATGATGTCTTCTCGCATTGAAAACCGTACCTATCATATTTTTATCTCGAAACCGAATACGCCGCCGCCACCCGCTGGCTATCCTGTGATTTATCTGCTGGATGCCAATTCTGTCTTTGGAACGATGACGGAAGCCGTTCGAATACAGGGGCGACGACCTGAAAAAACAGGGGTAATTCCTGCAGTGATCGTCGGCATTGGCTATGAGACAGCGGAGCCGTTTTCCTCAGCACGTCACCGGGATTTTACAATGCCGACAGCCCAATCGAAGCTGCCGGAACGGCCCGACGGCAAAGAATGGCCGGAGCATGGCGGAGCAGAGAGCTTCATCAGGTTTATTGAGGAGGATCTGAAACCGGAGATAGAACGAGATTACCAGATTGATAAAAATAGACAAACAATCTTTGGCCACTCGCTTGGCGGGTTTTTCGTGCTGCAGGTGCTGTTAACAAAGCCGGAGGCGTTTCAAACTTATATTGCGGGAAGTCCGTCCATTCATTGGAATAAACCGTTTATTCTCGAGAAATCGGATCATTTTGCCTCCCTCACTAAGAAAAACAATCAGCCTATCAATATCCTGCTTGCCGCAGGGGAATTGGAGCAGCATCATAAAAGCCGGATGAACGACAATGCGAGGGAGCTTTACGAGCGGCTGGCCGTTTTATCTGAACAAGGTGTACGGGCAGAATTTTGCGAGTTTTCAGGAGAAGGCCATATTTCGGTTCTTCCTGTTTTGGTCAGCCGGGCGCTGCGTTTTGCGCTTCATCCTGATGGTCCGCATCTTTCAATGGGCTGAGACATACTCAGCCTTGCTTCTAAAAAATAGTTGTCACTGAAATTATATTTGACTGTCACATGACATTTGGATATGATTATTTTTATAATTGATAATGATAATCATTATCATTTGTTTGCGCTTTTCAAAGTGCGACAGTCTTTTTCTCTGGATGTCTGTTCGGCATCTAGAGTGAAGAAAGGAATTGATGATATGAATGCAACGGATATAAAGGGCAAAATTGCTTTTATAACAGGGGCAGCCCAAGGGATAGGTGAAGCTGTTGCGCGGACGCTTGCCGGTCAAGGCGCACATATTGCGGCAGTTGATTATAATCCAGAAAAGCTGGAAAAGGTTGTGAACAGCCTCAAAGCGGAAGGGCACCATGCGGAAGCTTTTCCTGCGGATGTGAGAGACAGCGCGGCGATTGACGAGATCACGGCGCGCATCGAACGCGAGATGGGGCCGATTGATATTTTGGTGAATGTAGCGGGTGTCCTTCGCCCGGGTCTCATCCATTCGCTTAGTGATGAGGAATGGGAAGCGACGTTCTCAGTGAATTCGACTGGCGTATTTAACGCCTCGCGTTCAGTCAGCAAATATATGATGGACCGGAGATCTGGTTCGATCGTAACGGTCGGATCAAATGCTGCGGGTGTGCCAAGAACATCTATGGCGGCATATGCATCTTCAAAGGCTGCGGCTGTGATGTTTACGAAATGCCTTGGCCTTGAGCTTGCAGAATACAATATTCGCTGCAACATTGTCTCTCCCGGATCAACGGAAACAGACATGCAGTGGTCATTATGGGCCGATGAGAATGGAGCGGAGCAAGTCATAAAAGGTTCACTTGAGACATTTAAAACAGGGATCCCGCTCAAAAAATTAGCCCAGCCTTCGGATATTGCGGATGCAGTGCTCTTTTTGGTTTCTGGCCAGGCAGGGCATATTACGATGCATAATTTATGCGTAGATGGCGGCGCGACGTTAGGCGTGTAACTGAATTTAAAGGAGGTTCATGAGAATGTTGGAACAAAACGTAATACCAGAAACAAAAGCGGAGCATTTGCTTCGTGAGTATCAGCCGGGTGCTTTTTTCTTAGCTTCACCTCATCGCGTACTGTTAGCGAAAGGCATATGTGAAATCGTACCGGGGGCAGACGGGCAAAATCAAATGGAAACCCTTTCTGTCCGTATTGCTGAGACGCTGCGTCAGGCAAAGCGATCGGGGCAAAGCCGTCCGCTTGTTGTCGGGGCCGTTCCATTTGATCAAGTAAAAGCAGCGCGGCTCGTTGTTCCTGAGGAAGTTCGCTGGTCAGAACCGCTTCAATTTGACTATGCGGAGAAGGAGCAGCAATGTGAGCATACATATCACATAGAGCCTGTTCCGGCACCGGAGGATTATAAAAATGGTGTGGAACAAGGGCTGGCACGCATTGCCGATGGAATACTCAGCAAAATCGTTCTGTCCAGGTCGCTGCAGCTGACATCGCCTGAACCGATTCAGACGGATGAGCTGCTTCGCCATTTGGCTCAGCATAACACGCATGGCTACACATTTGCCGCGGACGTGTCCAGTCAGGCGGAAACATCTCCCCGCCGAACATTGCTCGGTGCAAGTCCGGAGCTTCTCGTTTCAAGGATGGGAACTCAGGTCGTTTCCAATCCATTAGCCGGTTCAAGGCCGCGCAGTGATGATCCTGTTGAAGACCAGCGCCGGGCAGCTGAATTGCTTGCTTCCGAAAAGGATCTTCATGAGCACGCGGTTGTGGCTGACGCAGTTGCGGCAGCGCTAAGGCCTTTCTGCCGGACGCTAGAGGTTCCGGAGAAGCCTTCACTGATCAAAACAGAAACGATGTGGCACCTGTCCAGCGTGATTAAGGGAGAGCTTTCCGATCCATCTGTAACCGCACTTGAATTGGCGGCGGCACTTCACCCGACGCCGGCGGTCTGCGGAACACCGACTGATCTTGCAAGAGAAGCGATTCTCAGCATTGAGCCGTTCGACCGCGGTTTCTTTACCGGCATGGTCGGCTGGTGTGACGATGCGGGTGACGGAGAATGGATTGTGACGATCCGTTGTGCAGAGGCGGAAGATCGCTCACTCCGCCTGTATGCAGGAGCTGGTGTTGTTGCCGGATCAAAGCCCGAGGACGAGCTTCAGGAGACATCCGCAAAGTTTCGGACAATGCTGCGGGCAATGGGCGTGGATCACATATGAACAGAATGGATTGCTGGAGGGATACAATATGCTGAAAGGATTTACTCCTTGGCCTGATGAATTAGCTGAGACCTATCGAAAGAATGGTTGCTGGGCCGGCGAGACGTTTGGAGATTTGTTAAGAGACCGGGCAGCCAAATATGGCGATCGCATTGCGATTACATGCGGGAACACCCATTGGAGCTATCACGAGCTTGACACAAGGGTTGATCGTCTGGCTGCCGGATTTCAGAAGCTTGGCATTCAACAGATGGATCGTGTCGTGGTGCAGCTGCCAAATATCAAAGAGTTTTTTGAAGTCATTTTCGCGCTTTTCCGCCTGGGGGCGCTTCCAGTCTTTGCGCTGCCTTCTCATCGAAGCAGTGAAATTACATACTTTTGCGAGTTTGCGGAAGCGGCTGCATATATCATTCCCGATTCTTATTCTGGTTTTGACTACCGTTCACTTGCCAGACAGGTTCAAAGCAAGTTGCCGACGTTGAAAAACGTCATTGTCGCAGGTGAGGCAGAGGAATTTTTGCCGCTGAACGATTTGCATACAGAACCTGTAAAACTGCCTGAAGTCAAATCTTCAGATGTGGCGTTCCTCCAGCTTTCTGGCGGGAGCACCGGGCTATCGAAACTGATTCCGAGGACTCATGACGACTACATTTACAGTCTGAAGCGGAGTGTCGAGGTCTGCTGGCTCGACGACAGCACGGTGTACCTGGCCGCTCTGCCGATGGCGCACAATTATCCGCTGAGCTCACCGGGGGTTCTCGGCGTATTATACGCTGGAGGAAGAGTGGTTTTATCTCCTTCTCCAAGTCCAGATGACGCATTTCCTTTGATTGAAAGAGAGAAGGTCACGATAACCGCTCTTGTTCCGCCTCTTGCGATGGTATGGATGGATGCAGCATCCTCACGCCGTGACGATTTATCCAGCCTTCAAGTGCTGCAGGTCGGCGGTGCCAAGTTCAATGCTGAAGCCGCGCGAAGGGTAAAAGCTGTTTTCGGCTGCACGCTGCAGCAGGTGTTCGGAATGGCAGAGGGGCTTGTCAATTATACGAGATTGGATGACCCTGAGGAGATCATTGTCAATACCCAAGGAAAACCGATGTCCCCATATGATGAAGTGCGTGTTTGGGATGATCAGGATCGCGATGTAAAACCTGGTGAAGCAGGCCACTTGCTAACGCGGGGACCGTATACAATTCGAGGTTACTATAAGGCGGAAGAGCATAATGCTGCTTCATTTACTGAGGACGGTTTTTACCGTACGGGTGATATCGTCAGGCTGACACCAGACGGCTATATTGTCGTTGAAGGACGTGCGAAGGACCAAATTAACCGTGGAGGAGAAAAGGTTGCGGCTGAAGAGGTAGAAAATCATTTGCTGGCGCACCCGGCTGTCCATGATGCGGCAATGGTCTCCATGCCTGATCAATTTCTTGGCGAAAGATCGTGTGTGTTCATTATTCCCCGGGATGAAGCCCCGAAATCCGCAGAGCTCAAAGCTTTTTTGAGAGAGCGCGGACTGGCGGCATATAAAATTCCCGACCGTATAGAATTTGTCGAATCCTTCCCGCAGACAGGGGTAGGAAAGGTAAGCAAAAAGGCCCTTCGTGAAGCCATTGCTGAGAAGCTTCTTGCTGGGGCAAAAAAATAAAACAACAATTTGAGAGGAAGTGTTCAAATGGCTATACCTGCCATTCAGCCGTATCAAATGCCGACAGCGTCTGATATGCCCCAAAACAAAGTATCATGGGTGCCTGATCCAAATCGGGCTGTCTTGCTAATACACGATATGCAAAACTATTTTGTCGATGCTTTCACAGCTGGAGCGTCTCCGGTAACAGAGCTTTCAGCGAATATACGAAAGCTGAAGGATCAATGTGTTCAGCTTGGGATTCCTGTTGTCTATACCGCGCAGCCGGGAAGCCAAAATCCGGCTGACCGGGCGCTGCTGACAGATTTTTGGGGCCCGGGATTAAACAGCGGTCCTTATGAGGAGAAAATTATACCCGAGCTGGCACCGGAGAATGATGATCTTGTGCTGACAAAATGGAGATACAGCGCGTTTAAGAGAACGAATCTGCTCGACATTATGCGGAAAGAGGGACGCGATCAGCTGATCATTACCGGAATTTATGCCCATATTGGCTGTCTCGTTACAGCATGTGAGGCATTTATGGAGGATATAAAAGCCTTTTTTGTGGGAGATGCAGTTGCTGATTTTTCATTAGAAAAACATCAAATGGCGCTGGACTATGCGGCTGGACGCTGTGCATTTACCGTGATGACTGATAGTCTTCTTGATCAGCTGCAGAATGCGCCGTCAGACGTTCAAAAAACGTCAGCAAACACCGGCAAAAAAGAAGTGTTTACATGTGAGAATATCCGTAAACAAATTGCTGAGCTTTTACAAGAAACACCGGAAGACATCACAGATCAAGAGGATTTGCTCGATCGTGGTCTAGATTCGGTAAGGATCATGACATTGGTGGAACAATGGCGCCGTGAAGGGGCAGAGGTAACTTTCGTGGAATTGGCTGAACGCCCAACGATCGAAGAATGGCAGAAATTGCTCACAACCCGCAGCCAGCAAGTGCTGCCAAACGCGGATTATTTATAAAAGGAGGGTAAACAAACGGATGCCTGATACAAAAGATCTTCAATATTCTTTGACCGGGGCGCAAACTGGCATATGGTTTGCTCAGCAGCTTGATCCGGACAATCCAATCTACAATACGGCAGAATATATAGAAATCAATGGACCCATCAATATTGCTCTTTTTGAAGAAGCTTTGCGGCACGTGATCAAGGAAGCGGAATCGCTGCATGTCCGCTTCGGTGAAAATATGGACGGGCCATGGCAGATGATAAACCCGTCTCCGGATGTACAGCTGCACGTCATTGACGTCAGCTCTGAGCCAGATCCGGAAAAAACAGCATTAAACTGGATGAAAGCAGATTTGGCAAAGCCGGTTGATTTAGGAGATGACCCTTTGTTCAATGAAGCTCTGTTTATTGCCGGGCCTGATCGTTTCTTTTGGTATCAGCGCATTCACCATATAGCGATCGACGGCTTCGGTTTTTCACTGATAGCCCAGCGTGTGGCAAGTACATATACCAAGCTTATAAAAGGACAAACAGCTAAGGATCGTTCCTTTGGGTCTCTCCAAGCCATTTTGGAGGAGGATACAGATTATCGCGGATCAGAGCAGTATGAGAAGGATCGTCAATTCTGGCTGGACCGTTTTGCAGATGCACCTGAAGTTGTGAGCTTGGCTGATCGGGCGCCAAGAACATCTAACAGCTTTCTTCGTCATACGGCATATCTGCCTCCGTCTGATGTAAACGCGTTAAAAGAAGCGGCGCGCTATTTCTCAGGAAGCTGGCATGAAGTCATGATTGCGGTGTCAGCTGTTTATGTGCACCGTATGACCGGCTCTGAGGATGTTGTGCTCGGCCTGCCCATGATGGGAAGGATAGGTTCCGCATCACTGAATGTACCGGCTATGGTGATGAACCTTCTCCCTCTTCGGCTGACTGTCAGCTCTTCGATGAGCTTTTCTGAACTGATTCAGCAAATTTCCCGGGAAATCCGCAGTATTCGGCGACATCATAAGTATCGCCATGAAGAGCTTCGGCGTGATCTGAAATTGATAGGAGAAAATCATAGATTATTTGGCCCTCAAATCAATCTCATGCCGTTTGATTATGGTCTCGACTTTGCCGGGGCCCGCGGCATAACGCATAATCTTTCAGCCGGTCTTGTTGATGATCTATCAATCAATGTATATGACAGAACAGATGGCAGCGGGCTGCGAATTGATGTTGATGCGAATCCCGAGGTATACAGCGAGTCTGATATTAAGCTTCATCAGCAGCGTATCCTGCAGCTGCTGCAAGCGGCTTCAGCTGGGGAGGACATGCTGATTGGGCAAATGGAGCTTCTGTTGCCAGAGGAGAAAGAACAAGTCATTCATAAATGGAACCATACGGCAAAATCCGAGAAGCTGGTCAGACTCCAAGACATGTTCGAAAAACAGGTAGTTCATACGCCAGAACGTATCGCTCTTATGTGTGATGACATTCAATTCAATTATCGAAAGCTCAATGAAGAGGCAAATCGCCTTGCGCATCTGTTGATTGAAAAAGGCCTTGGTCCCGAGCAATTTGTCGCTTTGGCGCTGCCGCGTTCTCCAGAGATGGTGGCTTCAATGCTTGCTGTGCTCAAGACTGGTGCGGCGTATCTCCCACTTGATCCGGAGTTTCCTGCCGACCGTATTTCTTACATGCTGGAGGATGCGAAGCCTTCATGCATCATAACGACTGAGGAAATAGCAGCCAGTCTGCCTGATGACCTGGCTGTACCGGAGCTAGTGCTTGATCAGGCTGTTACCCAGGAGGTTTTAAAACGCTATTCGCCTGACAATCCGAATGTATCGGTTTCTCTTGACCATCCTGCGTATATTATCTATACATCAGGATCAACCGGAAGACCGAAGGGTGTCGTTGTGACACAGAAAAGCTTAAGCAATTTTCTGCTGTCCATGCAGGAGGCATTTTCTCTAGGAGAAGAAGACAGGCTGTTGGCTGTGACGACTGTCGCTTTTGATATTTCAGCATTGGAGTTATATCTTCCGCTGATTAGCGGTGCGCAAATCGTGATCGCAAAGAAAGAAACGATCCGAGAGCCACAGGCATTAGCTCAAATGATTGAAAATTTCGATATCAATATCATGCAGGCAACACCGACACTATGGCATGCTTTGGTGACGAGTGAACCTGAGAAACTTCGGGGGCTTAGAGTGCTTGTCGGAGGTGAGGCGCTGCCGAGCGGTCTTTTGCAGGCGCTTCAAGACCTTCATTGTTCAGTCACGAATTTATACGGTCCGACTGAAACAACGATTTGGTCTGCAGCAGCTTTTCTTGATGAAGGGCTGAAGGGCGTTCCGCCGATTGGCAAACCGATTTGGAATACGCAGGTGTATGTGCTTGATAACGGTCTGCAGCCGGTGCCGCCGGGGGTTGTCGGCGAGCTTTATGTCGCAGGAACCGGCTTGGCCAGAGGTTATTTCCACCGCCCTGATTTAACGGCTGAGCGTTTTGTTGCAGATCCATATGGACCGCCGGGGACTCGGATGTATCGGACCGGAGACCAGGCTCGCTGGCGCGCTGATGGGTCTTTGGATTATATCGGGCGGGCGGATCATCAAATCAAAATTCGCGGATTCCGAATTGAACTTGGAGAAATTGATGCCGTGCTTGCCAAGCACCCTCACATTGAACAGGCCGCGGTGGTCGTACGGGAAGATCAGCCGGGAGACAAACGATTGGCGGCTTATGTAGTCGCTGATTCTGCTATCGATATTGCCGAGCTTCGCCGTTATATGGGGGCCAGTCTTCCTGATTATATGGTACCGGCGGCGTTTGTGGAGATGGACGAGCTGCCATTAACACCTAATGGCAAGCTTGACCGGAAAGCACTGCCGGCACCAGATTTCAGCACATCTGTCAGTGATCGGGCCCCGCGGACTCCTCAGGAAGAGATATTGTGTGACTTGTTTGCAGAGGTTCTCGGTTTGGCACGTGTCGGTATCGATGACAGTTTCTTCGAGCTTGGCGGTCATTCTCTTCTCGCAGCCCGACTGATGAGCCGCATTCGCGAGGTAATGGGAGCCGAACTTGGTATCGCCAAGCTCTTCGACGAACCGACAGTAGCCGGTCTCGCTGCCCATCTTCATCAGGCGCAGAGTGCACGTCCCGCTTTGCAAAGAGCTGAGCGATCTGAAAAAATCCCGCTATCTTTTGCCCAACGCCGGCTATGGTTCCTACATTGTCTGGAAGGACCGAGTCCTACTTATAATATTCCGGTTGCTGTCCGTTTGTCGGGTGAGCTTGATCAAGGAGTGCTGAAAGCGGCACTTTATGACCTCGTCTGCCGTCATGAAAGCTTGCGGACGATCTTCCCTGAAACACAGGGGACATCCTATCAGCATATTTTAGATGCCGACCAAGCCCGTCCTGAGTTACATGTTACTGAAATTGCTGAGAAGGAGCTTTCTGATCGGCTTGCCGAAGCTGTACGATACAGCTTTGATCTTGCAGCTGAACCGGCCTTTCGTGCCGAGCTTTTTGTGATCGGTCCTGACGAGTACGTGCTCCTTCTTCTCGTCCATCATATTGTCGGGGACGGCTGGTCCTTAACACCGCTGACCCGAGATCTTGGGACGGCTTATGCGGCTCGCTGCCACGGAAAAGCTCCCGAATGGGCGCCTCTTGCTGTGCAGTATGCGGACTATGCGCTTTGGCAGCAAGAACTGCTTGGAAACGAGAATGATCCAAATAGCTTGATTGCCGGACAGCTTGCTTTCTGGAAAGAAACCTTGAAGAACCTGCCTGATCAGCTTGAACTGCCAACCGATTATTCACGTCCGGCTGAGCCGAGCCATGATGGGGATACGATTCATTTTCGTATTGAGCCCGACCTTCACAAGCGCTTGCAGGAGCTGGCTCGCGCAAATAGGGTGAGCCTATTTATGGTGCTTCAATCCGGTCTCGCTGCTTTATTGACAAGGCTTGGGGCGGGTACCGACATTCCGATCGGCAGTCCGATCGCGGGACGGAATGATGATGCGCTGGGCGATCTTGTAGGGCTGTTTATCAATACATTGGTGCTCAGAACCGATACGTCCGGTGACCCAAGCTTCCGTGAGCTTCTTGACAGAGTGAGGGAAGTGAATCTGGCAGCCTATGACAATCAGGATCTGCCGTTTGAGAGACTTGTAGAGGTGCTCAATCCGGCTCGTTCGCGTGCGACGCATCCTTTGTTCCAAATCATGCTTGCGTTCCAAAACACACCGGATGCTGAACTGCAACTTCCTGACATGGAGAGCAGCCTGCGAATCAACAGTGTCGGTTCTGCCAAGTTTGATTTGACGCTGGAAATCAGTGAAGATCGCCTTGCTGACGGGACACCAAACGGAATGGAAGGACTGCTTGAATACAGCACTGATCTTTTCAAGCGGGAAACGGCTCAGGCTCTTGCTGACCGATTGATGCGCCTGTTGGAGGTTGCCGAGTCTGATCCTGACGAGCAAATCGGAAATCTGGATATTCTTGCGCCAGAGGAACGCAGCAGCATGGTGACAGATTGGCAAGGTGTATCTGAAAAGATTCCGCACGCAGGTTTACCTGAGCAGTTTGAGAAACAGGCTGCTTTACGTCCTGATGCCATTGCCGTTGTTTATGAAGATCGGGCACTGAGCTATGCAGAGCTGAATGAAAGAGCAAATCGGCTTGCCCGCATGCTGATTAGTGAAGGTGTCGGGCCGGAGCAATTTGTGGCATTGGCACTGCCCCGATCATTGGAAATGGCTGTCGGACTACTGGCGGTGCTGAAAGCGGGAGCAGCTTATCTGCCTCTTGATCCGGATTATCCGGCTGATCGAATTGCTTTTATGCTAAAAGATGCACAGCCCGCGTTTATCATGACGAATACTAAAGCTGCAGAGCACATTCCGCCAGCGGACAACGTGCCGAAAATCGTACTAGATGATCTCGAACTGGAAAAGAAACTAAACACATACCCAGCTGATAATCCGGATAATACGGATCGGATCCAGCCGCTTACGCCTTTGAATACGGCGTATGTCATTTATACATCCGGCTCTACAGGTGTTCCAAAAGGTGTGATGATTCCTCACCAAAACGTAACGCGTTTATTTGCAGCGACCGAGCACTGGTTCCATTTCAGCTCAGACGATATCTGGACCATGTTCCATTCCTACGCTTTTGACTTTTCAGTGTGGGAGATTTGGGGTCCTCTGCTGCATGGCGGGCGTCTCGTGATCGTTCCTCATCACGTCAGCAGATCGCCAGAAGCATTTCTGCGCCTGCTTGTCAAAGAGGGTGTGACCGTTCTGAATCAGACACCGTCCGCTTTCTATCAGTTTATGCAGGCGGAACGGGAACAGCCGGATCTCGGACAGGCGCTCAGCCTGCGCTATGTCATTTTTGGCGGAGAAGCGCTTGAACTCAGCCGTTTAGAGGATTGGTATAACCGCCACCCTGAAAATAGCCCGCAGCTTATCAATATGTATGGTATTACAGAAACAACCGTGCATGTGAGCTATATCGAATTAGACCGAAGCATGGCAGCTTTACGGGCAAACAGCTTGATCGGCTGCGGCATTCCCGATCTTGGTGTATATGTGCTGGATGAGCGCCTGCAGCCGGTGCCGCCGGGTGTTGCCGGAGAGCTGTATGTATCAGGAGCAGGGTTAGCACGAGGCTATCTAGGCCGGGCTGGATTAACAGCGGAACGCTTCATAGCTGATCCGTTCGGTCCTTCAGGCACTAGGATGTACCGCACTGGGGATGTGGCCCGCCTCCGCGCTGATGGTTCTCTTGACTATGTCGGCCGCGCCGATCATCAGGTGAAAATTCGGGGATTCCGGATTGAACTGGGAGAAATTGAAGCAGCGCTCATTCAGCATCCGCAGCTTGAGGATGCGGCAGTGATCGTTCGTGAGGATCAGCCGGGAGATAAACGGTTGGCAGCTTATGTCATCCCTTCGGAAGAAACATTTGATACGGCGGAACTGCGCAGATATGCTGCTGAGAGATTGCCGGATTACATGGTGCCTGCTGCCTTTGTGACGATGAAAGAATTGCCGCTGACACCGAATGGAAAGCTAGATCGTAAAGCGCTGCCCGCTCCGGATTTCGCAGGGGCAGTGACAGGACGCGGACCGAGAACGCCGCAGGAAGAAATTCTCTGTGACTTGTTTATGGAGGTGCTTCACTTGCCGCGTGTCGGCATTGATGATCGTTTCTTTGATTTAGGCGGACATTCCTTGCTTGCTGTACAGCTCATGAGCCGCATCCGCGAATCCCTCGGCGTTGAACTCAGCATCGGCAACCTATTCGAAGCGCCGACTGTTGCCGGGCTTGCTGAAAGACTTGAAATGGGATCAAGCCAAAGCGCTCTTGATGTTCTGCTGCCGCTCCGAACAAGCGGAGACAAGCTTCCTTTATTCTGTGTGCATCCGGCAGGGGGGCTCAGCTGGTGCTATGCCGGTTTGATGACGAATATAGGAACGGATTATCCGATCTATGGCTTGCAGGCACGGGGAATCGGGCAGCGCGAGGAGCTTCCGAAAACACTTGATGACATGGCGGCCGATTACATTGAACAAATACGAACGGTCCAGCCGAAAGGCCCGTACCATCTGCTGGGCTGGTCCCTGGGCGGGAATGTCGTTCAAGCGATGGCCACCCAGCTGCAAAATCAAGGAGAAGAAGTTTCCCTATTGGTGATGCTGGATGCCTATCCAAACCACTTCCTTCCTATAAAAGAGGCGCCGGATGATGAGGAAGCGCTTATTGCCCTTCTGGCGTTAGGCGGGTACGATCCAGACAGCTTAGGGGACAAACCGCTAGATTTTGAAGCAGCAATTGAGATTCTTCGCAGTGACGGCAGTGCGCTTGCGAGCTTGGATGAAACGGTCATTTTAAATCTGAAAAATACGTATGTCAATTCTGTCGGCATTTTAGGCTCCTATAAGCCGAAAACCTTCCGTGGAAATGTTTTGTTTTTCAGATCAACAATCATTCCTGAATGGTTTGATCCGATTGAACCTGATTCGTGGAAGCCTTATATTAACGGACAGATTGAACAAATCGACATCAACTGCCGTCATAAAGATTTATGTCAGCCGGAACCGCTAGCTCAAATCGGCAAGGTTCTCGCTGTCAAACTGAAAGAGTTACATCAATAAGGGAGGAGAAATAGATGGCAAATCCTTTTGAAAATGCGGATGGCACCTATTTGGTGCTGATCAATGAAGAAGGCCAATATTCCCTATGGCCCGGTTTTATAGATGTGCCGAGCGGCTGGACAGTCGTTCATGAACAAAAAGGGCGTGAAGCCTGTTTGGACTATATCCAATCACATTGGAGAGACATGAGGCCAAACAGCCTAAAGACTGTTGAAAATGTGTAATCGCATAAAAAGAGACTGCGGCAAGCAGTCTCTTTTTCTATTTTTGCGCAGACGTTTGGGTATGATCACAATCTCTGACCGGGTTTCCGTTTTCATCTGTACACCAAGATTGGGATAAAAACGCTAAAAACACAGCGGCCCACTGATCGGCAAACTGAATCAGAATGCCCCCGTCATGCCAAGAACCGTTGTCTTTTTTCCAGCGGGTATCCATTGCATTCCCTTGATTCATATGGATATTGTGCATGCCGTTGGTCGGGGTAAAGCCGAATATTTTATCTGCAGCCTGTTCAGGTCCGAATTTGGAACCGAATATATAAACCGGCGCTTTCTCATCTTGCGCTTTCTTCATATACGTTTCAATAAAATCATTTAAATCATTATCAGGCCCCGTGATTTCATGCGGCAAAGGCTTCATTTCTCCTGGGCCAAACAAATTGCCCCGCACGTAATCAAGCGCCACTTCACGGTTTGCCTCATTGATCCTTGTATATCCATACGGCATGTTCGGAAGGATGGTAATCGAGCTCGAATCAAACTGATCGTCAGCCAAATACAATACTTCAGATTCCTCAGAACTGGACATCACATTGATGGCGCACCTGTAATACGTATTCTCTTCACCGAGCACTTTGACTTGGAAATGAGGACTGTCATCATCTGTTTCCCGCTTCATGTCTAAGACAATGCCTTTTAACACGCCATATTGCTGAACAGCCATATGAATCCTCCTTTATGATCAACTTCATAATCATAATTCGTGAAATGATCTCTTTTTCCTTTTAAAAGATAAAAAAAGCCTGCAGAAATCTTTCTGCAAGCTCAATGTGAATTAAGCGCCCGCCACAGATGATTCATCCTGTAAAGCTTTCTCGGCAGGAACATATTCATAGCCTAGATCCCTCGCTACAGCTTCATAAGTTACGTGTCCGTTTGCGGTGTTTAAACCCGCTCTCAGTGCCGCATTGTCTGCGAGCGCTTTTGCTGCCCCTTTGTTCGCGATTTGCAGCGCGTATGGAACTGTAACATTAGTCAGAGCGATTGTTGATGTGCGAGGAACAGCGCCCGGCATGTTCGCTACAGCATAGTGCACAACACCGTGTTTTTCATATGTCGGCTGGTCATGTGTAGTGATATGGTCGACCGTTTCGACGATGCCGCCTTGGTCGATTGCTACATCAACAATGACTGAACCAGGTTTCATTTGTTTTACCATTTCCTCAGTCACAAGAGTCGGAGCTTTAGCACCCGGAATTAATACTGCGCAAATGAGAAGATCCGCTTCCGCCACAGCATCAGCAATATTGACCGGATTAGAAATTAACGTTTTAATTTGATGGCCGAAGATGTCATCAAGCTGGCGCAGGCGGTCTGCGTTTAAGTCAATGATCGTCACATCTGCACCGAGTCCGACAGCCATTTTCGCCGCGTTTGTCCCGACCACGCCTCCTCCGATAATCGTTACTTTTCCGCGAGAAACGCCTGGCACCCCGGCAAGCAAAATGCCTTTTCCGCCTTTAGGTTTTTCTAAGAATTGAGCTCCGATTTGCGCTGCCATTCTGCCCGCAACCTCGGACATTGGCGTGAGAAGAGGCAATGTCCGGCCTTCACTAACCGTTTCATATGCGATGGCAGTTACTCCTTTATCCTTCAAGGCCTGTGCAAGCTCAGGCTCAGCTGCTAAATGAAGATACGTAAACAGCACAAGACCTTTGCGGAAATAAACATATTCTTCCGGCAGCGGTTCTTTTACCTTCATGACCATTTCGGCGTCCCAGACCTGTTTCGGATCAGCAATGATTTCCGCTCCTGCTGACTCATAGGCTTCATTTTCAAATCCGCTTCCAAGGCCCGCGCCTGTTTCAACCAGCACTCGGTGGCCGTTTGAAATGAGCTGTGAAACGCCTCCAGGTGTTAAAGCGACACGGTTTTCATTGTTTTTTATCTCTTTAGGAACCCCTATGATCATATCTGTCTCCTCCTGTATCTGTGATATTTTTAGTGTAGCTCGATATTTTGGAAAATTCTTTGTTTGATTAAGAAAATAAAAAAACATGGATTTGTGAAATTTCACAAATCCATGTGCCGAAGTTTAATATCTAAATAGATGGTGAATTTTTGATTCACATTTTTTAAATCAATTTCAGCGATTTGGCTGATTCGCTTGAGGCGGTAATTCAGCGTATTAACGTGTATATTTAACAGCTTGGAAGCCGTATTCACGTTACTGTCTGCTTCAATAAAGCGCTCTAGCGTCTCTACCAGATTTGACTGGTGATCACGGTCATATTGTTCCAGTTTGGAAAGCGAGTAATTATCATAGCCCGCCAGTTTCCGTTTTTCATATAAGACATCTAAGTATTGATAAATGCCTAACTCAGAAAAGCTGAAAAGATGTTTGGTCTCTTCTGCGAACCGTTCCTTCGCTTTTAAGACGGACAATGCCTCCTGATAGGAGCGGGAGACAAAAGAAATAGAGCTGTATATTCCGCCGAAAGCGATAGAAACGTCTTCTATTTTATACCGCTCCTTCAGCTGTTTTTGCGTACTGAAAGCAAACTGTTTTAAATCTTGAAAAGGATGATCTGTTTTGGGTGCGGTTAATATAATCAGTTCATTAGAATCTACGGTCGCCAGCAACACGTAAACCTGCTGGGTCGTTTCCTGTAAATATTGCAGCTGCTGTTCGATTTTTTCAGTCAGCTCACCGTTTATGCGGATGATCATAACGGAAAATTCTGAAGGAGCGGCCATTCCAAGCTTATGGAACCCATCCGCCATGTCGTCCTCCTGATGGATGTGTCCAGTAAGCATTTTCCAGAAAAATTCTTGGCTGCGTTCTTCATTTTTTGTTTTTCTGATTTGAAGTTTAAGAAGTTTGTTTCTCACTGCTTTTGCCGCCATTTGCAATGTCATCAGGTCATCATCAGACAATGTTTTTTGGATCTCAAGCGCCCATATGAAGCCAAGCACTTGGTTGTTTTTCCAAATCGAAATAGCGACGCGATTGCTCAGCCCTACTTCATCGATTTGCTTGACTCTGATCGGCTGGTCCGTTTTTAAGAGAGCAGGAATTGTTCCGTCTTTCCACAGCTTGTTAATCACCTTCTCCGGTACCCTTCTGCCAATAATGGTAGACGTCCGGGCAGGGTCTGTGCAGTCGCTGTGTGTACTGTAGGCAAGCAGCTTGTGGTTAACATCCTCTATGGTGATCGGGCACCGCAGAACGTCGCTGATATGATCAGCCACATCTTCAAGTCTGTCAAAACTATATTTAAACGGATCATTCGGCATGGTCATAAATCTCCCTACTTTTTCGTGCTTGATTTCTCTTTGACATCTCATCCCCTTCCTTTTATTATGATTGTTGTTGTTTGTGAAAATCAACAACAAAGAAAAACACTTACATGAGAGAAACGTTCTATATACATGTGGCGGTGAATCGCCTTTTTAAAATACAGTTGTATGCCTTATATGATACGAAAGCTTATCCTATTAATCTTCTAAGAGAGTCATCGGAGGCGGGACTGATTAAGGAAAGAAAAAACTGAACCTTTCAGAAATGGTGCTGTAGCATCAAATATTCTGAAAGGTTTTTTTTGGGAGTTGGAGAATCATTTGGGTCTTTTGGATTATTCGAAGGATGAAAAGAAGATTAAGAAAATAAACCTATTTACTTTACAATATATGTTATTTTTAAGTGGTTCGAGGTAAACCATTGGACTCATTTTGTAAAATTAAAACATATTTGTTTGACTATGCCGAAAAACTGTTTTTATAATAATGACGTTCTAAAAATAAGTGAATTAGCCCATATTTAGGCTGATGGCACAGGAGGTAATGAGGAATATGGCAGGATTAATTCGTGTCACACCCGAAGAGCTAAGAGCGATGGCGAAGCAATACGGCGTTGAAAGCCAAGAAGTATTAAATCAGGTTGATCGTTTAAACCGAATGATCTCTGATTTGAAAAGCATGTGGGAAGGTGCTTCAAGCGAAGCGTTCGCAGATCAATACGAGCAGCTCAAACCTTCATTTATCAAAATGTCAGATTTGCTTCAAGATGTGAATCAGCAGCTTGATCAAACAGCAAATACACTTGAGTCTACTGACCAAGACATCGCAAATCAAATCCGCGGATAACAGTATGAAAGGGAAGGAGCGCCTGATTCAGAAGAAGACGGCGCTCTTTCTATGTAAGGGTGATCCTAAATGTATATTGATATTACTATAGATTTGAAACATTATAACGGCAGTGTCTTTGATCTCAGATTGTCAGATTACCACCCGGTGAAAAAAGTAATTGATATTGCTTGGCAGGCCCAAAGCGTATCTATGCCTCCGCGCGAAGGGCACTGGATCAGAGTGGTTAACAAGGATAAGGTGTTTTCCGGAGAATGCAAGCTGTCTGATTGCGGCATTACAAACGGAGACCGGCTTGAAATATTATGAAAGGATCTGGTTGAATGTCAGGTAAACAAAAATCGTATTTAGAAAACCAATTAGAAGCCGTTGCCGAGAAAACAGATGCCGGCTATACATTTACCTTTCAGCGGGAAAAAATAAAGCTTCTGGACGGTCTTGAAGCTAATGTGATCAAAGATGTAAATCCATTTTTTCATAAAGAGATCGACGTGACAGATGATGAGGTCATCATCACAATCCAACCTCCCTCCTCCTATAAAGCATTCCGCTTCATGAAAGCTAAGGATAAAAAAAGCAAATGGCAGTTTGCCTATCAGCTTGTTCAAGCCGTGCAGCAGCACAATTTGTCGAGGCTGAATGTGATTGTCGCTCCGGAAAACATTGTATTCGATAAAGGGCTGACGCCTTATTTTCTCCATTATGGAGTAAAGGAAAGCATCCCTCCTTACGAGCATGATGAGGAAAGAGTGTGGCGGGAGCTGAAAGCGGCAGCGGCTTTGGCGGTTGACGGCGCTTTTGCATTTGAAGACTATCTGAAATTCAATGAAACGATGACGTTCTCCCCAGAGGCTAAAGCGATATTGGATGCGGAATCCTATGATGGCCTGCTTGAGCTGATTCAAACCCATATTGATGAGCTCGAAGCCAAAGCCAAAACATACATACATATCCCGAGAAAGAAGTGGAACATCCAGCGATATATCGGCCTGGGGCTCATTGTTTTGCTTGTACCGGCCCTTATTTACTCGATGTACGCCTTATTTTTCGCGCAGCCAAAGCACCAGGCAATAGTGGACAGCAACCGCGCTTTCTTAAACAAGCAGTACAGTGAAGTCATCAGCACATTGTCCAAGTACGATGCGGAAAGCCTGCCTGAATCAGTGCAGTATCAGCTAGCGACGTCTTATGTTGAGGTCGAAAATCTGGGGAGTGCAAAAACTAAAAATATAGAAAATAATTTAGTCACCCTTCAATCGGACCCTCAGCATTTCTTGTACTGGATTGATTATGGTCGAGGAGAATACAAAGAAGCGATCAGTATCGGCCGTAAGCTTGAATACAATGATTATATTTACTTTGCCCTTGCTAAATACAAACAGCAGCTTTTATCTGAGGATACAAATGATGAAGACATACAGAAAGAACTTGATCCAGTAAATAGTGAACTTGAAAAAGCGCAAAAAGAACGTCAAGACAATAAACAGTCTAATTCTGATACATCATTAGTCGATACTAGCGAAGAACAGACACAAACAGACGAAGAAAAACAACAAGCGGAAGAAAAAGCCGCAGCAGAGGAAAAAGCGAAAAAAGAAGAACAGAAGAAAAAAGAAGAACAAGAGAAAAAAGAAACAGAAAAGAAAGATGAGAAAAAAGATGACAAATAACGTGAGACATGAATCGCAGGTCATCGCATGTTGCTATTCGGCCGTTAGGGGGTTCGCCATTTGAGTCTATTATGGGTTTTTTACCAAAATAACGTTCAAAAATTAAATCTGTCTAACCTCCCGTCGTCTCATCCGGTGACCATTGGGCCTGATGTGAAAGATTCCGTTACGATCAGCGCCATTCCATTTAATAGCGGAGTCATTTCTCTTCAAAGAAAGGAATCCGGCGGCCAATACGAAGTTTTCCTGGGAAATGATTGTCTCGGCATGATTGAGACGGATACATCATTTACTCTTCAAACGGATCAGCAGGATATACGCTTGATATTGACGGGCAGTGAACCTGAGAAATCTGTTTATTTTACGGGAAACCGGGATGAAATTGTATGTTCCTCAGAAAAAACGAATGCAGATATTTATCTGAATCCGCAAGATTTTGCATTTGCAGAACAAAGCACGTTTTCTTTGCTTCGTGCCGGCGACAACTGGTCGGTTCGCCCTGAAAGCGGAACGATCTTCTTGAACGGAGAGAAGATCAACGCCAATACGCCGCTCAAGCCGGGGGATGAAATCTTCTGGAACTTCACGCAAATGAGTGTGACAGAACAAGACCTTTTAGAAATCGTTCATTTTGCCCAGTTTGAAACAGCGTTAACAGAAACAGTCAAACCGAGTACAGAGATGCAGAAAAAATATCCGCAGTACAGAAGAACACCGCGGATGGTGTACGATCTGCCGGATGACCGCGTTTCCTTTAGTTTTCCCTCTCAGGAGAGCGATCAAACCAACAGAGGGCTGTGGCTCGTCATCCTGCCTCCGCTTGTGATGCTGATCGTGATGGGCGTAGTCGCCATCATCCAGCCGCGCGGCATATTTATACTTGTTTCTTTGGCGATGTTTATGATGACTCTCATTACCTCGACAGTGCAATATTTCCGGGATAAGAATCAGCGGAAAAAACGCGAGGAAAAACGGGAGCGTGTATATAAGCTTTACTTAGACAATAAACGGAAAGAGCTTCAGGCACTTGCTGAGAAGCAAAAGCAGGTTCTTGAATTTCACTTTCCTTCATTTGAAAAAATGAAATACTTAACAAGTGAAATCAGTGACCGAATCTGGGAAAAATCACTTGAAAGCAAGGATTATCTTCAGCTGCGGCTTGGGACGGGAACAGTCCCCTCGAGTTATGAAATCAATATGAGCGGCGGAGACTTGGCGAATCGTGATATCGATGACCTCATGGAGAAGTCGCAGCACATGCAGCGTGTCTATAAGGACATCCGCAATGCGCCGGTTACGGTCGATTTGGCGGAAGGTCCGATGGGGCTTGTCGGTAAATCCCAAATTGTGAAAAATGAGATTCACCAGCTGATCGGACAGCTGTCGTTCTTTAACAGCTATCACGATTTGCGTTTCGTTTTTATTTTTCATGAAGAAGAGTATAAAGACTGGGAGTGGATGAAGTGGCTTCCGCAATTTCAAATGCCCCATATTTATGCAAAAGGATTTATTTATAATGAGCAAACGCGAGATCAGCTTCTGTCTTCGCTTTACGAATTGATCAGAGAGCGCGATCTCGAAGATGACAAAGAAAAACTGCAGTTCAAACCGCATTTTGTATTTGTTATCACGAATCAGCAGCTGATCTCTGAGCATGTCATTCTCGAATATTTAGAAGGACAGCATGAGCATCTGGGCATCTCGACAATTGTCGCTGCGGAAACAAAGGAGAGCCTGTCGGAAAACATTACAACCCTTGTCCGCTACATCAATGAGCATGAAGGCGACATTTTAATTCAAAAGAAAAAAGCGGTAAGAATCCCGTTCCGTCTCGATCATCATCAGCGTGAGGACAACGAACGGTTCTCACGCACGCTGCGGACGCTGAACCACCAGGTCGGCATCACAAATTCCATTCCGGAAACGGTATCGTTCCTGGAGCTTTTTCATGCGAAGGAAGTAAAAGAAATCGGCATTCAGCAAAGATGGCTGACGAGCGAATCGTCGAAGTCGCTGTCAGTGCCGATCGGCTATAAAGGGAAAGATGACATTGTGTATCTGAACCTTCACGAAAAAGCACACGGTCCGCACGGCTTGCTTGCCGGGACAACGGGATCTGGGAAAAGTGAATTTCTCCAGACCTACATTCTGTCACTTGCAGTGCATTTTCATCCGCACGAAGCGGCTTTCTTATTAATTGACTATAAGGGCGGAGGAATGGCGCAGCCGTTCCGCAACATTCCCCACCTCCTAGGCACGATCACTAATATTGAAGGAAGCAAAAACTTCAGTATGCGTGCGCTTGCTTCCATTAAAAGCGAGCTGAAAAAAAGGCAGCGTCTGTTTGACCAGTATCAAGTCAATCACATCAATGACTATACAAAGCTGTACAAGCAGGGGAAAGCAGAAGTGGCGATGCCTCACTTGTTCTTAATCTCTGATGAGTTTGCCGAGCTGAAAAGCGAGGAGCCAGATTTTATCAGGGAGCTTGTCAGCGCCGCACGTATCGGGCGAAGCCTCGGCGTTCACTTGATTTTGGCGACACAGAAGCCAGGCGGCATCATCGACGACCAGATCTGGAGTAACTCGCGCTTTAAAGTAGCGCTCAAGGTCCAGGATGCCACCGACAGTAAAGAAATTTTGAAAAACAGCGATGCTGCAAACATAACCGTAACAGGCCGCGGCTATATGCAGGTCGGAAACAATGAAGTGTATGAGCTGTTCCAATCTGCATGGAGCGGGGCGCCTTACTTAGAGGAAGTCTACGGTACTGAGGATGAAATCGCGATCGTCACAGATACGGGTCTGATTCCGCTTTCTGAGGTTGATACCGAAGATATTGCGAAAAAAGACGTACATACTGAAATTGAAGCTGTCGTTGACGAAATTGAACGCATCCAAGATGAAATGGGAATCGAGAAGCTGCCAAGCCCTTGGCTGCCGCCGCTTGCGGAACGTATTCCGCGCACTCTTTTCCCTTCAGACGAAAAAGACCATTTCCACTTTGCATATGTCGATGAACCTGATTTGCAAAGACAGGCGCCGATTGCTTATAAGATGATGGAAGACGGAAATATCGGCATATTCGGCTCTTCGGGCTACGGAAAATCAATTGCAGCCGCGACGTTCCTGATGAGCTTTGCGGACGTGTACACACCTGAAGAGCTTCATGTCTATATCTTTGATTTCGGTAACGGAACGCTTCTGCCATTAGCGAAGCTCCCGCATACCGCGGATTACTTCCTGATGGACCAGTCAAGAAAAATTGAAAAGTTCATGATTCGAATCAAAGAAGAAATTGACCGACGTAAACGTCTGTTCAGGGAAAAAGAAATCAGCCACATCAAAATGTACAATGCGCTTAGCGAAGAAGAGCTTCCATTCATTTTCATCACCATTGACAACTTTGACATCGTCAAGGATGAGATGCATGAGCTTGAATCGGAATTTGTCCAGCTTTCCAGAGACGGACAGAGCTTAGGGATCTACTTCATGCTGACGGCAACGCGTGTTAATGCTGTCCGCCAGTCATTGTTAAATAACTTGAAAACAAAGGTTGTCCATTATCTCATGGATCAATCTGAGGGATATTCCATTTATGGCCGTCCGAAGTTCAATCTTGAGCCGATCCCGGGGCGCGTCATCATTCAAAAAGAAGAGCTTTATTTCGCGCAAATGTTCCTGCCTGTTGACGCTGATGATGATATCGGCATGTTCAATGGGCTGAAATCAGACGTTCAGAAACTTCAAGAGCGCTTTGCTTCAATGGAGCAGCCGGCACCGATTCCGATGCTGCCTGAGAGCTTGTCGACGAGAGAATTTTCTCTCCGCTTCAAGCTGGAACGCAAGCCTTTATCTGTACCGATCGGGCTTCATGAAGAAACAGTCAGCCCAGTCTATTTTGATTTGGGCAAGCATAAGCACTGCCTGATTTTAGGCCAGACTCAGCGCGGGAAAACAAACGTCCTAAAAGTCATGCTCGAACATCTGATTGATGATGAAACCGAAATGATCGGCCTGTTTGACTCGATTGACCGCGGCTTATCTCATTATGCGAAGGAATCAGATGTTTCATATTTGGAAACGAAAGAAGATATTGAACAGTGGATTGAAACAGCAGAAGACATTTTCAAAACAAGAGAAGCCATGTATGTAGAAGCCGTCCGCCAAGGAGACGCGCACAATCTGCGATTCTCACAAGTGGTGCTGATGATTGACGGGATAACGAGATTCCAGCAGACGATTGATACGAGAATACAAGACCGTCTCGCTAACTTCATGAAATCATACGCTCATCTTGGCTTCAGTTTTATCCCGGGTGGTAACCACAGCGAATTCTCAAAAGGCTATGACTCCTTGACGACTGAGATGAAGCAAATCCGCCACGCGATTCTGCTGATGAAAAAATCTGAGCAAAATGTCATTCCTCTCCCGTACCAAAGACAGGAGCCTGAGATTCAGCCGGGCTTCGGATATGTTGTGGAAAACGGGAAGGAGCAAAAAGTTCAAATTCCTTTATGTTCTGCTGAAAGGGAGAGTGCTAGATGACAGAACAACGAAAAAGCTTGATCAAGTTAATATCCGCCGTCATCATCATTTTGCTGCTGCCGGTTTTGTTTTTCCGATTTATCGGAGACGATCCGACGAAAAAAGCAGTCAATTCCACCCGGCAAATCGCGGTGGTGAATGAAGACACTGGCGTATTGAGTGATGAGGTAAAGTCTGATGAAGAGGACAAATCCGCCCAGTTCGGCAAGGAAGTAGCGGCTGTTCTGGGGGAACGTCCTGATTATTCGTGGACGGTCGTAAACCGAAGCGCGGCTGAGACCGGTCTCGCTTCAAAGAAATACGATGCGATCGTCTATATTCCCTCAGACTTCTCAAAAAACATTTTGAGCTATGACAAAGACCATCCACAAAAAGCAACGCTGGAATTCAGCATTCAAGATAATCTGAATGCGGTCAACAAAGAAAAAGTTCAGCGTGAGCTTGAGGATGCCCAAAAGACAATGAACAAAAAAATGTCGGCCTTATACTGGAACTTTGTGTCGCAAAAAGTGGACAACATCAGAGGAGAATTTGACAAAATCGTCAATAAAGAATCTGAATTCCAGAATGTCATGTACAACTTTTACAAACCAAGCTCTAATGATTTAGCAGGTGAAATCAAACAGCAAAAAGACTTAATCGATGAGCTGAAGAAATCAATGAATGAAGCGCAAGGCACGACAAAAGAAAAAGCTTCTACAGCGGAGGAAGCAAAAAACACGCTGAAAGAATTCATTGATACAGTTGAAAGATACAAAGAATATCAAGAGAATCAGAAAAAGCTGCTTTTGGCAGCCCAGGATTCAACACAGCAGCAAATCCGGACAGGCCTGGACGCCATCCAAGCTCAGCAAAAGGCGAATCAGTTCAGCGAACGCATGAGCGGATTGGCAACTGGGATCAGCCAAGCGAAGACACAGCTCGGACAAACCAGCAATGTGCTGGCAAACGCCCAGCAAATCAGGGAGGGCCAAGTGCCTCAGCAGGAACTTGGCATGGCGAAGATCCAAAGCGATTTAATCGATCAATATCAGGCCGCATCAAGACAGGCAGCACTAAATCAGGTTTATGAATTGCTTGTCCCGGCACGTCAGGCATTGACAGTTGCGAAAGGGGACGACCCAGTCATAGACGATGGTTCTGACAACAATGATAAAGATAAAGACCCGAAAGAAGAAGATCCTGAAGAACTGAAAATCGATCTTGAAAAACAGCGTGAAGAATTGAAAAATATCGCTGCTGATATTCAGGATATTTCAGATAACCTAAAGGAGCCTGAAAAAGAGGATCCAACACCGGAGGACCCGGGTACTGAACCAGACGATCCGCCTACTGATAATCCAGAAAAACCTGATGACGGGGGCAGTACAAAGCCTGATGATACACAGGGCGACACAGGGAACGATAATAACAGCAGTGATGCCGGTAATGACGGACAAACGGACGGCGGTACTCAGGATCAAGAGCAGCAGCAGGGAACAGACGGTCAGGAGCAGACCGGCGGTGCATCAGACAGCGGAAAAACTGAAACAGGCGCTTCTGCCGAACAGACTGCATCATCTGATTCAGCCCTTCAATTGATCAAGCTGGCAAATGAAGACGGAACCGGAGATTCAGGAGATACCGGTAGCGGCGGAGATACGACGGAGCCTGGGGACCAAGATCAACCAGGAAACGGCGACATTTCTGATATCGCCAAAGCAAAAGAACAGCTCAGCAAAGCGTCTGAGCGAATCAAGCAAATTGAAGAAGAGCTCAAGGAAAAAGAAACTGCCCATAATGAAGAGCTGAAAAAGAAGTTAGAGGAACTAAAAGAGCAAATGGACGGTCTCAATGATGAAATTGATGACCTGAAGGACAAAGTGAAAAAGCTCGAAGGTAAGCTTGAAAATCTCGAAGCGAAACGGAAACGGGAGTTTGAAGGGATTTACAGTGCGATTCGTGAGCTTGAAAATAAAGATCAGCTTCAATTCTCAGGAGAAATCAATACAGAAAGCATCTCCGCTTTAATGAGATACTATAAATATTTGTCTGTTTATGATTCTGTATTATCCGGTACGATAGACAGTGCTGCAAAAGCCGGCGCTATTAACGGCCAACAGAGCAACGTCAATTCCGTACTCGCTCTCTCACCTGAAGAATCAGCCAGCTGGGAAGCTCTCAAAAACAACACGATGCAAACTGATGAAGACATTAACAGCTTCATCGACGGAATGACCAAATTTGCGGACGACTACAGCGGCTATATCCGCGACTCTCAAGCAGGTGTTCTCGACGAACTGACGAACATCTCTGAAAGTGCCGCAAAAGCGACAGAACAGCTGGTAACGGGCGCAACGCAGGAATCTGCGACGTTCAGCAACGATGGACTGTCTGGCACAATGGCACTGAATGTCCAAGATACGGTCGGTCAGGAAGTGCTGCAAATGTCAGACATGATGGGTTCATTGTCTGATCGCCAGTCAGGCATCATTGATTACACAACCAATATGCAGCAAAGCGTCAATGATGTTCAAGCAAAAGCCGACACCTTAAACAACAACTGGGGGAAAAATGTCGCCTCCACGAAACTCGTGCGCAATGACGTATACGGCATACTCGGAAATACATTAGTAGACGGGCAAAACAATGGCTATGTGTATGATTACTTGGCGAATCCGCTTAAAATCAGCGGAGAGGTTCCGGAAGAGAAAACTCAGACGGTACCGCCGGTTGTCATCCTTGTCATTGTGATGATCAGCAGTCTGTTAATCGGCTATTTTAGCTCGTATTACCAAAACGCGCCGCTTCTCGTCAAAGGAGCGCTATTTGGAATTCTGAATATCCTTGTCGGACTCATGATCAGCTTGTTCGGTTTGAATATTTATTCACTGCCGGACGATCAGACGATTAAGTGGTCAGTGTTTACGATTCTATTGCTGGTCGCAAGCTCTGCCTTCATCCGGACGGCGTTCAGATTCGGATCGATCCCTGGATGGGTTGCTTCAGCGGCAATGATTCTATTCTATGTTGCACCGCTTATTGATTTGATCATGCCGAACTTTACATTTGAAGATCCGGTTTCGAAAGTATATATCGACATCCAGTACGGTACTGGGCACTTGTTTACAATGGGAATAACAGTTCTGCTAATCATTACGGTGATTGCCGCGGCTCTGCCGCTGATTATTCGGCTGATGGCTGAACACACAGCAGAAAGCGATGAAAAGTATGAAGCGTAATCGCAGCATGGAAAAGGGGATCATGATTTGTATGCTCTCCTTTTCCCTTTTCATACCCTCTGCCGCCGCTGCCCAAACCGAAGAAAATACAGATGTCGCCCCAAACCAGTATCAGAAAAAAGACATCGAAATTGATACGAATTATTTACATGAAGATACCTACTATGAAGAGAAAACAGAACTGCCTGAGGAACAGAAGGATATCTCTTTTGATAAACCGAAGGACAAGGACGCCGAGCTGATAAAAGGTTTGTTTACATCAACAAATGCCCAGGATTCCAACACGATTGCGGCCCAGTCCAAACAGCTTGGAATTACATTTGCTGAAAAGCCAATGACAAAGGCGTCATCAACGGAAACAGAGAATGAACAAGAAACATCATCATTGCTGCTGCCGATGATCTATGTCGTACTGATCCTGCTCGGAATTGCAGGTATCGTGTTCCTCATCCCAAAAGTCACAGCGCAGGAAAACAAGAAAGCATAGGCCGCGTGCTTGTGTTGTGTAAAAGCGGTGCCGTACAATAATAACGGAAAAGGAGGTTTCCAATGGAACTTTATATCATCACCGGAGCGTCAAAAGGGCTGGGTCAAGCAATTGCATCACATGCTTTAGAGAAGGGCCATGAAGTCCATGCCTTATCCAGAACGAAAGCGGATGTGTCTCACGAAAAACTGACGCAGCATCAAATAGACCTCATCAATCTTGAAGAAGCTGAACAGCAATTTGAAACATTGCTCTCATCCATCGATCCAGATCGTTATTCTGGTATTACCCTGATCAATAACGCTGGAATGGTAACGCCGATCAAACGCGCCGGCGAAGCGTCTCTTGACGAGCTTCAGCGGCATTATCAGCTGAACCTGACTGCACCCGTGCTTTTGAGTCAGCTGTTTACAAAACGGTTTGCTTCATACAGCGGCAAAAAGACGGTTGTCAACATTACATCAGGAGCCGCCAAAAATCCATATAAGGGATGGAGCGCGTATTGCAGTTCAAAAGCCGGACTCGATATGTTTACGAGAACATTCGGATTTGAACAGGAGGATGAAGAGCTGCCAGTGCACATGATTTCGTTTTCACCAGGTGTGATGGACACTGAGATGCAGGCCGTCATCCGTTCTTCATCGAAAAAGGATTTCCACCACATTGAACGGTTCCGGAAATTAAATGAAACAGGAAGCCTTCGCAGTCCGGACTTTATTGCCGGCACGCTGCTTTCTTTATTAGAAAAAGGGACGGAAAACGGAAGAATTTATGATATGAAAGAGTTTTTGTAGAGCAGATATTTTCTGCTCTTTTTTTTATAAAAAAAGGCTGCAGCCAGAGCATTTATTGAACAGCGGCATATACTGACTGAAACGCTGCTTTTAGGGTATAACAATGATGATAAGAAGATCAAAATGATGTGACATAAGAATTGAGTTTCTCTGCAAATTATGTTAGGATTCTAAAAATATCTAAAGGAGGGGTTTCCATGAGAAAGGTTACATTAATGGATGTTTTCACCCATCCAATTGCACAAAAATATCTTCAGCGTTCCGGCGTGGCACATGCGATTGCCTGCGCTTATCATGCATACAGGCTGTCTGTGAAGGCTGACATCAATCCTGATTTAGCAGCAAAAGCAGCACTGCTTCATGATATCGGCCATTATGAATGGTATACAGACGGAAAGTGGGATTATGAGAAATACAAAAGAAATGACATCCATGCCATTAAAGGGGCAGAACGGGCGCATAAGCTTCTGATTCGGCTTGGCGAGGAACCGAAAGCGGCAAAAGAGATTGCCCTAGCCATTTTGCTTCATACAGATTCCTATTTGCCTGAAGGCGAATTAGATAAAAACACGCTGCAGCAGATTGTCAAAAAAGCGGACGAACTGGATGAAGAACCGGGTGGCCACCATCATTACCGCCAAATTGATCCTTCAACCGCACGAAAAAAAATAGAAAAGCTGGACCAATTAATCGACCAAGCCCAGGCATCCGTGATAAAGCCTGTATAAGTACGGAACAGCGGCCAGCTTTCTTCGCTGTCTCCGCTTCATCGACACTTCCTTTACACCCGCTTCCAAACGTATTCTCCTAAAATCTCCGCACCCCTTTGTTTTATCAGGGAAGCCTGTGTCATTATCCATAAGCGCGGCATAAGCTGAGATAAAACACACAAAGGGGATAAAAGTATGGTCAACCAAGGTAGTCCGCAACTGGTCTCTTTAGTCGATCCTTATGTCTATCAGACCATTAAAAAGCTCATCGGCTCAAGGTTCGTTATACAGACAGTACGAGATACGGTCAGAGGCAGACTGATCGATGTAAAACCTGACCATATCACAATTGAAGGAGCCCGAAATTCTGTTTGTTTGATCAGAATCCAGCACATGATTTCCGTCACGCCAGATTACAGTGAGCGGGTCTAACAGTGCTTGCGCATGAAAAATAGGCGTACACCGGGACGTCCTATTTTTCAGTTAAGCGCTGTAAAAACGCCACTGGAATACATTGTTCCGTCAAGGTCAAAACCGGCAAATTCCTGATAGTCACCATCTAAAAAACAGAAAGTGACGCCGTACACCGTATAGCAGGAACAGACTGAAGCATGCTGGCAGACCCGAAATTGATAACCGTCTGAATCTTTTACATACAGCCGGGATTTCCCGGCAAATGGGGCACAGAGGCGTGCTGCCTCACCAAAACATTCGAATCTGGCGATTTTGCCGTCTTGGCTGATATCCAGCAGGAGACAATCATTGACTCTGAGCTCCGCAGTCCGTACATTCCTGTTCTTTTTTCAAAGGAAGAACATAGATATAAGCCAGTTCTGAATCTGTATCGTATGTCACGGCCTTCATCACCAACACTCCTCTCATTATATTAAGAGTTCTGATATGAGTTCATTTTTGTTACAATGATGGGGTATAAGTTCTTTTATCTGACAGACAAAGAAAAACTAGGAGGAACAAAGCTTGTTGAAATCAAAAGTCCATTTTTGGACATTGCAGATTTTATTTGTTTTGCTGATTATTTATGTAGCAACAAAAGTTTCATTTGTATTTCAGCCGTTCATTGTTTTTATCTCGACATTGTTTTTCCCGATGCTGATTGCGGGAATTTTGTATTTCATATTTAATCCGGTCGTCCGCCTGCTTGAGAAAAAAATTCCGCGGACATTATCCATTCTATTGATCTATTTACTGTTTATCGGTTTGCTTGCCTTCGTTTCAGCGTCAGTCGGGCCTGTCATCACATCCCAGGTGACCGGGCTGTTCAACAACCTTCCTGATTACATAAAACAGATTCAGGCGCTGACAAAGGACTTGTCTCATTCCCAATGGTTTACCTGGATGATGAATCAGGATTATGTATCAATATCAAAAATTGAACAGTCATTGACAAGCTTTCTCCAAAACCTGCCGCAAAATATCACGTCCAGTTTATCTGCGGTGTTTGGCGTCGTGACAAACATCACGCTTGTTATTATTACTGTTCCATTTATCCTTTTTTACATGCTGAAAGACGGACACCGCTTTCCGCATTTGGCGGTAAAAATTCTTCCGGCTTCTTATCGGACAGAAGGCTTAAAGATTTTTAAAGATTTATCAGATACGCTTGCGGCTTATTTCCAGGGACAGCTGTTAATCTGTCTTTTTGTCGGAACAGCGTGCTTTATCGGCTATTTAATTGCCGGACTGCCGTATGCCCTGATTCTTGGGATTGTTATGGCGATTACTAATATCATTCCTTATGTCGGGCCTTTTCTCGGTGCCGCGCCGGCTGTTATTGTCGGTTTTATGGACTCGCCGGCTAAAGCGCTGTTTGCGATTATTGTGGTTGTCATCGTTCAGCAGCTGGACGGAAACCTGCTGTCCCCTCTTGTAATCGGAAAACGGCTGAATACGCATCCGCTTACGATTATTTTGCTGTTAATCGGTGCGGGAAGCTTCGGCGGAATTCTCGGCATGATTTTAGCGGTGCCGGTTTATGCGGTAGTGAAGGCGTTCTTCCTGAATATTGTCCGCTTGATCAAACTGCGCCAGCGGTCACGCCTCGAAGAAAACGCAAAGTCCGCTGAATAGGCGGGCACCATTTGCGGCTCTTTGCATATGATGCTGTAAATCAATGCGGAGGTGGGGAAATGCCTGCGATTGTGGGGCCGATTTATATCATGTCAGTTTCGGGTAATGCTGCGGCAAGCTTTGGAGACGTATTTGCGATTTCGCCTAAAAGCGTCGCTCATTCAGGGGCGGGGTCAGGCGCATTTCAGCTTGGTGATTTTGTGAAGATTAACAACCAAACGAGTAAAACTCTCTTCAAAGATGCCGATATCATTGATGAAACAGTTTCGTTTAACGGGTAACAGCCTTTTCATAAAAGGCTGTTGCTTTTTTATTGTATAATATGGGTAGTCTTTGAATAGAGAGGTCATGTTATGAAAATCAGAAAAGCAAATATCAATACGCAAACCGAAATGATCACGGACGTGTATCTGCATGAAAACAGAAAAGAACTGCGCACGCTTGTAGCGGTCCCGCAGCTGGAGTGGAGCACGATCATTTCCTATGAAGAAGATAAAGCAACTCTGCCTGAACGGCTGGAAGCTTCGTTGCGCCGGCATACAGAGGAAGCCCCTGCTGGTGAGCTGGCCAAAAAAATCATTCATTGGGTAACAGAAATGTAAACCGCGTTTGAAAGTTTAGCTCCTGCCTGATCAGGTGATAATGAAAACAAACAAGACGGGAGGACAGGCTTTTGGGTGAAGATAAAATGGATCTCTATTTGCAGCAAGGAATGTATGGACCTTTGGAGACAAAGCCTGACGAGCGCCATTTGTTTTTAGGCTCTTTAAGAGAAAGAGTCGTTTTGGCATTGACGAAAGGACAAGTGCTTAGAAGCAAACCGTATAAAGAAGCGGAACACGAGCTGAAAAACAGCCATAACGTCACCCTTTTGATTAATGGAGAGCTTCAGTACCAGTCTTATTCTCCTTATATCCAAATGGCGAATCGATACAGAGTGCCCTTCAAGATTGTATCTGATCTTCAGTTTCATACGCCTTTAGGCCTCGTCATTGCGGCTGACATCGCTGTGAATCGTGAATTGATATATATTCAGGACGACATTTATAATCGGTCAGTGCTGAAATCTTAAGAGACAAACGGGCCGTTTGTCTTTTTATTCATGGCAATTCACTTACAACTGGAGATAAGATATAATGTTCTCATACTGATGGCGGGGAGGCCGGCTATGAAAAAAGCACTTATTTGTATTGATTATACGAATGATTTTGTGGCGAGTGACGGAAAATTGACCTGCGGGGAGCCCGGCAGAATGATTGAAGAGGCGATCGTCAATTTAACCGAAGAATTCATCACAAACGGTGATTATGTCGTATTAGCAGTAGATTCTCATGATGAAGGGGATCAATATCACCCCGAAACCCGTCTTTTTCCTCCGCATAATATAAAAGGCACGGAAGGAAAAGATCTGTACGGAAAGCTTTTGCCTCTATATCAGAAACATGAACATAAACCTAATGTTTACTACATGGAAAAAACGAGATATTCTGCTTTTGCGGGAACTGATTTAGAGCTCAAACTCAGAGAGCGGCAGATTGGCGAACTGCATCTTGCCGGTGTCTGCACAGATATTTGTGTGTTACATACGGCCGTTGACGCATACAACAAAGGTTTTCAGATTGTTGTGCATCAACAGGCTGTTGCCAGCTTTAATCAGGAGGGGCACGCATGGGCTCTTTCCCATTTTGCAAATAGCATCGGAGCGCAAGTGGCAGAGTAAGGAAGGGGAAAAACAGTGTTAGAGTACGGATTTAAAGATGACAGCCTGTCATTGCATACAGACCTTTATCAGATCAATATGGCGGAAACGTACTGGAGAGACGGCATTCATGAAAAGAAAGCGATTTTTGAGCTGTTTTTCAGAAGGCTTCCGTTTGAAAATGGCTATGCCGTATTTGCGGGCTTGGAAAAAGCCATAGAGTATCTGGAAAATTTCAAGTTTACGGATAGCGATTTGAGTTATTTACAAGATGAACTGGGGTACCAAGAAGATTTTATCGAATATTTGCGCGGCTTGACTTTTACAGGTTCACTTTACTCCATGAAAGAAGGAGAGCTTGTTTTTAATAATGAGCCGATTATGAGGGTGGAGGCGCCCTTGGTTGAAGCGCAGCTGATTGAAACGGCTCTGCTCAACATTGTGAACTATCAAACATTAATAGCAACAAAGGCTGCCCGGATTAAAGGCGTCATCGGTGATGAAGTTGCGCTTGAATTTGGAACAAGGCGGGCACATGAAATGGATGCGGCCATGTGGGGAGCGAGAGCAGCCTTAATCGGCGGCTTTAGCGCGACAAGCAATGTAAGAGCCGGAAAGCGCTTTAATATCCCGGTTTCCGGCACACATGCGCATGCGCTTGTGCAGGCTTACCGCGATGAATATACAGCCTTCAAAAAATACGCGGAAACGCATAAGGATTGCGTCTTTTTAGTCGACACGTATGATACGCTTCGTTCAGGCATGCCGAATGCGATTAGGGTTGCCAAGGAATTTGGCGACCGCATTAATTTCATTGGCATCCGCCTGGACAGCGGCGATTTGGCGTACCTGTCAAAAAAAGCCCGTAAAATGCTTGATGAAGCAGGATTTACAGATGCGAAGGTGATTGCTTCAAGCGATTTGGATGAGCACACCATTATGAATTTAAAGGCTCAGGGAGCGCGCATTGATGTCTGGGGTGTCGGTACGAAGCTGATCACTGCCTATGACCAGCCGGCTCTCGGCGCAGTTTATAAACTCGTTGCCATTGAGGAAGACGGGAAAATGGTCGACACGATCAAAATTTCATCCAATCCTGAAAAAGTGACGACACCGGGCAGAAAGAAAGTCTACCGAATTATCAATCAGTCCAACCATCATTCTGAAGGCGATTATATCGCGCTTTATGATGAGCAGGTGAATGATCAGAAGCGGCTCAGAATGTTCCATCCGGTTCATACATTCATCAGCAAATTTGTCACGAATTTTTATGCGAAGGATCTTCATGAGCTGATTTTTGAAAAGGGTATTCTTTGCTACCAAAACCCTGAGATTTCAGACATACAGCAGTATGTGCAGGATAACCTCAGCCTGCTTTGGGAGGAATATAAAAGAATCAGCAAGCCGGAGGAATACCCGGTTGATTTAAGCGAGGACTGCTGGAGCAATAAAATGCAGCGGATCCACGAAGTAAAAAGCAGAATTGAAGAAGAGCTTGAGGAAGAATAAATAAAAACTGGCCTTTCGTTCGCGAAGGGCCAGTTTTTTTATGAATATATTATTTTTCATGTTTAGACAATTTTCGTCAAAATATTTGATATACTTAGGGGTGAAAGCCGCGCGTATTGTAAGGGGGATTAATCAATGAGGGTGTTTGTTGCAAGACAGCCTATTTTTAATAGAAAAGAACAGGTTGTTGCTTATGAACTGCTGTATAGAGAAAGCGAAGAGAACGTATATAGCGCTAAAGACGGCGATCAGGCAACAACAGATTTGGTGATCAACAGCTTTTTAAACATCGGAATTGAGAAGCTGACGGAAGGAAAACGCTGTTTTGTTAATTTTACGGAAAGCCTGATGTTTTCGAATCTTCCCACCTCCTTCAATCCGAAACAGCTTGTCATTGAAATCCTTGAAGATATACCGATCACGCCGGCCCTCATTTCTAGATGCAAAGAATTGAAAAAAATGGGGTATATGCTGGCGCTCGATGATTTTTATGCAATAAACCCGCAAAATGAGGACTTATTGGAAAAGCTCATGAGCTATATTGATATATTGAAAATTGATTTTCTCAAAACAACACGAATGGAACGCAGAAAAATTTTGCAAACCTACAGCTGCAGCGGCTTAATTTTTTTAGCAGAAAAGGTAGAGACCCGAAAAGAATATAAACAGGCAGTTCAAGATGGCTTTCAATTATTCCAAGGCTACTTTTTCAGCGAGCCGCGCATCATCAGCGGGCATGACCTGTCGACTCATTTTTATTCTTACTATGAACTGCTTAACGAACTGAGCAAAGAGCAGCCTAACATAAAGCGTGTAACAGAGTACATAGAGCGGGATTTATCACTGTCCTATCAAATTTTAAAATTTTTAAACTCATCCCACAGCCGTTTGAGCCAGAAAATTGAAAGCATTCAGCAGGCCATTATGCTGCTTGGATTTAATGAAATCAAACGGTGGATCTATATTCTTTCCTTTAAGGATTTAAGCAGAAAAGGGCATTCCAGCAAGCACGAAATCATTAAGATTTCTTTGATAAGAGCAAAGCTTTGTGAGCTGCTGGCGAGGAAGGCATCCCGGCCGCAGCCTGCTTCTTATATGCTGATCGGAATGTTTTCTCTCATAGACACGCTCCTGCATAGAGAAATAGAGGAAATTGTACAAGAATTGCCTTTGAAAGATGAAGTCGGGCAAGCGTTATTAGGCCATCAAAACGACTACTACCAAATGCTTGAGCTTGTGAAATTAATTGAAAGCAACAACTGGGACACTTGCTCGGAATTAGGCAATCAACTGGACAAAGAAGAAGCGTATGAATGTTATCTTGAGGCTCTGGAATGGTGTCATAATCTTATGGACGCAAAATGATTGCGGTCCTCTGACCACCGCAAAGCAAGAATCATTCGGCTTTGCGTGCCGATAAGGCTGATATAGATGCCGTCGGGATTAAAGACCGTATCCACTTCATGCCGGACGCCCATTTGTTTAATCAGGCGCTTTATGGTTTGTTTATCGGACTGCTCGGCTGCGGTCAGAATGCGGCGCGAGAGCTCCCGCGAGCCCGCAATGCGGCTGAGCACCAGCTGAGCATCCGCAAAAATCCCTGCGGCCTGCTTCGCTGAACGGATAAAAGTATCTATATTGGAGGCAGGAGCGGGCGGACGGCGTATCTCATACGGATACACGTAAAACCAGGGATAACGATATCTCATGGGAGCACCTCACACAAAAGTGGTGTTTCTATATGTATAGATCCCCATTTGCTGAATATGACAAAGCGAAAAGACCACAACTTTAGCGTTGCGGTCTTTTTCGGTGTTTGTCGGTCAGGAAACGCCAAGAATCGCATATTCAATTTTGAAAATACGGTATGAAGGACTATAGTCTTGCTTAATAAAAATGTGAAACACGTTAAAATCAAGGGAATTAAGAATCTTTCTCAATTTGAGCAGAAATATCCGCTCTTGCCCATAGAAAAATAGTCCCGTTCTTGTTGTGATCTCTTTGAGTATAAGGACCTATTGATATTTGCGGTGTCACGCAGGATCTTTTTGCATACTTTTCGGTGAAAAATGAGCCGAAAGCAGATACACTATTAGTAACAGATCAAATACCTAGGACTCGTTCACCATACACAATTCATTGATCTTTCAAAAAAAGGAGTGTGGAAACGATGGAAAAGAAACTTGAAGAAGTAAAACAATTGTTATTCCGACTCGAACTTGATATTAAAGAAACGACAGATTCATTACGAAACATTAACAAAAGCATCGATCAACTCGATAAATACAATTATGCAATGAAAATTTCGTGAAAAAGACTTGGAAACAAGTCTTTTTTTTCGTTCTATCCATACAATTAATGGATAAAGTATTATATGATTGTTAAAAAACGAAAAACCTGCTGTCCTTTAAATGTTCCATTTAGTAAAATGGAATGGGAGGGGGGAAGTCGTTATTGAGCAGATATGTTTAGATTCTGTCCGGATCAAGGAGAAAATGAAGGAGATTGTAAGCCAAAAAATAAAGAATCAGGACTTGGAACGATATCTTCAGAATTTTATTGAGTCTAAGGATACTTTTGAGTTTGCCGATTTGGCACTTCATCATTATTTAGCTTTTAACGGTCAGGATCAAAAAGCAATCGAATGGCTTGCTGCCGGAATTGAATTGCTTATACTGTCATTCGATATTTATGATGACTTAGAGGATCAAGATAATGGAAATGCTGTCTGGATGAAGATTGACTCGTCTATCGCTTTAAATGCAGTTACAGCTCTTTACACCCTTAGTATACAAGTGATGTGTCAAGCTAGTCATGAACCAGAATTTTCACAAGAGATATTGAATTTTGCGTTACAATCAATTCAAGGCCAGCATGATGATATTGTGAATGCGCCGCAAACTGAAGAAGCCTGTCTTGACATGATCAAAAATAAATCAGGAGCGCTAACGGCATTGCCTTGTGTAATGGGAGTAATGCTGGCAACAGGCAAATACCATCCCATCGTGGCTTCTTATTCTTATGAACTTGGGATTATTTCACAGATCGATAATGATTATAAAGGTTTGTTTTACTTAAATAACGATTTTGTTCAGAAAAAAAATACATTGGCATACTTATACTTAAAGAAACAATTTAACGATGCTTCAGCGGAGCTACTAAGTTTATATCAAAAACCAGAGGAATTTGTTTCTATTAATACTAAGGCTTTGAAGCGAAAATTGACAGAAGCAGGCGTTATACAATATTTACTGGTGATGAAACATTTATCTCTCCAAAAAATAAAAAATGAAATGTCACAATTAAAACTAGGAGAAGATAAAACTGAAAAATTATTGTCTGTTATGATTAAATAAGGAGGGGATTTATTATGCAAGAAATGGTAGGATACTTAATTAAATACCCAAATGTTTTAAGGGAAGTAATGGAAGGTAATGCTTGTTTATTGGGTGTTGATAAAGATCAATCTGAATGTATCATAAATGGTTTTAAAGGGTTAGAAATTTATTCAATGATGGATTGGCACTATTGAGGGTTAAATGAAGTCTAGAACCAATAAAATTTCTGTATTGTTAGTTGTAATAAGTCTGTTATATGTTATTTATTTGACCTATATAAGCAATAATAATTTGTTAGTTGGAGCAACTGTTTCGAAAGGGAAGAACGGAGACGTTGTAATTACCAATGTAGATGAATATTCAATGGCATCATACAGCGGAATAGAAAAAGGGGATATCGTAAAGCGTATTAATAATCAAAAGATAAACACTAAAGAAATAAAAATGAATAAGCTTAAAAATGTGAGCTCAATGGTTGTTGAGAGAAATGGCAAGGATGTTGAGCTAAAGCTGACTTTATTTAATGATAAAAATTTTTCTACTTACTTAATACCGTTAATGTTTTATATTGTTTGTTTATTTTGTTGCCTATTTATAATAAAAATAAATGAATCAAAGGATTTACCATCTGCTTTAGTTTTAATTATATTTCTGTTATCGGCTTCTATTGCTTATATAAGCGCAGGAGTTTCTGTTAAAGGCGATATACTATGCAGATGTATTATGGTGGTAACATTAATATCTGTACCGCTAAACTACCTTCTCTTTCTTTATCATTATTTTAGAGAGTTAGGCACTACCTTATTTGATAAAAAAGTTTTCATTTTATATTTGGTACCGATCATAAATGTAGTGTGTGAAATGTTTCGTTCACATCTTTTCTTTCGTGATTATGTGCCTAAATTAAGTTTACTATCCTTTTTCTTTTTATTTATCATAGTAGGGATATATTTCTGTATCATTTTAATTAAAAATAAAGATACTGAACAAGCGCATATTATTAAAGTTCTCACTATTATTAATATCTTTTCTTTCTCACCTTTTTTGTGTTTATATTTGATACCTTATGTCTTTTTAAATGCGCACTATGTTTCATCCTTTTTAGCAGCTTCATTTATGATGCTAATACCTTTCTCCTTAGTATTTCAATTCATGACAAATAAAATCTATAATGTGGATTTTATTTTAAGCAGATTAAGGTATTATGGCTTTTTAGCTCTAACGCCAACAATTATTCTAATCTCTACAATTGAATTAATTAGTAGTCCTGATAGTGATTTTTATAGTGTTAAACTAACCTTTTTAATTTATATTATCATGTTGGCGGTTTTTTATTATAAAGAAGTACTTGATTTCAGATTTAGATTAAAAAGGGTCTCGGAAAAATTCAATTATCAAGACAGTATATATAAATTCACGCAGATGATAAGAGACTCTACTTCCTTGTCTCAAGTATTTGAAGAACTGAAAAATACTATACTTGAGGTTTCTCTTGTTAGCCGAGCACATGTATATGAAGTTTCAGCTGACGGAGATATTAAACTATATGATGATGAGAACGTAAATTCATTTGAAAAAGTCTATGAAAAAGAATTTAGAAAAGTAACATCCGAAATAGGGAAAATCGTTGAATTTAATAAAGGTTTTGTCATGAAGATAGGTGAACGCGGTGGGAAATCATTTGTAATGCTTTGTTTATCTAAAATGAATACGCCCCGTCTTACACTTGAAGAACTTTCTTGGCTGAAAACATTGGCTTTTTATACAAACGTATCGATCGAAAACGTCATGAAAATTGAAGAACTGATGAGTCATTTAGAAGAAATAAAACAACAAGAATCCAACCCCGTATGGCTCAAAAAACTCATGTACACGATCGAGGAAAAACAACGCTCCGATCTCGCCCGCGATCTCCACGATTCGGTTCTTCAGGACTTGATTTCCTTAAAACGCCAGTGTGAGCTGTTTTTGGGTGATTTTAAAAAGGATGACAATCCGTGCCGTGAAGAAGTGCAGGACAAGCTTGTACAGATGAATGAGCAGATGTCAGATGTGATTTCGATGACGAGGGAGACGTGTCATGAGCTGAGACCGCAGCTTCTGTATGATCTTGGATTGGTGAAGGCGCTGTCGAAGCTGGTGGCGCAGCAGCAGGAGCGGGTTCCATTTCATATCCGTTTAAATACCGGCAGATTTACGGCTTCCCTTGATCTGGATTCGCAGCTGAATTTATACCGGATCATTCAAGAGTTTCTGTCTAATGCGGTCAAGCACTCTCAGGCGACGGATGTGCTGATTATGCTCATCAGTATACAAAACAAAATTGTTCTTCATTATGAGGACGATGGCGTAGGGTTTGACCTAGAAAAAAATACTGAACATTCCATGAGCATGGGGCTTTCTGGCATTAAGGAGAGAGTCAGGGCTTTAGATGGGCGCCTTCGGATTGAAACGAGTGAAGGAAAGGGCTTTAAGGCTGATATTGAAATCGAATTGTAATGGATTTATAACGGAAACGACTTGGCACAGGCCAAGTCTTTTTTATAAAATGGAAAAGAGTGAGTAAAAGGGAGGAAAACATGAAAAAGATACTAGTGATTGATGACCATCCGGCTGTCATGGAAGGCACCAAGACAATTTTGGAAACGGATTCGAATTTGTCTGTTGATTGTCTCAGTCCTGAACCGAGCGAACAGTTTATCAAGCAGCATGATTTCTCGTCATATGATCTCATTTTAATGGATCTGAATTTAGGCGGCGAGGTCAATGGGATGGAGCTTTCTAAACAGATTTTACAAGAGAATCCTCATTGTAAAATTATCGTGTATACCGGTTATGAGGTCGAGGATTATTTTGAGGAAGCGATTCGTGCGGGTCTGCACGGTGCCATCAGCAAAACGGAATCTAAAGAAAAGATCACCCAATACATATACCACGTACTCAACGGAGAAATTTTAGTCGATTTTGCTTACTTTAAACAGCTGATGACTCAGCAAAAAACAAAGCCGGCTCCTTCCTCTCAAAAAGAACAAGATGTGCTCACACCTAGAGAATGCCTGATTCTGCAAGAAGTTGAAAAAGGATTTACAAACCAAGAAATCGCAGATGCCCTTCACTTAAGCAAGCGGTCCATTGAATACAGCCTGACATCGATTTTCAATAAGCTGAATGTCGGTTCCCGGACGGAAGCGGTTTTGATTGCGAAATCAGACGGTGTACTTTAAATGTTGGGGGTGTAGAGATGGATATGAAGCACACATTGCTTGAAGCGCTTGGTATTGAGATTGTTGAAAACACAGCGGAACGATGCGTTGCGGTCATGCCGGTGGATCATCGGACGGTACAGCCGTTCGGATATTTGCATGGAGGCGCTTCAGTGGCCCTGGCGGAAACCGCGGCGAGCGCAGGTGCACAGAACCTGATTGATCATACAACGCAAGCTTGTGTCGGTTTGGAGATTAACGCCAACCATTTAAAATCTGTTAAGGAAGGAACGGTAAAGGCGGTAGCCGAGCCCGTTCATGTAGGCAGAACGACGATTGTCTATCATATTCACATATATGACGAGCAAGAGAGGCTAATCTGTATATCCAGATGCACGCTGGCTGTCATCAAGAAATAAAAAAACAGCCGGAACTCTGCCTGTCCGGCTGCTTATTTTTATAAATAAGAATCCTTTTTTCGTTTTATCACAAAGTTTCTGATTCCGTTATAGTCATCCTGCACACTTCTCTCATCAAGCTTGACGCCGGAGTTATACGCAGCACGGCAGATCAAGTGTCCGCCGATAGGCGACGTAATAAAGATAAAGAGAATTCCAAGCAGGATTTTTGCGGAGAGTTCCCCTGACACAAACCACAAATAAAAGAAGACACCGAGCAGAATCATATTGACCCCCAATGTTGAGCCTTTAGAAGCAGCATGAGAGCGTGTAAACACATCTGGAAGGCGAAGCACTCCGAATGATGCAATGAGGCATACAAGAGCGCCAAGCAATATGAATACAGCTACAACGACCTTAGCGGTTTCGATCATTTTCGATAATCTCTCCTTTCTCCAGGAACTTGGAAAATGCAATTGTTCCGATAAATGATAAAATCCCCAGCAGCAAAATAATATCCAAAAACGCACTTGTTTTCAGCAAAATGGAGACAAGCGCCGTGATCGCGATCAGATTGATGCCGATAGCATCCAGAGCCACGACCCGGTCGGGCACAGTCGGCCCTTTAATGACACGAATGACATACAAAAAGGTAGACACTGCCATAATGCCGAGCGCGATTTGCAGGATCAGCGTAAACATCAGCGGCTCACCTCCTGTATGGCTTTTTCAAAAGACTCCCGAATATCAAAAATCGCTTTTTCCGCATCCTCGATATCCATTGCATGAATATAAAGTATTGTTCTGTCATCAGAAATATCCATCACCAAGGTTCCCGGCGTTAATGTAATGAGCAGGGAAAGCAGGGTGATTTCCCAATCTTTCGTCAGTTCAGTTTTAAAAGCAAAAATGCCCGGTCTGATATTCATTTTTGGTGATAAAACGGATTTCATCACGCTGACATTGGCAAGGTACAGTTCCTTTATAAAAATGAAACAAAGCTTGATGATAGAAAACATTTTCCATAGGTAAAACTGGCGAGTAAAAAAGCGCCGGAAGAAAAAGAGAGAGAGCATTCCCAGAATATAGCCTGTAATGAATCCTGCGGCGCTTGGACTGTTGCTTAAGAACATCCAGCAAAATGCGAGAAACACATTTAATAAAATTTGAAATGCCATGCGATCTACTCCTTCAGAACAGCTTCAATATATTTTTCCGGATTCAGCAGCGTCTCGGCCGCTTGATCAACGTAAGGCGACACCCATTCTGTACCCAATCCGAAGAGAAGAGACAGCAAGAGAAAAATAGCTGCCGGATAAAGAAGCCCTTTAGCTGTTCGATGATTTGGTTTTGGCGTTTCTTTTTCTTTGCCCCAAAACGCATGTATAAAGATCCGCAGCACAGAGTACAGGACAAGCAGACTCGAAAGCAGAATCAGCATGGATATCGTAAATTCACCTTCTGCGAAGCCGCCCTCCGCAATTTTAAATTTGCCGACAAATCCGCTCAGTGGCGGAATGCCAGCAAGAGAAATAGCGGAAATGAAAAACATCCATCCAAGAACAGGATAGCGTTTGATCAGTCCGCCCATTTTATGCAGGCTCGCAGTTCCAGTCAATGCGATCAGCGTGCCCGCCAGCATAAACAAAGCGCCCTTAATCAGCATATCGTGAATCAGATAATAAATGGCGCCTTGAATGGATGCGGGGGTGTGTACTGCCACACCAAACAAAATCACGCCGACAGCGGTAATAATGTTATAGATCACAATTTTCATGACATCTGAATAAGCGAGTGAACCGATTACACCGAAAATCACAGTCAGCGCCGCCAGCCAAATCATCAGCTGATGGGTAAAGGCTGTATCGTGAATAAAAATCAATGTGAAAACCCTCGTAATCGCATATAATCCGACTTTTGTCAGCAAAGCGCCGAACAATGCGGAGATTGCCGCCGGAGGCGCGTAATAAGAGCCTGGAAGCCAAAAGTAGAGGGGGAAGATTCCGCCCTTCATGCCAAATACCAAAAGCAGCAGGACACCAATCACAGTGATCAGCCCGGTTTGTCCAGATTCAGTGATTTTTACGCTAAGATCCGCCATGTTTAACGTGCCTGTTACCGCGTATAAAAACCCGACACCTATGACGAACAGGGCAGACGATACGATATTAAACACAATATATTTAAGGGATTCCCGCAGCTGAATTTTTGTGCCGCCTAATACAATCAGCATATAGGAAGCAATGAGCAGAAGCTCAAAAAATACGTACATATTAAATAAATCGCCTGTTAAAAACGCCCCGCTGACGCCGGCAAGCAAGAACTGCACGCCGGAGTAATAAAAGGAACGCTCACGTTTTTCACCGACGGAACGGAAGGAATAAAGCCCAACCAATAAACCGATGACCGCTGTTGTGAGAACGAGCAGGCTGGCGAATTGGTCTGCGACGAGCACAATGCCGTACGGTGCTTTCCAGCCGCCTAAGCTAAGTGTTTGGATACCTTTTGTGAAGACAGTCTGTACAAGTATGCCGCTGATCACAATCCCGATAGCCGATGCCGCAGTGCTGAAGATCCGCATGAGCATAAGATTTTTCGTCATGAAAATCAGCAGAATGGCCGACAGAAGCGGGATCAGGATTGGCAAAATAACAAAATTATTCATGTTGATCATTTCCCCTCATTTGATCCATATCGTCCGATTTCAATTCCTGATAAGCGCGAAAGGCCATGACCAGGATGAATGATGTAACGCCAAATGAAATGACAATTGCCGTCAAAATCAGGGCTTGCGGAAGCGGATCGACAAATGATTTGGCATGCTCGCTTAATATCGGAGCGGCGCCTTTCTTTAATCCTCCCATAGTCAAAAGCATTAAATGAACGCCATGGCTTAACAGTGCTGTTCCGATAATGACGCGAAGCAGGCTTTTAGACAGCAGCAAATACGTAGCAGCCATGAAAATAATACCGGCTAATACAGCCATTAAGATTTCCATTATTCTTCCTCTCCAATCGTTTGAATAATGGTCATCGTAATGCCTACGACAACAAGATAAACGCCTAAATCAAATATCGTCGCCGTGGCGAGCTCCGTTTTCCCAAAGATCGGCAGCTGAAAGTATCCGAATGTGTGGGTTAAAAAAGGAGCCCCGAAGACAAAGGAGCCAACGCCTGTTAATACAGCGAGCAGAAGGCCGGCTCCCGCGACATAAATGAAATTAACCGGCAAAAGGGAACGCACGGTTTTTAAATCATATGCCAGGAGCAATAGAACGATGGAAGAGGACGTGATCAGTCCGCCGACAAAGCCTCCTCCGGGCGCGTTATGCCCTGATAAAAATAAATAGAAAGAGAAAAGCAAAATGATAAAGGATACAAGTTTTGTCGCAGTCTGAAGAATTAAGTCATTTGTTTTTTGTTCATTCACCGCTTTTCCCCTCCTCTTTTACTTTTGTTTTAATCATGCTGTAAATGCCGAGAGCGGCTATTGTTAATACCGTAATTTCAAACATTGTATCAAATCCCCTGAAATCAACGAGGATGACATTGACGACATTGTCCCCTCCGCCGAGATCGTGGCTGTGTTTTACAAAGAAGGATGCAATGCTGTCTTTTGTCCGCTGGCTTGAGGATGCGATGCCGAGCAGAGTAACGATCGTCCCGACTCCTAAAGATATGATAAAATTCGTCATCCGGAACGTTCTCGTTTTTGTTTTCAATCTCAGTTTCGGCAAATGATAGAAGCAAAGCAGAAACAGTGCCACAGAAATCGTTTCAATGACAAGCTGAGTCAATGCCAAGTCCGGCGCTCTGAAAATGACAAAAAACAATGCAAGCGCATAACCGACAACACCAAGTGAAATGATCGCCGTCAGTCTTGACCTGGCAAAAACAGTCGCCACTGTGGCGCTGATCATGACAAGCGTCAAAATGATTTCGTATACGCCGATTTTAGCCATGCCTTCTGTTGTAAAGGAAAATCCGCCTTTGATGACAAAAGCTCCGCCCATCAGAATGATGAAACCAGCGAAGATATACAGCAAATAATCTCTTAAAAACCCGGTCATATATTGTTTTGTGACCCGGTAAGAGCCTTTCTCCATCAGAGTCAAAAGCTTATCGTATAACCGGTTGAGTGTGAGTTTTGAAGGAAACAGTTTATAGATTCCCTTCCACTTATTCAGCGATAAATAACCGATTGTTCCGATCACAACAATACCCGCAGTCATGAGCAATTCCGTTGTAACCCCATGCCACTGTGAAATGTGAACGTGGAATTTCTCATGGCCGTCCAGCAGTGTCGGATAGATTGAGTTCATCGCAGGCTCTATCAGGCTGTACGACAAGATATTTGGGAAAAAGAAGAGACTGACAGCCAAAGCGACAAGAATGACCGGCGATACGAGCATGCCGACAGGCGCCTCGTGAGCCGGTTTTTCAAGCTGCTCAGGCTGGTAATTTCCTCTGAATGTTTTAAACAGCAATTTCATGCTGTACATAAACGTAAATACACTTCCGATCCAGGCGAGAACAGGGAACAGAATGCCCCATGTCTGCACGTTGAACAGATCAAAATGTGCTACGCGAAGCATGCTTGTGAAAAACATTTCTTTACTCAAGAATCCGTTAAACGGCGGAAGTCCGGCCATTGAAAATGTTCCGATTAAAGAAATGGTAAACGTAATCGGCATAATCGCCATCAGGCCGCCTAGCTTTCGGATATCCCGTGTGCCTGTTTCGTGATCGATAATCCCGACTGCCATAAACAAGCTTCCTTTAAAGGTAGCATGGTTGATTAAATGGAAAATGGCAGCCATGGCGGCAACTGTATAATATTCTGTATGGCCGTAATGAAGGGCTGCAGCGCTGGCTCCGAGCATAGAGATGATCATTCCGAGCTGGCTGACGGTTGAAAACGCCAAAATCGATTTTAAATCAGTTTGTTTCACGGCATGGAATGAGCCCCAAACCATCGTAAAGAGCCCGACGAGGGATACGATCCAAAACCATTGGGCTGAAAAGGCGAAAATTGGACTGAATCTCGCAATTACATAAATGCCGGCTTTTACCATAGTGGCTGAATGGAGATAAGCGCTGACAGGCGTCGGAGCTTCCATCGCATCAGGGAGCCAGATGTAAAAAGGGAATTGCGCGGATTTCGTAAATGCACCTAATAAAATGAGAATCATAGCCGGGATAAACAAATCGTGGCCGGCAATTAATTGAACCTGATGAATCATCTCTCTAATACTGAAGGAATCCGTTATCAAATAAAGGAGAATAAATCCGCCAAGCATGCACAGCCCGCCGCTGACCGTAATCAAAAGTGATTTGGCGGCGCCGTAGCGCGACTTTTCTCGCTTATACCAATAGCCGATCAGCAAAAAGGATGAAAGGCTTGTAAGCTCCCAGAACATGTAGAGAACCATGACATTGTCTACAAGAACAACGCCGAGCATGGCGCCCATAAACATCAATAAGTAGACATAAAAGGGCCCAAGCTGTTCTTTTTCTTTCGATAAATAAAAAATACTGTAAAGAGTGACCAAAGAGCCGATGCCTGTGATCAGCAAGGCGAATAATAACCCGAGGCCGTCTATATAAACGGTAAAATTAATGCCGAGTGAAGGAATCCACTCTAATACCGACCGAAGTGTTTCTCCAGATTGTGTCATCCTGATCATGGGGAGAAAGTATATAAACAGCAAGACGGGCAGGACTAACACAAACCAGCCCGTATGCACTCTTTTTGCGTATTTTGCCAAGAATGGAATGATAAAAGCAAATAAAAAAGGCGATAAAATAGCAAAATGTAAGAGCTGCAAAGTAAGACCTCCTTTTTCTCGTTCTCAATTGAAAAATGCGCTATGTATGAAATATACGGTCAAACGACCTAGTCCAAATTATATCGCACTTTTCTGCAAGCTGCCACGCTTCGAACTGCTGCAATTGATTTTTATGAGTTCTTTTGACCTCAAAATAAGTCTAACAAAAAAGAGGTTATTTGTATATTTAAAATCATTCCTGATCAAGCTGAATGTAAGGAGCTGGTCATGTGAAAAGAAAAATAGTGATGTGCTCAGGTTTATTCTGCTCAGTATTTACAGGGGCATTCATGTTGAATCAATATGACGGGCGCAGCGGTGTGGCTGCTCGTGATGAGTGGGAGCTGTATTTACTAGAGCATCACCTGTCAGCCAGAATGAGTGAGACGGAATCAAAGGATCTGCCGTTTGGTCCGCGAGAGTATATTCGGATTGTAAATAGATAAAAAAGAGTTCCGTATAAAACGGAACTCTTTCTGTTTATGAAGTGAAAAAACGAAGCAGAACTGTCGCGCAAATCACTGTGCCTGCACCGCCGAGACGTGTTGAAATTTGGGCAAACGGCATAAGGCCCATTCTTCCTGATGCTGATAAAATGGCAACATCGCCCGTTCCGCCGAGACCGCTGTGGCAGCAGGTAACGATTGCGGATTCAACCGGGTACATGTTCATCAGCTTGCCCACAAAATATCCAGAACTAATCATCGCGATTACAACTGAAATACAAATGATGACAAACGGAATAGAAATCACAGACGCCACGTCATCCAACGGAATAAAGAGGATGCCGAGACCGACCATGAGCGGCCATGTAAAGCTTGAAGAAATAAACTTATAAAGCTGGTAAGCGCCTTCTTCCATTTTTTTCGGAAGAATATTCGCATACTTGACAGCCGCAGCTGAAATAATCATTAAGATCGCGCCTGGAATGAAGATGAACTTCTCCAATAACCCGCCGAAAATAAAGAATGTACACGCGAGCAGAACTCCAGCTCCCATGAGTTTGAAATCAATTTTTGCTTCGGTTTCTTTTTGATTAAAAATCTCATTTGCTTTTTTAGATTTTACGAGACGTCCGTTCCCATTAAGATCTGGACGCTTATCGCCAAGCTTTTTCATTAAGGCTGCACATATGATAGCAAAAACGTTTCCTATAATAGCAGCTGGGACCAGCTGAGACACAAACACATCAGCGGATGAGCCCAGTATTTGTGAATAGGCGATTGAAAGCGGCAAAATTCCTTCACCTATTCCCCCGGCAATAATCGGGACAACCACAAAGAAAAAGGAATCATAAGCACTGTAGCCAAAAATAAATCCGACAAGAATGCCTGCTGCAACGGCCGCGATCGTTCCTGCAACCAGTGGAACGAACATTCTGATAAACCCCTGTATTAAAACAATTCGATTCATACCGAGGATACTTCCCACTACAAGGCAAGCGATATAGAAATAAAGGAAATTAGACGTTTTCATCAAGTTGGTTACAGCGTCTAAAGATGTTGAATTCAGTACATTGTAAAAGACTAAAAATGAAGGAACAAATAAAGATAAAATAGCAGGGCCGCCAATATCCTTCAATATCGGTATACGTTGGCCTATGTCTCCAAGAAATACACCAAGAATCATGATGATGGCAAACCCGCCAAGCATATTTGCCGGCAGCTCATTGTAATAGGCTGCAAGAATAATAATAACAGCTAAAACTGTGTATAATGGCAGAGGAATCACACCGATTTCCCAAGCCCAGATTTTTTGAAACAGGTTTTTCCCCTTTAGGTCTTTTTGCTCAGGTGAAATTGTCCCCGTTTTTGGAATTGCTCCCATGTCATACACCCCCATGTATTGTTTGTTACAGTCTACAAGAAAGCGTTAACACTTCATATTTTTTTAAGTTAAAAAACCAATAAACAATTAAATTAAGGGGGTCTTTTGAATTAGAAAAAACCCTGAGAAGCATCTTCCCAGGGGAGAATGTTTTATCTTTTTCCTTTAATATAAGGCACACCATTGGCTTTTGGTGCATCTGCCCGCCCGATAAAGCCGGTTAAAGCGAGAATCGTTAAGACATAAGGAGCCATCAGCATATACACATTTGGTATGTCTTTAAAGAGAGGGAGCAGCGATCCAATGATGCTTAAGCTTTGGGCGAATCCGAAAAACAGGGCGGCCCCCAGCGCCCCAATCGGATGCCATTTTCCAAATACAAGCGCTGCCAGTGCGATAAAGCCTTGTCCAGAGATGGTAGAGTGCGTAAAATCAAGCGCAATCGTGGAAGCATATACGCCGCCGCCGAGACCGCCAAACAATCCGCTGATCATCACGCCGATATAGCGCATTTTATATACGTTGATTCCCATCGTATCGGCTGCCATCGGATGCTCTCCGACAGAACGGATACGGAGGCCGAACGGCGTTTTAAACAAGATAAACCAAGAAAGAAAGGCAAGTGCTATTGCAAGAATAGACGTATAATAAACATCCGAAAAGAAGATCTTTCCCAAAACAGGGATATCGCCCAAGCCAGGAATTTTTGTCTTATAAAAAGGCTCTGGGATTTTGTCTGTCTGTGCTTTGCCGTAGATCAGCTTGACGATAAATAAAGTTGACCCAAGCGCCAGCATGTTAATGGCGACACCGCTGACTGTCTGGTCGGCGCGAAATGAAATCGCCGCTGCCGCGTGAATCAGTGAGAACAGTACGCCTGCTGCCATGGCGGCGAGGAGTGAAAGCCATGGTGCGGAGGCACCTAATTCCTGACCTAAAAATAAATTAAATAACACGCTGGTGAACGCCCCGATAATCATGAGGCCTTCTAGACCGATATTCACAACACCTGATCTCTCGGAAAACACGCCGCCGAGAGCAGTTAAAATAAGCGGGGCCGCATAAACGAGTGTGGCTGGGACAATGATAGATAAAATCTGCACAAAGTCCACTTAATTCGCCCCCTTTTTCTTCAATTTGCCCATGACAAAACGAATCGCATAGCTTGAAGCCACAAACAGAATAATAATGGCAATCACAATGTCGACAACCTCTGATGGGACGCCTGATTCAATCGGCATATTTAACGCGCCGATTTTCAGCCCGCCAAGCAGGCATGCTGCCAGTACAACGCCGATGGCTGTGTTTCCCCCGAGAAGAGCGACCGCGATACCATCAAAGCCTACGCCGGTAAATGCGCCTTTCACTGCTGCGTATTCGAATGTTCCCAGGCCTTCCATAGCTCCGGCAAGTCCTGCAAAAGCACCGGAGATAAGCATGGAGGTCATGATATTCTTTCGCACGCTCATGCCGGCATACTGGGAAGCGTGCTGGTTAAACCCGACGGCCCGGAGCTCAAATCCCTTTGTTGTTTTGTTGATGATAAACCACATGATAACTGCTGCGAGAAGGGCAACGATGATTCCAAAATGCAGCCGTGAGTAATCGGTGATCTGTTCAAGAATCGGAGAGCGGAGGGAGGCGGATTCTTGAATTTTTCCCGTCTTATCTTGATGATCTGTCAAGACGTTTGAAATGATGTAATTGGTCATATGCAGTGCGATATAATTCATCATAATGGTGACAATGACTTCATGAACATAGAAGCGCGCTTTCAAAACGCCGGGAATAAAACCCCATAATCCTCCTGCAGCTGCCGCTGTAAGCAGTGCGAGCGGCAAGTGGATATATGCTGGTCCGTCAAACGCCGTACCGACCCAAACAGCTGCTGTCCAGCCGACGAGCAGCTGGCCCTCCACACCGATATTAAAGAGTCCGGTTCTGAATGCAAAAGCCACAGCCAATCCGGATAAGATATAAGGCGTAATTTGCCGGATGGTTTCTCCGACATAATAGATTTCTCCGAATATCCCATTCCACAAAGCTGAATATCCGCTGATCACACTGTAGCCGCTCGCAAGCATAATCAGCGCTCCGGCTGCAAGACCGAGAATGATTGCGATGAGCGGCACGAGTAAATGAGAGAGTCGTTTAACCATTTGCTTTCCCCGCTTCCTTTTGCGTGCTTCCTGCCATCAAGAGACCTAGCTCCTGTTCGGTGGTGTCCTGCGGATTGACACTGGCGATAATGCGTCCTTCAAAAATAACGGCGATTCTGTCACTGAGATTCATAATTTCTTCAAGCTCAAACGAGAGGAGAAGAACGGCTTTCCCGGCATCACGCTGTTCAATGAGCTTTTTATGGACAAATTCAATAGCTCCGACATCAAGGCCTCGAGTCGGCTGGGCGGCGATTAATAAATCAGGATTTCGGTCTACTTCCCGCCCGATAATCGCTTTCTGCTGGTTTCCGCCTGACAATGCCCGCGCGTGTGTGTATTCATCCGGCGTTCTGACGTCGTACTCGCTGATCAGGCTGCGCGCTTTTTTGTACATTTCACCTTTATGTAAAATGCCCAATGCTGAATACGGCTTTTTGTAATAGCTTTGCAGCACGATATTCTCTCCGATTGGAAAATCAAGGACGAGACCGTGCTTATGGCGATCCTGAGGAATATGTCCGATTCCGGATTCAGTGATTTTTCTTGGCGTCAGGTTTTGGATCTGTTTTCCGTTTAAGGTGATGGTTCCTGAATCTGTTTTGCGGAGTCCTGTTATCGCTTCAATCAGCTCCGATTGCCCGTTTCCGTCGACGCCGGCTATGCCGAGTATTTCTCCAGCTTTGACTGAAAGCGACAAATTCCTGACCGTCTCAAATCCGCGGGTATCCTTTACAGTGATGCCGTCAATCGCAAGCACTTCCACTCCCGGCTGAGCAGCTTTCTTTTCGGTTTTGAACGATATCTCGCGGCCAACCATTAGACTGGCGAGTTCGTCTTGGTTTGTATCACGGACATCAAGGGTTTTGATGCCTTTTCCTTTGCGGATAATCGTAACGCGGTTACAAATCTCCATAATCTCTTTCAGCTTATGGGTGATTAAGATGATAGACTTCCCTTCATTGACCAGGTTCTTCATAATTTGCATCAGTTCCTTGATTTCATGTGGCGTCAAAACAGCCGTCGGTTCATCAAAAATGAGAATGTCGGCACCGCGGTAGAGGGTTTTTAATATTTCTGCGCGCTGCTGCATACCGACTGATATGTCAGCTACTTTTGCTTCTGGATGGATCTGCAGGCCGTATCGATCGGAAATATCCTGTACCTCTTGAACTGCACGCTTCCGGTCAATTCTGCCAAACTTCTTTGGCTCTTTCCCGAGAATAATATTTTCAGCAACTGTAAAGGTGTCAACAAGCATAAAGTGCTGGTGCACCATTCCAATACCGAGGTCATTCGCTTTGTTCGGACTGTTGATGTGCACCTTCTCGCCGCGCACCCGAATGTCACCCCGCTCCGGCTGATATAGCCCGAAAAGGACATTCATCAACGTTGATTTCCCCGCTCCGTTTTCACCGAGCAGCGCGTGTATTTCACCTTTTTTGACTTGAAGATTGATATTGTCATTGGCGACGATACCAGGAAACTCTTTGCGGATATTGAGCATTTCAATGACATATTCCATTGATTGACCGCTCCTTTATTCAAAATAAAAGAAAAACAAGGGATAAGGGCTCGACCTCCTTATCCCTGCGATTCTTATTCAGCTTTGAAGGTTTTCAGCTCTTTCTCAGTTGCCGGGACTTCCAACCCGTCGATGATTTTTTTCTTCCATTTATCGACCTGTTTGATCACATCATCCGATAGATTTTGCTTAGATGGAGAAATGCCGACTCCGTCTTGATCAAGCCCGTAGGTAAGTGTTTCGCCGCCAGGGAACTTTCCGTCGCTCGCTTTTTTCGTTAAATCTTCAACCGCTGTATCTACTTTTTTAACCATGGAAGTGAGGGTGACATTATTATCAGTTCCTTCTACCTGGCCTTCTGCGTATTGGTCTTTATCAACACCGATGACCCAGACATTGCGTTTTGGATCTTCTTTTTTCAGGTTTTTCGCTTCAGTAAAGACACCTGTGCCGGTGGCTCCTGCTGAGTGATAAATAACATCTACACCTGATTTATACATGCTTTCGGCGGTTGCTTTGCCGACATCGGCTTTATCGAAACCCCCTGCATATTTCACTTCCACAACGGCTTTTAGGTTAATTGCCTTCACACCGGCACGGAAGCCGACCTCGAATTTTTTGATTAACTCTGATTCCATGCCTCCTACAAAGCCGATTTTTCCTGATTTGCTTGATAGGGCTGCGGCCACTCCGACGAGAAAGGAGCCTTCCTGTTCTTTAAACGTAATACTTGCGACGTTGTCTTTATCGACAACAGCATCTATAATCGCAAAATTTGTATTTTTGCGCTGATCAGCAATTTCACTGATTGAATCCTCCATTAAGTAGCCGACTCCGTAAATCAAGTCAAAATTTTCACGTGCCAATTTATTTAAGTTCGTTGTATAGTCTGCATCAGATTTGGATTGAAGGTAGTCATAACCGTTTTTTCCTTTTTTCAGACCGTTTTCTTTCCCGAAGGCTTGGATGCCTTCCCAGGCTGATTGGTTGAAAGATTTGTCATCCACTCCGCCTACGTCAGTAACCATCGCTACACTGAATTTGTTTTTGCCTTCGCCGGAGCCGCTGCTTTTTTCACTGTTTCCGCATGCTCCTAATATGGTGCCTGCTGCGATCACAAGGGACATCGCCAATCCAATTTTCCGTTTATTCAAGATATAACCCCCCAGAAAAATTTGGTTCAAAGCTGATCCGGCCAGTCATGTGATGGGCTGTCCTGAACAATTTCTTAGAATCAATAAAATTTTCTGATAATAACAAATGGAATGCGCTGAGACAGTTCTATTCTTCCCTGAATAGGCGTGGTGTGAGTATTTCCTTCGAAAGGCGGGGAAGAGAAGGATGCGGAAGGTGTTCCGGGCGGAAAACCGTGACATCTTTTTCTGAAGTAAGACTTATGACTTAGTTTTCGGGATCAACTAACCAATCATAATTTATCATTTAACTTATAAGAAATAAATAGAAATTTGCACAATTTTTTTAAAAGTATCTATTTTTAGAATTGTTTGCTCAAAAATAGAAAAACCTTTATTATTCTTGTATAACTTACCAACAATACAATCAAGCGTCTTGGCAAGAGATATGACAAAAAACGCACTGCTCGGAGCAAGCAGTGCGTTTTTTTATAGATATTGTTTTATTCCGTTAAGGTTACTGTTGTTTACGTTGTACTGAAACACTGGTCTTCCAATCGTTCCGTACGCCATTTCTACATTCAGGACCTGTATATCTTCAAGAAATTTTAAGTATTTTCGTATGGATACTTGAGAGATTTCTGTGTGCTTTGCTAAGTCTTCTGTCGTAAAAGATTCATTTTCAAATGACTGGATACTGGACCAGATCAGCTTTAGCGTGCTTTTTGTCAGGCCTTTAGGAAGCTGTACTTTTTCTGTTGCTTCTTTCTTTTGAAAAAGCTCGGCGTCGAGTTCTTTTTGACTCATGTTGCGATGGGTTGAATACACCTTTTGTTTTCGTCTGTAATCAGACAGAGCCGTTTGGAAACGTTCAAATTCAAACGGTTTGATTAAATAATCGACAGCTCCGTAACGAAGTGTTTTTTTGATCACGTCAAGCTCGCTGGCCGCTGAGATGACAATCACATCAACCGCTTCATTTTGGGCTCTCAATTCCGTCAGCAGTTCCAGCCCGTTTTTCCCCGGCATATAAATATCAAGCAAAATGAGGTCGATATGATGCTCGCCTAAGATATGCAACGCGCTTTGAAAGGAAGAAGCGATGCCTTTCAGCTGAAAGCCATCTATTTGGCTTAAGTATCGTTTATTTAATTCACCCACCATGGGGTCATCTTCAACTATTAGTACATTAATCATGATTTTCCTCCTTCGGTTCGTACGGGATGCGAATACTGAATGTCGTTCCTTCATTCTTTTCGCTTGTGAGGATCATTTGGCCCTTTAAATTTTCGATGCTTTGCTGTGTGAAATAAAGGCCGAATCCCCGGTTTTTGCCCTTTGTTGAATAGCCTTGTTCAAATACTTTGGCTTGGTCTTCTTCTGACATGCCTGCTCCAGTATCGGTAATTTCAATGTCCAGTATGCTGTTATGAAAGCGCATGGACATGGTGATTTGTTTTTTCGGCATATCGGCAACGGCGTCAAGGCCATTGTTGATGAGATTTCCGATAATTGTAATGAGTTCATGGATGACAGATGGGTCTGCCGCGTTCGGGATGACACCGTTGCATTCAATATCAAGATTTGCGCCCTGCTCACGTATGAAGCTTTGCTTTCCGAGCAGAAAACCGGCCAGTACGGAGCTTTTGACATCATTTATAATTTCACTTGTTTCTGATTTTTGCTGTATGGCTATATCTTTAATATAATCTCCAAGATCATCATACTCTTTCAGCTGGACGAGACCTAATATCACATGCAGTTTGTTCATAAATTCATGAGACTGCGCTCTCAGTGCGTTTGCATACATTTTAACACCTGATAGCTGTTCAGCTAAATGTTTTACCTCGGTCTTGTCTCGGAATGTCGCAATCGCTCCGACAGTTTGTCCTTTCAGCTGGATAGGAACTTCATTAAACACAAGCTCCAACCCGTTAATGCGGACGTCTCTATCTTGAAGAGGTTTTTTTGTCTCAATAACCTTTTTCAAGCGGCTTTTCGGCAATATGTCATCTACATCCTGATCAATGGGATTTGTGTTGATGCCCATTTTGACGAATAGCCGCTTTGCTTCCGCATTGGCAAGTTTGATTTTGCCGTGTTCATCGACAGCGAGTATTCCTTCCTTCGTCGATTCCAGCATCGCGCTCCGTTCTTCAAGGAGAGTCGCAATTTCATAAGGTTCAAGTCCGTACATGATATTTTTTACCGTACGGGCGACGATAACAGCTCCGATTACACCGACGAAGATGCTGACGCAGATAATGAAGTAAAGCGGCCGTAAGCTATGGCTGATCACTTCATCAATTTCATTTACGGTGATGCCGACCGCGACTGCACCGACCTGTTTTCCATTCTCCGCGTAGACAGGGACGAACGCTCTCTGCGATTTCCCGAGCGTGCCAGAGGCTGTGCTGATATGGACATGCCCTTTTAATACCTCGGATTCATCACCGCCCCTGAATTTTTTTCCGATTTTGCTCGGGTCAGGATGGGTTTTGCGAATACCGTTCATATCCATGACGACAACAAATTCCGTGCCGGTGATTTTCTGAACCCGCTTTGTGTAGCTCTGCAGTTCCTTTAGTTTTTTTCCGCTTTCTAAAGCAGCGGCTGTCATCGGCGCTTCTGCTACCATTTCAGCAGTCTGCAGCGCAGTGGCCTTTTCCTGGTCTCTAATCCGTTTGGTCGTTTGGGCACCGACTGTGAAAAATGTAATGAGCAATGCGATTAATACAACGATACAAACAAATATGGTGAGTCTGGTTTGCAGTTTTAATGTTTTTTTCATATAAAACTTCCTTACGTTTTATGATTCCTGCGTACTACTTTACTCTCAAAATGCTGCTTTGTGAAGATTTGGGACCGTAATTCGTAAAAAGGAGAAAAAATGGAATAATTTATCTTGTCAATGTGTTTTAAGTCCTCCATAATAAATGAGGTAGATTATAGAAAGGGACTTTTTTATATGAAAAATACTTATTTGACAGGATATTTTCCGCTGATTGCGATCCTGCTTTTTAGTTCGTCCTTATCCATCTCAACTTCACTTTATGCGTTGAAGATGCTGTCTTCATTTGGAATGTACGATGGAATGCTCGATTATTTTTCAGAGAAAGGGATCAGGCTTGCGTTATTTGCTGCCTTTGCACTTTTATATTTTATGGTTCTGTCCGCTCTGAAGTTGATAGCAAATACCGTGACTGAGCTGTCATTGCTGTTTTTTGCTAATGATCCGGAAGGGAACAACCTGAAAAAACTCAGAATGGGTTCCATGATTTATTTGGGCGGCGGGATTTTATCCTTTGTGCTCTTGCAAAACGTCATATGGATTGTGATCTGGTTTGCGGTCGTCACACTGGCTTACTTTGTGTTTACTGTATACCGGATTTATTCGACGCTTTCTCTCATGTCATTAATCGGATTTATTCTATTGGAACTGCTGTTTTGGTTTACCTTTGTTATCGGTATTCTGTTCATATTTATCAAGCTTTATAATAGCATAATGGCTAGCTTACCTGTGTAAGCTAGCCATTTTTGCGTATCGGCAAACCCTTGCATTCGCGGTCAGACTTGCGCTTCGGTACTCTATACGCAATGAAACGGCGTCTGGAATCCTCAATCATCACATCCTGTGAAAATCTGCTCCGCTCACGCTGATAAGATGACAAAATCCTAAAACGAAGCCGTTTTAGGATTTTGTCGACACTCTGTGATGGCTAGCTTCCTAGCCATTTTTTTATGGTAAAAATCTTTTTTTAATAGAAGGGGAGGGGAGCATACATTCATTTTTTTTGCCAAACCACTTATAGCGGTTTTTAGCAATGAAAGAATAGACCATATCTCTGACAGGCTTCGGCACGGCGAAAAACAGGACGAAGAGACGCCATGGGCCTCGCAGATGCCTGAAAACCTTAATGGCTGCAGTTGATTTTGTGTACACTTGGCCATCTTCAATAAAGACAAAGCTGTCAAACCGATCAGTCGGAAGCCCGCTTTTTTTCAGCAGGCTTTGTCCTGTTTCCGACTGCAGCGATGTGAAAGAAATCAATCCGTCCGGATCACGTTTAATGATAAATTGCACGGCGCCATTGCATAAATTGCAGACGCCGTCAAACAGCAAAACGCGATTTGGAATTTGTTCTGAAGTCACCCGAGATCCCCTCCGATCCTTTAATAAGCAGCTTGCAGCGTTCCTTTCCAGATGGAAAGCTGAGGGCTGATGCTGTGAAGATATTCAACGCTGGTCGGTGTATCCTTTCCGACCCAAACCCCCATTGTATACGTATCTGTCAGGCCGACAAACCACATATCGTGATAATCATTTGATGTACCGGTTTTACCGCCGATGTAAGGCGCATTGAAATATGCTTTTTTCCCTGTTCCGCTTTTCACAACGGAAGACATCAGTTTTTTCAGCTGCATGTTCGTGCGTACGCTGAATATTTGAGTCGCTTTATCATTCCATTTATAAAGCGTTTTTCCTTTAAGGTCTGTCACCTTTGTAATCGCATGGCTCGGCGTATAGCTTCCGCTGTTGCCAAATGTCGTATAAGCCTTTGTCATCTCAAGAGGCGTCATGCCGTTTGTAAATCCGCCAAGCGCCGCTGGAAGAAGATAATCGCTGTTGACAAGTTTGGCAAAATGATACGGCTCAATATAACTGAATGCCTTTTGGATGCCGACGCGGTCGAGCATTCTAATGGCCGGTGTATTATAAGAATTTTTAAACGCCGTATCAAGCGTCACTGTGCCGTACGTGCGGTTATTGTAGTTTTGCGGACAGTAATCTTTGCTGCAAAACTTGCTGGCATCAATGGTGCTGCTTGCTGTCGCTCCGGTCTGTTCAATATAAGGGCCGTAATCAAGAAGCGGCTTAATGGATGAACCCGGCTGTCTGTATGCCTGGTAGGCACGGTTAAAATCATATTTTTGATAGTTTTTCCCGCCGGACAGAGCAATGATTTGATGCGTCTGGTGATTAATCACAGCCGCTCCGCCCTGCACGCCCGCATACGGGAGCTTAGAATTCATTTGTGCCACAACTTGATTTTGCATGTACGGATTAAGTGCAGTATAAATTTTCACGCCGTCTTTCATCAGAGTGCTGACTCTTGCGGACAGCTCATTCTCGATTTTTTCTTTTTGTTTTCCTGACGCTTTCTGAAGGCGTTTATCAAAGCCTTCTGATTCAGACACCAGCTGAGTGAATTCATCGTTAACGTAGGAAACGTAGTCAGGATATTTGTCTTCTCTTTTTTCAACATCCAGTTTGATTTTTTGTTTGACGGCTTTTTTTAGTTCTTTGTCTGTAATGACCCCGGCATCTTTTAGCCCTTTAAGCAAACGTTCTTGACGGCTTTTCGTGTAGTCAAAATGCTTGAGAGGATCATATAATGTAGGGTTATTAGGTATAGCACAGATAAAAGCCATTTCTCCCACTGTGAGAGATTTCAACGGTTTGCTGAAATAGAATTGAGCCGCTGAACCGACGCCGTAAACACCATTGTTGAAATAAATAGTATTTAAGTAAGCTTCAAGAATTTCATTTTTCGTATACTTTTTCTCAAGCTGATAGGAATACGCGAGCTCTGTCAGCTTACGGCTGAAGGAGCGTTCGTGGCTCAAATACAAGTTTCTTGAAAGCTGCTGTGTGATGGTGCTGGCGCCCTGGTCAATTTTCTTGTCTTTTACGTTAGAAGCAGTTGCCCGCACCATTCCCATAAAGTCAAAGCCTTTATGCTCGTAAAAATGTTTGTCCTCAGATGTTAAGAAAATCTGTTTGACTTCCTCGGGAATCTTGTCAAATGGAACGAGCACGCGGTTTTCGTGGTCGCTGACGATTTCCGAGACAAGGGAGCCGTCCCTGTCATACATGTAGCTGTTCTGAACAAGGCTGATATCTTTCAGATTAATATTTTTATCAAGCACCTGATCCAGGGACTTCATTTGTTTGACTTCTTTTCCGGAAGCGATAACTGTAAATGCAAACAATGGGATTATGCAAAGGAGCAAAATCCATCCGATTATTTTTCGTAACATGGTCACTCTCTTTTCTCCTAAATTCTAGCCATATCGTACCATTCTTTTGAGATTACGAGAAGGTTAAATTTAGAAGATTCCTCAGTTTTTTATCGGAATCAGCTTGCTTTGGCATAGGAATCCTTCTGGAGTTTCGGCATGATCCAAAGCATACAGGCGCCGGCAAAAAAGAGAAACGCTGTGACATAAAAGGTGGCCGAAATCGTAAAATGGCTCGATATGATTCCGCCGAGAAGAGGTCCGAGCACGTTTCCTAAAAAGCGAAAGCTGACATTGTAGCCGAGAACTTCTCCTTGAATGCTGCCGGGGGCCTGAACGCGGATCGCTGCCGTGATGCATGGCAGTAAACCGCCCATCGCCATTCCGAAAAAAAATCTGAAAACAAGGAGAACGCTGAGTGAGGACGCGAGCGCCTGCGGAATAAAAAAGAAAGAAGCGGCGATCAAAAGTCCGATTAAAATGCGGCGGTGGCCGTAGCGGTCGCCAAGATCACCCCATTTTCTAGCCAGAAGCAAACTTCCGAGTCCCGTTGCTGAAAATGCCATGCCGGAGAAAAAGGCAAGATTGACAGGCCCGTGCAGCTCATTTACATATAAAGCGAGCAGCGGCTGGATACTGAAATTGCCTGTTTGGATCAGCATGGTTAACAGCATCATGACCCACAGCGCCGGCTGGTGAAAAATATAGGAGAGCACTTCTTTTCTCGAGTAAGACGTACGTTTGGCTGTTTTCTCTGCAAGAGGTTTTTCTTTGACGCCAAATAATACGAGAAGAACAGATGAGAAAATCACAAAGGATGTGATAAAAAAGGTATACGTAAAGCCGAAACGATCAGCAAGCATGCCTCCCAAAAGCGGGCCGAACAAGCTTCCGGACACTTGCCCCATTTGCAGCGTGCCAAGTGTTTTGCCGGCTGAGCTCTTCGGAGTCTGTGCCGAAATCATCGCAAGAGATGTCGGGATGAATCCGGTTACAAGACCCATTGCCATGCGCAGAAAAAACAATTGGTACACCGATGTAACAAAGCCCATTAAGAAAATGCTGAGGGCAATGCCTGTTCCGGTTGCCATAAGGATTTTCTTGTATCCGCGTTTGTCTCCGAACCGTCCCCAAAACGGGGATACCAAAAACGCCATGAGAAATGTAATGCCGAACACATAGCCGCTCCATCTTTGCACAAAGCCGTTTGAAAAAGAGCTGAGCGACTCAATGTATAAGGAGAGAAAAGGAACGATCATCGTAGTGCTAGCGGAAACAAAAAAGTTCGCCAGCCACACAATGACAAAGTTTTTCTTGCGGGTAGAAATAACATCACCTTCTTATTATTTCGGGTTCCTTACTAATTATAAAGAAACGATTCACAATTTAAAAGAAACAAAGCGGCTGGGAAAATTCATTATTTTTAGAAAATGAAGAAATGTCGAGAAGGGGAATTGATATACTATAAAGATAGCATTTTCTGATCGGAGGAAAGGCAGGTGTAAAAAGGTGACGACAAACAGCTTACTCATTATTGATTTCGAATTTACAATGCCCGACGGAAAGTACAGTCCGCAAAACTTCTTCCCGGAAATCATTGAAGCCGGAATTGTAAAGTCGATTGATGATGAAGTAGTTGAGACGTTTTCTAGCTATGTGAGACCGAAAAAGTTCCCGAAGCTTACGAAACGCTGCAAGACATTTTTAAAAATCACCCAAAAACAGGTAGACGAAGGAATAAGATTCGAGGATCTCATCCGTAAACTAAACGAGCTTGATCCTGAGAAAAACAGCACAATTATTACGTGGGGAAACATGGATATGAAAGTGCTGAAGCAAAACTGTATGTTTAACCATATCCCTTTCCCGTTTAAGGGAGAAATGAGAGATTTATCGCTTGAATACAAAAACTTTTTTGGAGACCGGACATTGACGGGTTTATGGAAAGCTGCTGAAGAGTATGGAGATTCCGGAACCGGCACCCATCATAAAGCGCTTGATGATGCTCTCACAGCATATAAACTTTTTAAGCTTGTTGAGCAGGATAAGCAGTATCTCGAAAAGCCAAAACCACCCACAATTGGCGAAAGAATCGATTTAACCGAACTGTTCAAGCGCGCGACGTAAAAAACCCAATCTTTTGTCAGACTGGGTTATGGCCGATTGAAATATTCTTTTTCTAAAGTGTCCAGATTATGTAGGGAGCGCTTTGCCCACTCCGAACCATCCTCATTCAATTTGGCTCTCAGCTGTGCTGTCGCCTCCCGCAGAGATTTTGTATAATCCGGCACTTCACCATCATATGGCTTCACCATATGGTGGGGGATATTGGTCTGTTCACCATTTGCGAGCGCTTTTCTCTCATGAAAAAACGGCACATCCGCCTGTTTTGGATGATGAAGGTCTCCTTGGGCGGGGTGGGTAAGAACCGCTTTTACTTTCACTAAATAATGCTGCGGCCTGCAAGCCGTGATTTCTCCTATGTATACACCTGTTTTGTAAAATCCTTTAACAATAGAGCCTGTCTCAAACGTGCTCATCTGTCATCACCTCGCATTTATTCTATTAAAGTTCCAAGCGATTTGCTAGTGAGGAAGATCAGCGGGAAGCTTAATTGTCACCGTAGTGCCTTTTTGAAAGCTGCTGTTAAATGAAATGGTCCCGTGATGATGTTCAATAATGGAAAAGGTTACGGTAAGACCGAGTCCCGTTCCGTTCGTTTTTAAGGAATAATAAGGTTCGCCGAGTTTTTGCATTTGATGGTCTGTCATCCCGACCCCGTTGTCTGTGATGTTTATCATGATCGTATGGCCGTTTCTTTTGGCCGATATGCGGATCATCCCCTTCCCGTGAGGAACCGCTTCAATACTGTTTTTCATCAGGTTGATGACAGCTTGCTTCAGCTTTGTTGCGTCCCCGTATATCAAAAGGTCCGGTTCTGTTTCAGCCTCGACGGTTACTGACTTGTAATTGGCATACGACACCATAAGGTTGCTTGTCTCTTTAATAAGGGCAGATAAATCAAAAACCTCTTTTTCATATAATTGCTGTTTCGCCATATCGAGATAGTTTGTGATAATGCCTTGTGCCCGGTCAAGCTCTGACAGTACAAGCTGTTTGTAATCCGCACTCGACTTGTTTTGCAGGGTTTCGTCATTAAAAAGCAGCTGGATAAACCCGCGGACAACTGTCAAAGGATTCCTGACCTCATGAGCGACGCTCGCTGCCAGTTCGCTCACAATCGTCATTTTTTCAGAATGGATAAGCTGTGAGCGCAAGGCGATATTTTCGGCGATGCTTTCGATAATATAGATGCTTAATAGAAGAACACTGGAGCGGAAAAGCCCTGAGACTACCGCCTCGTAAACGAAAATTCCTGATTTTTGAAAATTTAAAATATTTAAGGCGGAAAGAATCCAGCTGGAGGCGAAAAATAGGAAAATCTCCAAGCAGCTGATCAATAAAGACAGCAGCAGTTTTTTCGCTTTGGACATAAATGGCCATTTTTTCTGAAATAGGATTGGGATAATGATAAGAAAAGGCAGCAAAGTGAAAACAAATATTGCGGAAGGTTCGTAAAAAAGCAGTTCAAAACATAGGACAGATGCGGCGACTGTGAGTCCGGAAGCGGTGCTAATGTAAAATAAACAAATGATAACGGGAATCATCTGAAGGCCGTATTGTATGTAGTCCATTTCATGAATCGGGAAAAGAATGCATAAAACGGAGGCGCCGCAGGCGAAGAGCGTGACCAAACCGCTGTTTATTTTTGGCACAAGAATCGCAGGTTTTCCAAGCCAAAACACTTGGTAAAGAAGAATAGGAAACAAAATAAAGCAGATATGCAGGAGATAGTCTTTTAGAATTTCCATTCGTGTGAAATCCTTTCGTATAAAATATGAATCTATTATAACACTAAATATTAGAAGTAAAATATAAAATTCCTTTATTAAGAACGCCTTTACGAATGAAGACGTAAAGGCGTTTCAGAGCTATATTTATGATAATGCGGTTTTGATGCGGTGCAGGCCGTCCTGCAGGGTTGCGAGAGAACATCCCGCGTTTAGGCGCATGAATCCTTCTCCGCCAGGCCCGTATTTCGTCCCGGGCTCTAGGATGATCTTTCCTATTTTTAGCATTCTTTGCTGAAGGTCTGTGTCGGACAAGCCGTAAGCGCTAAAGTCGAGCCAGATCAGGTATGATGCATCCGGTTTCATCATTTTGACCTTCGGCATCTCGGAGCTCAAAAAGGCTTCCGCTTCGGTCATGTTTTTCTCAAGGTAAGAGATCAATTCATCAAGCCACGGCCCGCCTTTTGAGTATGCGGCTTCGATTGCAGTGACGGCAAACGCGTTTAATCCGCCTAAACCATTGCGCTGCAGGCTTGCAGAAAACTTGGCGCGCTTCAGGCGATCGGGAATCATGATTGCCGAAGCCTGCAATCCGGCGATATTGAATGTTTTGCTTGGCGCAACACATGTCACGGAAAGATCAGCGAAATCGTCAGAGAGCGAAGCGAACGGCGTGTGTTTGTGTCCGTACAGCATTAAATCGGAATGGATTTCATCGGATACAACTGTGACGCCATGCTTAAGACACAATTCGCCCAGCTTCAGCAAATCTTCACGGCCCCATGAACGACCTGAAGGGTTATGAGGATTGCATAAAATAAACAATGTAACGCTTGGGTCACTAAGCTTCGTTTCCAAATCGTCAAAATCCATTGCATATGAGCCGTCTTTTTCTAGCAAAGGATTATGTAAAATGTGCCGGCCGTTTTTCTCAACCATATGGTAAAAAGGCGTATAAACTGGAGGCTGTACAACGACTTGATCGCCAGGCTCCGTGAAAGCTTGTACCGCCATGCTCAAAGCCGTTACAATGCCCGGGCTGAATGTGATGCTTTCCGGATTCACCTTCCAGCCGTGCCTGTTTTGCATCCATGCGCACACCGCATCCTTCGTTTTTTGATCCGGAGCCGTATAACCGAAAATTCCGTGTTCAAGGCGCTCTTTTAATGCTTCAGTTATCGCTTCCGGCGCGCGAAAATCCATATCCGCCACCCACATCGGGAGTGCGTCTGTCACGCCGAATAATTCGCCTGTTTTGTCCCATTTGACCGATTGGGTGCCAAGGCGTTCTTCTCGTTTATCAAAGTTCATTCTGTTACCTCCTCATGTATGTTTATTCTTCTAAGCTTCACTATGATAAGATAGAACTGCAAATTTTATTATAAGCGGTGATGAATATGGAAGAAAGTCAAGCGGTGGGGGAAATGATCAAGATCATTGCCAAATGGGACCCGTTTAAATATGGTGAAGAGTTTTACGAAACGGAGGCAGTTGATGTCGTGCAGGCGGTCTATGATGAAGACGATCCCGCCGTGCTGGCGAAACGCATTCAGCATATATTTGAAACTTCTTTTGAACAAACGCTGCCGATCGACAGCTGCCGGGAAGTGGCTGGCCAGCTTTTATACATTAAAAACAGCAGCTCCTGCACACTTTAAAAAACCGGTTCAGCACCGGTTTTTTTCTATTTGATAAAATCAGCAATGTGTTCGGAAACAAGCTCAGGCCGTTCTTCAGGCACCAGATGTCCGGTTTGGCTAAATGAGTATAGCACGGAATTAGGCAAATCCGCGTGCAGCCGTTTACCGATCTCCATTGGGACAATTCGATCCTCCTCGCCCCAAATCAATAATGCAGGCTTGTTCATTCTCTTCAATTGTTCGGGTTCTAAATCTCCTTCTCTGTGGCGGATAAACCTTGTCATGGCTTTGAAAATCTGCTCGTCCTGAAACGGTCTGCCATAGCCGTCAATCATCTCCTCATCAATCAGCGATTTGTCATGCACAACATTTAATAAATTTTTCATCACGCCTTCTTTCGAGAGCCAGCGCTTGATATATAGATGAAAATACGGAATATGGGTCCCGAAAATGATCGTTGGATGTGAGCGTTTTAAATATCCTGAACTGCAAAGCAGCACAACCTTTGAAAAAAGCTCCGGTTTTTGGAGAGCAGCAGACAATGATATTTGTCCGCCCATAGAATGTCCGATAAGCACAGCTTGTTTCACTTGCAAGTGCTCCAAAATCCCAATGACAAGCTTTGCGAGGTTTTGATAGGTATAGATAAACGTTCTTGATTTTTCAGATTGGCCGAAAGGAGGCAAATCAAGCGCGATGATATCGTACTTGTCCCGAAGGAGAGGGATTACTTTTCTGAAGCTGAAAGCAGACGATAAAAAACCGTGTACGCAGACCAGCGTTTGCCTGCCAGGATTTTGATAATGTTCGTAATACACATTGACTCCATCGACCGTAAACCGCCTTATTGGTGAAACCGCCTCCATTCTGTGTCACTCCCTTTTTTTGATGTTTGTATTGTGCCCTGAAATTGTCAATTCTAGCGGAAGTTTCTCCTCGTTTTTTCTTAGCATTCGTCAAAAAACGTGATATAATGTCATGAGATTTCTTGACATTGCAAAGGTGTGAATCAAATGAAGTTGACAGAAAAAGAAACAGAAATATTAGAAATTTTAGACGAAAACAGCCGTGCCGATTTAGAAACCATTGCAAAGATGGCGGGCATCCCAGTAAATGAAGTAAAAACGATTATTGACAAACTGGAGAAAGAAAAGGTTATTATCGATTATTCCGCTATGATTGACTGGCGAAAAGTTGACGGACATGAGGGCGTTACGGCCATGATTGACGTCAAAGTAACGCCGAAGCGGGGAGTCGGTTTTGATGAAGTGGCGGAACGAATTTACCGATTCCAAGAGGTTGAATCAGTTTACCTGATGTCAGGCGTGTACGATTTGTCTGTCGTAATTCGCGGCAATTCGATGTCTGACGTAGCGCGTTTTGTTTCAGATAAACTGTCAACGCTTGATTCCGTTGTATCTACGACAACCCATTTTATCCTGAAAAAATACAAGCATGACGGCAAAGTGTTTGAAACAGGAGACGACGACAAAAGAATCGTGGTGTCCCCGTAAATGACTTCGTATTTATCAGACTATGTACAACAAATAAAACCATCAGGCATCCGCAAATTCTTTGATTTGGCGGCAACGATGGAAGGCGTCATTTCTTTAGGTGTTGGAGAGCCTGATTTTGTTACCGCGTGGAATGTCCGTGAAGCAAGCATTCTCTCGCTTGAACAAGGATATACGTCATACACGGCCAATGCCGGTTTATACTCATTGCGAGAGGAAATCAGCCGTTATTTGAGCAACAGGTTTGACCTTAGCTACTCGCCAGATAATGAGCTGATTGTGACAGTAGGGGCAAGTCAGGCTTTGGATATTGCGATCCGTGCTCTTGTGAATCCAGGTGAGGAAGTCATCATACCTGAGCCATGTTTTGTGGCGTACGATGCGCTTGTTTCTTTGGCAGGCGGTATCCCGGTTCATGTTCATACAACAGCAGACAAAGGGTTTAAAGCAACGGCCGCTGATTTTGAAGCGGCAGTCACTGAAAAAACAAAGGCCATTCTCATCTGCTCACCATCGAATCCGACAGGTTCGGTTTATTCGAAGGAAGAACTGAATGCGATTGCTGAGTTTGCCAAAAAACATGATGTCATTGTCTTAGCCGACGAGATCTACGCGGAGCTGACATATGATGAGGAATTTACAAGTATAGCGGCATTACCGGGAATGAAGGAACGGACGGTCGTCATTTCAGGCTTTTCAAAAGCATTTGCGATGACGGGCTGGAGGCTTGGTTTTGCTGCAGCACCATCCATGCTTCGGGATGCAATGCTTAAAATCCATCAATATGCGATGATGTGCGCGCCCGCAATGGCGCAGTTTGCCGCCCTTGAAGGCCTGAAGAACGGCATGGAAGACGTAGAAAAAATGAAAAAAAGCTATCGAAGAAGACGGAATCTGTTTGTAGAATCTCTCAATGAAATCGGTCTCAGCTGCCATCACCCGGGCGGCGCTTTCTATGCTTTTCCATCCATTAAAAGCACGGGAATGAGCTCAGAACAGTTTGCAGAAGAGCTTCTGACGCAGGAAAAAGTGGCAGTTGTTCCGGGAAGCGTGTTTGGACCGAGCGGTGAAGGATATATCCGCTGTTCATACGCAACCTCGATTGAACAGCTTCAAGAAGCGTTAGTCAGAATGAAACGCTTCCTCCACAAAACAACATAAAAAAAGATACGAACCTTTTGTTCGCATCCAATAAAAGGGGGGAATACTAGAAAGCCTTTGGTATTTTCAGTTTACCCCCTTTTTGCCGTGCACAAACCTGATTTTTTATAAAAAAGATTTCTTTGCGAAAATAAGACATGTGTGATATAATTTTAAATTGCGTATAAACAGATATTTAATTTAACTTAGGAGTTGTTATGAATGGCAGCAAAATTTGAAGTGGGCAGTGTTTACACTGGTAAAGTTACAGGATTACAAGCGTATGGTGCGTTTGTTGCATTAGATGAAGAAACTCAAGGTTTAGTACACATTTCTGAAGTGACTCACGGTTTCGTAAAAGATATCAACGAGCACCTTTCAGTTGGCGACGAAGTACAAGTAAAGGTACTTGCTGTTGATGAAGAAAAAGGAAAAATCAGCCTTTCAATTCGTGCGACACAAGCTGCGCCTGAGAAAAAAGAAAGCAAACCAAGAAAACCTAAAGCTGCGCAAGTAAGCGAAGAAGCTTCTACACCACAAGGTTTCAACACATTAAAAGATAAGCTTGAAGAGTGGATCGAAATGTCCAACCGCAAAGACCTTATCAAAAAATAAGTATGAAAAAAGCACCGGACAGGAATGTTCGGTGCTTTTGCTTTCATGCAAAATCCTATTTCAGCGTATTGATATCCTATCGCATTTCAGGATTTGCTGCTTCTTCACGTGATCTTTCCTCGTTTGGCTTAAATAGCAGACCGAGGTTGATTAAGCCGGCGATTCCGACAAGTCCGTAAATGATTCGGGAAAGGGCTGACCCCTGGCCGCCGAAAATAGCCGCTACTAAGTCAAATTGGAAAAATCCGATCAGTCCCCAGTTAATAGCGCCAATGATGGTTAATACAAGACAAATTCTCTGAATGGTACTCATGTTTTGCAACCTCCTCCATGAATTATTAAAACAGTTATAGATTGTGACATATTGGAGAATCTATACATGCTTTCTCCATATGAGGGAAACTGGCCTGCCCTCGCTTATATCAGCTTCTTTCCCAGCGTTTTGCAAGATAAAACCATCAGATATGCTGAGAGGCGAGAGCTGATTGCTTTACATGTGGTGAGGACATTCTGCATAATAAAAAATCTAAGGAGGAGATGTCATGCAAAACTTTACATACTGGAATCCGACCAAATTAATTTTCGGGCGCGGCGAAGTGGAAAGACTTCCGGAGGAACTCAAACCTTACGGGAAAAACGTATTGCTTGTGTACGGAGGCGGCAGCATTAAACGCAGCGGCCTGTATGATCAAGTGATCGAACAGCTGAATAAAGCCGGAGCGACCGTGCATGAATTAGCAGGTGTGGAACCGAATCCGCGTGTGTCGACTGTTAATAAGGGTGTTGCCGTCTGTAAAGAACACAACATTGATTTCTTACTGGCTGTCGGAGGCGGAAGCGTCATCGACTGTACAAAAGCGATTGCTGCAGGAGCAAAGTATGATGGTGATGCGTGGGATATCGTCACGAAAAAACATCAGCCAAAAGATGCTTTGCCATTCGGAACGGTATTGACTCTCGCTGCGACTGGTTCTGAAATGAACTCAGGCTCTGTTATTACAAACTGGGAAACAAAAGAAAAATACGGCTGGGGAAGCCCGCTCGTATTCCCTAAATTCTCGATTCTTGATCCGGTGAATACATTCACTGTACCTAAAAACCACACGATCTACGGGATGGTTGACATGATGAGCCATGTATTCGAACAATACTTCCATCATGTATCAAACACACCGTATCAGGACCGCATGTGTGAATCACTTCTTCGTACAGTTATTGAAACAGCGCCTAAGCTGATCAATGACCTCGAAAATTACGAATTGCGTGAGACGATTCTGTACACAGGAACAATCGCATTAAACGGCATGCTTTCTATGGGTGCAAGAGGGGATTGGGCTACTCATAATATTGAACATGCAGTATCAGCCGTTTATGATATTCCGCATGCCGGGGGACTGGCAATTCTGTTCCCGAACTGGATGAGACACACATTGTCTGAAAACCCTGCCCGCATGAAACAGCTTGCAGTTCGTGTGTTTGGTGTTGAAGAAGCAGGTAAAACAGATGAAGAAATCGCACGTGAAGGTATCGATAAACTGTCTGCATTCTGGACAAGCCTTGGCGCTCCGAACCGTCTTGCTGATTATGATATTAGTGATGAGCAGCTTGACACAATCGCTGACAAGGCAATGGCTAACGGTACATTCGGCCAATTTAAATCACTCAACAAAGAAGATGTGCTGTCAATTCTGAAGGCATCTCTATAAAAAAAGGGGAAATAGCCGTTTGGCTGCTTCCCTTTTTCTTTTTGTCAAACTTATGTTACAATGGAAAATCTGTTTTTCAAGCCAGCATTATTGGAGGTTTTACTATGGAAAATTTCACTTATTATAATCCGACAAAGCTGATTTTTGGAAAAGGTCAGCTTGAACAGTTAAGAAAAGAATTAAAACGATACGGCAAAAATGTCCTGCTTGTGTACGGAGGCGGAAGCATTAAGCGCAACGGCCTTTATGATCAAGTCACAGGCATTTTAAAAGAAGAGGGTGCTGTTGTTCATGAGCTGTCAGGTGTTGAGCCGAATCCGCGACTTGCGACAGTGGAAAAAGGCATAGGCCTTTGCAGAGAACATAGCATTGATTTTCTGCTTGCTGTCGGCGGAGGCAGTGTCATTGACTGTACAAAAGCGATTGCAGCTGGCGTCAAATACGACGGTGATGCTTGGGATATTTTCAGCAAAAAAGTAACAGCGGAGGATGCGCTGCCATTTGGCACTGTTCTAACGCTTGCTGCAACAGGCTCTGAAATGAACCCTGATTCCGTGATTACAAACTGGGAAACAAACGAGAAATATGTGTGGGGAAGCAATGTGACTCATCCGCGTTTCTCAATTTTAGATCCTGAAAATACGTTCACGGTTCCTGAAAATCAAACAGTATACGGCATGGTTGATATGATGAGCCATGTATTCGAACAATACTTCCACAACGTTGAAAGCACGCCGCTTCAGGATAGAATGTGCTTTGCTGTTTTGCAGACGGTCATCGAAACAGCTCCTAAGCTTCTTGAAGATCTTGAAAACTACGAGCTTCGTGAAACGATTTTGTATGCTGGTACAATCGCTTTAAACGGCACGCTCCAAATGGGCTACTTTGGTGACTGGGCTTCTCATACAATGGAACACGCCGTTTCAGCTGTGTATGATATTCCGCATGCGGGCGGTTTGGCGATACTGTTCCCGAACTGGATGAGATATACGCTTGATACAAACGTAGGCCGCTTCAAAAACCTCATGCTCAACATGTTTGACATTGATACGGAAGGCAAAACAGATAAAGAAATTGCGCTTGAAGGAATCGATAAACTGTCTGCTTTCTGGACAAGCCTTGGCGCGCCTTCCCGTCTTGCTGATTACAATATCGGAGAAGAAAAGCTTGAGCTGATTGCTGATATCGCAGCCAAGGAAATGGAACACGGCGGCTTCGGCAACTTCCAAAAACTGAACAAAGATGACGTGCTTGCCATCCTTCGCGCGTCTCTATAACCCCAAAGGGCGGAATCCAGTCATTCCGCCTTTCTTCTTGACTTGATTTCACAGATAAGTTCATATAAAGTGAAAGATGAAAACATTATACCGTTATGGAGGGACAAGCAATGACGCATGTACGCTTTGACTACTCAAAAGCGTTGACTTTCTTCAACGAACATGAACTTACATACCTGCGGGACTTTGTAAAAACTGCACACCATAATATCCATGAAAAAACAGGCGCGGGCAGCGATTTTCTAGGCTGGGTGGACCTCCCTGAACATTATGATAAAGAAGAATTCGCGCGCATCAAAAAAAGCGCGGAAAAAATCAAATCTGACTCTGATGTATTGCTTGTTGTCGGCATCGGCGGTTCTTACCTTGGGGCGCGGGCAGCGATTGAAGCGCTGAATCACGCGTTTTATAACACTTTGCCAAAAGCAAAACGCGGCAATCCGCAAGTCATTTTTATCGGAAACAACATTAGTTCATCTTATATGAGAGACGTCATGGATCTTCTTGAAGATGTTGACTTCTCTATTAATGTCATTTCTAAATCAGGTACGACAACTGAACCTGCAATCGCTTTCCGTATTTTCCGCAAGCTTCTTGAAGAGAAATACGGTAAAGAAGAAGCGAAAGCGCGGATTTATGCAACAACAGATAAAGAGCGCGGCGCATTAAAAACGCTTTCTAACGAAGAAGGCTTCGAATCATTCGTTATCCCTGACGATGTCGGCGGCCGTTATTCAGTCTTAACAGCTGTAGGCCTCTTGCCGATTGCTGTCAGCGGCGTCAACATTGACGACATGATGAAAGGCGCCTTGGATGCGAGCAAAGATTTTGCAACATCTGAACTGGAAGATAACCCTGCATACCAATATGCGGTTGTTCGCAATGTCCTTTATAACAAAGGCAAAACGATCGAAATGCTCATCAACTACGAACCAGCGCTTCAATATTTTGCGGAATGGTGGAAGCAGCTGTTCGGAGAAAGTGAAGGGAAAGATGAGAAGGGCATTTATCCTTCTTCAGCCAACTATTCAACAGACCTTCATTCTTTAGGCCAGTATGTACAAGAAGGCCGCAGAGATTTATTCGAAACGGTGCTGAACGTAGAGAAACCTAAACATGAACTGACAATCGAGGAAGCGGATAACGATCTTGACGGCTTGAACTATTTAGCCGGTAAAACGGTTGATTTCGTTAACAAGAAAGCATTCCAGGGCACAATGCTTGCCCATACTGACGGAAATGTTCCGAACTTAATCGTTAACATTCCTGAGCTGAATGCATATACTTTTGGATACCTTGTATATTTCTTCGAAAAAGCCTGCGCGATGAGCGGTTACCTTCTTGGCGTCAATCCGTTTGACCAGCCTGGTGTAGAAGCGTACAAAGTCAATATGTTTGCATTGCTTGGCAAACCTGGCTTTGAAGAGAAAAAAGCAGAGCTTGAAAAACGTCTGGAAGATTAATGTGACAAAGCTGACTGGCATATTGCCGGTCGGCTTTTTATAAAATCAGAAAGGTGCTGATGTTCATGAAACAAGTGGTTAAACATCTCATCATTGCCGGCTTTTCTGCAGCTCTTTTAAGTATCCTTATCTCCTTTGATGCTGTGTATACAGATGTTTCTTCAAGCTTTGGCGGCACGCTGTCACATTTTTTCATCCACGCCTTTCTTCTCGTTGGTTTGCCGCTTGCGCTTTTTACCGATGCGGTACATCGGATTTTGCATTTAAAACGAACCCATACTCTTTTCACTAAATTAGGACTCTATGCAACGGTTGTTTATGTGTCTTGGGATTCAGCTGCAGGGCTTGCTGCGGCAATGGCTGTTTACTTCTTGATTGAATGCGCTTTCTTTTTTGTTGGACGCGCGAAAGAAACAACGATTTCCATGTAGGCGCCTCTGAATGAAGTCTTGTTCGGCAGGACAGGATAAGTGAAAAAGGGGCATTTTGATGATACCAATACCTTCAGCGATAGATGGGCAGTCTTTTCTGCTTCAAGAACTGGAACAAGTGATGAAGCCGCTCGGTTATGTGATAAACGGCGGCTGGGAATACGATCATGGCTACTTTGATTATAAAATTGATGATAGAGACGGCTATTTATTTTTGAGAATTCCTGTCAATGCGATACAGGGCAGTCTCGATGAACGCGGGGCGGCCGTCCGGATCGGAACGCCGTTTATGCTGAGACAGGTGTTTCAGACGGATGTTGATGATCAAGCCGAGGGAGGGCCTTTCCAATCACTGTTTAATCAATTTTCCGAACCGGAAAGGCGGGACGCGGAAATTGATCCGGCATTTTTGGATATCGGCGCCTCTCTCGTAAAAGAATTGGAGGATGTTCTGCTGCATTAGATGGCAAGGAATTGGTCTGTTTCGAGTACCGTGTATGTAAGAGGAGGGGAAATCATCGGCCCCTCCTCTTTTTGTACACCTATAATTGTTTTGTTATGATCCAGGAAATAGAGAACGCAGGTTTTGTAAGCCGCTCCCTTTAGTTCGTCAGGAACAGCAAGAAGCTCTACATGCTGGTCAAGCGGCAGCTTAATTCCGTTCTGCTGTTTCGACGGCCGTAATTTGACTTGGTAATGCTGAAGCATCGCCCGGCTGATAAATTCTGACGTTCCGATGATTTGGTTTGCGCCTGCCCGCTCCGCATTGGTGACAAAACGGTCAGTCAAAATCTCGACGATGCAGTAAGCAAGGGGATTAAGCCCTTTCACAGATAAAAGAGTCAGCACTGACAGCATATCTGCTTCAGTTTCACTTTTATACTGATCGGCTGTAATCATCACTGATTCCGCTTCGGTAATATTGGCCCGTTTCAGTGTCTCATCATCGGCAGCGTGCCCGCGTATGAAGTGGACGTTTTCGATCAGCGGGCCTTCTGTTAAAGATTCATCGATTAGCACGACTGTTTTGGAAGGGGCCGCAAGCTGAAGGTCCTTCAAAAGCCGGTTTGTTTTTTCATTCCACCCGATCAGAATGATATGGTCCCGGCCTTTGTAAGCAACTTTTCCTTCGATATAGCGGTGCTGTCTGCTGAATGCGGCCGCTGATAACGTTGCGAAATATGCAGTGACAAAGCTTGCGCCGCTCAAAATCAGCAGAATTCCAGCTGCCTGACCCAGCGGCGTGTGCGGCACATAGTCTCCATAACCGACTGTCGAAACCGTAACGACAGCCCACCAAATGCCTTCAAATACCGAAGTAAACTGCTTCGGCTCAAGTATATAAATGATTTGGCCGAACAAAAGAATCAGACATAAAATAATAACCCCGATTCGGATAAATAACGGCCATCTAAGCCATGAAATAAATATCCGATTTGATTTCATTCTTTTTCTCCTTCTTCAGATACTGAAATGGATAAAATTTGTTTAATGATTGTATTTAATTTCTCATTTAGCTTTTCCTGGCCGTACATATCTCGGGCCTGCTTCATTAACTCGGCTGTATCTTCATCAAGCTGAATAAGCGGCTCATCAATTTCTGATTCATTATAAAGCTGAATAAACGCGTCCAATCCTTCATTCATCCGGTCGATTGCTGTGCTCAGCTGTTCCTTTTCCTCACTCGTCACTTTCATAGCTTCCATCACACCCGTGCTTTTTTCTAACAGTATGTCCCACTTCCGATGATGTTTTTCAAAAAATGAACAAAACATATAAAAACGGATTTCTCCATAAACTAAAACAAAAAGGATGAAAAAGATGACGATCTTTCAAAGAACGATCGTGGTTTTGATCGGTACGCAGCTGGCGGCATCCGCGGTGATTTTGTTTATTTTCGATTTAAACTCATATAATCACTTTTCCGGCAGCTTCTCCTGGCTTCATTTTCTGAAAGAACTGGCCGGCAGTTTCGCCTTGTATTTGTTTTCAGCAGGTCTGTTCTTTTTGCTGATTGGATTGTGTGCTCCGAGCCGGAAGAAAAAGCGCATTTCTGTACACGGGAAAGAAAACTCATTAAAATAATCGTAATAGAGAAATGATCATGGAAAAAGGATGATGAAAAATGCTGTTTATATTTTTAACAATAGCCGCATTGGGATTGTCGTTTTGGGCACAATTTAAAGTGAAGAGCAACTTTGAAAAATATTCAAAAGTGGAAGCCTCAAGCGGACGTACAGGGGCAGAAACAGCAAGACGGATTTTAGATATAAACGGTCTTTACGACGTGCCGGTCGAACCGGTAAGAGGCACTTTAACAGACCATTACGACCCGACAAGACGGGTGGTGCGTTTATCTGAGCCGGTCTATTACGGCCGCTCAATTTCCGCCATATCCGTAGCTTCCCATGAAGTCGGACATGCCTTGCAGCATCAGGAGTCATATGGTGCGCTTGTGATAAGACATAAAATCTTCCCAGTCGTGAATTTTGCATCCGGTGTAGCCCCTTTGCTTTTCTTAGGAGGCATGCTTCTCGGAAGCCTGAATTTGATCGGGCTTGGCATCATATTATTTTCAGCGGCTGTCTTTTTCCAGCTGATTACATTGCCTGTCGAATTCAATGCAAGCTCACGCGCGAAGCAGATTATTGTGTCAGAAGGATTCATCCGAAACAATGAAGAAAATGGGGTAAATAAAGTGCTGAGCGCTGCTGCCTTAACGTATGTGGCCGCGGCCCTGGTTTCCCTGTTTGAACTTCTTCGTTTTGTGATGATCTTCTTAAACGGTCGTGATGAGAATTAACGTTAAGGAGGTGGCCCCTTACCATTTATGGTAAGGGCTTTTTTTGCTTATTTTACAATTGATCGCCATTTTTGTTTTGATTGGCATTACGGCTGTTTTCGTTGCAGCGGAATTTGCGATCGTCAAAATCAGAGGTTCAAAAATCAATCAGCTCATCGAAAGCGGTGACAGCCGGGCGCTGGCCGCACATAAAATCATCTCCAATCTTGACGAGTATTTATCAGCCTGCCAGCTCGGGATTACGATTACAGCACTCGGCCTTGGATGGCTAGGTGAACCTACATTTGAACGTTTTCTTCATCCCTTATTTACAATGACAGGCATGCCGGAACCGTTTAATCACATTGTCACATTTGTAGTTGCATTTATTATCGTCACTTTTTTGCATGTGGTGATGGGGGAGCTTGCCCCGAAAACGGTTTCTATTCAAAAAGCTGAAGCTGTAAGCTTATGGATTGCAAAGCCGCTCATCTGGTTTTATAAAATCACGTACCCGTTTATTAAGGCATTAAACGGCTCTGCAAGCTTTCTTGTGAAGTTGTTTGGCTTTCATTCAGTAAAGGAGCACGAGGTTGTCATCAGCGAAGAGGAACTAAGGCTGATTCTTTCAGAAAGCTATGAAAAGGGAGAAATCAATCAGTCTGAATTCCGCTATGTAAATAAAATTTTTGAATTCGACAACCGGGTAGCGAGAGAGATTATGATTCCGCGGACAGAAATTGCCGTCATCTCTCTTGAGCAGTCGCTTGAAGAGGCGATTCATCACATCATTAATGAACGATATACACGCTACCCTGTCATCAAAGATGACAAGGATCATATTTTAGGGATCATCAACAGCAAAGATATGTTTAAAGCTTATTTTCTCGGCCAGCCGATAAAGCTGGAGCAAATCATGAGGCCCGTTATCAGGGTCATTGAAAGCATTCCTGTTCAGCAGCTGTTAATCCGCATGCAGAAGGAGCGGATTCACATGGCGATTCTCGTAGATGAATATGGGGGAACGGCGGGGCTTGTCACTGTCGAGGATATTATCGAGGAAATCGTCGGGGAAATTCGCGATGAGTATGATCAGGATGAAACACCGCACATCCTGAAAAAGGGCGAGCACCATTATGTGATGGATGGAAAAGCGTTAATAGACGAAGTAAATGACCTGCTCGACATTGCGATTGAAAATGAAGAGATTGATACGATTGCAGGCTGGCTTCTAACGCAAAAAATGGAGCTGAAAGCAGGAGACGTCATACACGCGGAAGGCTGTGAATTTACAATCCTCGACGCCGAAGATCATCACATCCGTTTTGTAGAAATAAAAAAAACCGAATTTTGATAAAAAACAGCCGGGAACGAACGGCTGTTTTTTGTGTGATCAAGTCATTTCTTAAAAAGCAATGCTGTGAAGCCTTTTTTCTACATAGGATATATAAGACCGGTACACTGGGAAGGAGTGGCTGTATGAAAAAGGCTTGGTGGAAGGAAGCGGTTGTTTACCAAATTTACCCCCGCAGTTTTAAAGATTCAAATGGTGACGGAATCGGGGATATTCAAGGAATCAGATCTAAACTTTCTTACATAAAAGAGCTGGGCGCTGACGTCCTTTGGATTTGCCCCCTGTATGATTCACCAAATGCCGATAATGGCTATGATATTAGGGATTATCAAAACATATTAAGCGATTTTGGCACCATGGCAGATTTTGACGAGCTTCTTGATGACATTCATGATCTGGGCATGAAGCTGATTATGGATCTCGTTGTGAACCATACAAGCGATGAACATCCATGGTTCATAGAATCCCGTTCATCTATACACTCGGAAATGCGCGACTGGTATATTTGGAAAGACGGCAAAAACGGAAAAGCACCGAACAATTGGGAAAGCATTTTCGGCGGGCCGGCTTGGGAATATGATCAAAAGACAGGCCAGTACTATCTTCACCTTTTTGATAAAAAACAGCCTGATTTGAATTGGGAAAATGAAAAGGTGAGGAATGCCGTTTATGACATGATCAATTGGTGGCTTGATAAAGGAATTGATGGATTTCGGGTGGATGCCATTACGCATATTAAGAAAAAAGAAGGGCTTCCCGACATGCCGAATCCAAAGGGACTGGATTATGTTCCTTCCTTTCCTTATCATATGAATGCTCATGGCATTATGGATTTGTTAACAGAGCTGAAGGAAAACACATTTTCCCGCTATCCGATTATGACGGTCGGCGAGGCAAACGGCGTCTCTGCAAAGGAAGCTGCTGATTGGGCTGGAGAAAAAAACGGCATATTCAACATGATTTTTCAATTTGAGCATCTTGGCCTGTGGGATGTAGAGATCGATGAAAGCATTGATATTGCCTCATTTAAACGAATTTTAACTGACTGGCAGGACAGTCTTGAAGGAATTGGCTGGAATGCTTTGTTTATGGAGAATCACGACCAGCCCCGTTCAGTTTCTGTCTGGGGAGACGACGGAGTGTACCTGAAAGAAAGTGCAAAAGCGCTGGCTGCTGTTTACTTTCTTATGAAAGGCACGCCGTTTATTTATCAAGGACAGGAACTCGGAATGACGAACGTGGCATTTCCGTCTATTGAGGACTATGATGATGTCGCAATGAAACGCCTCTATGAAACAAAAATAGCGAAAGGCGCATCACACGAGGACGCGATGAAGGTTGTCTGGAAAAAGGGAAGAGACAATTCACGAACACCTATGCAATGGAACGCAGATCCATACGCCGGATTTTCTGAGGCCAAGCCGTGGATCGGAGTCAATGAGAATTACAAATGGCTAAATGCTGAGGCGCAAAAAAACGATAATACATCCGTTTACCATTTTTACAAAAGCTTGATCAAGCTGCGCCAAACATATGATGTTTTTATCAACGGGACATACGAGCTCATTTTACCGGAAGATCAGCAAATCTTTGCATATCTTCGAAATAACGAGAGCCACACTGCACTGATTGCAGCCAACCTGACAAGAACACCGGCGTTATTCAAGCACTCTGGATTGCCATTGTCATCAGATGCCCTTGCCTTGTCAAATATTGAAACAGAGCCGCACAAGCATATGACATCAATACTCTTAAAGCCGTATGAGACAAGAATATATCTATGGGGCTAAACTCCAGCCTTAGACTGGAGTTTTTTTGTTTTATCAGGTTTATGAGAGCGGTTTAACAGGAAAAAAAGAACACAGAACGAATTAAGCAAATAGAGCGGACAAACGAAAGGAGAAACAAATGCTGAAAACACTGCAAATCAAGACTTCCAAACGAGATGAAATGATTGATATCACCCGTGAGGTGGATGCGTTTCTTCAAGAAACAGGTGTAACGAGCGGCGCAGCGCTGATTTACTGTCCACATACGACGGCGGGCATTACAATTAATGAAAATGCCGACCCGGACGTCAAAAAAGATATGCTCAGAAGGTTTGATGAGGTATATCCGTGGGAACATGAGCTGGACCGCCACATGGAGGGCAATACAGCTGCACACATGAAGTCGAGTACGGTCGGCGCTTCACAGCATGTCATTGTGGAAAACGGCCGGCTCATTCTTGGAACGTGGCAGGGCATTTATTTCTGCGAATTTGATGGCCCTCGCACCCGGACATGTTATATCAAAATCATGGGGTAGCAGGTTGTTTTTTATGACGAAACATTTTCGCTGACATAAGCGCCGAAAGCCGGAGGGCTTGTCTCACGTAATGAAGGCGCGCTTGACATTCGAATATCTCAGTCCCGACATCTCAAAAAGCAAATCCAGATGTAGATTTAAAAAATTGAAGGGAGTAGACACGGATGCTTTACGGGCCTGCTGACGTGAAGACACTGTTTTGCGAATGTAACTTGATAAAACTGAGGTGACAGATATGAACATTCTTCAATACTCTTATAAAAAAAGAGGGAAAATTGAGTTTGTATTTGAAGGCTGGCCTCACTCAAAAGTTACAATGGCTCCAATCAAAGGCTACTATTTTGTCCGCTTTATCAAATGGAGCAGCCTAGATCCAATCGTGACAAGAAATGACCTTGAAAAAATGGAGTGGGCTGCGAACCAATATTTAGGCACAGCCCCTTTCTATCGAAAACGGAAGGCATTTGAAACCCCATCGTCCCGAAAATAGGCGATGGGGCTTTTTAGCGGACGATGCGGAAAAGAGACGGAACATCCAGTCTGGTCGCCTGAGACAGAAGATAGGCTGACTGTAAGGCTCCTCTTCTCCTAAATGAATTCAGCTTATCAATAATTTGCTGTCCGTTTAAGATTCCAAGACCATGGGCAAAATATTTATCCTCCCCCAGTAAAATCACATTTTCGCCTCTCCATTGGGCTTTTTGCGGATCAAATTCAGGATTCTTAAAATACAAACAATCGCCAAGGAAAAAATGATGTCCTGTTTCTGTATATATCGGCAGCTTCTCATAATGCCAATCATATAAAATAATTCTGTCAAAGCTGGCATCGAATTTGTCTTCCCCGATTGTATCGATTAAGGCCAAGTAATAAATAACAACGATTGCGGTTGCGCATTCAAACGCGTAAAAAGGGCCGTTCTCTGCAATGTCCCGAATCGCTTTTGAAGGCGGCATTCTGTATTTCAGCTCCAAGGCGCCCTCTGGTGAAACCCTCCAATACGCTGTATTCCCGTATGTTTTCAAAAAAGTGGCAAACTTCGCCCCGCTTTTGTGCAGTGTCTTTGCCGCTGCGACAATATTCATCCGCAGTTTCAGCTCAAACATCAGTTCAGCAATTGAATGATAATCAAACTGAACAGGCGTCTCAATCATCTCTTTTAAGAGCGGATTCAGATTTTGATCAATCTGCCAATTTTCAATATCCTGGGGACGGAGCAATTGTCCTGATACAATAATCATGTTTAGCCCCCCTTGTTTTTTATAAGATATGCAAAAGGCTTGGGCAATGAAAGCTAAAAAGACTGAAGACTGGCAAAAAGAACTTCTTCCATTTTTTATTTTAAAACTTTTTTAAGCAGCCGATATATACTGTATCAAACCTGAAGGAGCAAGTGACATGAAGACTTTTATCAATTGGCTGAAGAAACCGTCTATTTCAAAGAAATTAATCGTCTCATTTATTGCGATTCTCATTATCCCTATTCTTATATTAGAATTTAGTTCTTACCGAAGCGCCAGCGGAAAGCTGGATGAGGAAATGATGGGGAATGCGAAAAACAGTGTCGATACATTTAATACAACCGTTACAAATGATCTGGGAGAAAAAGCGAAAGCAGTTACCTTTTTCAGTGAATCTCTTAAAAGATCCGCATTCAAAGGAAAATCGAATCAAGAAGAGATTAAAGCTAAATTTTCACAATACGTATCAATTAATCAGGGCGTAGCCAGAATTTATGGAGGCGCAGATAACGGCACTTACGTACAAGCTCCAAAAGAGACATTGCCGGACGGATACGACCCTAGACAACGCCCTTGGTACCAGGATGCGATGAAGGCCGGCGGTGAAATTGTCGTGACAGATCCTTACGTGGCTGCGAGTGACGGAAGCATGGTCATTACCATTGCACAAGAGCTGAAGGACGGATCAGGCGTTGTCGCCATGGATATTACCATTGATAAATTGTTAGAACAGATGAAACAAATCAAGGTCGGAAAAGAAGGCTATGCTTTCATTGCAACAAAAAACAAAACCTACGTCGCACATAAGAACCATAAGGCTGGAGAAAAGCTGTCAGGCGACTGGGTAGCCAAAATGTATGCGAATGACAGCGGTGAGCTCAAGTACACTCTGAATAACGAAGATAAAAAGCTGACCTATACTACAAATGAACTGACTGGTTGGAAAATAGCCGGCACTATGTATATGGATGAAATTAAGGATGCCTCAAAGTCTGTGCTGGTAACGGGCATGATCGTACTGATTGCCTCCATTGTGGCAGGCGGGATTTTAATTCTGTTTATTGTTCGTTCGATTACAAAACCGTTAAAACGTCTTGTTCAATCATCGAAAACGATCAGCAGAGGGGATTTGACCGAAACGATCGAAATTCATTCAAAGGATGAGCTAGGGGAGCTAGGAGAAAGCTTCAACGAAATGGGACAATCCCTCCGCTCTCTAATCAGCGCAATTCAAGACTCGGTGAACAATGTGGCCGCATCTTCCGAACAGCTTACCGCATCTGCCGGACAGACAAGTAAAGCCACCGAGCATATTACGATGGCGATTGAGCAGTTCTCAAACGGAAACGAAGAGCAAAGCGAAAAGGTTGAATCCAGCTCTCATCAGTTGAACTTAATGAATGAAGGACTCCAGCAAGTCTCGCAAACATCGTCAGATATTACAAAGGCGTCTATTCAATCAACGGAAATCGCCGGAACAGGTGAAAAGTTTGTGCAGCAGACAGTCGGCCAAATGAACTCGATTAATCAATCTGTTCAGCAGGCTGAAGCTGTAGTCAAAGGCTTAGAAGGAAAATCAAAAGACATTACAAGCATTTTGAGAGTCATCAACGGCATCGCTGACCAAACAAATTTGCTTGCACTAAACGCTGCTATTGAAGCGGCGCGTGCAGGAGAATCAGGCCGCGGTTTCTCTGTCGTAGCGGAGGAAGTGCGCAAGTTGGCTGTTCAATCAGCCGATTCAGCAAAAGAAATCGAAAAGCTGATCCAAGAAATCGTCGCAGAGATTGAAACCTCCCTTCACATGTTTAAAGAGGTTAATCAGGAAGTGCAATCTGGACTTGTTGTCACAGACAATACAAAAGAAAGCTTCCAGAGCATTTTCAGCATGACAAACGAAATCGCGGGCAAGCTGCAGACGATGAATTCCACCGTCGAGCAGCTGTCAGGCCGTTCACAGCATGTTTCAGCAGCAGTCAGCGGCATTGCAGACGTGTCGAAAGAAAGCTCGGCAAGCATCCAGGACATTGCCGCATCAGCTGAGGAACAGCTTGCTTCCATGGAAGAAATCAGTTCATCAGCGACCACTCTTGCGCAGATGGCAGAAGAGCTTCGCGATCTGACGAAACAATTTAAAATCGAGTAAAAGCCGAAAAACAGCGCTGATCAAGGCGCTGTTTTTTCATGTGGTAAACATTAACAAAGTCCTAGTCTATACGGTGATTTTTGAACTATTTTTCATTTTTACCTCTATTTTCAATGTAATTTAAAGGAAGTTCTGTCGATATAATTTGTAAATTATTGAAAGAAGGTTCAAAAGGAAATGAAAAAAACACTTACCACTATTCGCAGATCATCAATTGCAAGGAGACTTATCATTTCTTTCCTGCTGATCTTAATTGTCCCGATAACCGCACTTTCGGTAAGCGCTTATCAATCAGCAGTTTCCTCACTTGATGTACAGATGACGCAAAGCGCCAAGGAAAATGTTCAAATATTAGATCACATTATTGATGATAAAATCAGAACGACTGAAAAAAGCCTCTCGTATTTTAGCGATTGGGCGACAGCAGATAAGTTTCAGGATAAAAAGAAAACAGAGCTGAAACAGGAATTTAAACAATTTATCCAAATGAATGATAATGTCGCTGCGGTATTTTCCAGCAGCAAAGACGGGGAATTCACACGTTATCCGTACGCTGACATGCCAAGTGACTTTAATGCTTTGGAAAGAGATTGGTACAAAGAAGCAATGGCCAATAAAGGCAAAACAATAGTCACTGAGCCTTATGAATCGATTTCATCAGGAAAAATGGTCGTCACCATCGCCCGTCAAACAGTGGATGGATCAGGCGTTGTCGCCATTGATATGAAAATTGATGACTTAGTCACTACCGCGAAAGGAATCAATATCGGAAAAGAAGGCTATGCTTTTATCTTGAGCCAAAACAAGAAAGTCATCGCCTACTCTGGAGAAAAAGCAGGAACAGAGCTAAAAGGGGACTGGGTTGATAAGCTTTACAAGGATAAAAGCGGAGACTTTGAATATTCGTACAAAGGCAAAAAGAAAAAAATGGCGTTTGCCACTAGCGAAACAACAGGCTGGAAAATCAGCGGCACGATGTATGCAAACGAGATTCACGATGCTGCAAGCAGGGTTCTGATCATGGCTTCAGTCGTTCTGGCGATTGCCATCGCAGCCGGAATGACGGCGATTTATTTTGTGATTCGATCCATCACAAAGCCATTGGGACGCATTGTCGCATCAGCTGAAAAAATCAGTGAAGGCGATCTGACCGAAACGATTGAAATCAATTCAAAAGATGAACTTGGCGTTCTGAGCGAGAGCTTCAATCATATGGCACAATCGCTTCGCTCGCTCATTCACGGAATCAAAGACTCAGTAGAACACGTTGCCTCATCGTCCGAAGAGCTGACTGCATCGGCAGACCAGACAAGCAAAGCCACTGAGCACATTACGATGGCTATCGAGCAATTTTCAAACGGGAGCGAAAGCCAAAGCGAGAAAATAGAAACGACAACTGAACAAATTAATGAAATGAATGACGGATTGGCAGAGCTGGCGCGGGCGGCCGCAGTGATTACAGAGACATCAGCAGATTCAACCGAAGTGTCAAGTAAAGGGGAGACACTCGTCCAGAAAACAGCCGGCCAAATGAACACAATTGACCATTCTGTAAAAGCAGCGGAACAAGTGGTGAAAGGGCTGGAGATCAAATCAAAGGATATCACAAATATTTTGCGTGTTATCAACGGTATTGCGGATCAAACCAATCTTTTGGCCTTAAATGCCGCTATTGAAGCTGCCAGAGCGGGTGAATATGGCCGGGGCTTCTCAGTCGTCGCTGAGGAAGTGAGAAAGCTCGCGGTACAGTCGGCTGACTCGGCAAAAGAAATTGAATCGCTGATCAGTGAAATAGTAAAAGAAATCCACACATCATTGAACGTGCTTCAGTCTGTAAACAAAGAAGTTGAAACAGGACTTGTCATGACGGATGAAACAAAGCAGAGCTTCAAACATATCTCGCAAATGACCAATCAGATTGCTTCCGAGCTGCAAAACATGAATGCGACGGTTGAGGAGCTGTCGGCGGGAGCACAAGAAATTTCCGCAGCTTCAAATGATATCACAGCCATTTCTAAGGCAAGCTCGGACGGTATCCAAGATATCGCCGCTTCAGCTGAGGAACAGCTGGCATCCATGGAGGAGATCAGTTCATCAGCACTGACGCTTGAAAGAATGTCTGAAGAACTCCGTGATCTGACAAAACGATTTAAGGTAGATGCAGATAAAGAATGGGTCTAAAAGACTATCTATTTATGGGAAATTAGTTACTTTTGTTAAATTTCTTCTTTTTTGCTGTATATATTTACCCATTTCCAGCCGATATGAAGGGTAGCATAAAAAAGGAGAAATGAATGATGAAAAAAATACTCCAACTCATAAAACAAAGATCAATTACACGGAAGCTTCTCGTTTCCTTTCTGTCGATCCTCATCATACCGGTTGTCATATTGGCGATCTTTGCGTATCAATCGGCTAGCAGCTCGCTCGACAGACAGATGATGGGGAGCGCATTAGAAAATGTACAGCAATTAAACGAAATCATTAACACCAGCATCGGCGAAAAAGAAAACAGCGCTGCTTACTTCAGCGAATGGCTGACAAAAGAGAGATATAAAGCAAAAAGCAATGCAAGCATTGAAGAGAAATTCTCACAATATATCAGCATTAATAAAGATGTAGAGTCCATTTATACAAGTGATGAAAACGGGCGATTTACCCGCTACCCGGATCTCCCGATGCCGAGCGGCTACAATCCGGTTGAACGCGACTGGTACAAAAAAGCGGTTGCGAATAAAGGAAAAGTCGTTGTGACAGATCCTTATAAAACCGCGTCTACAAATACGATGGTTGTGACAATCGCCCAGCAGACAAAAGATGGTTCAGGCGTTATCGCAATCAACATGACCATTGAAAATCTGTTGAAAACAACCAAAAAAGTCAACATCGGCACACAAGGCTACGCATTTATCATGACGAAGGACAAAAAAGTTGTCGCTCATCCTAATGAAAAATCAGGAACTGAATTAAAAGGCGACTGGCTCGATAAGATGCTGAATGCTGATAAAGGCGATTTTCAATACACCATGGACGGCGATAAGAAAAAAATGGCCTTTGACACAAACAAGTTAACGGGATGGAAGATCGGCGGCACCATGTATTTAGACGAAATCCACGAGGCAGCCCAGCCTGTCCTTCACCTTGCTTTAATTGTCTTGGCCGCAGCTATTATCATAGGAATTATCGTCATGACTTTGATCATTCGGTCGATTACAACACCGCTGAAACAGCTTGTCGGTTCCTCTAAGCGGATCAGCGAGGGAGATTTGACGGAAACCATTGATATTCGTTCAAAAGATGAATTGGGCGAGCTCGGCAAAAGCTTTAACAATATGGCGTCGTCTCTCCGTTCTCTCATACACGCCATCCAGGATTCGGTAGACAATGTTGCCGCTTCCTCTGAGGAGTTGACCGCATCTGCTGCGCAAACGAGCAAGGCAACAGAGCATATTACATTGGCGATTGAACAATTTTCTAACGGCAATGAAAAACAAAACGAAAATATTGAAACGGCAGCAGAGCATATTTATCAAATGAATGACGGGTTGACGAATATGGCTCAAGCTTCTGAAGTCATCACAGATTCATCTGTTCAATCGACAGAAATTGCAAGTGAAGGCGGCAAGCTTGTTCACCAAACCGTCGGCCAAATGAACGTCATTGACAAGTCCGTTAAAGAAGCGGAGCAAGTTGTACGCGGATTGGAAACGAAATCGAAAGACATTACAAACATTTTGCGTGTGATTAACGGCATCGCAGACCAGACAAACCTGCTTGCTTTAAATGCGGCAATTGAAGCAGCCCGTGCAGGCGAGTACGGCCGAGGCTTCTCTGTTGTAGCGGAAGAAGTAAGAAAACTGGCAGTACAGTCAGCAGATTCAGCAAAAGAGATTGAAGGATTAATCATCGAAATTGTGAAGGAAATTAATACATCTCTCGGCATGTTCCAGTCTGTCAATCAAGAGGTGCAGACAGGACTTGATATCACAGATAAAACAGAAATGAGCTTTAAGCGCATTTCTGAAATGACGAACCAAATCGCCGGCGAACTGCAAAATATGAGTGCGACGGTTCAGCAGCTTTCTGCCAGCTCCGAGGAAGTATCGGGAGCGTCTGAGCATATTGCATCGATTTCCAAAGAAAGCTCAGCACATATTCAAGATATCGCTGCGTCAGCTGAAGAGCAGCTTGCTTCCATGGAAGAAATCAGCTCGTCTGCAGAAACCCTTTCGTCTATGGCGGAAGAGCTTCGCGATATGACTAACCGATTCAAAATCGAATAATAAGCCTTAACACCCAAGCATGTTGCGCTTGGGTGTTTTTTTTAGTTTTTTTATTAAACCTTTTATCCTAGTTGACGATATTAGATTTAGCTTAAAGGAGGAGTCAACAGGAATGGGAAAATTCATACAATGGATCAAACAGCCATCGATCAGCAAACCGCTAATCGCTGCGTTTCTGGCAGTGCTTATTTTGCCGGTTGGGGTTTTAGCATATTTCAGTTATCAATCAGCTTGGAACGCACTGGACAGGGAACTAACCAATAGTGCAGTGGGAAACGTTGAAGAACTCAATAGCACCCTGCAAAACAAATTGAATAATAAAGTGAAAGCAGTAGATTATTATAGTGAGACAATCGATAAAGACCTATTGCTAGGCAAAAACAAAACCTTACTGAAAGAGAAATTTAAGCAGTACACGACACTTAACGACGATGTAGGCGCGATCTATGCTGCTTCAGAAGATAAGAAGCTTTACAAATATCCGGACAGCGGTGTTCCGAAAGGCTTCGATCCGACAGGACGTGACTGGTACAAACAGGCCGTTGCGGAAAAAGGACAGGCTGTTTTCTCAGAACCGTATACTGATGAAGCAACAGGGAATACCGTTGTCACAATTTCAAAACAATTAAAAGACGGGTCAGGGGTTATAGCGCTTGATTTAAACCTGGATGAGGTGCTTACTGCATCACAGAGAATCAAAATCGGAAAAGAAGGCTATGCATTTATTACGACAGGCAACAAAAAATATATCGCCCATCCGACGATTAAGCCTGGGACAACCGGCTCCGGCGATTGGACAAACCAAGTATATTCCAAAAATGACGGCTCCTTTGAATATACATTCGAAGGCAAAGAAAAGAAAATGGCCTTTACGACAAATAAATTGACTGGCTGGAAAATCGCGGGCACTTATTTTGTCAGTGAATTGCAAGATGCTTCAAGCCCGGTGCTGAACACTGCGATTATCATTCTATGCGTGTCTATTGTAATCGGCGGCATACTCATACTGTATATTATTCGTGCCATTACCAAGCCATTAAGAAAACTTGTCATAACGTCTGCAAAAATCAGCAGCGGTGATCTCACAGAAGTCATTGATATTCACTCGAAAAACGAGTTTGGCCAGCTTGGCGAGAGCTTTAATGAAATGTCTGCATCATTGCGTTCTGTAATCGGCGTTATTCAAGCGTCTGTCGAAAACGTCGCCTCATCTTCTGAGGAGCTGACGGCAAGCGCAGCTCAAACGAGTAAGGCAACAGAGCATATTACACTCGCCATCGAACAGTTCTCAGATGGCAACGAGGCGCAAAGTGAGAAACTGGAAACGAGCTCAAATCACCTTTCTCAAATGAATCACGGGATTTCAAAGGTGGCACAAGCCTCTTCAACCATTACGAAATCATCGATTCAGTCCTCTGAGGCAGCGGGCAGCGGCGAGAAACTGGTGGAACACACAGTCGGCCAAATGAAAACAATCGACCAATCCGTTCAACAAGCGGAAGCGGTTGTGAAGGGCCTTGAAACAAAATCGCAAGACATCAACAGCATCTTGAATGTGATTAATGGCATCGCTGACCAAACCAACCTGCTGGCATTAAATGCTGCGATTGAGGCGGCAAGAGCGGGAGAATACGGAAGAGGCTTCTCAGTAGTTGCGGAAGAGGTCAGAAAACTTGCCGTGCAATCAGCAGACTCCGCCAAGGAAATTGAAGGATTAATCCAAGAGATTGTCAGAGAAATCAGCACTTCCCTTTCGATGTTCCAATCTGTGAATCATGAAGTAAAAGAAGGCTTGCAGATTACTGACAAAACAGCGGAAAGCTTTAAACAAATCTATGAGATGACAACCCAAATTTCCGGCGAATTGCAAAACTTGAACGCGACGGTTGAACAACTATCAGCCGGATCACAGGAAGTGTCAAGTGCTGTTGAAGACATTTCTGCAGTGGCGAAAGAAAGCTCAGCAGGCATTCAGGATATCGCAGCTTCGGCGGAAGAACAGCTTGCGTCCATGGAAGAAATCAGTTCTTCAGCGGAAACGTTGGCAAACATGGCGGAAGAACTTCAGGACATTACGAAAAAATTTAAAATTGAATCATAATGAACGAGAAAGCGGCATATTCTGCTGCTTTCTTTTTTTATTGAAAACAAAAATAAACAAAAATAATTCAAAAACAAACGAAGATCATATATAATGAAAACGGATACAAATAAAAGGGTATGGAGGAATATCAAATATGGTGAAGCATATATGGGATTCAGACCGAGCTGCAAAGCTGCCTAAAGGTGTAGAGGAACTGGTGTACAGGTCCAATTTGATCGGGTCAGACCGCACTGTTTGCAACTGGGGCGGGGGGAATACATCTATGAAAACAACGGAAAAGGATTTTAGAGGCCGTGAAATAGAAGTCATGTGGGTAAAAGGAAGCGGTTCAGATTTGGCAACAATGAAAGCGCATAACTTTACCGGTTTGAAATTAGATGATATCCGCCCGCTGATTGAAAGGGACAAAATGTCAGATGAAGAGATGGTAGATTACCTGTCTCATTGTATGATTGACAGCAAACATCCCCGCCCTTCAATTGAAACACTATTACACGCTTTTCTGCCATACAAGCATGTTGACCATACCCATCCAGATGCGATTATCAGCATATGCTGCGCAGATAATGGAAAACAGATCGCTGAAGACATTTACGGAAACCGGTTTGTATGGGTGCCATACGTCCGCCCTGGATTTGCTTTGTCTAAAATAATCGCTGAAGGCGTAGCGAACAACCCTCACGCCGAGCTTGTGTTAATGGAGAAACATGGCTTAGTCAGTTGGGGAGAGACGTCTGAAACATGTTATCAAAAAACGATATCCATCATTCAAGAAGCCGAGCAGTATATTAACGACCGTATCAATCAGCATGAGGTATTTCGAGGCAAAAGATATCAGCCGCTGCCGGAAGATCGCAGAAAACAAATATTGGCTGAGATCATGCCTGTGATCAGAGGAACTGTAAGTGAAGAAAAGAAACAGATCCTTTCCTATGATAATCATGACGACGTCTTGGAATTTGTAAACAGTGTTCAAGCGCCAGCACTTTCGCAAATCGGTGCGGCATGCCCGGATCACCTTGTTCACACAAAAAGGGTTCCGCTGTACATTGACTGGAATCCGGAAACTCAAGATGTTCACAAGCTTGCGGATCTGATCAAGTCAGGAGTCGAGCGCTTTACGTCAGAGTATCAGGCTTACTTTACACGCAATCAGCAGGATGGGGATCAAATCTTTGAATCCGCTCCGCGGGTGATATTGATTCCTGGAATCGGAATGGTGAATACAGGAAAAAGCTATACCATGTCTAAAGTAAGCGGGGCCTTATATCGGAGGGCCATCGCTGTTATGAAAGGAGCAACAGCTCTGGGGCAATTTGTTTCTTTAAATGAAAATGAATCCTACCATGTCGAATATTGGCCGCTTGAACTATATAAACTTACGCTTGCCCCGCCGGAAGCAGAATTTTCCCGAAAAGTAGCGCTGATAACTGGAGGGGCTGGCGGAATCGGCAGTGCAGCATGCCGCCGATTTGCAGCTGAGGGAGGGCACGTAATCGCAGCTGATCTGAATATAGAAGGTGCACAGAAAATTGCCGGGGAAATAAACGATGCGTACGGAGAAGGGCGTGCAATGGCTGTCAAAATGGATGTGACAAAGGAAAAAGACGTACAGTCAGCTTTTGAACAAGCGGCACTTGCTTACGGCGGCATTGATATCGTCATCAATAATGCCGGGCTGGCCACATCAAGCCCATTTGACGAAACAAGTCTAAAAGAATGGAATCTTAATATGAATGTTTTAGGAACAGGCTATTTCCTTGTAGCCCGTGAAGCGTTTAAACAGATGAAACAGCAAAATAGAGGCGGAAGCATGGTATTTGTCGGATCGAAAAATTCGGTTTATGCGGGGAAAAACGCCTCTGCCTACAGCTCGGTTAAGGCGCTTGAAACCCATTTAGCAAGATGCATTGCTGCAGAAGGCGGAGAATTCGGCATTAGGGTCAACTCCGTTTTGCCGGACGCGGTTCTTCAAGGATCGGCAATCTGGGGTTCAAGCTGGCGTGAGGAACGAGCCGCGGCGTACGGGATTGAACCGGATCAGCTGGAAGAACATTACCGGAAACGAACTGCATTGCTCGTCAATATTTACCCGGAGGATATTGCCGAAGCCATTGCATTTTTCGCTTCTTCTAAAGCCGAAAAAACAACGGGCTGCATGATTACGGTAGACGGCGGCGTCCCTGCTGCTTTTACGCGTTAGAAATATGCTATGATAAAAAATATAAGATGGACTACGATATGAGGAAGGGCGTTACTGATGCTAGTAGCAGAACGGCAGCAAAAAATAGTGGAAATAGTGAATGCGCGTTCAAGCATCCGCGTTGCCGAATTAAGTGACATATTTTCAGTCACAGAGGAAACCATTCGGCGTGATCTTGAGAAGCTTGAAAAAGAACATAAACTGAGCCGGAGTCATGGAGGAGCGGTCAGTATTCAGCAGAAGGAATCAGAAATTCATTTTTCTGAACGGGAAATCACAAATGTCATCGAAAAAAAAGCCATTGCTCACGAAGCGGCCAAATATGTAAAAAGCGGAGACCGAATTATTCTCGATGCAAGCACAACCGCCTGGTACATGGCGAAAATACTCCCTGACATTGAAATCACCGTGATTACAAATTCAATGAAAGCAGCCATTGAACTCAGCAATAAAAAAAACATATCAGTCATTTCAACAGGCGGCATTTTGCTGGAAAAATCATTATCATTTGCTGGCCCGTTAGCAGAACGTTCACTTGAGACCTATCATGTCAATAAAACCTTTCTGTCATGTAAAGGAATTGATGTAAACAACGGGATGAGTGACTCAAATGAGTGGCAGGCGCTGCTCAAAAAACGGATGATCGAAAGGTCGGACCAGACCATTTTGCTGGCCGATTCAAGCAAATGGGGGAACCGCGAGTTTTCACATATCGCCTCGCTGCAAGATATCAGCCGCGTAATTACAGATTCTGGACTTGATCCGGCATCGGTAAAAGCTCTTGAGGACAAAAAGGTGAAGGTGACAGCTGTTCCTCTTCCGAAGAGAGGGTGAAAGAATGATTTATACTGCCATTGATATAGGCGCATCAAGCGGGAGAATCATGGTAGGTGAACTAAAGGAAGGGAAGCTTGACATACAAGAGATTCACAGATTTGCTAACGGTTTTAGTCAAAGAGAAGAGCATTGCTTTTGGGATATTGATCATCTGCTAAAACAAATCCTGCAAGGACTGCAAAAAGTAAAAAAGCTTGGATATGAACACTGCACCATTGGCATCGATACATGGGCAGTTGATTATGTCTTGCTGGATGAAAAAGGAAATCGATTACGCGAAGCAATATCCTATCGTGATAGAAGAACAGATCATACAATAGACAAACTGGAACATACCCTCTCGAAGGCTAAAATTTATCAAAAAACAGGAATACAATTTCAGCCTTTTAACACGATCTATCAATTGTATGAAGAAAACCGTGAGCTGCTGAAAAAGACAGATAAAATTGTGATGGTTCCTGATTATTTAGGCTATTGTTTAACCGGAAAAGTCGTAACAGAAATCACGAATGCGTCCACAACACAGCTTTTAAACGTCTCAACGGGAAAGTTTGATCCTGAATTGCTTGATGCCGTGTCTGTTTACGAACAGCAATTTGCCCCGTTGACTGAACCGGGGTATGAGCTCGGGAAGCTAAGAAATGACTGGTTCCCGGATTATGATCTCCCGGCGTGCAAGGTGATGACAGTCGCAACACATGATACGGCCTCGGCCGTCATCGCGGCGCCTGGTGTAAGTGATGGCTGGGCGTATATCAGCAGCGGAACATGGTCGTTAATCGGGGTTGAAAACAAAACACCGATAATAACTGATCTGGCTTTGAAAAACAACTATACAAATGAACGCGGCGCAAACAACACCATTCGCTTTCTCAAAAACATTATCGGCATGTGGGTGATACAAGAAGTAAGACAGCAATTACAAGCAGATTACTCTTTTCAGCAGCTTGCAGAAGAAGCCGAAAAAACAGAACCATTCCAGCAATTTATAAACTTAAATGATAAACGCTTCCTCAATCCAGAAAACATGATAATGGAAATACAGCATTATTGCAGAGAAACCCGCCAAAAGATTCCCCGCACTGCAGGCGAACTTGCCTGCTGCATCTACAGCAATTTAGCCATCATCTATGCGATAGCCATCAAAGAACTCGAAACGATCACAGAAAAAACGATCGATCAGTTTCATATCATCGGCGGCGGAGCCCGGAACGATTTCTTAAATCAATTAACGGCAGACATGAGCGGAAAAGCGGTATACGCAGGACCAGTAGAGGCAACCGCCATAGGAAATCTGCTGATGCAAATGATTGCTGCCAAAGAAGTCAAAGACATAAAAGAAGCCCGGCAAGTCGTCAGAAATTCCTTTCCGATCAAAGTGTTTACACCCAAAGACATTGACAGAAGCACGATCATTCAGTCATTTCAGCAAACTGTTTTGAAAGCGCTATCTAAATAATGAAGAGGTGACAAAGCTTGAAAAGAAAAGCCAGTATCATGTTTGTCCATCAAGACAAGTACGAAGAATACAAGCAGCGGCATGATGACATTTGGCCTGAGATGGCAGAAGCACTCAAAGCTCATGGAGCCCACCATTATTCCATTTTTCTAGATGAGGAAACAGGCCGGCTTTTTGCATATTTAGAAATAGAGGATGAAGGGAAATGGAGAAAGATGGCGGACACGGAAGTTTGCCGGAGATGGTGGAAAACGATGGCGCCCTTAATGAAAACAAATTCGGATTTCAGTCCTGTTTCGATAGATCTAAAGGAAGTTTTTTATTTGGATTAAAAAACTGAAATAAGGGAGAGAGCTGCATGACCATAAAAGCCAATTATGACAGTGCAAAACAGGCATATGAAAAATGGGGAATTGATGTTGAAGAGGCGCTTCGGCAATTAAAGCAAGTGCCCATTTCAATCCACTGCTGGCAGGGTGACGACATTGAAGGCTTTGAAGTAAATAAGAGCGAGCTTTCAGGCGGAATTGATGTGACCGGCAATTATCCCGGAAAAGCGCAAACGCCTGAAGAATTAAGAAGAGATTTGGAGAAGGCTCTTTCTCTCATTCCTGGAAAACACCGTGTGAACCTTCATGCGATTTACGCAGAAACTAACTGGGAAGAGACAGCACGTGACGAGTTGAAGCCGCAGCATTTTGAAAACTGGGTAAAATGGGCAAAAGATTTAGGGCTAGGTTTAGATTTCAATCCGACCTTGTTTTCGCATGAGAAAGCGGCTGATGGACTCACCCTTTCACACCCCGATCCGGATATCAGAGAATTTTGGATCAGGCATTGCATCGCGTGCCGCCGTATCGGAGAATACTTCGGGAAAGAATTAGGCACCCCTTGCTTGACGAATATTTGGATTCCCGACGGCTATAAGGATGTCCCGAGTGACAGGCTGACACCGCGTAAAAGATTAAAAGAATCACTGGATCAGATTTTCGCAGAAGAGATCAGTGAACAACACAATCTCGATTCAGTTGAAAGCAAGCTGTTCGGGCTTGGTTCTGAATCATATGTTGTCGGATCTCATGAATTTTATTTCGCCTATGCTCTGACGAATCATAAGCTTTGTTTACTTGATACAGGCCATTTTCATCCGACTGAGACGGTATCAAACAAGATCTCGTCCATGCTGCTTTTTACAGACAAGCTTGCTTTGCACGTATCTCGGCCAGTTCGCTGGGACAGCGACCATGTAGTGGTTTTGGATGATGAATTGAGAGAAATCGCTCTTGAAATTGTGCGTAATCAGGCTCTTGAGAAGGTCGCCATCGGTCTGGATTTTTTCGATGCCAGCATTAACCGTGTAGCGGCCTGGACCATCGGAACGAGAAATATGATCAAAGCTTTATTGTATGCCTTGCTTCTTCCGAACGGCTATTTAAAACAATTGCAGGAAGAGGGCCGCTATACAGAAAGGCTGGCCCTTATGGAGGAATTCAAAACATATCCTTTCGGAGCCATCTGGGATTCCTACTGTGAACAAATGGGCGTGCCGGTAAAAGAGACATGGCTGCATGATATCAAAGAGTATGAACAAGAGGTGCTTTTAAAAAGGAAGGCGTCTTCTCCGATTGCCTAATAAAAAATCCGCCGCGTCATTTGTACGCGGGCGGATTTTTTTAAGCATGATCAGCAGGGTACACAATCCCCATTTGCTTTCTTGCTTCTTCCATAATTTTTGCGGTGATCAAAGATCGTTCAAATGTATTTTCTTCAGATTCCTGCTTATTCTCTTTTATGAGCGTGACAAATTCTTCTGCTTCGTAGAACATCGCCGGTTTAGGGTCAGGGATCGCAATGTTTTCAAGGCGGCCGTCGCGGTAGCGAATTTCAACACGTTCAGGCCGGTGAATCGTATCAATTACAATCGTTCCGTCTTCACCCTGGATTTCCGCCGGGGCATATGAAGTAGAGATTTTAGAATGCATCAGAACAGCTTCGAACCCATCGTAAGACAGAATGACAGTTCCCTCTCCATCTACTCCGGAAGATAAAGCATATCCATTTGCTTTTACATCCTTCGGCTCGCCAAACAGCACAACAGCCGGATAAATACAATAGACGCCAATATCCATTAATGACCCATTAGAAAGCTCAGGCTGAAACGCATTCAAAACAGTTCCGTTTCTGAACGCGTCATACCGTGAGGAGTATTGACAGTAGCTTGCGGTAAATCTGCGGACAGTGCCGATTTTATGCAGATGTTTTTTCAGCTCTTTGAAATTCGGCAGGAAAGTGGTCTTCATCGCTTCCATGAGGACAACGCCGTTTGCCTTAGCCGCTGAGATCATCTCTTCTGTTTCTCTTGTATTTGAAGCAAACGGCTTCTCACAAAGCACATGCTTGCCGTGGTTCATAAAGAGTACGGCTTGTTCCTTGTGAAGAGCGTTCGGGCTGGCTATGTATACGGCATCAAAACAATTGCTCTCCGCCATTTCCTGAAGGTCTGAGAAGGTATGCGCAGCATTGTGTTTAGCAGCAAACTCAGCAGCGCGTTCAGCCGATCTTGAATAAACGGCAGTCAGCTGAAAATCTTCTATATCCGCCGCTGACTCAAGAAAGCGGTCTGTAATCCAGTTGGTTCCTATTATCGCAAAACGTATCACTCGTATCGCTCCTTTTGCATGATATAGCTAAATTATAGCTTAAAAAGAACAAAATCACATGATAGAGATAAATAGAATGTGACAACAGAGAAAGCTTTTCCAGCAATTAACGGTTTTTATTTTTCATTATAGGGACGATAGTGTACAATTTAACTAAACTATGTATGACGGAGGAACGATAGTGGAGACGTTGCAAACATGGAGCGGCAGATTCAAGCGATTCTTCTTGGACAATAAGTTTGTTTTATTTTTGCTTGTGCTGCTGCTGATTGGTTTAAATATTCTTGTATTTACAAAAACATCATTTATTTTCACCCCGATTATTGTTCTGCTCAAAACAATTTCACTTCCGATTATTTTGACAGGCATTGTTTTTTATCTGTTAAATCCAGTCGTCGATTTCCTGGAGAGAAGAAGAATAAGAAGAATCTATTCTATATTGCTGTTATATCTATTGATTATCGGGCTGATCACGATCACGATCGTGTCCATCATCCCCTTTTTAAAAGAACAAATTATGAGTTTGATTGACAATATCCCGAGATATGTCGATGTCGTAGAAGACCAGACGAAACAGCTGATTGGCAGCAATTTCGTCAATCAGGCCCAGCAAACGATGAACATTAATATATCTGATCTTGCTACAAAGGTTTCGGACCAGGCAGCGACGATCGTAAACAGCACCTTTACCGGTGTTGGGAATTTTATCGGCGCCCTGACTGAGATTATCATTTCAATCGTCACGGTCCCGTTTATTCTTTTCTATTTGCTAAAAGACGGAAGAAAATTACCGGTCTACATACTGAAGTTTGTGCCGACTCGATTGAAAGAACAGACATATACAGTCTTAAGTGAAATGAATCATCGGTTAAGCTCTTATATCAGAGGCCAGATCATTGTCAGCTTCTGTATCGGGTTTTTGCTGTTTATCGGTTATTTGATTATCGGCTTGGATTATGCTTCATTGCTCGCAGTCATTGCGGCTTGTACAAGCATTGTTCCATATTTAGGGCCAACGATTGCCATTACGCCTGCAATTATCATCGCCATAGTGACATCGCCGCTCATGCTGCTTAAGCTGGTGATCGTTTGGACCATTGTTCAGCTGATTGAAGGGAAGCTGATTTCTCCGCAAATTATGGGGAAAAACCTTCACATCCACCCGATCACGATTATATTTCTGCTGTTAACAGCCGGCAAACTGTTTGGTGTTGTTGGAATCATTCTTGCCATTCCGGGCTATGCAGTCGCCAAAGTCATTACCACACATTTATTTGACTGGTTTAAAATGCGGTCACATTTATACGACGAAGAAAAAAATGAAAATATGCCGGGTCATAAAGTGTGATTTTCGTTTATAGTTATATAAGACGGGCTTTCCATTTATGGGAAGCTCCCGTTATGTAAAAAAATAAATGTCTAATGGGGAGAATCAAAATCATGACTCTATGGGAATTGTTTGTAGCCGCCATTTTAGGAATCGTAGAAGGATTAACAGAGTACGCGCCGGTTTCTTCGACAGGACATATGATCATAGTAGACGACATCTGGCTTAAATCAAGTAATCTGATGTCAGAAGAAGCTGCTAATTCATTCAAAGTAGTTATTCAGCTAGGCTCCATTTTAGCAGTAGCTATCGTGTTTAAAGACCGAATTTTAAATTTACTCGGCTTGAAAAAAAATATTACAAGCGACCAGAAGCAGGGACATAAATTAAGCATTGCCCAAATTGCTGTCGGGCTCGTTCCCGCTGCTGTTCTCGGCTTTTTGTTTGAAGATTACATTGATGAATATTTATTTTCCGTTAAAACTGTGGCCTTCGGTTTAATCGCGGGGGCAATCCTGATGCTTTTTGCAGACTGGGTGAATAAGCGGAAAACAGCGACAGACACCCTCGACCGCATTTCCTATAAGCAGGCGATAGCAGTCGGCTTATTCCAATGTCTTGCCCTTTGGCCGGGTTTCTCACGTTCAGGTTCAACTATTTCCGGAGGTGTTATTCTCGGGTTAAACCACCGAGCGGCAGCCGATTTTACGTTTATTATGGCGATGCCGATCATGATGGGAGCAAGTTTTCTGAGCCTTGTGAAGCATTGGGACAGCTTAAGCTCGGATTTGATGCCGTTTTTCATCATCGGCTTTATCTGTGCCTTTGTTGTCGCGTTGTTTGTCGTCCGTTTCTTCTTAAGACTGATTAATAAAATCAAACTCGTCCCATTTGCAATCTATCGAATTATTCTCGGTGTGATTTTACTTTTAATCATGATGTAATTCGAAAAATAAGGCTCATCCCGAGCCTTATTTTTTCTGTCAATTCAAGAGGAAACAGCTTGTTTTTCAAAAAAAAATCATCTATAATAAACATGACGTTACATACGGGGCCATAGCTCAGCTGGGAGAGCGCTACGCTGGCAGCGTAGAGGTCAGGGGTTCGAGCCCCCTTGGCTCCATACCTGTAAACCCTTATTCTATAAGGGTTTTTTTGTTTTGAGAAAAAGGTTCATTCTCTGAATCCTCCAGTTGAACAGTTCATCTGTCAATCATGAATTTTCCAAGACACCCCTTTGTTCTTCAAAGACCGTCATGTCTTTCAAAGGGGGTGAGTAGACATGAAGAGACACCATTCGTTCGGACGTCGGATTGGACATTTTGTGAATTAAACCTTTAGTTGAAATAAGGCATTCTCCTTCGTGGACAAAGTATGAATTGGAGAGTTCTGCGTGTTCGCCGGTTGAGCGATAGATAGAATTAAGGAGTTTTCCTTCTAGCACCATTGCACAACCAATAGATTGGCCATGATCGTGGACGGTTGTCTCCTCGTTAGGCGGAATGTGAATTACGATAATCTCCAACTCATTGTTACGATAGATGGCATTTCGGCCGTAGGCGTATTGGTCTGGCTCCTTAATATACGGTTGACTCAATTGTGCTGCGTTTGGAATTTGTTTTAATGATGTTGCTAAATCTTTAACCGATGGATTTTTCAAGCCGCCAAAAATATCTTGGATACACTCATACAGTTCCATTCGTTTTGCCTCCCGGAAAAAATAAAAATTTCCTAACATTGGTATTTCACAGATTAATTCATGGTATTTACCTATATACAAATTAGAGGCGGCAAACGCCCAGTGAACACAAAAAAATGTGCGGTCAACACGTTGGCTTATCACCAACCTATTCGAGCTTATTAGTTGGAATAGGGGGATGAAAGGATTCAAGCTGCCTGCTTTGATTCACTTGAAGGAACAAGCGAGGAGTTTTAGGCTCTTATACACAATATCGGGGCAAAAACTGTTTATGTTGGAGCTTGAAATTTGCGCTATTGACAAAACACAGTCGGTTTGAAATAATATTTGATTATATGCTCATTTGTTCACATATTTATAATAAAATAATATCATTTCCCCTAAAAGGGAGAATATTAGAATGAAAGCTAATGGTATGCGAAAATCTATTAGCTTCTTTTGTTTTCAAAAAATGGTGTATTTCGCATGTATTCATATAGGAAGGAATGACAACATGAAGACAAAACACTATTGGGTGATTTCTTTGCTCGCCGTTTTAGCGGTCGGGCCGGGATTGATGTCTAACACGGCATTGTCGTCAGTTCAAAGCCTTGTTCAGAAAGCGGTTGGAACAAGTGTCTTCACATCAGTAAATCCAATATTGATCGGAAATATGGCCTTTGCCTTGTTAGTTCCGACAGGACCGCTGCTGAGGAAAAAATTCGGTGCTCGTCCCGTCTACCTTGGTTCATTACCTGTTTTTATACTAGGCTCACTGCTCATCGCATTTTCAAACGATATTGCATGGATGGCGGCAGGACGCTTTTTACAGGGAGCGGCAACAGGTGTCATGCTGATGATTATGATTCCAATGCTTGTACTGTCATTCCCGATTGAACGCAGGAACTATGCCCTGCTTGTGCTGATTGGGGGATTTTATGGTTCTGTTATCATCGGCACGATCCTGGGAACGATAGCTACAAGCTGCGGGCATTGGAGATGGCTGTTTTTCACCTTTGGCACATTGTCACTGATCGGTGTCGCGGTGAGCTATTTCTTTCTCCATGACGAACATCACGGAGCGGCGGCTCAAGAACAGCCCCTTGATCGTGGGGGAATTCTTTTATCTGTTCTCCTTGCCGCAGCCTCAGCGGTTTCATTCATTTTTCTGCAAAAATGGGGGATTTCATCGGGTTATGTATGGACAGGTTTCGGTGTGACGTTATGTTTGTTCATTGTTCTATTAATAGTAGAATATAAAGTGAAAAATCCCTTCATTTCAATTAAACTAATGCTTCTGCCAAAACCGGTGCTCGGGTTATTGATCATAGCTGCAGGGACGATAACGGTAGCTATCAGCCTGTCTGCTTTTCAAGGCTTGCTCCGTCAAATGTATGATATTTCTCAGGAGCATCTCATTCTTTTAAACTTGACTCTTTTAATCGGAGTGGCGATCGCGGCCATTTTGAGCGCTCTGTTTTATGATAAAGTCGGACCAGGGATGCTCGGTATTATCGGCGGACTTATTCTCGTCTTTGTAAATTTTCAATGGCTGCATATGCAGGATCAATCGTCTCTCTATATGTTCGCAGCACTGTTTATCATGCTGGCAGCGGGAACAGGCCTGACAGTCGCCGCAGGGCTGATGGGAGCTGCCATGGGAGGCCCGCTGCCTGATTTGGTCAAGAGAATGACAGCTGTCCAGTTTTTAAGGTTGTTTGTCTATATGGGGGTTCCGATTCTCATCGGTTTTTTCACGAAAAAAGATGCTGCCAGACAAAACGGTTCGGTACAGGATTCTATGATGACTGCTTATCATGATCTCTTTTTCATTTCTTTTATCCTCAGCGTTCTGCTCGTCTGCCTGTCATTTTGTATGAATGCTACAGGAATGGGGCACAAGCTTGCACATAAACCACATGACCAAGCAAAAACAGCTCCGGAACCGGCCGTTTCAGGACAGGGATTGCCGAATGCAACTGTCAAATCACATCAAGTAATCAATGATACAGAATATCGGAATGCACTCAGAAATTTGCAAAAGTAGAAACGTGATAAAAACCTTTTCCTTTCACGAAAAGGTTTTTATTATGCAATCTTTTCCCAACTTTATCCCTAAAGAATTGAAAAATATTAGAAGTGCAAGTAAAATTCTAAAAGGTAGATTCTTTTACATTCGTAATCTTTTAACTTAAAGGAAGGGCCTCTAACAATAATTAATATTAATTAAATGATTTAATGAAATATGTAATTTTAAAGATAAAATGTAAAGGTTAATTATTATTCTGGATTTATTGAGAAAAAATAGGTTTTAAGGAAAAATATATTGAAAAGATGAAACTTTTGGATTATAATTTGTGTGTAACAAATTGAAAGGTGGTAGTATAATTGTCAAAACGTGTTTTCAAATTTATAACTGGGGTATTAAGCTGTGCTATAGTTTTAGCTTTTGTACTTCCCTCTGTAAGCAATGTATTTGCTAGTGAGAATGGTGAGTTCATTGTTGAAAAAGAAAAATACATATCAGTTTTAAATGCTATAGAGAATTCTGTAGAGAAGAGAGGATCTGACTTTGTCGTTGATAAAGCAGAGGCAGCAGATTATGGATTAACAATAGAAGAGATTAATAATTTACAGGATTACCTAAATGTATCCTCTAACTCAGAGGTTGAAAATACACTTAAGACTGTTCCAGAAGAAAAACAAGAAGCTCAAAAAGAAGAGTCAGCATATTATAATGTAGCATCTGCTGCTAGCAATCCTTTATCCAAAGTATTTAAAGCCGTAGTTTATACAATGGTAGGGGTAGCGATTGGTAGAGCAGTTGTCACCGATGCATACAAATTAGGTGCTTATAAAGCTTGTCATAAATGGGGTAAAAAGCACCCTAAAGTTAAAAAAGCATGTAAATTAACTGGGCATTGGTAAGCAACGTCTGAGCTTGTAGAAACGATTTTCTACAAGCTTTATTTAATTTCAAGTTTTTATAACTATATTTAAAGTGCTGATTAAGTATACTTTTATAAGTTTGTAAATAAAAATTTCTAACTACATTAAAGCTGAAAGGTTTATGAGATTTTGCAGGATTATTTTTAGATAGGAATAAGTTTCAATATAAAAAATGTTTTCACTCATGATTTCTAAAAGTTGGTCGATTATAGGCTTAGACAAAAATTAAAGAGGTTGGTGTTCATGCATTTCAACCTCTTTTTTAGTACTAAGATATGATTCTCATTATTTCTTATGATGAAAAACATCTATAAAGTTTTTAGCCCCCAGATAAATAAATGTAAATGATAGAATAAGCCCCCCTACTAAAAAAATAAAAGTAGACAAGTTCTCCATAGTATCACATCCTATTATTAGCTTTATTATATAATTATACTAACACTCTTTACTTGAGAATAGTAGGTTATATAACAATACTAAAAATATAGTGTCACAAGGTGTAACGGAAAATTACTGGATAATATTTTTTGCTAAAACTAAAGAGGCATATAGCAAAGCCAAATTGCCTTCGTTCTAAAGAATTGAAAAATATTAGAAGTGCAAGTAAAATTCTAAAAGGTAGATTCTTTTACATTCGTAATCTCTTAATTCGAAGGAAGGTTTTCATGGCCCGTAAAAAATTGAAAAAACGTAAACTCTTCATTTCACTATTTTTCATTGTATCGATTCCGCTAGCTCTGTTTGTTTTAGCGACAACTTTATCAAAACCGATTGAAACATCTAAAGAAACTGAAGAAGTTGATGAACAGCAAGTATTTATAGACAGCCTGTCCGGGTATGCCCAAATTTTGTATGAAAAATATCATGTCCTCCCCAGCATCACAATCGCTCAGGCCATTCTCGAATCCGACTGGGGGAACAGCGAACTGGCTGCTAAGGCCAACAACCTTTTTGGCGTGAAAGGAAATTATAAAGGCCATCACGTTACGATGGAAACGGACGAAGTTGAAAAAGGGAAAAGAAAAACCATTCGTGCGAAGTTTCGAAAATACAGCACGTTTTTTGAATCGATGGATGATCATGCCCAATTGTTCGTCCGCGGCACATCGTGGAATAAAAAGAAGTATAAACCTGTGCTTGAGGCTGGAGATTATAAGGAAGCTGCTACTGCACTGCAAACAGCAGGATATGCTACAGACCCTGACTACGCTCATAAAATCAGCGCTATTGTGGAAAAATACGATTTGGATGAGTACGATAAGGTAAACCCATCCCTCAAATCAGTGGATTTACATGCTTCCATTAAAGATAGTGCCGTCCAAGACGTATGGTCCAAGCCTTCTACTGATGATCGGTCTATAAGGCTTACCTCTGCCCAATCTTACGTCGGCAAAGATATAAAGGTTGTGTCTAAAAAACAGAATGGCCAGTCTGTATGGTACCAATTCCAAATCAATAATAAACTCATCGGCTGGATTGATGATTCCGCTGTTGAAATAAAGGAAGCAACCTAAGTCCTTTTTACCGGTATTTTTAATTCTTTGTTCCATTCTGGGGAATTTGAGGTATAATATTCCACGACAGTTAACACTAATTAACTATGCTTTTGGGAGGGAACAAAGGTGCAGAAATATAGACGCAGAAATACGGTTGCCTTTACTGTATTGGCTTATTTCACTTTTTTTGCGGGAGTATTTTTGTTTAGTATCGGACTCTATAATGCTGATAACCTGGAACTCAATGAAAAAGGTTATTACATCGCTGTTATGATACTCGTAGCTGTTGGCGCGATTCTTACACAAAAAGTGACCCGTGACAACGCAGAGGACAACGAGATCATCGCAGAACAAGAAAAAAGACAAAATCAATCTCATATCGAATCATAAAAAAATCCGGCGATTGCACGCCGGATTTTTTTGATATCACCCTGTAAACACTTCGCCGTCAGGGTATCGAATATTTGATTGCTCTGTTTTTGCGAATGAAAACACGAACGTTAAAGGACCAATTCTTCCGATGAACATGATGACAATGATGATACACTTGCCAGCTGTTGTCAGTTCAGGAGTAAGCCCCATCGATAGACCGACAGTTCCGAAAGCGGAAAAGGTTTCAAACACAATGTGAATAAACGGCGCTTGTTCTGTGATCGTCAGGGCGAATATCCCTAAAAACACGATGAACAAACCGGTGACGCTTACAGCTAAAGCTTTAATGATTATCGGATATTTGATGGAGCGGCGGAAAATCACCGTTTCTTTTTTACCTCTCAAGTAAGCAATAACAGATGTTAAAATCACGATGAACGTAGTCAGCTTAATGCCGCTCGCCGTAGAAGCGCTGCCTGCTCCGATAAACATCAATAATAAAGTAAATACAATGGTTCCTTCTCTCATACTTCCAAAATCAAGGGAGTTGAAGCCTGCGGTTCTCGGCGTCACTGCCTGAAAATAAGAAGCCCATAGTTTATCCCCTATATGCAGGTGGCCAAGCGTGCCAGGGTTGCTGTACTCTAGAATAAAGATCACAAGCATAGCAATCGCATTCAATATCAGCGTTCCTGTAAGCATAAGCTTTGTATGTAAGGAAAAAGCTTTGAAACGCCGATTTTTCATAATGTCAAACAGAACCGTAAATCCGATCCCCCCTGTAATAAATAAGAAAGTAATCACAAGGTTCACTGTAGGGTCCCCAACGTAGCTCATCAAATTATCAGGCCACAGCGAAAACCCGGCATTGTTAAAAGCAGAAATCGCGTGAAATAGACTGGCAAACAAGCCAGATGACCAGCCATACTGAGGCACAAGCCGGATGGATAGGATGAGTGCTGCTATCAATTCAATACTGATCGAGAACAGAAACAGGACTTTGACAAGGCCAATGACGCCGCCGATTGTCGGCTGGTTTAAGGCTTCCTGAACCAGCATTCGTTCTTTCAACCCGATTTTTTTCCCTAATATCATGACGATCAAAACAGCAAACGTCATAAATCCAAGCCCGCCGATCTGAATCAGCCCCATGATGACAGTTTGCCCGAAAAGTGTAAATTCTGTACCGGTATCGACAACTGCAAGCCCTGTAACGGTTGTAGCGGAAGCTGCAGTAAAAAGGGCATCGATCCATGACAATGGCTTCAGTGTAGAAAACGGAAGCTTCAACAGCACAGCCCCGATGATAATGGTTAGGAAAAAACCAATTGCAAGCACTTGAGGCGGTGTAAACCGAACCCATTTGATCACTTTATCCTTTTGAAGTGTCACCTTTGTCTACATCCCTTCGTTTTCAAAACGTTTAATATCCTTTTTGTGTCCCATGATCACCAGGCAATCCTGCTCGTGAATGATGTCTTCAGGTGCGGGAGAAAGACGGATATCTCCATGATGTTTAATGGCCAGGATCGTGCAGCCGTACTTTGCTCTCACATTCAGGTCAATAATTGATTTTGAATCAAGCTTTCGCGTTGCCAGCAGCTCGACAATACTGTAATCATCAGATAAATCAATGTAATTCAAAACGTTTTCGTCAGAAAGGCTTTGTGCGATCTTGACACCCATGTCCTTTTCAGGGTGGATAATACGATCCGCGCCGATTTTTTCAAGCACCTTATGATGATAATAGTTTTGAGCCTTCACCCAAATATTTGGAATATCAAACTCCTTTAATAATAAGGTGGTCAGCGTACTCGCTTGAATATTCGCTCCGATGGCAACAATCACATATTCAAAATTGCGTATTCCTAATGAAAGCAATTCGTTTTCTTCGGTGGCGTTGGCAATTACCGCATGAGTGGCGTAAGAAGCATAAGCATTGACCTTTTCTTCGTTGATATCAACTGCAAGGACTTCGTGTCCCATTCTGTGCAGCTCTTTGCAAATGCTGCCGCCAAACCGGCCCAGCCCGATCACGGCAAATTGCTTATTTTTTATTCTTCCCAATGTTCATAACTCCCTTAGTAAAATTAACGTTTTTTAAGAAAAAAAGACCATTTCGAAGAATGGTCGCAATAGACCTCCTCTCTGTATACGCCTACGAGGTTAGCTGTCGGGTTAGGGATTCAGAGTACCCCCTCTTACTTAGTAAGATTCACCCCAAGGCTGTTAATAAAACAGCCAATCGTTGGTTCCCCCGTTCGTGTTTGATTAAGCGGTAAAAGAGACTGTATGAAATTGAACACTCAAGAATTTACTCCTGTTTCTAGTGTTTGTCAATTTAAATTTTAAACCAGAAAAAAGATAACGGAAATGAGAGAAAAAAGGGGAGGGGAAAACGCAAAAAAAGACCGGTGTTAACCGGTCTTTTACATTAGTTGCAGCCGCATGGCTGAGTCGGAGGAGTACTGCGCTTAGCCACGTCAATGCTGGCTTCTGCGTAAAATTTATTTCCGATGCTCAATGATTTATTCTCCGCGCGGAAAGTATATGTACCAGCGGCAGGAAGTGTTTTGTTATTCAGTTTTAATTTGAATTCGCCAGCTCCTAACAAATCAAGTGCCAAAGGAATTCTCACTGTTTTCCCATTATTGAGGATCTGTGTTTCACGCAAGGCATTACCGTTCATTGTGTCCTTCGTATTTGCAGTAAATCCGCTTGGTAACGTAAATTCCATCACGCCAAGGCTGAGAAGCGTGTTTGGACGGTAAGTCAATTCGATATCTGAGAAAGACCATTCCGTTTTGCTGGCGCCAGTGATTGTTGCGAACAATGACGCTGTAGACTGTGTTCTCATAGTAGATTCAGTATGAGCTTTAGTTGATGTAGATTCAGCCGCGAAAGAAGCTGTTGGTGCAGAAACGAGTAACCCGAGACTTAAAGCACTAATTGCCAAAGAAGATAATAATTTGCGTTTCATAATAAAATTCCCCCTAAAATTGATAAATTAAACAGGCCTGCCCGCTTTTCACCTCCTCTGAAAGGCCAAATACAAATTTTACCTACATAAAATTACCATCAAATATTTTGGAAGTAAATGGGGTGTTTTTCCCGTATTTTTCAAATTTGTAGTAGTTACACTAAAAAAACGCCTGGTTTCCCAGGCGTTTGCTGTTTTACTTTGTTTCGATCGGTATAAATTTAAAAATTTCTCCGCTCTGCACCGCTTCAGCAAGCCGCTTCAGCCAATCGTAGTAAGCTTTAGAGCTTTCCAGCTGATCATATAACTGCAGCGCTTCATTTTTGATATCCTTATCGAGATCTTCCTTGCTTAAAACCTTTTGTAAATCAGCCTGAGCTTCTTCGATCGCTGCTACATTCACTTGAACCTCCCGCTCCCATTTAGGGGGAAAGAAATTTGTGAAAAATTTAAAGAAATCTTTTTCAGCCACAAATGTATGCTTGCGGATGCCCCGGTGAAATGTTTTTTTCACTACGTTTAAGTCTTGAAGCTTTTTGACACCTGTGCTCATGCTTGGTTTGCTCATTTGCAACTCCTCGCGCATTTCGTCAAGCGTCATCTCATCCCTCATATACATCGTCCCATATAAAATCCCGACACTGCGGGTAATTCCGTAAAGATCCATCGTTTCAGCAATGGAGTCAATAACAAGATCCCGAGCCTGTTCTATAGCTGCAAATTCTGGATTTTCATCCATACTGACCCTCTTTTCCTTTAGAAAGTTAAATTCGTTAAGTTATTTCTTTATGTTCTTTATCTTAACGAAACATAAGGAAAAGTCAAAAAGAAAAATCGAAAAGGGGCTTTGACAGTTTAAAAACCGTATGTTAGATTAAAATTATTAAAAACATTAAATTTTTATTTAACAAACTTTATTTACGTCAAGGAGGCTTATATGAGTCAAACATTTTACATTGACGGAGAATGGATCAGTGCCGAAAAAGGACAGATCCGGAGCATTATCAATCCATTTAATCAAGAAGAAATTGCAACTGTAAGCGAGGGAGGGCGAGAGGACGCCATCAAGGCAATCGCAGCCGCGCGCAGAGCATTTGACAAAGGAGAATGGTCTTCATTATCCGGGCTTGAACGCGGGAAGATTGTTCTGAAAATTGCGGAATTAATCAGACGCGATCTTGAGGAACTGGCAGAGCTTGAATCTCTTGATACAGGAAAAACACTCGAAGAAAGCAAAGCCGATATGGACGATATCGCCAATGTTTTTCAATATTACGCCGGCTTGGCTGACAAAGATGGCGGAGAAATCATTTCATCTCCGATTCCTGATTCAGAAAGCAAAATCATTAGGGAGCCGATCGGGGTTTGCGGCCAGATCACTCCATGGAATTATCCGCTCCTTCAAGCGAGCTGGAAAATCGCACCTGCACTGGCTGCAGGAAACACAATCGTCATGAAGCCGAGTGAGATTACGCCGCTGACGACAATCAAAGTCTTTAAACTGATGGAAGAAGCCGGCGTTCCAAAAGGTGTCGCCAATCTTGTCCTTGGACCGGGAGCTACAGTGGGTGATGAGCTTGCTGCAAACAAAGACGTCGATTTGATTTCGTTTACAGGCGGAATCGAAACAGGCAAAAAAATCATGCGGGCGGCAAGCGGAAATGTCAAAAAAATCGCCCTTGAACTTGGCGGGAAAAACCCAAATATCGTTTTCAAGGACGCGGATTTAGAAGTTGCGGTTGATCAGGCATTAAACGCTGTATTTTTCCACGCTGGCCAAGTATGCTCTGCAGGCTCCCGCTTGCTTGTTGAGGACGCCATTCATGATCAATTTTTGGCGGAGCTGGTCAAACGGGCAAAACGCATAAAACTCGGAAACGGTTTTCACGCAGAGACAGAAAGCGGTCCGCTTATTTCGGCGGAGCACAGGGCAAAGGTAGAAAAATATGTAGAAATCGGAATAGAAGAAGGCGCGAAGCTGGAGACAGGAGGCAAACGCCCGGAAGACCCAGCGCTTCAAAATGGCTTTTTCTATGAACCTACTATTTTTTCAAACTGTAAATCTGACATGAGAATCGTACAGGAAGAGGTTTTCGGTCCTGTTTTGACAGTCGAAACCTTTAGCTCTGAAGAAGAGGTAATTGAGCTTGCGAATGATACCATCTACGGCCTGGCCGGAGCGGTATGGTCAAAAGATATTGAAAAATGCGAACGGGTAGCAGCCCGTTTGAGAATGGGAACCGTTTGGATCAACGATTTTCATCCGTACTTTGCACAGGCGCCATGGGGCGGCTATAAGCAATCCGGGTTCGGACGCGAGCTTGGAAAAATAGGCCTTGAAGAATACACAGAAGTCAAGCATGTATATCGCAATACAAAACCGGCAGCGGTTAATTGGTTCAATTCATAAGAGGGGGAGATTGATGATGACATTAAATATGAAGGTAGAAAGTATGCAGAAATTCCACACATTTGAAATTCCGACTGTCATTAAGCACGGAATCGGAGCAATCAAGCATACGGGTGAGGAAGTAGCTGCACTGGGCGTTTCAAAAGCGCTCCTTGTCACAGACCCAGGGATTTATAAAGCTGGCGTAGCTGATCCTGTTATCGAATCACTTAAAGAAGCAGGCATTGAAGTGGTGCTCTTTAATAAAGTGGAGCCAAACCCGCCTGTCCGTCTGGTGAATGAAGGATCTGAGCTTTACAAAAAAGAGAACTGTAATGGCTTGGTGGCAGTTGGAGGCGGAAGCTCCATGGATACAGCAAAAGCAATCGGAGTAGAAGCAACTCACGAAGGAAGCGTGCTTGATTATGAAGCGGCAGATGGGAAAAAACCGCTGGAAAACCGCATTCCTCCACTGACGACAATTCCCACTACGGCTGGAACAGGATCAGAAGTAACACAATGGGCGGTGATCACAGATGAAGAAAGAGAATTCAAATTCAACACGGGCGGTCCGCTGATTGCAGCGCACTTGACCATCATTGATCCTGAGCTTCATATTTCGATGCCTCCGCATGTAACAGCCATGACGGGAATTGATGCGCTTGCTCATGCCATTGAGTGCTATACAATGAAGTTTGCGCAGCCAATCACGGATGCAGTTGCCTTAATGGCAATTGAATATGCCGCTCATTACATTAAAAGGGCATTTGCTGACGGAGAGGATCTGGAAGCAAGATACGGAATGGCGCAGGCTGCAATGCTTGCCGGTCTTTCTTACGGCAGTGAATCAGCTGGCGCGGCTCACGCGATGAGCCAAACGCTTGGCGGTATTATCCCAGTCGCTCACGGCCAATGTGTGGCGGCGATGATGGGTCCTGTCATGGAATACAACTGGAAGGGCTATCCTGAGAAGTTTGCACGGATTGCGAAAGCCTTCGGTATTGATACAAGCAAGATGACAACAGAAGAAGCTGCGAAAGCATCTGTCAATTGGATGTATGATCTGGTCAAAGAATTAGAAGTGCCGACTTTAGAAGAGCAGGGAGTGTCACCTGACATGATCGAACGCTTGTCTAAAGAAGCAATGAAAGACCCGCAAACCTTCGGAAATCCTAGAGATTTAAATGAAAAAGCATACAACTGGATCTACAAGCGCTGCTTTAACCTTACGCCTAAAACGGTATAATCAAAATCCCGCTCCTTTACAGAGCGGGATTTTTTGGGATAATGAAGCATAGATGGAAATTTTAGATGAGAAGGAAGGTGCCAGCTGATGTGGAAGCGTATGACCGCAAAAGCGGAAGGCTTATATATCGCAGATACAGAAAGCTTCGTAACAAAGCAAATGGACAAGCTTGATTTTGATTATGGCGGCATCCCCGGAGACTTGCATTTTGGCCTGACCAAAAAAGCGGGAGCCAGAGAACCAATGTTTTCAAGAGGGACTGAAATTTTCAACCGAAGACAAATTTCAATTGTTTCTATAGAGGAATGCAACGAAATCGCTTTAAAAATGGGAGTGCCGAGGATTTTGCCGGAATGGCTCGGGGCGAATGTGGCAGTCAGCGGTATACCAGATCTTACTACATTAAAAGAAGGAAGCCGGATTATTTTTCCGAGTGGAGCCGCTCTGCTGTGCGAGGGCGAAAATGATCCGTGCATTCAGCCGGGAGAAGTCATTCAGTCTTATTATCCGGAGCAACCGAAGCTGGCGCCGGCTTTTGTCCGTCACGCACTGGGCATAAGAGGGATTGTGTGCATTGTTGAGAGACCCGGAGCTGTTTACGCAGGTGATGAAATAGAAGTTCATTCCTATCAGCGAAAAGTTAAACGAAAAGCAGAAAGGGTCTGAACAAATCAGGCCCTTTCTATCTTTTCTTTAATTTCTTTCATTTGGCTGAGGTGCCGTTTTTCATGATGGCCGATAAAATCGATCCACTGTCTGACAGTCAGCTCTTGAAACACAGGATGCGGAAGCACTCTTTCAAAATCTTCTTCTTTCAGAGAGGCAATCGTGGCTGTCAGCTGCTCTCTTACAACATCAAGCTCGCGTTTCATTTGGCTGCCTGAAATAAAATCATGTGCAGGTTCAAGATGACTCGGAGCTTTCCGTTTATTATTTCTGTTCTGTGCCACCTCAAGCGGTTTTTCTTCAATTTCTTTGATAGGAGCGTCCTTTACACGTTCCTTCAGCATTTTTTGTGCTGTCATATCGATTTTTTTCAAATGGTCAAGAACTTCCCGTATACTCCATTCATCAGCAGAAGGCTTTTGGTTCAGCTTGTCGTCAGAAAGTCCTTTCAATTCGTTCCACGTTTCTAATCTGGCTTCATTAAAGATACTCATCATATCTCCTCCTAAAATGACATTACCATATATATAAGCAATTATCATTTATAAAGCACTTCAAAACAGGTTATTTGTCTTAAAATTTTGAAACCTTTCCTGCGTTGTCTCGTATAAATGGTAACGGCAGCCGTTCATCAATGCATTGATGAAGAAAGGATGAGGGAATTGGAGTTATTTGGTGTACCTATACAAACGATTTATCTTTATACGCTTATGATTGCCGGCAGTCTTACGCTGTTATTTCTGTTTTTCGGAGATGTATTTGCAGGACTGTCGGAAGGTATTCCGTTTCTAAATCCGACATTAGTGCTCTCATTTTTCACATGTTTTTCAGCAGGAGGATATATAGGCGAGCTCGTATTGCCGCTGTCAAGCTTGCTGATTGCGCTTTTATCTTGCATCCTTTCAATCATGCTGGTGATATTGCTTCACATCTTTGTGCTGGTTCCATTATCATCCGCGGAAGAATCATTGGCATATAGAGAAGATGATCTAAGAGGGAGAGTCGGTAAAGTCATTACAGCTGTTCCAGTTGACGGGTTTGGCGAAGTGGTCATTGAAGGAATAGGCGGCACCATTTCAAAGTCAGCGGTCAGTTTTGATAATCAGCAGATCAGTTACGGGACAACAGTGTTGGTCGTAGATATTAGCAATGGAGTTCTTTCTGTTACTCCGCATGAATCCATTTAAAACACAAGGAGGAATTTGATATGACAATGCCGATTATAATGATCATCGGAGTTGTATTCTTTTTATTAATTGCACTAATAGCTGTGTTTATTACAAAGTATCGTACAGCAGGGCCTGATGAAGCGTTAATCGTAACGGGGAGTTATCTGGGCAATAAAAATGTTCATGTCGATGAAGGCGGCAACCGTCTCAAAATCGTCCGCGGCGGAGGAACCTTTGTCCTTCCCGTCTTCCAGCAGGCAGAGCCGCTAAGCTTACTATCAAGCAAACTTGATGTTTCGACACCTGAAGTCTATACAGAGCAAGGAGTGCCTGTAATGGCCGATGGAACTGCGATTATTAAAATCGGCGGTTCTATAGGCGAAATTGCTACAGCAGCTGAACAATTTTTAGGAAAATCAAAAGACGACCGTGAGCAGGAAGCGCGGGAGGTTTTAGAAGGCCACCTTCGTTCCATTCTCGGCTCAATGACAGTAGAAGAAATCTATAAAAACAGAGAAAAATTCTCTCAAGAGGTGCAGCGTGTCGCTTCACAGGATCTCGCAAAAATGGGGCTTGTAATCGTCTCGTTTACCATTAAAGATGTACGTGATAAAAACGGTTATCTTGAATCATTAGGGAAACCGAGAATTGCCCAAGTAAAACGCGATGCTGATATCGCAACAGCAGAGGCTGATAAAGAAACCCGGATTAAGCGGGCAGAAGCCGATAAAGATGCAAAGAAATCTGAACTTGAACGGGCGACGGAAATCGCTGAAGCTGAAAAAATCAATCAGCTCAAAATGGCTGAATTCCGCAGAGACCAAGATACGGCAAAAGCGAATGCTGACCAAGCATATGATTTAGAGACAGCCAGAGCGCGCCAGCAAGTCACAGAACAGGAAATGCAGGTTAAAATTATCGAACGCCAAAAGCAAATAGAACTAGAAGAAAAAGAAATTCTTCGCCGTGAACGTCAATACGACTCAGAGGTGAAGAAAAAAGCCGATGCAGACCGTTATTCTGTTGAGCAGTCCGCAGCAGCTGAGAAAGCCAAACAGCTAGCGGAAGCCGATGCCAAGAAGTACAGTATAGAAGCAATGGCAAAGGCTGAGGCGGAAAAAGTAAGAATTGACGGGCTAGCCAAAGCAGAAGCTGAAAAGGCAAAAGGAGAAACAGAGGCTGAGGTTATCCGCCTGAAAGGTCTTGCAGAAGCGGAAGCAAAAGAGAAAATTGCGGCTGCCTTTGAACAGTACGGGCAGGCGGCGATTTTCGATATGATCGTCAAAATGCTTCCGGAATACGCGAAACAAGCAGCGGCTCCTCTTTCAAATATTGATAAAATCACCGTTGTAGATACAGGAGGAAGCGGTGAATCCAGCGGCGCAAACAAAGTAACCAGCTATGCGACGAACCTAATGTCAAGTCTGCAAGAAAGTTTAAAAGCATCCTCAGGAATTGACGTAAAAGAAATGATTGAGAACTTTTCAGGAAAAGGAAACGTAAAACAAAGCATTAATGAATTAACAAATGAAATCAAAGAAGCCAAAACGGTCCAAAAATCAGAGTAAGGAAAGGACAGAACCGGATGGTAACTGTACGTGAAGCAAGGTTAGATGATATAAAGGACATTGCAAGGGTGCATGTAGACAGCTGGAGGACAACATACCACGAAATTATCCCGGCTGATTATTTAAACAGCCTGAACTATAAGGGATTTGAAGACAAATGGAAAAGCCGCTCGTTAAAGGGAGTATTTGTTGCCCAGGATGAAAAGGGTTCAGTATTTGGCTTTGCTTCATTTGGACCTATCCGCTCTGAACAAGAAGGCTATGACGGCGAGCTATATGCTATTTACCTTCTGGAAGAGCACCAGCGGCAAGGTGCAGGGAGGGCGCTCTTAACAAAAGGAGCAGAGTTTTTGCTTCAACATGGCTTTTCGAGCATGTTTGTTTGGGTCATTGAGCAGAACCCCTCGATTATATTTTATCAGTCCTATTCTCCTGAAAGAGTATCGGAGGACAGCTTTGAAATTGCCGGAGTAAGGCTGAAAGAAGCGGGCCTTGGCTGGCCGGATCTTTCTGCTTTAAAAACACTTCTTAACAGATAACAAAAATCCCCCAGCGGAATTCGCTGGGGGATTGTCACTTTTAAGCTTTGTCAGCTTTGAGTAAACGCGGTGCTGTCATAAATAATAAACATAGGACAATGGCGCAAATAATGAATGAAGGAACCATATAAGTCGCATTATAAGTTAAAGAATAAATCCATACCGGCGTTCCTTTTGGAGCGAAGCTGCCGAAAAACACAGCTCCTGAAATGACATGCGCGGCATAGCGCAGGAAACTGCCGATAAAAACTGCGCTGACCACTGAAACAATCAATTTCCCTTTTGTTTTTGCTACAGCGGCTTTACGGACAGAAGAAGCGAAACAGCCGCTTATGCCGATTGCTGCGAACGCGACAATGTAATCTAATAATAGCTGTACAGGATGTTGTGCAAACAGGTTTCCGATCGCTATTTGTACGAGGCCTGTCAACAAACCGGTAGTAAGGCCCGCTTTGACACCCCAGCGAAACGAAATCAAAAAGATCGGAATCATCATGATGGAGACCGAGCCTCCTTGAGGCATGCTAAGAAACATTCCCGAGACAATGTCTAAAATAACGGCTGCTGCTGTCATAATGGCAATTTCAATAAGGCGAACCAGTTGCTTAGATTGATCCATAAATATCTCCTTCCATTGACAGACAACCAAAAGGACAACAAAAAAGCAGCACGCGGAAGGATGAGAAAAGTTCCACGCACTGCTTTACGATCTGCAATTCATTTGACTTTGCCACATCCCTACGCCAGCGTTAACTAACAGGTTCAAAGGGTCAGAACGAAACCGCTCACTCTCAGCTTTAATGCTCCCCTTGTGGTCATCAGTATTTAGTTCGTTTCTACTATACAAGAAAACGAAAAAAACAACAAGATCACATGACTGATATATATGTTCTTTTAAGAAAATTATATGATACACACGCTTTAGAAATCATGGCGAGGATTATAGTTTATTTGTTTTATGGATTTTTTTAAAAAAACTATTGCAATAAATAAACACAGGTGTTATATTATTAAACGTCGCTGATGCACAGTGGACACAAACAAAAAGCTTCAACAATAACGCGAAAAAAGTTGTTGACAAAAAAGAAGCTGAATGTTATATTAGTAAAGCTGCTTCATTAAGAAGTGACGAAATGATCTTTGAAAACTAAACAAGACAAAACGTACCTGTTAATTCATTTTTATAAATCGCACAGCGATGTGCGTAGTCAGTCAAACTAGGGCCTGCACGATGCAGGTCACACAGGTGTCGCCGCAGGATGCGGTGAACTTAACCTGTGATCCACTTATCGGAGAGTTTGATCCTGGCTCAGGACGAACGCTGGCGGCGTGCCTAATACATGCAAGTCGAGCGGACAGATGGGAGCTTGCTCCCTGAT